>JAILPS010000028.1 GCA_024699325.1 Lachnospiraceae bacterium | reverse complement strand
TTTGTGAGTGTGTTTGACGCGAGGAATGCATGAATTCCAAAATGCTTAACGCCCTTGGCCTTAAGTATCTTAAACGCCTCAAACATCTGCTCTGTTGTGAGTCCGTACTTCGCATCCCCGGGGTTATCCATGATATCCGTGGTGATCTTAAATGTTCCGCCCGGGTTGTAACGGCAGCTTATAGTCTCAGGAATTCCGCCGTTCTTCTCGAGGAAATCGATGTGTGTGATGTCGTCGAGGTTGATGGTCGCGTTGATTTTTCTGGCGTACACATACTCCTCTGCAGGTGTCGCGTTAGAAGAAAACATGATGTCCCTTCCGCCAAAATCAAGAGCGTGTGAGAGCATGAGCTCTGTGAGGGATGAACAGTCACAGCCGCAGCCCTCCTCCTGAAGAATCTTTAAAAGATATGGATTGGGAGTTGCCTTGACAGCGAAATACTCCTTGTAGCCCTTATTCCACGAGAACGCCTTCTTAAGGTGTCTCGCATTTTCCCGAATGCCCTTCTCGTCGTAAATGTGGAAAGGTGTGGGGTACTTCTTAACTACCTCCACCAGCTCCTCCTTGGTGATAAATGGTTTCTTTTCTGTCATATATGCCTCCTAGTGTTTTGTTTTTAAACGCTCGACGTCTTCCTTGGTGACGTGAGTGTGTGTATACAGATGGTCCTGGCAATATTCAAAATTGCCCTCGCACTTTGAACAGAACCTGAATGTCAGGTTCGGATCGTCCTCGTCAGTTCTTCCGCAGATTGCGCACTTATGTCTGGCTCCTCCCCCGGAGGCATGTGCAATCTTCTTCTTAAAATCTCTTCTTCTCTTAATCTCGCTGGGCTTAAACCTGTTAAAGTTTCTGGTAGCCAGGAAGAAAATGATGACATTTATAAGTGACACAACAATCATTATCCTGTCGGCGAGAGTTCCCGTGATAAAAATCACCACATAGACTAAAATCTCTATCCAGCCAAGAATCTTCGCCTTGATAGGGATGATGAAAAACAGCAGAAACTGCGCGTCAGGAAATGTGAACGCATATGCCAAAAACAGCGAGAAATTGATATATGAATTCCCCACAAACAGAAGCGACGGGACGATGGCTGATCCATAGATAAAGTAGACTATGAAGGTCGCAAGTATCGTTCCGAAGATTCCTGTGAACATGTAGACATTAAACTTAAATGCGCCCCAGTACCTCTCGATTATGCTTCCCAGGTTCCAGTAGACATACAGACTGATAAGCATAAAGAAAACATTGGAGCCTCCCGGCGGCATCATGAGAAATGTCACAATTCTCCAGACCTGCCCACGCTTTAATATGGCCTCAGGATTAAGCGCCAGATATGTGTAGTACACATTTTCATAGCCCGCCACAAATATGAGCGTTCCAATAACATATAAAACCATCAGATACATCATGAGGTTTCTGATGGCGAATTTGCCGAGCCTGCGCTCGAGTTTAGCAAACCATTTCATGTATAAACCCGCTTTCATTTAATATCAATAATCCGTGACATTATAACTTAAAAATACGCTTTTATCAATATAAAGCCACCTAACGAAAGTATAAACTTTTTGGGTAGAGGTATAAAACATTGCAAATGCTGGATTTTTCCGATATAATTAGTCCAAATTGCCGTCTGCGGCAGAGTATTTAGGAGTTGATGTGATGAAAAAGGACGAATTACTTACACTATTAAGTTCAAACGGCTACGTGGCCAACGACCGCATAGCCTATACAGTTTTAAATGCCATGGCGTTAAACGCGCCAATACTGTTAGAGGGAGAGCCTGGTGTCGGCAAAACCCAGCTTGCAGCTGCAGTTGCCGCTTCCCTTAACCTTCCGCTAATCAGGGTGCAGTTCTATGAGGGCATCTCAAACCGCGACATCATGTACGAATATGACTACGCCCGCCAGATGCTCACAACTGTTGCGCTTCAAAACGCCATCAAGCAGGACACTGGAAACTTAAGCATCGCCGAGGCCTCTAAGAAGATCCGCGACGAGGTGGATATCTACGACGAGAGCTTTCTCATCGAGCGCCCTCTCCTTCGCGCCATAAGCGGACACGGCAGATGCGTTCTGCTGCTCGACGAGATCGATAAGACCAGCGAGGAGACAGAGTACGCGCTCTTAGAGCTTCTGAGCGAATACTCCATGTCCATCCCGGAGCTTGGAAGGACAGTCACCTGCCCTCCCGACCAGATACCTGTGGTATTTCTCACATCCAACAACTCCAGAGAGTTGTCAGACGCCCTGAGAAGGCGCTGCCTCTATCTGTACATGCCAAACAAAACTCTCGCAGAGCTTACGGACATCATCCGCATGAAGGCAAATGTGAGCACACATTTTGCCGAGGAGGTTGCCAAAAACATACTAGAGCTTCGAGAGCTCGACCTCAAGCAGAAGCCTTCTGTGAGCGAGGGCATCAACTGGGCGAAGGTTTTGATGGAGCAGTTTGGGGATGTCGCAGAGTTTAAGAAGGAGGACCTGACAGATTCTGTCGGCGTTGTAGTTAAGAGCAAAGGGGACGTAGAGTGCGTCACTGCGTATTTTAACGGCGAGGAGTAATCATGACCACAGAGGCACAAAACAGAATAACTGAAGATTTTGAGGATATGTGTCTCTCTTTTTTCATGGAGCTCAGGGACAGATATCACTACAGGCTAAGCGCAGACCAACTCTTAGGATTTTTAAACGTCCTCGAGGATATCGACATCGCAGATAAGGACGCCCTGTGCATGAACATGCAGATGTTTTTCTGCCACAGGCAGTATGAGGCGGACCATTTTCCTGAGATTTTTGACAGGTTCTTTTTAAGCGAGAAGCAGTCAAGCGCCAGACTTATAAGGCGCCTCGAGAAGGAGAAGGATGGCCACGCAGGGGAAAACCGGAGCGTTTTCATCTCCAAAAACATAAAGACCGCCCTCAAGGACCAGAAGGTTCACTTCTCTCTTCCAAACTTCAAGGCTGAGCGCTTCTTCGCGCAGTTTGAGCTATTAGAGGGAATATGTGACTACTCCCCCTTCATTCACGCAGGTTTTCTAAACCTCTACGACGACTATATAAGCTACTATGAAACGCTTGACGACGAGGACAGGATAACTCTCATCGACACGCTTATAGGCGAAATAAACCGCTTCATCTCCTACTGTAAGAAAACCCTTGACGACCCCAGCGATTTTAACAGGAAGTCCCTGGAGATATCCGCAACATTTAAGATGAGCGGCAACCGCGAGCGCGGGGAAAACGGCGAAGAGGAAGGGGAGGAAGAGGACGAGGAGGAATTAAAGCGCCGCCTTGACGAGGAGAAGCTTCGCTACCAGATGCTAGAGGACAACCGCGTTCCCATGGCGGAGGATTTTACCACCAAGGACATCAGGCTTCTCACCAAGCACGACATGGATCAGATTGAGCGCTACATACGGGAAAACTCCTACAAATTCAAGGCCCGCGTGAACAGAAACCTAAAAAAGCCCGGCCTCTCACAATTCGACTACAAGGCCACAGTCAAACAGGCTTTTAAGACAGGCATGGTTCCTGTCGAGCTGATTTATAAAAACCCGAAACCCCGCAAGGTAAGGATTGTGTGCCTGTTAGACATATCCCCCTCCACCATAGCAGCTTCAACCATCCTCATACATTTTCTCCACTCTCTTGGAGAGGTTTTCCACGGCGGCGTGGAGATCTACTACTTCACGGACAAGACCACTAAGGTCACGGGGGAGGTTAGAAACCGCACGGTCAAGGACTGCATTAACAGGATAGTCTCAGACTCTAAGAATTCTGTGAGCGACTACTCTTCCGCCTTCGAAAGCTTCAACAGCGAATACTTCGGGGACCTGTCTAAGGACACAGTCTTCTTAATTCTTGGAGACATGAAGAACAACTATAAGCGCTACCGCAGGGAGCCCCTTCGACGCATACACGACAAGGTGGCTGCAGGGCGCGGCAAAACCATACTCTTAAACACCGACAAAAAAAGCCACTGGTATAAGGACGATTCCATACTTAGAAGCGCTGAGGCATCCCTCGACGAGGTCTACGAGGTGCGAACAGTCGCAGACATTTTCAACTTCTTATGTGAACTTAAGGTGTGACAGACAAGAATCAAAACGCTCCGGCAAGTCTGCCGGAGCGTTTAATATTGTGATTATTTAATGTTTAAGATATCCAAAACCTCAGCTGCCATGGCGTCTGATGCGCAGACTCTCTTGTGAAGAACAGGGGCGCTTCTAAGCTCCTCAACCGCCTTCGGAACAGCCACATGGCTGACAGCGTTAAGCTTGTCAACCTTGGCAAACTCGTCATCTGCAATCTCAGCAGGAAGCTCGTCGATTGCAGAGAGAACTGCAGTCAAGAACTTGTACGGCGAAGCTGTTGAAGCGAGAACGGTCTTGGTGTTATCGCCTGTAGTCTTGCGGTAGTTGTCATAGACATATGAGGCAACAGCCGTGTGTGTGTCCATGATATAGCCTTCCTTCTCGTAAACCTCGCGAATTCTCTGAGCTGTCTGCTCCTCTGTTGCATAACCACCCACGAAGTCGCTAAGCTCTGCCTTCTCAGAGGCGCCAATCTCATACTTGCCATTTGTCTTAAGGGCCTGCATGAGGGCTGCACACTTGTCTGCGTCACCTCCCACAATCTTGTAGATAAGTCTCTCTAAGTTTGAAGAAACCAAGATGTCCATGGATGGTGAGCTTGTAAGCTTAAATTCACGGTTCTTATCATATACGCCTGTCTCGAAGAAGTCGAACAGGACCTTATTTTCGTTGGAAGCGCAGATGAGCTTGCCAATCGGGATGCCCATGTTCTTAGCGTAAAATGCTGCGAGGATGTTGCCGAAGTTACCTGTAGGAACCACAACATTGATCTTCTCGCCGTCTGCAATCTCGCCGCGCTCTAAGAGCTTCGCGTAGGCGTAAACATAGTAGACAACCTGTGGAACGAGACGTCCGATGTTGATAGAGTTGGCTGATGAGAACTGGAAGCCTGCTGAGGCAATCTTCTCTCCCATGGCCTTATCAGAGAATATCTCCTTGACGCCTGTCTGAGCGTCGTCGAAGTTGCCCTTGATGCCCACAACAGCTGTGTTGTCGCCCTTCTGGGTCACCATCTGAAGCTCCTGGATCTTGCTTACGCCGTCCTTGGGATAGAAAACGATGATGCGTGTTCCGGGAACATTGGCAAATCCTGCAAGAGCTGCCTTACCTGTGTCACCGCTTGTGGCTGTGAGAATAACAATCTCCTTGTCCACATGGTTCTTCTTGAGAGCTGTTACCATGAAGTGAGGAAGGATTGAGAGAGCCATATCCTTAAATGCGATGGTTGCACCGTGGAATAACTCCAAGTGGTATGCGCCGTCAACCTTGACAACAGGAACTAACTCCTTCGTGTCAAACTTATCGTCGTAAGCGCCTGCGATACAAGCCTTGAGCTCCTCCTCTGTGAAGTCTGTAAGGAACTGCTTCATTACAATATATGCTATCTCTCTGTAGTCCTTGCCCGCAAGTGAAGCTACCGGCACATCCAGAACGGGAAGTCTGTCCGGAACGAAGAGACCTCCATCCACAGCAAGGCCCTGTAAGATAGCCTGTGAAGCCTTGACAGGCTCGTTGTGACCTCTAGTACTTCTGTATAAAATATCCATATGATCCTCCAAATGATTGATTAGTTATCCCCCTCAGGCATTATAAATGCGGCTATGAAATAGAATGCCACTCCTACTCCGCTGGTGAACAGCGAAAGCCCCACTGTTATAAGTCTGACAACTGTCACGTCAGCCTTAAGATAATCAGCTATTCCTGAACAAACTCCGCAAACCATGCGTGTGTCCATCTTTCTGCATAAACGCTTCTCATTCATAATAGGCCTCCTATGTACAAAAATATATGCGCCGAAACCTTCGGCGCATAGAATATAGCATTTTTTAAATGTTTCGTCAATAAATGTGGCATTAAAAATTAGAGTACATTTACGAATCTCATAAACGCTTCCCTGCCTGCGGCGTCATTCTTATAAACTCCCGCGTGCTCAAGAACCTTCATAAATACTATGCCTATCTCTGTTTTCAGAATGTCATCCACATTTGACGCGTTGATGTCAGAGTACTTCTCCTTAATCATGTCCGCCCAGTCAGCGTGCTTAGAGAGCACCTCGTCGGCTCTAAGATCGCGCCCTGCAAGAAGCGCCTCTGACAGTTTCTCCATCTCGCCCTTAAGTCTGCTAGGAAGAACCGCCAGTCCCATAACCTCGATAAGTCCGATGTTCTCCTTCTTGATGTGGTGAAGCTCGGCGTGGGGGTGGTAAACTCCAAGCGGATGCTCCTCAGTCGTTATATTGTTTCTAAGCACAAGATCGAGCTCATACACATCGCCGTTTTTTCTGGCGATTGGGGTGATGGTGTTGTGAGGAGTTCCATCGGTCTCGGCAAAGATAAACGCCGCCTCGTCCGTATATCCCCTCCACACATTTAATATGTGGTCTGCCAGATCCACAAGCCTCTCACTGTCCCTATGTCTGATGCGGATGACGCTCATGGGCCATTTGACAATTCCTGCCTCCACGTCCTCGTATCCCTTAACCACTATACTCTTCTCAATCGGAGCCTTCGCCATGGCAAATGTGTAATGTCCGCCCTGGAAGTGCTCGTGGCTTAGAATCGAGCCACCCACAATCGGAAGGTCTGCGTTAGAGCCCACAAAATAGTGGGGGAACTGTCTCACGAAGTCGAAGAGCTTCACGAAAGCGCTCCTGTCGATCTTCATAGGCGTGTGTTTAGCGTTAAACACGATGCAGTGCTCGTTGTAATAAACATATGGCGAATACTGAAAGCCCCATCTGCCGCCGTCAATCGTTATGGGAATTATCCTGTGGTTCTGTCTGGCGGGATGGTTAAGTCTTCCGGCATAGCCCTCATTTTCAGAGCAGAGCTGGCACTTGGGATATGTGACGCTCTTGGTCTTGCCGGCAGCCGCGATGGCCTTCGGGTCCTTCTCAGGCTTGGAGAGGTTGATGGTTATGTCAAGCTCGCCGTACTGCGTGTCGGCCTTCCATCTCATGTCCTTACTTACGCGGTACTTCCTGATATAGTTGGTCGCCTGTGAAAATGCATAGTAGTTATCCGTCGCCTTCTCCGCGCTGTCCGCGTAGTCGGCTCTAAACTTCTCTATCACAGTGCTTGGAGGTGCTGTGAGCACTCCCATGATCTTCGTGTCAAACAGATCCCTGTAGGTGACTGTGTTGTCCTCCATAAGTCCGTTTGCAAATGCGTAGTCAAGCATTTCATCAAGCACAGGCTCGAGCTGTGGACACTCTAAGTCATCTGTCGCCCCCGGCTCCAATATATCTGTGGCCTCCTCTGCGCTGTCTAACTTAAACAGCTCCAGGAGAGAGTTAAATGTGTAAACCACATCCTCCTCACAGACCAGTCCGCTCTTAATTCCATAAACCATCAAACTTCTAATCGCATCTGCTATCATGACATTCCTCCAGATAAGTTTTGTGCAACATTGTGAGTTGCGCAACCGTTTTCACAGTTCCAGTTTATTATAGTTTATAGCCACAAATCCGTCAACAAAAAATCTGCCCAAATTTATGAAACATTTGTGTACACTATTCCTCGTGAAGCTTAAGATATTCGTCGTACCACATAAGATATGCGCTGTCTAACTCCTCTCCCGCTTCCTCCCAGCCCTCGATGGTTGTAAGCTCAAGCATCCTCTCCTCAAATCGGGCAATGCTCCTCTCAAGCTCCTCGTCCATAAGGCGCCTTCTCCAGTCGTGATATGCCTTCTCTGTGGATTCCTCCCGAAGAGGGAAAAACTCCCGCTTTGGCACCGCGCGAAGCGCCGCAATCCTGGCGGCATCCTCCGCCTTAAGCTCGCCCGGGACTATCTCCTCCTCGTGGCTTAGGCGCTTCCTCAGATAATTTTCATAGCCGAAGGGATAATAGTAGAGCTGACCGTCGGCGATTATCAGAAGCGCATCCGCCACCTGGCTGATAAAATATCTGTCATGGCTCACAAAAAGCATGGTACCCTTATAGGCGTTAAATGCCTCCTCTATGAGCTCCTTGGTCTCCATATCCATGTGGTTTGTGGGCTCGTCAAGAACTAAGAAATTCGGCTTCGACTTTAGAAGCTCTGCCATGATGAGCTTGGACTTCTCGCCTCCCGAGAGTGTGGACACATTCTGGTTTGCCTGCGCCCCGTCAAAACCCCAGCCCGCCAGATGCGAATACACCTCAGCGGTTAGCATCCCCGGAAACAGGGCGTGGAAATGTTCAAACACCGTGGAATTCTGCACTTCATCGCCGCTCTTCTGGTCGTAGTAGCCAAGAAGTATCTGGTTTCCCAGCGTGCTCTTGCCGCCCTTATGCGGAATTCTTCCCGCCACAGTTTTAAGAAGCGCGGTTTTGCCGCTTCCATTGACTCCGAGCACTGCTATCTTCTGCCCACGCCTGATGCGAAGCCCGGCCTCATACAAAACCTTATCGTAGCCCACCTTCAGATGCTCTGCCTCGTAGACCCACTTGGCTCCCACAATGTCAGGGGTAATATCCCCTAAGTGGTAGTGCACGGGAGGACTCCCCGGATTCTTTGGCACTCCCATCCTCTCTAGCTGTTTCTTCTTGGCCCTGGCCATGGATGCCTTCGTGGGCTTATTCTTGAAGCGCTTAATGACCTCCTCAAGCCTTAGCTTCTCCTCCATGTATCTGTCATAGGTTTTCTTCGCTATCTGGTAGTTTTTGTCCTTCGCCTGCCTGTAAGATGTGTAGTTTCCGGGGTAGCGGCTAAGCTGCCCGCCGCTCACCTCACATATGACATCGGCCACCCTGTCGATGAAAAAGCGGTCGTGGCTCACAAAAACAACCGCGCCCTTGTAGGCCTTCAGATACTCCTCTAACCACTCCACGGACTGCATATCCAGGTGGTTTGTGGGCTCATCTAAAAGCAGCACATCCGGCTTACACATAAGCTTCCCGATAAGCTCAAGCTTCGTCTGCTGACCCCCTGAGAAGCTTCCAACCTCCCTGTTTTTGTCGGTCTTGTCAAAGCCAAAGCCGCAAAGCATTTTGTCGCACTCGAGCTCAAACAGAAACCTCTCCCTCTCGTCGGTTTCGCCGTCCATGCGCCTTAGGTTTTTGTCAAAGCCGTCCCGCTCGTCGACGCTAAGAGTATCATTTTTCTCAAAATACGCCCTCTCAAAATACTCCCCGACAGTCTCATGAATGTTCTCAAACACCGTCTGGTGGACGATTGAGACCGTCAGCTTCCTGCTAGTCGTCACGGCCTCCATGCTTCTCTTATCGTCCCTGTCAATATTTAGCTCCCCCGCAAGCACCAAAAGGAGCGAGGATTTGCCCGCTCCATTTGGTCCCACAAGTGCTATTTTCTCAGTTCCCTGAATGTAAAAATCGATATGCGACAGTATCTGTCTGCCTCCACGGCTCACCGTCACATCATTTAGCCCAAATAACATATTACTCCAAAAACTCTCCTAAAACCTGCCCAATCGGCTCCCTTATCACGAGGTCCGCGTGGGTATCCCTGGCCGTCGCATCCCTGTTTATAAGCACCAGATGCTTGCCGTTAAAATAATCGATAAGCCCGGCCGCAGGGTAAACCGCCAGACTGGTTCCTCCTATAATCAACATATCCGCTTTGGCGATATGGTGCACGCTCCTGCTTATAATGCTGCTGTCAAGCCCCTCCTCATAGAGCACCACATCAGGCTTAAATATTCCGCCGCAGTCGCACCTGGGCACCCCGTCAGGGCTCTCGTTCATGTGCCTTATAAGCTCGTTAAGGTCCGCCGCCTTCCCGCACTTCATGCAGTAATTCCTGAGAACGCTTCCGTGAAGCTCTAGAACCTCCTTGCTTCCAGCCTGCTGGTGAAGCCCGTCGATATTCTGCGTGATCACCGCGCGAACCTTCCCCTCCTCCTCAAGCTTAGCCAGAGCCAGATGCGCCTTATTGGGCTTAGCGTCCGTATAGAGCATCTTATCCCTGTAAAACCTGTAAAACTCCTCGGTTTTTCGCATGTAAAATGTGTGGCTAAGTATGGTCTCCGGCGGATACGCATATGTCTGATTGTACAGACCGTCCGTACTCCTGAAATCCGGAATATTGCTCTCCGTACTCACCCCCGCACCGCCAAAAAACACGATGTAATTCGACTCCTCAACCCACTGTTTAAGTGTCTCTCTCTCGTTCATAATACGCTCCCTTCTGATGTATTTTCACGTCTAAAATATATAATCATCTTACCACTATAAATGTTGTGGGACAAGGAGAATGTAATAAAACCGCCACGCAAAACGTGACGGTTTCAATCTAACCTATAATACCCTTCGCAAACTCCCCGGCCGCCTTCACGTCATCGTCGTTTGGTCTGCCCTTGTGAATTCCCTTGAATTCGCCCTTGCAGTGAAACTCCCTCTCGTCCATGGGGATGCCAACCTTGTCAGCCACTGCCTTAACCTTTTTGTATGTTGAGTTAAGCATTGCCGCTGAGCCGAAGTTTACGATTTTGCCGACCTTGCTCTTATCAAGTCCTGCCACGAAGTCCCTAACCTCAGGGTCAATGTTAAATGCATAGTAGGAATTGCCTAAGAATAAAACGTCAACCTCCTCATTTACAGGGATGCTTATGGGCTTAGCCTCAACGCCGCAAACCGCTGCGATGCTCTCTGCGAGCCTCTTGGTGTTTCCTGTTTTTGTGTAATACCTTACCGCTACCTTCATGCCTGCTCCTTTCTAAACCCTCTCACGCTGGGGTTTTTCAAAATCATTATTATAAGTGGTATAACCATTACGCACCAGACAATTGGTTCCGCAAGTATGACGCCCATGTATTCAAGCCTTGGAACCATAAACATAACTATTAATATCTTGCCGACGCACTCTATGGAGCTTGAAACGATGGGCGTCACGTGATCTCCGAGCCCCTGAAGGGAATTGCGAAGTATGCATATGATCATGGTCACCCAGTAGAGCACCGTGTCCACCTTCAGATATAAAACAGCCGCGTCAATGCTGGTCTTAGAGATGTCACCGCACACAAGTCTGATAAGAATGTCCCCTGTCAGATATGTGCATAAAACCACCAGGCCGCACCATATGAAGCCTATGATGAGAGCCTGTTTTAAGCCCTCCCTGATGCGGTCCTTGAGGCCTGCCCCGAAGTTCTGGCTGCAGTAGGACGCCATGGTCTGGCCCAGCACGGAGAACATCATCATGTAGACCTCTGTAAGTTTTCTTGCGGCTGTCTGAGCTACGATGTACTCCTGTCCTAAGTTGTTGATGCCGCTTTGCAGCGACACGCTTCCGATGTTTACGAGACAGTTCATGAAGCCCATGCTCAAGCCTCCGCCGAGGATTAGCTTAACCATGTGTGAGCCAAAATCGAAGTCCTCACGGGAAACCCTGAGTATCTCGTAGCGCTTAATCATGTATGTGAGGCTGGCGACGCAGGCTATGGTCTGAGCGACAACCGTCGCGATGGCAGCACCCCTGACGCCAAGGTCCAGGACTCTTATGCAGAATATGTCACCGCCAATATTTAACACAACTGATACGAACAGGAAGACCATGGGCGTTATGGTGTCGCCGATGGCTCTTAGAAATGCCGCGCTTATGTTGTAGAGCATGGACATGGTCATTCCGGCAAATATTATGAAAATATACCTGTACGCCATATCGTAGACCTTCTCGGGCACATTTAAGACGTGAAGTATTGTGTTTAGTCCCAGAAGACAGGCGGTGGTCAGAATTATTGATATAATTATACCACAGGTCAGCGACGCTGCCACGCTTCTCTTGAGATTCTTCCAGTCCTTCGCACCAAAATATCTGGCGACGATGACCGCGAAGCCGTTGGTCAAGCCGTTTAGGAAACCTATGATCATGCCTGAGAGGGAGGTGGTGGCGCCCACAGCGCTAAGAGCCTCCTCGCCTATGAGGCTTGAAACTATTCTAGTATCTGCCAGACTGTAGCACAGCTGGAGCATATATCCAATCATTACAGGCACTGCAAATGCCATGATGACGGACCTGGGATTACCCTTAGTCAAATCGCGCATAATGCCACTCTCCATTTGTTTTGCAAACGTTGTCGGATTATAGCACACAAATATATCAAATGCAATAAAGCAAATATAAATTTTTGCCTTTTATCGTTGCGTGAAACCGCCTCAGACTGTATAATGAAGGCAGGATTTTTTCGAACGTGAAAACTAATGTTTTAGGGGGTATTATGGACTATTACGGCGAATACAGAAGTAAGCTCAGGACGCCTGAGGAGGCGGCTGCCCTTATAAAAAGCGGCATGTGGGTTGACTACTCAACTGCCACCGCCAAGCCCGTTCTGTTTGACAGGGCGCTGGCTAAGAGGCGCGATGAGCTTCATGACGTGAAGGTTCGCGGCAACATGCTTGACGGGCCTATAGAGATTGCAGAGTGTGACCCTGACAAGAAGCATTTTGTGTACAACACATGGCACTGCTCAAGCTACGAGCGCAGGCTGTGCGACAAGGGAATGTGCTACTACTCTCCCATGATTTTCCACAATCTCGGAGCGTACTATCACTTCTTCTTAGACGTGGATGTGGCGGTCATGGCTGTGCCTCCCATGGACAGGCACGGATATTTCAGTTTTTCCATAAACACGGGAACTGCGGCGGATATTTTGAGGAAAGCGAAGGTCGTCATCTTAGAGATCAACGAACACCTCCCGAATGTGCGCGGAGGGTACGACGACTGTGTACATATTTCCGATGTGGACTTCGTCATAGAGGGCGAGCACGAGCCGTTTAAGGCCAAGCCCAGAAAACCTATATCTGCGGTTGAACGCCGGATTGCGGAGAATATCATCTCCTACATCCGCGACCGATCCACCATCCAGATAGGTGTGGGCTCCATGCCGGACGCTGTGGGGCGCCTGATTGCAGAGTCAGACCTTAAGGATCTGGGAATGCACACGGAGCTTTGCGGAGACGCATATCTCGACATGTTTAAGGCGGGCAAGCTCACCAACAAATATAAGAATCAGGCCCGTGGCAAGGGTGTTTTGGGCTTCGCCATAGGCTCGCCTGAGCTCTACGACTGGTTGGATAACAACCCTGGAATTAAGGCCTATCCGCTGGAGTATGTGAACACTCCAGAGCTCATCGGCAAAATCGACAACATGGTGTCCATAAACAGCTGTCTGTGCGTAGATCTCTACGGTCAGGTCAGCTCCGAGAGCATCGGAAACCGCCAGATATCCGGAAGCGGCGGCCAGCTGGACTTCCTAGAGGGCGCATCCATCTCCAAGGGTGGCAAGGCATTCATATGTTTAAACTCCACCTACACGGACAAGGACGGAACCGTGCACTCCTGCATCGTGCCCTCATTTAACGGGGAGATCATCACATCGCCCAGAAGCCAGGTCTACTACATCGCCACGGAGTACGGCGTTGTGAACCTCGAGGGCACAACATCATGGGAGCGCGCCGAGAGGCTCATTTCCATTGCTCATCCGGATTTTCGAGACGAGCTTATACGCCAGGCAGAATATATGAAAATATGGAGAAGATAACAAAACGGGGGCCAAAAGCCCCCGTTAATTAACATATTTCGTCGGAGTCTAATAAAACCGTGAACGGTCCGTCGTTTAATAGCTCGACCTTCATATCCGCGCCGAAGCTTCCCGTCTCAACTCCTATGCCGCTCTCGCGGCACTTCCCTATAATGTATTCGTACATTGCCTCAGCCATGTCAGGCGCCCCGGCCCTTATAAATGATGGCCTGTTGCCCTTCTTGCAGTCCGCATAAAGGGTAAACTGTGATATAAGAAGAAGCTCGCCTCCGACATCCGTGAGACTTAGGTTGGTTTTGCCATCCCCGTCCTCAAATATTCTAAGCCCCAAAAGCTTCTTAACCATCTTGTCCGCTATGGCCTCAGTGTCGTTACCTGACACTCCGATAAGCACCATGAATCCCGTGCCCACCTTGCCTATAACCTCGCCGTCAACCGTCACGCTGGCATGCTTTACGCGCTGTATAACGAATCTCATGCGTCACTTCCTCCGCCCTGAACAGGAGTGTCGTTGCCGCCTGAGGTTACGATTATATCTTCATTTTCAAAAACTGTGAGCTCAATCTGAGCTGTTACGTACTCTTCCTTAACCATGTTCTCTCCTTAATTCTCGTTCTGGCTTACAACATCTCCCACAACTGTGTGGAGATTGCCCTGCGCGTCCTTATATACCATATATGCCTTCACATATATGGTGCTTGAGGTGCTAAATCCGTATGTCCAGGTGTATCTGATGCTTGTCGAGGTGGTTGACAGTCCTCTGACATAGTCAGCACTGCTCTCGTCAAAATCGCTGCTTGTCTTGCTTGCAATTATGCCTGCGATTACAACCTCTGAGGCGTCAGAAGGTGCGCTAAGTATTGATACGAACGAAGCGCTTCCGTCCGAGTTTTCTACAACGTCAGCTATTATAGCTGTAGCAGCGTCCTCGATTGTATCAGCATCGTAAACCGCTGTCAAGGTCATGGTCTCATATGCGAAGAATTTATATGTTGAATTGTAACTAAGGATTGTGCTTCCTGACATCCAGTAGGAGAATGTCTGTCCATCCACCTCGTCTGCCACCGCGCTGACCACATCGTTAACCGTGTACTCCTCTGTCTCCTGGCCAGAGCCGTTTATGATGGTTATGCTAACCTTGTCTGAACTTACAGTGTAGATAGCGTAGATATTTAAGATTTTGTCCCCTGACAAAGCCTCGTCAAATGCCTCTGAAAGCTCTGCGCTTGTGAGAACATTGCTCTTGTCAAGTGACCATCCCGCGAAGTCATAGCCGGTCTTAGCCGGTCCGTCAGGGAGTGTTATGGCGCTCACACTTGACACATGTAAACTCTCAACAATCTGGTCGTAACCAGAGATGAAGTTTACCAAAACCGTGTCGCTGTCGCCGTAAACAGCCTCGATTGTTCTGTCATAAACAACTGTAAATGTGTATGTGGCGCTGGTGCTCATGATTGAGCCCGCGTCGTTGATCCAGTATGCGAAGCCATCCTCTGACTGGGCAGTCACGCTAAACTCTGTACCTATCTCATAATAGCTGCTCTCCTGTGAGTCGCCGTCTATAACCGTGATGCATCTGCTTCCTGATGCGTCATAAACTGCCGCAAGAGCCGTATCTTCAGATACTGTAAATGTGTAAGCCAGATCCGTGCTAAGGGCACTTCCCGTGTATGAGCTGCCGCTGTAAGCATACCAGCCTGCAAACTCCATAGCATCGACCTCAGGTGCTGTGACTGTCACAGAGCTTCCCTCGCTGTACGCCCCACCGCCTGTAAGGGTTGCAACACCTGTAACGCCTCCGGTTGTCATGGAATATGTTGAAACTGTGTATGTGCTTGCTACATTTCCATAGAGTTTTAAGCAGTCGATATTGCCCCAGCCGCCGTCTGAAACGCCAACCTCCATGTAGAAGTAAACTGTTGTGTCGCTGTCGAGCGTAAATGTGACAGAAGGTGTCTTCCAGCTCTGCCATCCTGTAAGAGTTTCGGCGTCCCCTGTAGCCAAAGTGCTGCTTCCGTCAGTGGCTGACATGGTCACTGTGTCTCCTGCATAGCCCTGCGCCATAGCCTCGAAGGTGTAGGTTCCCGCCTCAAGCGCTATGCCCGTTCCTGATGCGCCGCCGTATGTGGTTCCCACAGTTGTGGCGCTTGACTGATACCAGTGGAGTGAATAGTTGCCATCATAAGCGTTAGCTGTCTCGTATTTAACGTCCATGTTTGTGATGGAGAAAGCCGACGTGCTTCCGCTCTCAAAACTGTAGTTTGCAGAATCTATATCCTTTAGCATGTTGTAGGGCACAACCGTAACTGTGATGCTCACATCCGCGCCCGTAAGGCCCGCATATGTGCCTGTGGACACTGTCTTAGAAAATGTCACATAACCTGTGACCTCGTACTCTCCCACAGTGTCTGTGTCGACTGCAGATGCGCCTGTCCATGTAACTGACTCGCTAACTTTGCTGTCGTCTGTGTATGTGACGCTGACAGTCGAAGGAAATGTCACGCTCTCTCCGGCCTCAATCTCTATATCGCTGTCCACATCTATGCTCTCAACGCCTATTGTGCTGTCATCCACATATGAGCCTGTTCTCGCATAGTTAAACATCTGGATTGATGAAAGTGCCACTCCGTCCGCGCCAAACAGAGCCTGGTTGTCAACCGCGCTTCCGCCGTACCATGTGCCGGCGTCTGAATCGTATCCGCCTGAGTAGCTTGAAGCCCAGCCTGAGCCGTAGGTCTCCCAGATAGTCTGGTTTGCGGCGTATCTCTCATCAAAATCTGTGCCTGTAAGTCCTGTTGTGTCGCCAACTGTGATCCACGCAGGCTCCCAGTAGAATACGCCGATACCGTAGGTACTGTCAAAATCAGCCGAGCTTCCTGTGACGCCCATGTTTGTGTTTACATCATTTACCGCGTCAACTATAGTTGCCCACTCTCTGGCCTGTCCCTGAACCGTGAAGGAATATGAACAGTAATCGCCCACATCTGAGCTCTCGCTGATGGTGTTGCCATGTCCGTCTGTGTCGTCCATGGTGTTGGCATAGCTGGTCTCCGCAACCATAACCTTCTTGCCATAGGTGTTTGAAACATATGTGAGTATGGTTGTGAGGTTTGACAGGCTTCCGTGCCAGTATGGATAATATGATGTCGCAAAAACATCGTAGTCCACGCTGTAGTTGTTTAAGCTGTCTGCAAGCCCCTCGATGGTTGAAGTCTTCTCAGGGTTTGTGAAATGTACCGCAATAAGAATATCCTTATCAATCTCCCTGACAGCAGCAGCGCCGGCGTTAAATATCTTGGCCATGCCGCTCCAGTCTGAGTAGGTCTCGCCGCAGATGCCTGTTGTGGTCTCGTTTCCTATCTGAACCATTCCAACCGTTACGCCTGTCGCCATGATTGAATTAAGAGCTGATTTTGTAAACTCACCAACCGCAGTCGCCTTCTGGTCTGTGGTATATGAACTCCACGCCTTCGGAACATACTGCTTGCCAGGGTCTGTCCAGAAGTCTGAGTAGTGGAAGTCCACAAGCATTTTCACGCTGTCCTTGTAGCCCGAAGCCACGATTGCCTGGGCAATCTTCACAGCTGTTGCCACATCGTTGTGACCGCCGCCGTAGCTTTTGCCGTCAGAGTCAGCAGGGTCAACCCAGACGCGCACTCTTATGTAGTTGACGCCGCCAAGCGCCAGTATCTTAATCATGTTTTCAGGGCTGTTCTCATCAACTGTGATAGTCTGATTACCATATGTGTATGAATATGTAACCCCTGATTCGAGTTCTGATATGTATGAAGAAATATCCACGCCCATTATAAAATCGTCGTTGAGGTTTGACACCTTGTCAACTGCGATATCCGCCAGAACCGCTGTAGATTCTGTAGTTGTGGAGGTGGATGCTGCGGTTGTAAGTGTGAGGCTCACGTCGTCAATATATCCCCACGCCCCCGCAGATGTGTCTGTTATGTACAGATAGAAGGTGTATGTTCCCTCAGAGCTAACTGTAAATGAGTCGCTGACCTCTGTGTATGCGCTTTCACTGCTGACTGCGTGTGAGCTTCCTGTATCTGAACCTACGGCTGCAGAAACCGAGAAGCCGGAGCCAATAATATCAGCCGCAAATGTGTATGTGCCTGCGTCCAACTCCACGGACTGTGACAGGGTGAACTCTGTTCCTCCGCCCTCCGTGTACATGTGAAGCGCCGTATCTTTTGTTACCCAGCATGCCTCCGTGTTAAGTGTGGCATCTGAAAAACTGCCAACAGACCATGTTCCGCTGCTATCCCAGATATCTGTGGAGAAATCGCCGTTAACTATCACGTCGTCTCCCACGCTCAAACTCGCTGCTCTTGCAACCAGACCGTAATCCACGCATGGAACAGCCATGGCCACGGTGAGAACCGCACATAGAGCATTTTTAAAACCCTTCCTCATCATAAGCCTCCTTAATCCCTTGTGCAACAACTGTGCAACTAATTGGGACATTTGTACGTACCTTTACGCTATTTACCATTATAAATGGGCATTTGACCCTTTTCAATGTACATAATAGCCAAGTTTTGGAGGGCTTAGAGGGCAAAAAGCACCACGAAATCGTTTAAGTTTGTGCAACTTAATGGCACAAAAAGAGAGGGCAATCAATGCCCTCTCCTAAGCCTTAAAACTATTCGTAATAGTAATCCATAACGTATGATTCGTAGCCGTCAGATGATGTGATGGTCGCCCCTGTTATGTAGCCTGTGGCGTCATAGCTGTTTGTGTATGTGTAGCCAAGACCTGTTGTGTGATCAGCCGCATATGTCAGATAATACCATCCGCTGTAGTCGGCGACATATTCATATGTTGTGGACTGCACATCATTTTCATAGAAATCGAGCGCCATGGTCCCGTTAGTCGGATATGAGACATAAACATAGTCGGCCTCAGCAACACCGTTAACATACTCTGCGTAGCCGTAGTAGTACTTGTCAACATCGTTGTAGTAAATGTCGTAGACAACATCCCATGTTGAACCGTCATCGCTGTAAGCGTACTGTGACAGCTCTCCTGCGTCATTGAATGTATATCTGGTCGCTGTGTATTCCCCTGTGTCGTGGTGCGCTGTTGTTATGGTAACCGCGCCGTTCTCATAAACATATGTGTCTGTCTGAAGCGTGGCTCCCGTGCCGTCAAACATCTTAGATGATGTCACGTTGTATATAACCTCCTCGACAACAGGATTAACCACTGGATCAACCACAGGTGCCGGTGTGTAAGTACGTCTCGCACAGCCTGAAAAAAACATCAGGGCCGCCGCCAAAACCATAAGTGTTCTTCTCTTCATAATTCTCTCCCTCTGCATATAAATGCTTGTCATAATCATTGGTCGTTTGACATAATATCACATAGTCAGATATATCAAAATGCCATTTTAGGCAGTAAAAGCCCTGTTTTTCACAGGGCTTAGTTACTATATCTCTCCTATCTCCTTCAGATAGCGGTTAAGTGCATCCTGCCATGTAGGGAGTGGAGTAAATCCAGCCTCTGCAAGCTTGGACTTGTCAAGTCTTGAGTTGAATGGTCTCGCAGCCTTGCTTAAGCCGTACTCTGCTGTGGTCACAGGAACCACCTTCGTGTCCATGCCGGCCTGCTTGTAGATCTCGCAGGTGAAGTCGTACCAGCTTATATATCCGCCCTCGTTGGTGGCGTGATAGTAGCCGTATTTGTCGGTCTGGATCATGTCCACTAAGAGGCGTGCTAAGTCAAATGTGTAGGTTGGAGTTCCAATCTGGTCGTTAACCACGCGGACTGTGTCGTGTGTCTTGCCCACATTTAACATAGTCTTGATGAAATTCTTGCCGTTGACGCCGAAAACCCAGGCGATTCTCACGATGAAGAACTTGTCAGTGTTTGCTGTGATGGTTCTCTCGCCCATGAGCTTGGTATTGCCGTAGACATTGAGAGGTGCGTAGTCCGTGCAGTCAGGCTCCCATGGCTTCTCGCCCTGGCCGTCAAACACGTAGTCCGTGGATATGTACATAATCGGGATGTCGAGGTCTGATGCAACCTTCGCAAGATTCTTCGTTCCCACGAAGTTTACTGCCTTAACCTTGCCGAGGTTTTCAGGCTCCTCAGCGGCGTCGACTGCTGTCCACGCTGCGCAGTGGATGATGGCCTCAGGCTGGTCATAGATGGTTCTGGCTCTGACCTCTCCCTCGTCGGTTATGTCCATCTGGATGTATTTAGCCGTTGTGACAGCGCTTGCGTCAGCTGCGCCTGCATACTCAGGTGTGATATCGCTTCCCGTAGCCTCAAAACCGCGCTTAACAAGCTCATTTACAACGTCGTGGCCTAGCTGGCCGTTGACACCTGTAACTAATACTCTCATGCGTACCTCCTAGCGATTGCTGTACATCTTGTCATAATAGTTCTGATACTCTCCTGAGATGATGGTCTCCCACCACTCTCTGTTGTTTAAATACCACTCGATGGTCTTCACGATGCCGTCTGCGAACTTCGTCTCCGGAAGCCAGCCCAGCTCGTTGTGGATCTTGGTAGGGTCGATTGCGTATCTCATGTCGTGGCCCTTGCGGTCTCCGACGTGAACGATGAGGCTCTCAGGCTTGCCCAGATACTTGCAGATAAGCTTGACAATGTCGATATTCTTCATCTCGTTGTGTCCGCCGATGTTGTAAACTTCTCCAACTCTTCCCTTGTGGATGATTAAATCGATGGCCTTACAGTGGTCCTCAACATAGAGCCAGTCGCGAACATTTAAGCCCTCGCCGTAAACAGGAAGTGGCTTGTCATTTAATGCGTTGGCGATCATAAGAGGGATGAGCTTCTCCGGGAAGTGATATGGTCCGTAGTTGTTTGAGCAGCGGCTGATGGTCACAGGCAGGCCGTAGGTTCTGTTATATGCCATAACGAGAAGGTCTGCTGATGCCTTGGATGATGAATAAGGGCTGCTTGTGTGGATAGGTGTCTCCTCTGTGAAGAAGAGGTCAGGTCTGTCGAGAGGCAGATCTCCGTACACCTCGTCCGTGCTCACCTGATGGTATCTTGTGATGCCGTACTTGCGGCAGGCGTCCATAAGTGTTGCGGTTCCCATGATGTTGGTCTGAAGGAAGATGCCTGGGTCCTCGATTGAGCGGTCAACGTGGGACTCTGCTGCAAAGTTGACCACGATGTCAGGGTGCTCCTCCTCGAATAACTTGTAAACAGCCTCCCTGTTGCAGATGTCTGCCTTCACGAATCTGAAGTTTGGATTGTCCATAACAGGCGCGAGTGTGCTTAAGTTTCCTGCGTATGTGAGCTTATCCAGACAGATGATTCTGTAGTCAGGGTACTTGTTTAACATGTGAAATACAAAATTGCTTCCGATGAATCCGGCGCCGCCGGTAACTATAATTGTCATATCGTTCTCCTTAATATATCTTCTAGCCAAATATTATAAACCAGGCCACTTCTGATCCTTGTCAGACAGTGTCAGAGGTGTGCCATCCTCCATGGTGTAGCCCTCTGCGCTTGGTGTGCCGTTGTATTCACCCTTAACGCCCGGCCATGTGATGCCGATCTTAGGGTCGTTCCACGCCAGACCGCCCTCATCCCCCGGATGATAGAAGTCTGTAACCTTGTAGCAGAACTCTGCCTCGTCTGAGAGAACGATGAAGCCGTGTGCGAAGCCCTCGCTTATATAGAACTGCTTCTTATTCTCTGCGGTAAGCTCCACGCCAAACCACTGTCCGTAGGTCTTGCTGCCAGGTCTGTAGTCAACTGCGACATCAAAAACAGCGCCGCGGATAACTCTTACAAGCTTGCCCTGTGGGAACTCCTTCTGGAAGTGAAGGCCTCTAAGCACGCCCTTCTTGGACATGGACTGATTGTCCTGAACGAACACCATGTTAAGTCCCTCTTCCTCAAAATCCCTCTGGTTGTAGGTCTCCACAAAATATCCTCTTGCATCAGGGAATACCTTGGGCTCGATAACGTATAAGCCCTCGATGTCACATTTGGTAACTGTAATCTTGCTCATTGCTGCTCCTTCTAATATATTATTTGTCAATATATTTGCCGTCTAAGACGTCCTTTAAATACTGTCCGTACTGGTTCTTTTTGAGAACCTCGTAGATCTCCATAACCTGCTCACGGTCAATCCAGCCGTTTAAGTATGCAATCTCCTCCAGGCAGGCGATCTTTCTGTGCTGATGTGTCTCAACCGTCTTGACGAAGTTGGTGGCATCAACTAACGACTCGTGTGTTCCTGTGTCAAGCCATGTAAAGCCCTGACCCAGAAGCTCAACATTGAGAGTGCCATCCTCTAAGTAAATGCGGTTTAAGTCCGTGATCTCAAGCTCGCCTCTTGCCGACGGCTTAAGATTCTTCGCATACTCCACAACCCTGTTGTCGTAGAAGTACAGACCTGTGACACAGTAGTTGCTCTTAGGCTTTACAGGCTTCTCCTCGATGGAGATCGCCTTGCCGTTTTTGTCAAACTCCACAATTCCGAAGCGCTCAGGATCGTCAACATAGTAGCCGAAAACCGTGGCGCCCTTGCCTGAATTTGCGTTGTCAACCGCAGCCTTCAGTCTGTCGTTAAGTCCGTGACCTGCGAAAATATTGTCGCCTAGCACCATGGCAACAGTGTCATCACCTATGAAATCCGCTCCGATGATGAACGCCTGAGCCAGTCCGTCAGGTGACGGCTGAACCGCATATGACAGGTTGATGCCGTACTGGTGACCATCTGCCAGCAGATCCTTAAATCTTGGCGTGTCCTGTGGTGTTGATATGATCAATATATCTCTGATGCCCGCATTCATGAGAACTGAAAGCGGATAATAGATCATCGGCTTGTCATAGATTGGCAAAAGCTGCTTGGATGTAACTCTGGTCAGCGGATATAATCTTGTGCCGCTGCCGCCTGCTAAAATAATTCCCTTCATGTAGTATACCTCTCTTTTCGGTTTTGTTCACTTGCTACACTATAAACCCTTACGTTACGTAAGTGTCAAGCATTATTTTAAATGTTTGCAAATGTTTGTCATTTATGCTAGACTTACATCAGATTTTTTAATATTTTCAAGCCGAAAAGAGGTATACATATGAAATATTATATTGATCAGGTGGATATTAAGGAGGGAGTTATCACAGTTAACGGCTGGGCAGTTCCCGAGAATGTTACACACCGCCTGAAGGTTGAGCTCACCAACAAGGACGGCTCACCACTTGAGGATGGCAGTATTGTTTTGATCGAGCGCCCTGACGTTGTGGCAGCCATGGCAGAGGGAGCGAGCGACAACCGCTTGGGCTTCCACGCAGAATTTAGCGTGGCAGGAACCATCAGGATGAGCGATGCCCAGGATGAGACCGACACCGTGAGCAAAACCATCACATCTGCAGACGCCTATGTGAGAGCATTTAACACGCAGGCTAGAGATAATTTAAACGCCTTCAAGGCATTTTTAAAATCAGACAACAAGAAGCAGGCATTTAAGCAGACCAAGTTCTTCATAGAGACGCAGTACGCACACTTCTATAAGAAGCAGTCAGCTGATGAGAAGACTCTTAACAGCCAGAGAAACACAGCTCTTGGCTACTCTCCTCTCATCTCCATCATCGTCCCTGTGTATAATCCGAAGCCTGAGCACATCAAGGCCATGATTGCCTCCGTGAAGGCTCAGACCTACGGCAACTGGCAGTTATGTCTTGCCAACGGCACAGGCACAGACGAGCAGCTCTCCAGAATGCTCTCCGCATATGCCAAGAAGGATTCAAGAATTGTAAACGCCAGACTTCGCGACAACCGCGGCATCTCAGGCAACACCAACGTCGCCCTTAAGATTGCCACCGGAGAGTGGATTGCCCTCATGGATCAGGACGATTACATCGCGCCAAATGCTCTGTTTGAATATGTGAGCGCCATGAACGAGAACTCAGAAATCGACGCCATCTACTGCGACGAGGACAAGCTCGACGACGATACCGGCAAGCACTATGACCCGAACTTCAAGCCCGACTTCAACATTGACCTCCTAACCTGCAACAACTATATCTGCCATATGTTTATGGTGAGAAAGTCCATAGTCGACCAGGTCGGACCGTTTAATTCTGAATACGACGGCGCACAGGACCACGATTTTATTCTTCGCTGCACGGACGTGGCAAGAAAAACACATCACATTCCGAAGATGCTCTACTCCTGGAGAAGCCACCGCGCCTCAACAGCTGCGGCGGGCGCATCCAAGACCTACGCTTTTGACGCAGGCGTGAAGGCTATCCAGGCTTACTACGACAGGAAGGGTATTCCCGGATGTGTAAGCCGCGCAGATTACCTGGGCTGGTACAGGACGGATTTCCACATTGACAATGAGCCTCTGATATCTGTAATCATTCCTAACAAGGACCATGTGGATGATTTGGAGCGCTGTGTAAGCTCTCTTCTCGAGAGGATTACATATAAAAACTACGAGATCATCGTTGTGGAGAACAACAGCGAGAATGCCGAGACCTTCGAATACTACAGGACTCTCGAGCAGAGAAGCGACAAGATCCGCGTTGTGACCTGGGAGAGGGAGTTTAACTACTCTGCCATCAACAACTTCGGCGCAACATTTGCCAAGGGCGAATACCTCTTACTTCTAAACAACGACACCGAGGTTATAAGCCCCGACCTATTCACCAGCATGATGGGCTACTGCATGAGGGATGATGTGGGAGCTGTAGGACCGAAGCTTCTATACGCAGACGACACAGTTCAGCACGCCGGAGTTTTGATAGGCGTTGAGCACGCTGCTCACCATGTATTCCTTCACTACGGCGCCGACGATATGGGCTATCTTGGCAGGGCAATCGTGAGCCAGGATATGAGCGGCGTGACCGCAGCCTGCATGCTGATTAAGAGAAGTGTGTGGGACAAGGTCGGCGGTCTCGACGAGGAGTTCGTTGTCGCATATAACGATGTCGACCTCTGTTTGAAGATTGGCTCCGCTGGATACCTCGTGGTTTACGATGCATTTGTAAGAATGCACCACTACGAATCCAAGTCCCGAGGCTCAGATCTTAGCGATAAGAATAAGGAGCGCTTTGAGAGCGAGAAGGCCAGACTTCTTGAGAAGTGGGGCTCGCGCATGGACTCAGACCCTTATTACAACGTGAATCTCACAAGCCTTAGAAACGGCTACTACAGACTATAATACAAGAGCCTTCCCACGCGGGAAGGCTCTTTTTATCATTTAACTATTCCATATTCTTCTCACATACTGTGCTGACTTCTCCATGTAGCCAAGCATATCCGGCGCGCCAAAATGCTCAACCCCCAGGGTTCCATCATAGCCCATCGCCTTAAGCTCCTCTAATATCTCGCGTATGTGAAGTATTCCGCTTCCCACAGGGGCGCTAAACATATTCACGCCTGTGACGCTTACCTTGGGCTCCTCACCAGGCGCACCGTGAAGTGCCCTGTCCTTCAGATGAAGGTGGCAGATATTGTTTCTGAGCCTTATAAATGCCTCTCTCTCATCCACATCTGCATACATGAAATTGCCCGTGTCGAAGCATATCTTAAGTCCAGGAACATTCTGCAAAAACCACTCAAGCTGAACGTCTGAGGCATAGGGCGCAGCTGCGTCGTCCAAATCCTCCATGGTCACCTCAATCCCCCACTTTGCGGCGTACTGAACAATATTTTTCATGGCATATGCCATGTTTCTCATCTGGCTGCTTCCAACCCTTCTGGTCATGGCTCTCTCGTCCACCTCGCGGCTTACAAACCCGGGGTTAACTAATATGCTGTCCGCCCTATAGTAGACTGCGGTGTTTATAAGGCCTGCGGGACCGTCGTCAAGCGGGTCGTTACCTAAGTTAAAATACTTATACACTCCGGCAACGCTCATGCCCACAGAATCAAACATCTCTCTTGTGAGCTCCGGGTTAGCGCTTAAGCTCTCCATGCTGCACTCGAGCGCATCATAGCCAAAGCTCTTCGCCCGCTTTAACACCTCGCGGACACTTAATCCTCTCTGCTCGGAAGCCTCCAGCACATGGTCGTAAAATATTGCTAATTTCACTGTGAAATCACTCCCTCAATGTATTTCCAGATCTCCTCCCTGCCCTGCTTGCTCTGCGCAGAAAATGCAAAGAAGATATCTTCTTTATCCATGCCAAGTCCCGTTCTTATAAGCTTAGTCTGCTTGGCAATCTGACTTCTGTTGATTTTATCAAGCTTGGTGCCTATGACAACCGGTCTGAAACCGTTGGCCACAATCCACTCAAACATCTGTCTGTCGTTGGCGGATGGTTCATGTCTGATGTCAACCAACAAAAACACGCATCTAAGCTTCGGCGAGGTGTGGAGATAGTTTTCTATCATTTTGCCCCACTTTTCGCGCTCGCCTGCAGACACCCTGGCGTAGCCGTAGCCAGGAAGGTCGACATAGTAGAATTCTCTGTCCAAACCGTCCATATCAAACCTTCCGCAAACCTTGTAGAAGTTGACAGTCTGGGTTTTGCCGGGCTCTGAGGAGGTTCTGGCGTACGCCTTCCTGTTTATCAGAGCATTTATGAGGGAGGACTTGCCGACATTTGACTTGCCTGCAAATGCTATCTCCGCCTCGGAGTTTTCCGGAAGCTTGCTGGTTATGCCGCACACGGTCTCCAAATTAACGTTTTTGATTATCATAACATTGCTCCCTCTAAAACCTGACTCATCTCTGACACGAACCTGATCTCCATGTCGCCGATTATCTCCTGTGAAATCTCTGCCACATCCGGCTCGTTGGCCTCCGGCACCAAAACTCTCTTCATGCCTGCCACGTTGGCGGCGAGAAGCTTCTCTCTGAGTCCTCCGATCGGAAGAACCCTTCCTCTAAGCGTAACCTCTCCTGTCATGGCAACGTCGCCCCTTACAGGCTTACCTGTGACTGCGCTTAGCATGGCTGTGGCTATGGTTATTCCTGCGCTTGGGCCATCCTTGGGAACCGCGCCCTCCGGCACGTGCAGGTGAATGTCGTGCTTGTCGAAATATTCGCTGTCCACATTGTATTCAGGCCCCACGCTTCTGACATAGCTTAAGGCAGTCTGGGCCGATTCCTTCATGACATCGCCGAGCTTGCCCGTAAGTGTCAGGTCTCCATGTCCGTTTAGGACGTTGACCTCCACTTCAAGCGTATCTCCGCCCACGCTCGTCCATGCGAGGCCTCTGACAATGCCCACCTCGTCCTTAAGTTTCGGCTTCTCGTCCTTAAATATCGCCTTGCCTAAGTAATCGTAGAGCTCGTCCTTAGTTATCCTGTAACTGTCAACGTCGCTCTCAAGCATGCGCCTTGCGACCTTGCGGCAGATCATGCCGATCTTTCGCTCTAATTCTCTGACGCCCGCCTCTCTTGTGTAGAGATGTATCATGGCATCTATCGCATCGTCCGTGATGGTCAGGTTGTCCGAGGTCAGGCCATGCTTCTTAATCTGCTTGTCCACGAGGTATTTTCTCGCGATGTGCATCTTCTCGTTGGCTGTGTAGCTCTCCACCTGTATCATCTCCACGCGGTCGCGAAGCGGACCGGGGATTGTGGATGGGTCGTTGGCTGTAGCTATAAATATTACGCGGCTTAAGTCTATTGGAAGCTCGATAAAATGATCCCTGAAGGCCACATTCTGCTCAGAATCCAGCACCTCAAGCAGCGCGCTTGCAGGGTCACCCCTGTGGTCGGCGCTGAGCTTATCGAGCTCATCAAGCAATATGACAGGGTTTGAAACCTTCGCCATCTTGATGGCGTTGGCGATACGTCCGGGCATGGCTCCCACATAGGTTTTTCTGTGCCCTCTTATCTCTGCCTCGTCGTGAACGCCGCCGAGACTGATTCTTACATACTCTCTTCCGAGAGCTCTGGCGATACTCTTGGCAATGCTTGTCTTGCCGGTTCCTGGAGGACCCACAAGGCACATTATGGTGCTCTCATTGCCGCCGTTTAGGTTTCTCACCGCAAGATACTCAAGGACTCTGTTCTTGACCTTCTCAAGACCGTAGTGGTCCTCCTCTAAAATCTCTTCAGCGTGGGCAATATCGTTATTCTCCTCAGTCACCCTGTTCCATGGCATGTCGAGAACCGCCTCAATGTAATTTCTTAAAACCACGCCCTCCTGGCCTCCAAAAGGCATCTGCTCAAGTCTGGCAATCTCCTTATTGACGCGGGTTATGACCTCCTCTGGCGCATCAAGAGCTGCCGCTCTGTCGCGAAGCTCCTGGTTCTGTGCAGCCTGACCTTCGCCGAGCTCGTCCTGAATGGTCTTCATCTCCTCGCGAAGAACATAGTCGCGCTGGTTTTTGTCTATCTTAAGCTTCACCTTCTCGCGGATGTTTGCCTTAACCTTAATGTGCGATATGTCATTCATCAGCGTGTCGACAAGGTACTTAAGCCTCTCTGTAAATCCTGTCCTCGTGATAAAGCCATATCTCTGCTCAGGGTTAAATGGAACCCTCGCAATCACGGCATTCATCATGGTCCCGGTCTCCACATCGGACTTGTTTAACAGGGCTGATATAGCATTTGACGTGGCATTTTTGTTGAGGTTTTCAACCATGTAGCTGAGGGTGGTCTCTAAATCCTCCCTCAGGTTTCTAATCTCCTCAGGGTCCTCTGTGTCCTCGTCTGGAATTAAGTCCATGTAGTCGTCTGCGTACTCTGCCAAAACGCCGTCAAAGCCTAGGAGTCTGGCTCTCTGCATTCCCTCGATGGTGAGTCTAATGCCACCATTTGCCAGGTTGTTCAGGCTGTTCACGCGGCCAACCATGCAGTATTTATAAAAATCGCTTACCTTCGGATCATCTTCACGCGTGCTGCCCGGGTCGTTAATCAGAAACAGAGCCTGCTTAGGCGAATTGTCAAATGCCAGATTAGCCTCTATGCTCTGTTTTCTGTCCACATCTAAAATGGTTGTGATTCCCGGAAACACCGTGAGCGAATTAAGCG
This sequence comes from Lachnospiraceae bacterium, assembly GCA_024699325.1. Classification (GTDB taxonomy): domain Bacteria; phylum Bacillota; class Clostridia; order Lachnospirales; family Lachnospiraceae; genus UBA4292. Next base: position 44,062 of record JAILPS010000028.1, on the reverse strand, counting down.
TGATATATGGAAGTAACTTATTATTCATATATAAATCCTCTGAATTTAAGCAGGGCTGCTGTGGTATACAGCAGCCCTAAGTCGTTATAATCAGTTGTTACCTGAGACAAGGGCAGCCTCTATCTGGGTCTGCTCAAAAGCTCTGGCTCTCTCGTTTTTGGCAACTTCATTCGGGTCGCGGTATGTATACACAGCGTCAGCCGTGCCCTCAACCACTTCCTTCGTGATAGTGCAGCCTCCGATCGTAGGATCGGAAGGAGCGTCAAACATAGGCTTCATCATAACCTTCTCAATGATTGAGCGAAGTCCTCTGGCTCCTGTTTTTCTCTCAAGCGAGAGATCCGCTATGCTCTCTAATGCGTCCTGAGTAAACTCAAGCTTGACATCGTCGAGGGCCATAAGCGCCTCATACTGCTTAACCAGCGCATTCTTAGGCGTTGTGAGAATGGACAGAAGCGCATCCCTGTCAAGCAGATCAAGCGCGCACACGACTGGCACACGGCCGATAAACTCCGGAATGATGCCAAACTTGACCAGATCCTCAGGAAGTACGTCCTTAAACAGCTCTCCTGTGTTTTTGTCAACCTTGGCTGTGACTGTCGAGTTGAATCCTATGTTCTTCTTGCCCTCACGTCTCTCGATGATCTTCTCAAGGCCATCAAAAGCACCGCCGCAGACAAACAGAATATTGGTTGTGTCGATTGTGATCATCTCCTGCTGAGGGTGCTTGCGTCCGCCCTGTGGTGGAACTGAAGCCACTGTTCCCTCGAGAATCTTGAGAAGTGCCTGCTGAACGCCCTCTCCTGAGACATCTCTGGTGATGGAAACGTTCTCGCCCTTCTTGGCGATCTTGTCAATCTCGTCTATATAGATAATGCCCATCTGGGCACGCTCGATATCATAGTCAGCTGCCTGGATAAGCTTGAGCAGAATGTTCTCAACATCCTCGCCGACATAGCCAGCCTCTGTGAGGGTTGTGGCGTCTGCGATGGCAAATGGAACATTAAGTATCTTAGCCAGTGATTGTGCGAGAAATGTCTTACCGCAGCCTGTAGGTCCGAGAAGCAAAACATTGCTCTTCTGGAGCTCCACATCGTCCACGCGGCGCATTATTCTCTTGTAGTGATTGTAAACAGCGACTGAAAGTGTGACCTTAGCCTCATCCTGACCTACGACATATTCGTCCAGATGCGCCTTAATCTGCGCGGGCTTTAAAAGGTTTAAGCCACCAATCTCCTCGAACTCAGCGCCCTCGCTTATTATATCCATGCACAAATGTACACATTCGTTGCAGATATAGACGCCGGGCTGTCCTGTTATAAGCTGTTTAACACGTCTCTTAGGCTTGCCGCAGAAGCTGCAGTACTCTTCGCCGTTAACATTGATCTTATTAGCCATATTTTCTCCAAATAGTTATTACAAAAGTCAAGCAGATACTTGATAATAGATATGCGACTTATGTTTAAACATATGTCGCATATCATAGAAATATTATTACTGTCTGTTAGTCATGACTGCGTCGATGAGACCATACTCTAAAGCCTCGTTAGCTGTCATGTAGTTGTCGCGCTCTGTATCCTCGGCAACCTTAGCAATATCCTGTCCGCAGTTCTCTGCAAGGATGCGGTTTAACTGCTCCTTGGTCTTTAAGATCTGCTCAGCTACGATGCGAATCTCTGTAGCCTGACCTCTAGCACCGCCTGAAGGCTGGTGAATCATGATCTCAGAGTTTGGAAGCGCGTAACGCTTGCCCTTCTTACCGCCTGCAAGAAGGAATGCGCCCATGCTGGCTGCCATGCCGATGCAGATGGTTGACACATCACACTTGATGTACTGCATCGTGTCATAGATAGCCATACCAGCGGTAACTGAACCGCCCGGGCTGTTGATATACAGGCTTATATCCTTGTCGGGATCCTCAGCCTCCAAAAACAGAAGCTCGGCCACGATGATGGAAGCGGTAACGTCGTTAACCTCCTCACCGAGGAAAATGATTCTGTCCTTGAGTAATCTTGAATAGATATCATATGAGCGCTCGCCGTGACCGGTCTGCTCAATGACATATGGAACTAATGACATAAAACCCTCCTGTTCTGTGGAGTTTTATTACTTCTCCACTGCGCTGTCTGCGATGAGCTCTACAGCCTTGGAAACCTTAACGTCCTCAGCTACGCTCTTAGCACCAGCCTCGCCAAGTGCGCTCTTAACCTTCTCAACTTCCATGTTGTAACGTGAGCCGATTTCTGCAAACTTAGCGTCTAACTCCTCGTCAGATACTGTGATGTTCTCAGCAACTGCAACTGCCTCAAGAACCTCTCTTGACTTAATTCTATCCTCTGCTCTTGGTGCCATCTGCTGCTCAAGCTGCTCGTTGGTCATACCTGTGTACTGAAGGTACATATCCATGGAGATACCCTGCTGCTGAAGGTTCTGAGCCATCTCATCGATCATGTTCTTAACCATGTCGCGGATGTGAAGGTCTGAAATCTCAACTGTAGAAGACTCAACAACCTTGTTAACTGCTGCATCTTCCTTAGCCTGCTTAGCCTCCTTCTCCTTCTTCTCAGCTAACTGCTTCTTAAGTGACTCCTTATATGCCTCAACTGTCTCACAGTCATCAGCTACCTCGCTTACAAACTCGTCGTCAACCTCTGGAAGCTCCTTGGTCTTGATAGCCTTAACTGCTACCTTGAATACTGCAGGCTTGCCGGCAAGATCTGCCACGCCGTACTCTGCAGGGAATGTCACGTTGACATCAAACTCGTCGCCGATGCTGTGGCCAACGATCTGATCCTCAAATGTGTCGATGAAGCTGTGTGAGCCGATTACAAGAGAGTAATCTGAGCCCTTGCCGCCGTCAAATGCAACGCCGTCAACGAAGCCCTCGAAGTCGATAACTGCTGTATCGCCTGTTTCTACTGCTCTGTCTGTAACGTTAATTGTACGTGAGTTAGCCTCCTGTACCTTCTTAATCTCGTTCTCAACATCCTCGTCTGTAACCTCTACAGATGTCTTCTCAACCTCTACACCCTTGTACTGTCCAAGAGTTACAACAGGCTTCGTTGCAACTGTAGCTGTGAAGATGAAGCTCTTGCCCTTCTCAATCTGTGTAACGTCAATCTCAGGACGTGAAGCGATCTCTAACTCCTTAGAAGCCTCCTCATATGCCTCCTGATATGCCTCAGGGATGATTGCATTAGCTGCATCCTCGTAAAGAACCTCAGCGCCGTAGAACTTCTCAACGAACTTCCTTGGAGCATGACCCTTTCTGAAACCCTGGATATTGAAACGTGACTTATTCTTCTGATATGACTTCTCGAGGCCTTCCTCAAACTTCTCTGCAGATACCTCAATTGTCAGTTTTGCTGTACTCTTCTCAAGCTTTTCTACCTGAACGCTCATTAAAAAACCTCCTCTGGCACGCCGGATGGCTGCCACCTTCCTTAAAAAAATAATATATGTTTGACCCGGAGATGAGCGCACTCGCCCCTAAACGTGGTCACACAGAGTGGTATTATAGCACAAGCAATCTGATATTGCTAGTATTTTTTGAATTAATTTATGAAAATACTACAGCGTGTCAGGGTGCTGAATCTGTGCCTTAATGGTGTCGGATAATGCTCTGTCTCTGAGAAGTGCCAGAAGTTCAAGTCCCATATCGGTGCTCACGCCCATGCCTCTTGCGGTTGTGATGTTTCCGTCCGTCACAACTCCCTTATGCGGAACATACTCTGCCTCTATAAGCTTATCCTCAAAACCCGGATAGCATGTGCACTCTCTTCCAACCAACAGTCCGTTCTGTCCCAAAACGCTTGGCGCAGCGCATATAGCCGCAACCCTTCTGTCAGGGTCTGCAGCCGCCTTCTTGAGCGCATCGATAAGCGGCTTAAAGACAGCCAGAGAATCCGTGCCCTTCTTGCCGCCCGGAAGGAACAGCATTTTAGCGTCAGAAGCGTCAATCTCCTCCCACAGCTTGTCAGCAGTCACAGGGACACCGTGCGAGCAGGTCACAACCCTGTTACCTGTTATGGAAACCGTCTGTATATCAACCCTGCCTCTTCTCAAAACGTCCACAACCGCCAGACATTCCACAAGCTCAAAACCATCTGCAAGAAATGCATAAACCTCTGCCATAAGAAACCTCCATCTTCCAAAACTGTCAGGTTCTAGGCAAAACCTGACATATACTGCTCTAAATTATATCTCTACGGCTCCCATAAGTCAATTATACAGATATGAAGTACGAATTATATCCCATGAAATTTCTCATTGCATTTTATTAAAAATTGATATAGACTATTTGGTGATTGTGCTGTCCTGTATTTGCGCTCTTAAGGCGCATCGCGTGGGGCACGACGCTTTATATATTTATATAATGCACGAAAAGGAGATTTAACTATGAAGGAAAAGGTTGTTCTGGCGTATTCCGGTGGTCTTGACACCACAGCCATCATCCCATGGCTCAAGGAGAACTATAACTACGATGTAATCTGCTGCTGTATCGATGTTGGACAGGGCAAGGAGCTCGACGGTCTCGAGGAGAGAGCTAAATACTGTGGAGCAGAGAAACTCTACATCTTAGATGTTGTTGACGAGTTCTGCGACGACTATATCGTTCCATGCGTACAGGCTGGAGCAGTTTATGAGAATAAGTACCTCTTAGGTACATCAATGGCAAGACCTCTCATCGCCAAGAAGCTGGTTGAGATTGCCCGCAAGGAGGGCGCAGTTGCCATCTGCCACGGCGCTACAGGTAAGGGTAACGACCAGGTTCGTTTCGAGCTTGGCATTAAGGCTCTCGCTCCTGACATCAAGATCATCGCTCCATGGCGTCTCAACGAGACATGGAAGATGCAGTCAAGAGAAGACGAGATTAAATACTGTGAGGATCACGGAATTAAGCTTCCATTCGAGGCAGATTCAAGCTACAGCCGTGACAGAAACCTCTGGCATATAAGCCACGAGGGTCTCGAGCTCGAGGATCCTTCCAACGCACCTAACTATGATCACCTCTTAGTTCTCGGCAACTCACCTGAGAAGGCACCTGACGAGGCAGAGGAGTTAAGCATTTCCTTCGAGAAGGGCGTTCCTGTTGCTCTTAACGGCAAGAAGATGAAGGTTTCTGACATCATTAAGGAGTTAAACATCCTCGGCGGCAAGCACGGTATCGGCATCATCGACATCGTCGAGAACCGCGTTGTTGGTATGAAGTCACGTGGCGTTTACGAGACTCCCGGCGGAACAATCCTCATGGAGGCACATAAGCAGCTCGAGGAGCTCATCTCCGACCGAGACACATTTGCTTTCAAGAAGGTTGTCGGCTCTAAGTTCGCAGACGTTGTATACGAGGGCAAGTGGTTCACACCTCTTCGCGAGGCTCTTCAGGCATTCATCGAGTCTACTGAGCAGTACATGACAGGCGAATGCAAGATGAAGCTCTATAAGGGCAACATCATCAAGCAGGGCACAACCTCTCCGTACAGCCTCTACTCAGAGAGCTTAGCTTCATTCACAACCGGAGAGCTCTATGACCACCACGACGCAGAGGGATTCATCAACCTCTTCGGTCTCTCACTCAAGGTTCGCGCCATGAAGAAGGCTGCAGCCGAGAACGACAACAACTAATATTTACAACGCATCCCGGGCAGTTAAGCTGCCTGGGATTTTTTGCGTCAAAAAAGCGGATGGCAAACGCCACCCGCCCTGAAATCAAGTGATTACTGAACCTGGATTGTCTCGTAGATGAGAGACTCAACCTGCTCTAAAACTCTGTCATACATGAACGCATCCTTGGTGTTTCCGGCTGCTGTCATAGCTGCCTCGTCGCCTGCGTATGTGTTCTGGAGCTCTGTGTTGTAGTCATCGATAATGTCATCCTCTGTCACAGTGATATTCTCCATATCAGCGATGCCAAGAACTACCATTGCCTGGAATGCATACTGCTCAGCTGAAGGGGCAAGTGCCTCCTTGAAGGCATCGACTGTATCGAAGCCGTAGTAATAATACAGGAAAGTCTCCATATCCACGCCGTAGTACTGTGACATAGAGCTGAAGTAGTAGAGGTATGTGCTTATATACTCCTCCTGAAGCTCCTCATTTACAGCGAGCTGCTCGCAGTTGTCGATAACCGCCTGCCATACAGCATTCTGTGTGCGCTCTGTCTGAGCTGTCTCAATTACTGATGCCGCATACTCATCATATGTGGCGTAGCTCTTCTCAAGAGATGCTGTGGCTGAAGCGATTGCATCGTCTGCGACTTCGCCGTAGCCGCTTATAGCTTTGACTGTAACGTCGAATTTAACAGGAACGCCGCTGAGCTCCTCGTTGTTTGGATATGGATCAGGAAATGCGAGCTCAAGAGTTACTGTCTCTCCGATTGCTGCGCCTACAAGCCCTGATTCAAAGCCTTCAATGAACTGGCCGGAACCGATTGTGAGCTCTGCGCCCTCTCCGCTTCCGTTCTCTAACTCCTCACCGTCAACATAACCCTTAAAATCAATGGTAACTGTGTCGCCGGCCTGAACTGTTCTGTCTGTGATATCCTCGCGTGTGATGCCAAGGGTGGTCTCAAGGGCATATGCAACATAGTACTGCTTCTCGAAGTCTGTAAGCTCAACATCCTCAGCCTTGACAGATGCATTCTTCCAGTTAGAGACATCAACATACTTAGAGTAGTCGATCGTCATCTTGTCAACATAAACAAGCTCATATGTAACTGCCTCAGAAGCTGCGGTTGTAGTTGCGTCTGCAGCCGGATCTCCGATAGTTGCGTCAGTGCCGTTTATAAGCCCTGCCACTGTAGTTGTAGTTGTGTCAGTTGTGTCGGTCTTGCCGTCACAGCCTGTCATGACTCCCATAACCATTGCCACAGATAAGCCTGCGACAATTATCTTCTTAGATTTCATTATTTACCCTCTCTTAATTCATAAATAAAATAGCGACTTTGACGTCCCGCCGATTATATCACGCATAGTCTGATATGACAAGCAAACTCACAAAAAATACACAAAATATTAAGACATTACTCTGAGACATATGTGAGTTTTTCAGGCTTGGCATCCTTCTTTCTGTTTTTGAGCGCAGATACCAGAACCGTCCTGGTCTCAAATGATACGCTAAGCTCCTCCTTCGGATCGAGTCCGTAGGCCGCCTTCGCCCTGGTGTTTGCCGCCATCTTGACTGCCTTCACGCCAAGCGCAGTCTTCTTCTGTACAGGAAGCTCACTTATATCATATCTGACACCTGTTCCGGCGTCTGTGAGGATTGCCACGTGTTTCTTATCGCCAAGCACTACGCCCGCATAGGCGTCACCCTCAGAGAGTTTTCCGCTGGCAATGGTCTTCTTGATGCTTATAAATTCTGTGCCGCTTACGGCCTTGCCGAGACCCTTCTCGGTTATGAAGATAATATTGTTGTTTTCAAATGCGCTCACAGGGTAAACCGCGATTATATTCTCGGTCTTGCTGTCGTAGTTGCAGAGGTTGTCCACGGGCACGCCCTTGTCCTTAGGCTTGCAGGTTGGGATGTCCTTCACCTTAATCTGATGCATGGTTCCCTCGCGCGTGAACACGGCAATGCTTGCGTTACTCATGACGTCAAACACGGTCTTACTCTCTAAGCGTACCGCCTCCTCGTTCTTGGCAAAAACTGTAGGCTCGAGTGTCTTCATGTAGCCAAAACGGTTCATGGCAAACACAAGAGGCATCTCCTGCTCAGGCTCCTCCTCGTAAACTGCGGCCTCGCTGTTCTCGATGGTTGTAATTCTCGCTACAGCATATTCCTTCCTGATGGCGTCTAAATCCTTCTTGATGGTCTTAACCATGGATTTCTTGTTGTTTAGAATATCCTCGTAGTCTGCAATCCTCTTAAGAGTATCCTCGTGCTCCTTCTGAAGTGCTAAGATCTCTAAACCGATGAGCTTACTCAAGCGAAGCTCCAGGATTGCCTGCGCCTGCGCCTCGGTAAATCTAAGCTTGGAGGCCGCTGACTTGCTGGTTCTGGTCTTAAAATTGATGTCGGTGGTGTTGCCGTTAACTAAGCAGTCCTTCGCCATGGCGATATTCTTACTGCCCCTGATTATCTCGATGATCAGGTCAATGATGTCCACAGCCTTGATGAGACCTTCCTGAATCTCCTTCTTATCCCTCTCCTTTGCGAGAAGTGTGGTGTATTTTCTGGTATTTATCTCAAACTGGAACTTAATATTCTCCGCGATGATCTCCTTAAGTCCTAAAACCTTAGGCTTTCCGTCGCAGATGACCAGATTGTTTACGCCAAATGTGTCCTCGAGTTTGGTCTTCTTATAGAGTCCCTGAAGTGTTTTCTCGGCGTCTGCGCCCTTCTTAAGCTCGATGACAATTCGTACATTGTCCTTGCTCTGGTTGGATATATCTGTGATGTCTGGAAGCTTATGCGTCTCCACCAGCTCCACAACATCGCTTAAAAACTTCGCGATATTGGCGCCCACCATGGTGTATGGTATCTCTGTGATGACAATACAGTCCTTATCGCTCTTCTTCTTGCCCCTAACAATCTCGGCGCGGCCTCTTAGCTTAATCTTTCCCTTGCCGGTCTCGTAGATCTCAGCCAGCTCATCCTTGTTGGTCACTATTCCGCCTGTGGGGAAGTCAGGACCCTTCACGAAGTTCATGAGCTCCTCTGTAGAGGCATCCGGGTAGTCGAGCATATATTTAACAGCGTCAACAACCTCTCCCAGGTTGTGGGGCGGAATGGAGGTTGTCATGCCGACTGCGATACCCTCTGAGCCGTTCACCAAAACGTTAGGAATCCTTACAGGCAGAACCGTGGGCTCCTTCTCTGTCTCATCGAAGTTCGGCATAAAATCCACAGTGTTTTTGTCGAGGTCTGCAAGATACACATCCTGCGTAAACTTCTTGAGTCTGGCCTCCGTGTATCGCATGGCAGCCGCCCCGTCTCCCTCTATGGAGCCGAAGTTTCCGTGGCCGTCAACGAGAGCCATCCCCTTCTTAAAATCCTGGCTAAGCACGACCAATGTCTCATAGATTGAGCTGTCGCCGTGGGGGTGATACTTACCCATGGTATCGCCGACGATACGGGCAGACTTTCTGTGAGGCTTGTCATAGTTTAAGCCCAACTCGTCCATGGCGTAGAGAACACGCCTCTGAACAGGCTTTAGTCCGTCTCTGACATCCGGCACCGCGCGGGCCGTGATTACGGACATCGAATAGTTTATATATGCTTGCTGCATTTCTGCAGAAAATTCGGTTTGATAAATATTTTCAGCCATTTCCCTCTCCCAAATAAGTTCTAGTTTCTAAGATTATCAGGTTATGTCTAGCTCTGCTTCCCTGGCGTGTGTGTAGATGAACTCACGTCTTGGCTCCACATCGCTTCCCATGAGCACCTCGGTCACCTCGTTGGCCATGCGGCCGTCCTCGATGTTGACCTGCTTAAGGTTTCTCTCCTCAGGGTTCATGGTCGTCTCCCAGAGCTGGTCTGCGTCCATCTCTCCGAGACCCTTGTATCTCTGAAGAATAAACTTCTTGTTTTTGTGCTTGTTTCTGTAATCCTCGAGCGACTTGTCGTCAAACAGATACTCCTGCTTGCCGTTTCCTGAAGGAATGACCTTGTAAAGAGGCGGCATGGCGATATACACATGTCCCTCGCTGATAAGCTCAGGCATGAATCTGTAGAAAAATGTGAGAAGAAGCGTGCTGATATGCGCTCCATCCACGTCGGCATCGGCCATGATTATAATCTTGTTGTAGCGAAGCTTGGAGATGTCAAAATCGTTGCCGTATCCCTCTGAGAAGCCGCAGCCAAACGCCTGAACCATGGATTTGATCTCCGCGTTAGCTAAAACCTTATCTATGGACGCCTTCTCGACGTTGAGAATCTTACCTCTTATCGGCATGATGGCCTGATACTGGCGGTTTCTGGCCTTCTTGGCAGAGCCGCCGGCACTGTCTCCCTCGACTATGAATATCTCGCATTTCTCAGCATTTCTGCTCTCACAGTTGGCGAGTTTTCCATTGCCGTCGAAGGAATACTTCTGCTTGCCGAGGAGGTTGCTCTTGGCCTTCTCCTCCTCCTTGCGAAGCTTCGCAGACTTCATGGCGCACTCTATCATGCTCTTTAAAGTGTCGAGATTCTTATCACAGTACAGCACCATCTGCTCGCCGGTCACGTTGTTGACCGCTCTGGCAGCGTCCGCGCTTCCAAGCTTAGTCTTGGTCTGTCCCTCAAACAGGGGATCGTGGTGTTTGATTGCAACTATGGCCGTGAGTCCGCATCTGGTGTCCGCTCCCGTGAAGTTATTATCCTTCTCCTTGAGCATTCCAAGCTCTCTGGCGTAGGTGTTTATGACCTGTGTGAATCTGGTCTTGAAGCCTGTGATGTGCGTACCACCGTCAGAGGTGTATATATTATTACAGTATCCGAGAATCTTCTCCTCAAATGTGTCCACAAACTGGAAGGCAATCTCGACCTCTATGTCCTCAGAATTGCCCTGATAGTGAATGACCTCCGTCTTGGCAGCCTTACCCTTGTTAAGTTCCTTCACATATGCCTGAATGCCCTCGGTCTCGTAAAACTCAGCCTTCTCCTCCTCGCCCTTGATTTCGCAGTTGAAGAATACTCTAAGGCCGGGATTGAGATATGTCGTCTCGTGCAGACGGCTCTTGATCATGGGCACATTGTATTTAATCTTGCCAAATATTTCGCTGTCCGGAAGAAATGTGATGGTGGTTCCTGTCTTCTTCGTGGTTCCGATGATTGGAAGAAGCCCGTTCTCGTCAAGAAGCATGTCAGGCTCACCCTTCTGGTATGCGTCGTAGTAAATCTTCCCGCCGGTCATGACTCTGACCTCTAAATACTCTGACAAAGCATTTACAACCGAAGAGCCCACGCCGTGGAGACCGCCGCTGGTCTTGTAGGCGTTGTTGTCAAACTTACCGCCCGCGTGCAGCGTGGTGAACACCAGTCGCTCCGCCGGAACTCCCTTCTCGTGCATGCCTACAGGAATTCCTCGGCCGTTATCGCTTACGATAACTGAGTAGTCATCCTGTATGGTCACATGGATCTCCGTGCAGTAGCCGGCTAAATGCTCGTCCACCGCATTGTCCACAATCTCGTATATAAGATGGTTCATTCCTGAGGTCGAAACACTTCCGATGTACATACCCGGACGTTTTCTTACCGCCTCAAGTCCCTCTAAAACTTTGATACTGCTGGCATCATATTTTTCACGCGCCATTTTGTCCTCCCCTATAACTATTCCTCGCGTCCTGTCTCGAGGTAATTTCTTCTATACTCCGCAGGGCTCATGCCCACGTACTTCTGGAACTTCCTGTGGAAGTAATCCACGCTGTGATATCCCACCGTCTCGGATATCTTGTAGACCTTGTCGTTGCCCCTCATGAGAAGCTCCTTCGCCCTCTCAATCCTGACCATGTCCACATACCTTGTAAATGGAACGCCCACACCCTTGCGGAAAATCTTGCCCAGATATGCGCTGTTGTAGCCAAACAGAGGTGCCAGGGTTTCAAGCTTCAGGCTTCTGTCATAGTTGTGAGCCACATAGTTTAGGATGTCATTTAACACATTGTCACGGCTTGGACCGCCGATAATGTACATAACGACCTCAAGAGAATCCCTGAAGGTCTCGATAATCTCGTAGAGATAATTCTTCGAGTAGATTACGTTAAGGTAATATCTGGTGGATTCCTCAAATATCTTATCGCCGCTGTAGGCTGCGTGCAGCTTCTCTCTGATAAGCATGAACAGATCCAGCAAAAACAGTTTAACCTGCTCCTCAGTAGTCTTGCAGTAGCTTAGGTAGGAGTAGATATCGTCTAGAATCTCCGTGAGCTTGCTGTGGTTTATGGCCTGAACACTTGAAAACAGCAAATCGCAGTATTCATCCGCCTTCTCAACGTCTAACTCCTCGTGAGTCTGCATTTCCTCTAAAAGCTCCATCTCAGCAGTGCCCAGAATGTGCTCGCCCTTCTGGCTGAAGAACTGTCTGTCCATGAGTTTTCTGGCCTGGTTGTAGGATATTCCGATATCCTTCGGGTCGCTGACCACGCGGCCATAAGAAAAAAACAGGTCATAGAAGACACTGTTCTCCTGAGGTGGCATACTCTTCCAGTGCTTCACGATACTGTCCAACTTATTAACCGCCACGCGGTCGAGAAGCAGGATGAATTCGAAGCCCGAATCGTAGTAATAGCTTATTCTGATGTTTTCGTTTTTGTTGAGAAGAAGCATATCGCTAAGCCTGTAGCCCTTCGCCAGCTTCTTCTTCTTATAACCTGTGGATACGACCACCTGATAGCAGCCGTTATTCCAGCCCATCTCCTTCAAAAATGCGCGGCTTGGAACCGGAAGCGTCCACAGAAGATCACGCGTGAGATGCCTCTGCATCCACTCCTCCATGCTCTCAACAGGTTCTTCAGCGTCCTTGGTTGTGATGTTGTCCGTCATAGGTAAATCCCTCTTTATTTAAACATAACTACGTACACAATTAGATTATTTGTAAAAAATGTAATGCAAAAATATCTAATTATTCCACGCTTAATTATAATTGACCATATATTTTTGTCAAGAGATTATTGGGCTATTTTACATAAAAATGCCGAAGCCCCAAGGCTTCGGCACAGTTAAACATATTATTCCACGTTGTCAATACAATACTCGTAGCATTCTTGTAGTCCCGCTGCATATGCATCAGCAGTCATCTTGTCGAAGAGCTTCTCAAACTTCTTCTCGCTGTCTGCATATACGCACTCCCATGAACCGTCTGCAATAATCATGCCTACCGTCTCATACTTAGAAGCCAGGACATCGCTATCTGGCACAGCAATATATCCGCTGTAAGGAATATATACAGTATTGTCGTTCTTAAGAATGAACTCCTCACTATTTTTACATCCTGAATATGTCCTCCAACTCTCCTCTAAATCGCATGAAGCCGCGCCCTGCTCATTATCCCAGCTTTCGCAGTAAAATGTATTACCGGCAGCAAGATTTAAGTCCAATGTGTCGGACGGAATAAGAGAGCTGTATTTCCATATATTATTGTTAATCATGAGTAATCCTTCACGAAATGGATATGTCACGCCATTATATGTAATCTCAGTGTTCATGTCATTCCTGCAAGCTCTTCCTGTATCAGTCAGATAGAGTTTACCGTCAGCATCAACATCCCAGCATATGCCTCTTGGACCGTAAATAATTGTGAGTGTTCCCTCAGGAGTTGCCAGCCAGTTGAGTATCTCCATGCAAAGCTCCTTATGTTCTGTCTTGGCGCTAATTGAAAATACTCCGCCGTCTCCTACAGTTTTATCGCAGTAAACAATCCCTCTCGCATCAGATGGCATAATTGGAAGCATCATCTTATTATCTGCGATATGCTCATCTGTGTTATAAACATCTCCGCCCAGATAATAGACCGTGCTCATCAAATATCTTCCAGCTAAAAGCTGATCTTTAACATCCAGATAATTCAAATCCTTAGCATCTGCATTAATTAAACCATTCCTGTAGAGAGCGTTAAGGAATCTAAGAGCCTCATAATATGGCCCATCCTCAGCGAGAATATTAGAATACTCTCCTGTAATCCCGCTATATACGGCATAGTCCTTAAAGTCCACTCCAGCATACGCTTTGGCGAGAAGCACTGCATTTGTAAGATAATAATCATCAAACTCGCTGTGTATAGGCAGCGCAAAAGTCTCATTGCCCTCACTGTCTGTAGGACAGAGTGCCTTCATGTCAATCATAAGCTGAAGCAGATCGTCATAATCAGCCACAGCGCGCTGTCCCAACTCGTTATAGAGGTCCCATCTGACATCCCATCTTATAAATGTTCCATCATAGTAATCTACACTATTTTCAAGAGCATTATTACCGCTAAATCCATAGCATACGCCGCCACTTCTTGCCATATTGTCATCAAGAGAGGCTGTGAGATTAGCCTTTATAAATGAGCCATAATTTTCAAGAAGATTATCCTTATTTAGGTCAAGAAGAAGCCCTTTATCAATCGCAGTCTGATAGTCCTCGTCATAATCTCCCCAGACCACAATATCTCCCAGGTCCTGCTGATTCATGAGAAACAGCTGGATACGTTCGTAATCAAGTACATAGTCAAACTTAACATTAAACTTCTCCTCAAGGATCTGTCCCATCCATCCTGGCTGTATGCCTCTGTAACCGCCTAAGCCACAAAACACTGTAAGCGTAACCGTCTCGTCGTGAGACACAGTCTCAGGCAGTGCCTCGGTAACCTCCTCTGTGGTCTCCTCCTTCTGCGCTGCAGTTGTCTGCTTCGCCTGCTCAGCCGCCGTTGTAGTGCCCGTGTCAGCCTGACTACAACCTGCAAACGCACCTGCCACCATAAGTCCACTCATGGCACAGGCAAGTATCCTTTTGCTCTTAGTTTTCATAAAAACCCCCTTTTTAAATATACTACCTAATCATAAACCTTATTACTTAAAGCTTTCAACGATATACTGATAGCACTCCTCTAAGCCCGCTGCATCTGCGTCAGCCGCCATCTTGTCAAACAGCTCCTCAAACTTCTCATCGCTGTCAGCATATATGCATGCCCACGAGCCGTCCACAACAACCTTGCCTACCGCCTCATATTTGCTGGCAATGTCTCCGCTCTCCGGCAGCTGAATATATTCGTGGTATGGCATGTACAAGGAATTATCATTCTTCAGAATGTATTCATCAACGCTGTTGCATCCGGCATACGTTCTCCATGCCTCCTCCAGATCACATGAAGCCTCACCCTGCTCGTTCTTCCATCTGCCAAAATAATAAGACTGTCCCTCTGCAAGGTCTAAGCCCGCTGTATCAGACGGAATTTGTGATGAATATGACCACACGTTGGCATTAAGCATAAGAATACCTTCGCCATAAATGCTTATAATATCGTCATAAGTAATCTCTGTATATCTATCTTCTAGGTTGTATGTTCTTCCCAGATCTGTCAGATATAGATAACCGTCAGCATCAACATCCCAGCATATGCCTCTTGGACCGTAAATAATTGTGAGTGTTCCCTCAGGAGTTGCCAGCCAGTTGAGTATCTCCATGCAAAGCTCAGCATGTTCAGTCTTGGCTCCTATTGTAAATATACCTCTGTTACCTACCGTATTGGAACAACGGACTGGCATCTTAGCCTCAGACGGCATAATTGGAAGCATCATCTTGTTCTCTGCTATATGCTCATCTGTGTTATATAAATCTCTTCCCAGATAATCGGTCGGGCTCATAAGATATCTTCCGGCTTTCACATCGTCGGAAACCACAGTATAATCCTCTTGCTTGGCATTGGGATTAACCAGACCGTTTCTGTAGAGCGCATTCACAAACTTAAGTGCCTCATAATACGGGCCGTTCTTCTGTGTCACGGCGCTCACTTCACCTGTAGCCCCATCCTTCATAAAGAAAAGATCAAAATCGGAGCCTGAGTAGGCACTGGCTAAGCTAATTGTCATAGCCTGATTGTAAATATCCCAATCTCTAAATACTGGAAATGCATATGTCTCGTTGCCTTTCTCATCAACAGGACAGAGTTTTTTCATGTCGATCATCAACTGAAGCAGATCGTCATAATCAGCCACGGCGGGCTGTCCCAGCTCGTTGTAGAGATCCCATCTCACATCAAACTCCTGAAACAAATCCTCTGCATTGACACTGTTCTCGGCACTGCAACTGCCGTTAAATCCATAGCACACACCACCGCTCTTTGCCATATTGTCATCAAGGGAATCTGTGAGATTAGCCTTTATATATGAGCCATGATTTTCAAGAAGATTATCCTTATTTAGGTCAAGAAGAAGCCCTTTATCAATCGCAGTCTGATAGTCCTCGCAATAACATCCCCAGACCACAATATCTCCCAGGTCCTCCTGATCCATGAGAACACCAAACGTACCATTTACATTATTGATGTATTCCAGCTCCACATTAAACTTTTCCCTGAGGATCTGCCCCATCCATCCAGGCTGTATGCCGGTGTAACTTGTAACTTGGCCAAACAACCTAAGTTTTACAGGCCCGTCATCCGCCACAGTTCCTGATATATTACCTATCTCAGGAGCCTCGGTAACCTCCTCAGTGGCCTCCTCCTTCTGTGCTGCAGTTGTCTGCTTCGCCTGCTCAGCCGCCGTTGTAGTGCCCGTGTCAGTCTGACTACAACCTGCAAACGCACCTGCCACCATAAGTCCACTCATGGCACAGGCAAGTATCCTTTTGCTCTTAGTTTTCATAACAACCCCCTTTAAATATACTACCTAATCATAAACATTATTATATTATAAAACGAAAATACATTCTGTCGCAACATTTTAATTCTTAAGATTAGAACAGGGCCCGGATTAGCCGGACCCTGTACATAACTATTTCTTAGATTTTAGGTTCATATGTGCCTTAGCGGCTATGGAATCGTTCTCCGGATGGTCCTCAAAAACCGCTTCTTCGCTCTTCTGATACTCCTTAAGCACTGCACCGCCGTCGCGCTCAATCTGCCTGAATATCGGAAGCGCCATGCCGCTTATGGTGTAGATGATGCAGGCAGGCCCTATAAGAATTCCAAAATAAATGGTTACCCTGTTCCACAGGATAAATACCAGCTCTATCGCCACAATAAAAATTATCGCCAGAGTCTTAGGGAAATGTCTTAGGAATATCTCGTGAGAGTTCTTTACCGTCCTTAAAAATGTATTCTCGTATCTGGCCGCAAGGGCGAAGGAATATATGAACACAGAGATAAAAATATATATGGTTATGATGGTAACCGCCATGAACACGAAGGGAACATAACCCTTAATCAGCCCCTGGTTACCTGCAGATATGAGCTGAGTGTCCAGATATATGGCGTATAGCCCCACAAGGAAACATATTCCAAGCGGGAAGCCAATCTTTAGATTAGCCTTAAATTCCTTAAAAAACTGCCTCATAACGTAGCCTTCTGATTCGTCCACCATTTTCAGAGAGACTGAAAATGCAGCGACAGTAGCCGGACCTATGGTCACAATCGGGAGACTGCATATAAGCCAGCAGAAATTCAGTTTCAGAATATCTAGCAGTCGCCTCATAAACTGAAACAGAAATCCATCAACACTAAATAACTCCATAATAAATACCTCTCACAGGTCTGTGGTTTGATAACCAGACATTTAAAATACTAACACATAACCTATGCAATAATCAATTAAAATATAATTAAAAATCCCGACCACTGTTGCGTGGCCGGGAATAATGATTAGAAACTAAATTAGAAAGACTTGAGAAGTTCTTCCATCTGATGACGAACTTCAGCCTGAGCTGCTGAGTACTCGATACATGCATCATAGTTGTAAGCCTGAGCATCCTTGAGCATGCTTGCGAATAACTGATCAAACTCCTCGTCTGAAGCAGCGTAGATACACTTCCAAGAACCAGTCTTGATTGTCTCTGCTACGTTCTTCCAGTCAACATAGAGGTCATTCTTCTTGCTAGGATCTGTGTGAGAAACGCCTGTAGGAAGTGATAACTTAGCGCCTTCCTTGTTGTTTAAGTAGTACATAGCGAGAGTCTCACCTGTGAACTCTCTCCAAAGTGCCTCAATATCGCACTGTGCATCTGTCAAGCTGCTCTCCCACATGTCAGAGTAGAATACCTGACCGTTAGGATCGTTAGGGATGTAAGATGCTGTGCCCCAGATGTTAGCGTTAACCTGAAGAGAACCATCGTTGTATGTTCCGGCATAACCAACCTCTGACATATCAGTTGTACGGTCATTCTTGCACTTCTTACCAAAATCTGTTAAGTAGAGCTTGCCGTCTGCATCATAGTCCCAGCATACGCCCTGAGGACCATACCAGTATGTAAGAGCACCCTCTGGAGTTGCAAGCCAGTTGATGATCTGCATGCAGAGCTCAGGATACTGTGTCTTAGAGCAGATTGTCCACTCATAACCGCTACCTGTTGTAGATGAACCATAGATAAGTGGTGTGGCATCGTTAGGGATAAGAGGAAGCATCATTCTGTTCTCTGCAACGTGCTCAGCTGTGTTGTAAACAGATGAACCTGCGTAGTTGAAGATTGAGAAGAAGCATCCGCCGGCCTTCATCTTAGTAGTCATCTTCTGATAATCCTGAGAGCTTGAGTCAGGATCGATAAGACCGTTCTGATATAACTTGTTGATGAACTTAAGTGATGTGTAGTAAGGACCATTCTCCTCGAGTGCTCCGTGAAGAACACCTGTATCTACATCGTAGAGACCAAATCCCCACTCGTCATATCCGTAGTAAGCTGTTGCAAAAGCCTTAACGTACATAACCATGTTGCCGTCCCAGTCAGGCCACATAGACAGAGCATATGTCTCGTTGCCGTTCTCGTCTGTTGGATAGATCTTCTTCATCTCAAGCATGAGGTTCATAAGATCATCCAGGTCGTTAATCTCAGGCTGTCCGAGCTCATTATAGAGATCCCATCTTGTATCCCATGTGTAGAACAGACCGTCTGCGTTAGGGCTTCCCTCAAGTGAAACTGTACCTGTGAAGCCATAAACAACACCATCGTTAACGCTGGCATTGTACTCAAGAGCTGTAGCTAAGTTCTCCTTGATGTATGGGCCATAGTTGTCGAGAAGGTTGTCTGTGTTCCAGTTGAGAAGATAACCGTTCTTGATAGCTGTGAAATAATCCTCAGATCTGCTGCCCCAGACAACGATATCTCCTAAGTTACCATCCTGCATCTTAGTTGCAAGAGCACCATTTGTGTCAGGCTCCATGTTGATTTTGACATTGAACTTGTCAAGGAACACGCTGCCACTCCATCCAGGCTGGATGCCTGAGAAGTTAGCCACCTGGCTGAACATGGTGATGGTTATAGGCTCTGCAGATGGATCTACTGCGTTGCCCGCTGTTGTTGTTTCTGCTGAAGTATTACCTGCTGCAGTTGTAGTCTCGGTGGTGTTATTACCACTTGTACAGCCTGTAAATGCTGTGGCAACCATGGCGGTTGCAAGACCGAGAGCAGCAAATCTCTTCGACTCCTTTATCATAATTAATCCTCCTTCAAAATCCTGGCGAAGACTGCTTCGCCAGGTAAATTACAAAATAGTTTTTAAATCAACCCTTAACCGCGCCGAGCATGATACCTGACGTGAAGTATCTTGTCATGAACGGATAAACCAAAAGGATCGGGATGATTGACGCCATACATACCGTGTACTGAACGACCGTTGAATCGAGCTGTGTTGCCGCTGATGTAGCTGCCGCACCGCCGGACTGTCTCATCTGAGCCGCTAAGTTGTTAGCCTTCTGCAGGTAATCATAGAGTAAGTGCTGCAGTGTTCTTAGGCCCTGTGAATCAGCTGATCTCATCAACATAAGGGAGTCAGTGAATGAATTCCAGTGACCTACGGCACCAAATATTGCGATTGTCGCAAGGATTGGCGTACACAGTGGCCATATAATCTTCAAGAATACCTTGAAGTATCCGGCACCATCGATGAAGGCGCTCTCCTCGAGCTCTGCAGGGATGGACTCGATGTATGTCTTTACCAGAATAATGTTGTATGGAGCAACAATACCTGGGATGATGTATGCTAAGAAGTTACCCTCGAGACCTAATAACTTCATGTTCATGAACCACGGGATTGTACCTGCGTTGAAGTACATTGTGATAACCATGAAACGATACCAGAACTTTCTCTGCCACATTCTCTCCTGTGTTACGAGATATCCGATAAGAGCTGATGCGAGCACCATGAGGATGGTACCTAAAATAGTACGAACAACTGATACTCCAAAAGCCTGGATGATATCACTCTGCTGAAGGAGTGACGCATAGTTCTGGAAATGTATTCCCTGAGGAATAAACTTAACTGCACCCTTGGTTACAAGTGAGTTATCTGAAATCGTGTTGATAAACAGATAGTAGAAAGGGAAGATACAGCTAATTGTAAATATTGTAAAGAACGCATAATTGATTATGGTGAATACAATATCACTGTTAGACAGTCTGTACATGCGCTTATGAGTCTTCGCATATAAGATTTCATTTTTTTCTGCTTCAGTCTTTGCCATCTATGCTCACCTCCTTATACTATACCGTTTCCACGGATTGCCTTTGCCGCTGAGTTAGCTGCAAAGAATAACACAATACTGATAACTGACTTACCCATACCTACTACAGTAGACAGAGGCACGAGGTTATCCTCGAACGCAACCTTATAAACGTAAAGATCAAGTACTTCGAGTGGCTCAGAAGTAAATGTATTAGAGAATACGAGGTACTGATCCATACCGTTGCTCAGGATACCTGCAATCTGCATTACCAGCATTACAACGTATGTAGGAAGCAGACCAGGGAGTGTGATGTTCCACATTCTCTGGAAACGGTCCGCGCCATCGATTGAAGCCGCCTCGTAGAGCTGCTGATCGATACCGGCGATACCTGAGATATAGATGATGGCGCTCCATCCAATACCCTTCCATGTTCCCCATGCAAGCATCTTAAGCCACATGTGGTCAGGATTCTGAAGTGCATTGCTTGTTCCGCCAAATACACTGTTCCAAAGTCCATTGGTATTGAAGAGTGCGAAAGCGATACCATAAATCAATACCCATGAAATGAAGTTTGGAATAGTTGAGAATGTCTGAACGAATCTCTTGAACTTGGTGCTCTTAACTTCGTTTAAGAAGATGGCGAATGCCATAGGCAGCCAGCTTGTGATAAGTCCTAAACCAGACATTGCAAATGTGTTTATCATAACTCGGAAGAAACGAGCTCTTCTTGTTGAGTTAGCAAACAGTGTCTTGAACCAATAGAAGCCAACGAAGTTGTCACCTGTGAGAGGTGAGTTGGCATCCTGATAGAACGCATATCTCCAACCGTAAAGTGGCAGGTATGAGAATGCGAAAATCAGAAGGATGAATGGAAGGAACATTAAGAACAGCTGATACTGTGTCTCCATCTCATATCCCTCTGAATGGAGTGCCTTAGGTACAAGGAACTCAAGTGCTATTGCAAGCACGATAACAAGGATTGCAAATACGAAGTATAATGTAAGTCCCTTAGGATATGCATACTCAACTGTCGAAGTTGCGGCACCGTCGTAAACAGAAACCTCTGTTCCCTCAGGAATATTCTCAGCGATAAATGTAATCTTAAGAGTTCCGGCCTTGATAGTAGATGCGTCTGTTACAGCTGCATCTGTTGTCTTGACAAGAACGCCGTCCTTAACCTCATAGTCATCAGGTGTGATGTAGAGAATTCCGGACTCCTCATTATAAGAAACATTATATTCGTACTTGGTCTCGCCTCTTGAGAGCTGCTGAAGTGAGAACCACTGGTTAACCTTCTTGACGTCGTTAATGTCGTAGCCTGATCCTACATTGATCTCGAGAGCCCAGCCCACAAGGTCGATACCTGAGTTGTTGGTGATTACGATCTCGTAAACTGCTGAGTCATTGTAAGCGTAATCGCTCTTGACATATGTGCCGCTCGCCTCATCCCACAGATATGTTGATGTGAACTTGTTGGTCTGACTCTTCATCTCAACCTGATATGATGTCTCAGTCGAGTCTGATGTGTGGATCATACCCTCAATACCGTTGTAGAATGAATTGACCATGAAGCAGCCGATGAGAAGAAGTAAACCTCCGCCCACAGCAATCTTGGTTGCAAGATGCTTCATTCTGTTGTTGCCAACTGACACGCAGCCTGCTCCTGCGATAACAATAATCGCCAGAACAATTATTATGCAGGCAATGTGAAGCGTATTAAATGGTGCAGCGTCCAAAACCCCCTTAGTTATGGCGTTGCTGATATCATTGACAACGATACTGCTCTTAGATAATGCTGCGGTGAAAACAGAAGAAATGTTGTTAATGCTGTTTCCATTAGCCTTCGTAAAGATATACGCAGGGTTAAATGCGGCAAAGAACATAGAGCACACAAGCAGAATTATCAAAGCTCTAAGTACAATAAATACATAGTCGCCGATTCCTCTTACGTGTTTTGTGTTCTTCTTAGACGCAGTGTAAACCGGCTGAGTCTGTGTGTCGTCAGATACATTAGGCTCGGACTGGTTTTCAATTTTTGTCTCGTCCATAAAAAGACCTCCTAATCTCGCATAGTTCTCCCCTATGCAGAATCATGTTATGTTACATTATAACCAATATTAGATATTTAAAATACCTTAAATATTAGCGTTTTTATGCAATAGTTTTTATACATTTAACATTTGGGTTATTCATTGGACATCTGTTTTATAAATCTTTTATCTCCTACTATAGTGCCCCCTGCGGCCACTGTTTCGCCGTCGTAAAAAACGATTGCCTGGCCTGGCGTTATGGCTCTTACAGGCTCGTCAAAAACAACTCTTAGAGCATCCTCCTCAGGGTATATGGTGCACATGCTGCCCCTGTGGCTGTAGCGGATTTTAGCCAGAGCTCTGTGGCCCGGAGCAAAGCGCTCCACCCCCATATAGTTTATCTTATCCGCTAAGAGTTCGTCTGAGAACACCTCCTGTGCGGTCCCTAACACCACCTCTCTTGTCTGTGGACGAATGGTCACGACGAATCTGGGCTCGCCAAATGCTATGCCTAAACCCTTCCTCTGGCCAACCGTGTAGTGAATTATTCCCCTGTGTGTTCCGAGAATATTGCCGTTTAAATCCACGAAATTGCCCGGTTCATCCTCGTAGTCTGAATGCTTAAGGATGTAGCCCGCGTAGTCGCCGTCGTCCACGAAGCATATGTCCTGGCTGTCAGGCTTGTGGGCGGTTACAAGTCCCGCCTCATCAGCAATCCTTCTGATCTCTTCCTTATGGTAGTCGCCCACCGGCATGAGAGTCCTCTTTAGCTGCTCCTGTGTAAGATTGTACAGAGCATAGGTCTGATCCTTCTCGGCCGTGGCAGATGCGCTTATGGCCAGTCTGCCATTTGAGAGCTTAGAGATCCTTGCATAGTGCCCGGTTGCAACATAGCCCGCGCCAAATCTGTCAGCCGCCTCCAAAAGCGAACTCCACTTGACCTTCCTGTTACATAAAACGCATGGATTGGGCGTCCTTCCGGCAATATATTCGCTCATAAAATTATCGATGATTCTGTTTTCAAAAGCATCCCTGCAGTTGATCACGTGGTGCTCTATCCCCAGCTGGCGGGCAACATTTTCTGCGTCGGTTATGGCACTGGCACTGCAGCAGCCGCCCTCTCTCTCTGGACTCCCGCCTTCAGGCGACCATATCTGCATGGTCACACCAACCACCTCACAGCCCTGCTTTTTTAACAGATAAGCGGCGACGCTTGAGTCCACTCCACCGCTCATTCCGACAACGACCTTCTCCATCACATTCTCCCGTAATTCTCACGTTTCGCGTTATATAATAAATTGATTCTATCTAAAACTAAAGTGTATGTCAAGCGGACACAGCCCCTGACAAAATGTTTAATAGTTTCGTTGTTATTTTTTTACAAATGTGGTAGAATCACTTATATTATGTGCCTGGAGGTACGCTTATGGCTAGCAACACAGTATTATGGTATAAGGATGCGGCGGTTGATTTTGATCACGCGCTCCCCATTGGAAACGGAAGAATCGGCGGTATGGTTTATGGCCATCTGAATAATGATTTTGTGGGCCTTAATGAGGATTCTGTTTGGAGCGGCGGCCCTAGAAACCGCAATAACCCAAGCTGTCCTGATTATTTTCCAAAGATCAGGGAACTTCTTCTCGAGGAGAAGATTGAGGAGGCTGAGAAGCTGTCCGTGGACGGCATGATGGGAGTTACGCCAAACTGCCGCCACTACATGCCTCTGACGGACCTGAAGTTTGAGTATAGCCTCAACGAGGGGGAGGCACATGATTACAGGCGCGATTTAGATCTTAAGACCGCGGTTGCCTCAGTTTCCTATAGTTTACAGGGCGTGAACTACAAGAGAGAATATTTCGTGTCATATCCTGACAATGTTCTGGTTGTACACATAAGCGCCGACAAGCCATCAAGCATAAGCTTTAAGGTGTGGCTTGACGGAAGGGATGACTACTATGACGACAACCGTCCCATGAACTCCAACACTATTTTCCTTAGCGGCGGATGCGGCGGTGAGGACGGAATATGTTTCAGCACAGCTGTGAGGGTTAACGCCCACGGCGGAAGCGTGTCAAACATCGGCATGAAGCTAGAGGCTAAGGACTGCGACGATGTGACTGTTTATGTCGCAGCGAGAACCAGCTATTACATGGACAACTACGTCATGCAGTGCATTACGGACGTGGACGAGGCTTCAAGAAGGGGCTACGAGGCGGTTCTCGACAGACATCTGGAGGATTACCAGCCCATATTCTACAGAAGTGAGCTGTGCTTAGATCAGGCCGGAAGTGAGGAGCTTAATAACCTCTCAACCGACGAGCGAATTGAGAGACTTCGCGCAAACACTGACAGCGAGCCCATGAAGTTTACAGACAACGGGCTGGTGGAGCTCTACTACAACTTCGGAAGATATCTCATGATAAGCGGAAGCCGTCCGGGCTCACTTCCTCTAAACCTTCAGGGTATATGGAATAAGGATGCATGGCCTGCCTGGGGCGGACGCTTCACCATCAACATAAACACAGAGATGAACTACTGGCCTGTGGAGGTCACAAACCTGAGCGAATTCCACACTCCTCTCTTCGACCTTATCGAGAAGATGAGACCTAACGGGCGCATCACAGCCAGGGAAATGTATGACTGCGGCGGTTTTGTTGCGCATCACAACACAGACCTCTGGGGCGACTGCGCACCGCAGGATATATGGATTCCTGCAACTATCTGGCCCATGGGCGCCGCGTGGCTGTGCTTACATATCTTCGAGCACTACCGCTTCACGCAGGATAAGGAATTCCTAAGAAGCAAATACGACACCATCTGCGAGGCAGCCCGCTTCTTCGTGGACTACATGTTTGAGGACAGCCACGGCAATCTCGTGACCGGCCCGAGTGTTTCCCCTGAGAACACCTATCTCACACAGAGCGGCTCCAAGGGCAGCATGTGCATTGGTCCATCCATGGATTCAGAGATCATCTTCCAGCTGTTTAGCGACTGCATAGATGCGGCCAGAATCCTCGACTGCTCAGATGAATTTACAGATAAGCTCAGAGAGCTTAGAGACAGACTCCCCAAGCCCAAGATTGGCAAATACGGCCAGATACAGGAGTGGGCAGTGGACTACGACGAGGTGGAGATCGGACACAGACATATTTCACAGCTGTTTGCCCTCTACCCTGCCGACCAGATATCCTCCTTCAGAACTCCTAAGCTTGCAGAAGCCGCAAGGGCAACCATAGAGAGGCGATTAAGCCACGGCGGCGGCCACACAGGCTGGTCAAGGGCATGGATCATAAACTTCTGGGCGAGACTTCTTGACGGCGAGAAGGTTTTTGAAAACATTATGCTATTACTCACCAGATCCACCAACATGAATATGCTCGACTCCCACCCTCCGTTCCAGATTGACGGAAACTTCGGAGCCACGGCAGGTATTGCGGAGGCCATTCTCCAGAGCCAGGGAGATGTCATCTCTCTTCTGCCCGCCCTTCCACCACAGTGGCCACAGGGCTACGTGAGCGGACTGTTGGCAAGAGGCGGCTTCGAGGTAAGCATTTCCTGGAAGAACGGTGTGCTCACAAGCGCCGAGATATATTCCAAGTCAGGCAACACCGCCACAGTCGCATACAGCCATCCGGTCAAGGTAACCTGCGACGACCACGAGGTTCCTGTGACAGTCATCGACAACAAAAACACCTTCTACAC
Source organism: Lachnospiraceae bacterium (assembly GCA_024699325.1). Lineage (GTDB taxonomy): Bacteria > Bacillota > Clostridia > Lachnospirales > Lachnospiraceae > UBA4292. Next base: position 18,276 of record JAILPS010000028.1, on the reverse strand, counting down.
AGAAGCTGGAAAAAGCTACGTTTTGGAGGTATAACCAAAAGCGCTGCAGGAATCCTGCAGCGCTTTAATAATTATATTCTAATTCAAACTACCAAGCATACACATACACGATAAAACTGCCGTAATCCTCATCGTAGGCGCTGCTCACATAGCAGTCTCCAAACCTTCCGACATCGTAGTAGTAGCCGCTGTCGTCACTGTAGTTGCTCATGTCGGTGATGTTCTTTAAATACCCTCTGTCATCCTCCACGTTCTCGCTAACGTATCCGCCGGCCTCAAGCATGGCCATGGTGACATCCAATATATCCTCCTCATCAGTTAAGATGGAATAGGCGTAGAGCATATCGCCTGTGATGCTGTTTCCCACAATCACCATATATGTGTAGTCATCCACCAGATAATACGAATCCTCGACATAGAATAACGCCACCTCTGAGCCATCCCTGTCTAAGTAGAGATTCTCATCATATTCCTCAAGTGCCATGATCTTAGGATCAATGCCATTCTTCTTGAGAATCGAGAGCACGCTGGTTCTGTACTGCTTCATGGACATATTCATGGGATACCACGGGGTGTCCTGTAAGCCTGTGTCTACAGCCTCGCTGTGGGTGAGCGCCTTATAGCCATATTCGTCATAGCCCAGTTTCACACACATAGCCGCGTATTCGTCATCGCTCAGTTCAAAAGCAGTCTCTGCTACAACCACTTCGTCGTATTCGTATTCCTTGTAGCCGCCGAGCATGTCCTCCGTCACAAACTTAAATGCAAAAATGACTATCACAATTGCAGCAATAAATATTACTGCGCCTATAGCTCCCGCCTTCTGATCAGACTTATAAACCTTCGCCCTGGTGGTCTCAAACGTCCTGGGATAGTTATATGTCCTGGTTGACGACGAGGCCGCAGAGTTGTTTACAGATGCGCCGTAGTTTCCCTTGGTGGTAAAATCTCCCACATAGTCGTTGCTGACTATTCTGTCATAATCCTCTTCACTGTCAGCCACGTTCTGATAGTCCTCGTGGGGGGTAAAACCCTCCTTCTCGTGGTAGCTGTAGTGCTCGGCATCTGAGGCATACTCCTCGTGAAACTCCTCAGTGGTGCCGTGATAATCGCAGTTATCATCATTTTCCAGATCGTGCCCCACGTTGATCTTGGCGCCCGACTTAATCTCAACAGGCTTTACAAACCTGAAACATCCCTTACAAAAATTTCCCTCTATAGGCTGGTCGCACAGCGGACAACATTTTGCCACAGTTTTATCCCTCCTTACAATAACTCTACGTAAATGTTAGCACTATTACGGGATTTTGACAATTTACGATTATCTTAAGGATTACTCCACAAATGCATCGAGAGCATGTCCCTCTTCGCTGTTTATGAAGTACATGAGCATGTACGCGCCCATGATGGCAATGTTTTCCTCGCGAAGAATTCTTCTGGCCTCCCCGCGGTCAACCAAAACGACGCTTAAGTTCTCTGTCTGCTCAAGTCCCTCGGTTGATACGCTTCCCGTTGCCGTGCCAAATACCGTGGCGTTGGTCTCATCGCTCATGCCGCAGGAGTTAAAATACGGCCTGGTAAAGCCCTCCTTGGTCCTTACAGGGTTAAATGTGAGCCCGGTCTCTTCCTTAAGTTCTCTTGCGCCGGCGTCGTGATAGTCCTCCCCCGCCTCGACAAGCCCTGCGGGCAGCTCATAGATATAGTCGTCAAGCGGAAAACGGTACTGTCTTACCATGACAACCTTCTCAACCTCCTCCTGTTTGACTGCAAATATGCACACGCCGTTGGAGTTGAGCTTTTTCGTGTTGATCATCAGACTGTCAATGTTCTTCTCCCTTGAGGCCATGTAATACTTAAAGGGATGACCTGTGTTGTCCTCCACGTCCATCTCGAACATGTTCAGGAATCTGTTTTGTGTGACCTGTGTAATCTTATTAATCTTGCTCATATATGCCTCTCTAAAAAGCTCCCGGGTGTCCCCGGGAGCCTAAATAGTCTTAAGTTGCCATTATGACATTACAAGAACTACCTCGTTCTCTGCCAGAAGTTTGTCTGCAGGAACGTAGTTGTTCTCCATCTTCTCGCCGTTTAAGAACATTTCCTTATAGCCGCCCTGAGCGCCGTTAGGGTTCTTGACAACGATATTCAGATGCTTGCCGCGGAATGTCTTGCTCATGCTAAGCTCCTTCCAGTCAGAAGGGATTGCAGGTGCAACTGTGAGTCCGTGAAGGTCAGGTCTCATTCCCATCATACCCTCAACCATACCAACCATGGTGGTTGAAGCTGTACCTGTGAGCCAGTGTACATGTGAGCGTCCCTCGTATGGAGACTCTGTAGACTCTGTAAACTGTCCGTGAACATATGGCTCGAGCTTTCTGATCTCAGCCTTGTCGTTCATGGTAGATGGTGAGCTCTCCTTGAAGTACTCATAAGCGCGGTTTCCATGTCCTGCAAGTGACTCTGCAAGGATGATCCAGCCCTGTGGCTGTGAGAAGATACCGCCGTTCTCCTTCGTAGAACCGTTGAACAGAAGTGCAAGCGCACCGTCAAATGCGTGATCCTTGTATGAAGGAGCCATAACTCTAACACCGTAAGGTGTGTTTAACTCTCTGTGAACAGACTCAAGAGCCTTATCTCTCTGATCAGGTGTTGCCAGACCTGAGATTACTGACCAAGCCTGTGGATTGAGCCACATGTTAGCCTCAGGATCGTTCTTAGAACCGATAACCTGACCGTCCTCCTTGTAGCCGCGAAGATATCTGTCATCCTCCCAGCACAGATCCTGAACAAGCTTGCCAAACTTAGCCTGCTTCTCGTCAAGCTCTGCAACATATGCTGTGTCGTTAAGCTCTAAAGCGAACTCCTTGAGAACTGAATATGCATAGTAGAGCTGCATGGCAACGAATGATGACTCACCCTTCTTGCCCAGTCTTAAGCAGTCATTCCAGTCTGCGTGAAGACCTGCAGGCATGCCGTGGTTTCCAAGTCTCTCCTCTGAGAAACGGATGGCTCTCTTTAAGTGATCATATACTGTGCCCTCATCCTTGTTGGCATAAGGGATAACCTCTTTGAGGAATGCAGCGTTGCCGGACTCGCCTAAGTACTTCTTGATTGTAGGGAAGAGCCAGAGAGCATCGTCTGCTCTGTATGCAGGGTGACCTGTAGCCTGAACATAGGAGACATCATCAGGTGTGTCCTCGTGGCCTGCATTGTGTGTGAACTTTACAAGTGGAAGTCCGCCGCCGTTGTCAACCTGAGCTGAGAGCATGAAGCGGATCTTGTCTGCTGCTGCCTCTGGATCAAGGTGGATAACGCCCTGGATATCCTGAACTGTGTCACGGTAACCGTAACCATTTCTCAAACCGCAGTATGTAAATGATGCGGCTCTTGACCATATGAATGTCATGAAGCACTGGTAAGCGTTCCATGTGTTAACCATGGTATCAAACAGTGGATCCGGAGTCTTAACCTGGAAGTTCTCAAGCTTAGAGTGCCAGAACTTCTTGAGGGCTGCAAGCTCTGTCTGAACTGTGTTCTCGAGGTCTGCATAGCCGTCCATAATCTTCTGTGCGTCTGTGACGTTGTATCTTCCAAGGATGAAAGCGATCTCCTTAGACTCGCCTGGAGCGAGCTTGATAACTGTGTGAAGAGCTCCAACACCGTTAGAGTTGTAGTTGAGCTTATTGTCACACTTGCCGTTTACAACAGCCTGAGGGTTGCCGTATCCGTGCCATGGGCCGATAAATGCATCCTTATCGCCGTTATATGATGCAACAGGGTTGCCAACAAGGCCGAAGAATCTCTCACGCTCTGTTGTTGGATAGCCTTCCTTCATGGCGCCTGTGCAGTTCTCGTTGATTGTCTGAACGATCTTGTTGTCGAAGAACCTTGTTCTTGTGATGAACAGTGTATACTGAAGGTTAACCTGATCCTGCTCATAGTTGGAATCGTTGGTGAGCTCTGCGTAACCAAATGCTGAGATGGTTCTAGCCTTATCAGACTCGTTAGTTACCTTAAGTCTCCAAACCTCGTATGTCTTGTCAAGCGGAACATAGTAGAGAGCCTCAGACTTGATGCCTGAGTACTGAGCTATCATGTTTGTGTAAGCTGTACCGTGGTGGCACTCGCTCTTATACTGTGACAAATCCTTGCCTACCGGCATCCATGAAGCTGACCAGTAATCTGCTGTCTCATCATCGCGAAGATAGATGTAACGTCCAGGTGTGTCATCAGCATTAAAATGATATCTAAGGATACGTCCGTTGGCACCACTCTGCACGAAGCTGTAGCCGCCGGCGTTGTTAGATATAAGTGCACCATATGCAGGTGAACCCAGATAGTTCGCCCATGGCGCTGGTGTTGCCGGATTGGTGATGACGTACTCTCTGTTCGCCTCATCAAAATAACCGTAATTCATAATCGTTCTCCTTTATCCTCTCCATATTTGGACATATGCCCAATTAAGGCGATTTTACCATAAAAAATATGTATTTACAACCCACATATTTCAAATATTTTATGGTGCAATTCGTGCAAAAAAACCCGGAATGCCGTGCATTCCGGGTCGCTTATCACTCTTCTCTGTGGTCAAAGACGCGCTTGGTCTTCTTCTCTGAACGAGGCAGTGTCTGAAGTGGCACAATGTTGACTCTTGGGGTGACGCTCATGCGGGATTTAAACAGGCTCCTTACAGCATCTGCTGTATCCTGGAAGTTGACCCTGCCGTCAGCCTCAGCGGTGAGCATGATGATATCCCTGTTCGTCTCATCGTCGTGGGCGATATCAATCTTGTATTCGCTTGAAACGCCCTCAACCATGCCCAGGATCTCCTCAACCTGGCTTGGGAACATGTTTACGCCGTGAACCTTGAACATGTCATCGCTTCTGCCCTGGATGACATCAAGTCTCGGATACTTGCAGCCGCATGGGCAGTCGCCCGGGATGATGCGGCTCATGTCATGTGTTCTGAAACGGAGTAATGGAGCACCCTCCTTAACGAGAGTTGTGATTACAATCTCGCCCATCTCTCCGTCAGGAACAGGCTCGCCTGTCTTGGGGTTGATGATTTCTATGTAGAGATAGTCGTCGAAGCAGTGCATTCCTGTCTGCTTAGAGCAGTTGACGCCGATGCCAGGCCCGTAGATCTCTGTGAGACCGTAGATATCGTAGAGCTCGATGCCAAGCTCGTTTGCGATATATTCGCGCTTCTTGTCGCTCCATCTCTCTGAGCCGATGACGCCCTTCTTTAGCTTAATCTTATCCTTGAGGCCGCGCTTGTTAATCTCCTCTGCGAGGAGAAGTGCATATGATGATGTCGCACATATTACTGTTGAGCCTAAATCCTGCATCATCTGCAGCTGCTTCTCTGTGTTTCCCGGTCCCATGGGGATGGCCATGGCGCCAAGCTTCTCGCAGCCTGCCTGGAAGCCGATACCTGCCGTCCACAGTCCGTAGCCGGGGGTAATCTGGATGCGGTCCTTCTTCGTGATGCCCGCCAGTTCATAGCATCTTGCAAACATTGTGGCCCAGTCATCAACATCCTTCGCTGTGTAAGGGATGATTACAGGCTTTCCAGTGGTTCCTGATGAGGAGTGAATTCTTACTACCTCCTCGTCAGGCACTGCCTGAATTCCCAAGGGGTAAGCATTTCTTAAATCCTCCTTGCTTGAAAATGGAATTCTAAGAAACTCCTCCTCGCTTGCACAGCCTGTGAAGCCTAAGTCGCGGTACATTTTGCCGTAGTAGCTGTCGGTCTTGATAAGTCTCTTAATCTGTGCGTCAACCTTTTTAAGCTGCTCTTCACTAATTCTCATAACCTTCTCCTATCTCCCTGCCCTTAATAAATGCGGATTTGTTTAATTCTATGAATTTTGCAGGCACTCTGGCCTCAATTTCCTTAAGTATGCTCTCCTCGGACACGCCAAGCCTGCCCGTTCCGTATGCCACGCCAAGAAGCGCCACATTTAAAAACTTAACTGAGCCAAATGAAGCGCAAAGCCCTGCGCCGTCCACAACGACACATGCGCACTTCTTCTTGAGATAATCTATCATGTCCCTGCCGTCGTAGCCGGTCTCCTGAAGGGACTCGGTTACAGGCTTGGTGGGGTTAGAGTTAACTATAACCACGCCGCCCTTCTTAAGATATCCCAGGTTTCTAACCGCCTCAGCAGGCTCAAATGCTATGAGCACATCAGCATTTCCGTGAGGGATGAGGGGCGAATACGCCTCATCTCCAATTCTCACATGGCTGGTTACGGGACCGCCTCTCTGGGCCATTCCAATGGTCTCAGCAGAGTGGACCGTGTTGCCCTCGGCCATGGCTGCCGCCGCTATAAGCTTCGATGCGAGGACTGTTCCCTGTCCGCCGACACCGCATATAAGCACATCCTTATTCATGGCAAGCACCTCCAATCGCGCCCACAGGGCAGATCTGGCTGCACAGTCCGCAGCCCGTGCACAGACTCTCGTCGATGGTGACCTTGCCGTCAACCATGATAAGCGCCGGGCATCCGATCTCTCTGATGCACTTCTTGCAGCCTATGCATTTGTCATCTATCTTCATCTTGCCCTTAGGCTTGGTGATGGCGATACATGGCGATTTAAATATTATGGCCTTCACTCCCGGAAGCGCCACGCACTCCTTAACCGCAGCCACGCTTGCGTCTAAGTCAAGCGGATCCACCGTTATGATCTTCTTAAGGCCAATGCCCTCCAATATCTTCTCGATGCTCACCTTCTCCACGATGTCGCCCATCATGTTGCGACCTGTTCCAGGGTGCGGCTGGTGGCCTGTCATGGCGGTGGTCGAGTTGTCAAGCACGCACAAAACCATATCGGCCTCGTTATATACGGCGTTAACCACTCCTGTTATTCCTGAGGCGAAAAATGTGCTGTCGCCCACGAAGGCAAAGCATGTTCCCTCGCCGTCAATGTGGTCAAAGCCCTGCGCCATAGTGATGCCGGCGCCCATGCACAGACAGGTGTCGACCATGTCAAGAGGCTTCGCGTTGCCAAGTGTGTAGCAGCCGATATCTCCGCAGAAATAGCTCTTCTGTTTGCCCATCGCCTTCTTGACCGCGTAGAACGATGCCCTGTGGGGACATCCTGCGCACAAAACGGGAGGTCTTGCTGGAAGCTTAGGCATATCTGACACATCGATTCCTGTGGCCTCGTCTGAGGCTCCAAGGAACGCTCCGATAATCTTGGCGGCGCTGTCTGCACTGTTCTCGCCGCTGTGTGGAACACTTCCGTCAAGCTTGCCGTGCACGGTGAGATTCAAGTGGTATTTGCCGATTAACTGTAAAACATTTTCCTCCAGGAAGGGGCTTAGCTCCTCGAAGCTTAGCACCTCGCTCACGCCCTCTAAACTCTCCAAAACAAACCTCTCAGGGAAGGGGTAAGGTGTTCCAAGCTTGATCAGTCTCACGTCACTGTGCTTTTTTAAATACTCCTTCGCGTAGGCGTAGCTTATGCCTGAGGTTATGACGGCCTTCGAGCCGCTTCCCTCACATGTGTTGAAGCGGTAGCCTGAGAAATCCTCGGCTATGCGAACATTTCTCTCCTCCATCTTCGCGTGGTTTGCAAAAGACAGTCTCGGGAAAATAACCCACTTACTGCTGTCCTTAACAAAACCCTCGACCGCTCTGCCGCTAAACTCCTCTTTAGTGGTCACGGAAGCGTACGCGTGGCACACTCTCGTTGTGGGGCGAAACAGCACCGGGGTCGCGTATTTTTCAGAGTATTCAAATGCGTCCTGAACCATCTCAAAGGCCTCCTCCGGAGACGATGGATCAAACACGGGAATTCTCGCAAATGATGCATATCTTCTGGTGTCCTGCTCAGTCTGTGAGGATATCGGGCCCGGGTCGTCCGCGCTGACCACAACTAATCCTCCCTTGACTCCGACATAGGCCATACTCATGAGAGGGTCGCCGGCAACATTAAGTCCCATCTGCTTCATGGTGACCATGCTTCTGGCTCCGCTGTAGGAAGCGGCCGCTGCAACCTCCATGGCAACCTTCTCGTTGACCGACCACTCCAGATACACATTTTCATGTGGCGTTTTGGAGATGGTTTCGATTATCTCAGACGAGGGAGTTCCGGGGTAACCGCTAACTAAGTTCACTCCCGCGCTTAGAGCGCCCAGAGCTATAGCTCCATTACCCATAACATATTGTTTCTTCATACAAATATATACCTGCCTTTAGTTTTACTAACTTCACCAAACATTACAACTAACATACTATTATACGTAACTGAGAAAAATTTGCAACATTAACATTAAAAAAAACGGCAGTCAAAGACTGCCGTAATCAAAATCCTAACGAAAATTGACATATGTCAATAAACTACAATATTGTACTCAGGACAATTTAAAAAAGCATTTTCATCAATATCTGTCAGACTTTCTGGAATTCTGACTTCTGTCAATGAAGAACAGTTGGCAAAAGCACTGTAATCTATGCGGATTACACTTTTGGGAATTGTGACACCTTTAAGGTTAATACAGCTGTAAAAAGCGTATTTGCCAATCCTTGTAACTCCATCCGGAATTGTCAACTCAGTCTCTGCACCGTTATATTCAAACAAAACACCGTTGACTATAATAAAACCGTTGTCATCCTCAAGCCCATAGCACATAGAAAATGCCATATCACCTATATCTTTAAGACTTTCTGGAACAGTCAAATCATCAAGTTTATTGCAATAATAAAACGCTTCATCGCCTATGCTTGTAACACTTTCCGGAATCACGACACTGGTAAGATTGATACAATGCGTAAATGCACTGTCCCCTATACTTTCCACACCTTCAGGTATTGTGACAGTTTTAATGCTCTTACATTCCTCAAATGCGCCTTCTCCTATCATTACCACATTTTTCGGAATAGTTACATTCTCTTTGTCTCCCAGATACTCTGTAAGCACACCATTTTCTATCACAAAAGATTTGCCGCAACCCGTCAGGCAAAAACATGCAAGCAGTACTACTGCCACCATATGGACTAAAGTTAATTTTTTCATATCTCCCCCAAATGTTTTCCAAAAATGATAACGATTTATTATACTATCAAATATTCTGTATTTGTCAATCCATCCCGTGGTTTTGACATTTTCATATAAATGAAGCGCACATATTGCCTCCAGTTTGTAACCCTTTACTCTTGAAAAAAATCCTCATTATGCTATAATGAGCGCGATTCTTCTAATTATTCTTTAGAAGTATATAAGGCAAACACAAAAACGCCGGTGTATTCCGGCAAAAGGAGATTATCATGAAAGAATTTAAGCCAATCAAAGAGGGCAAGGTTCGCGAGATTTATGACAATGGCGACAGCCTTATCATGGTTGCCACAGACCGCATCAGCTGTTTCGACGTTATCCTTCACAACACAGTTACCAAGAAGGGTGCAGTGCTTACACAGATGAGCAAGTTCTGGTTTGACATGACGAAGGATATCCTTCCCAACCACATGATCAGCGTTGATGTAAATGATATGCCGGAGTATTTCCGTCAGCCTCAGTTTACAGGCAACTCCATGATGTGCAAGAAGCTCACCATGCTTCCTATAGAGTGCATCGTCAGAGGTTATATCACAGGCAGCGGCTGGGCAAGCTATGTCAAGAACGGCACAGTCTGCGGCATCAGACTTCCTGAGGGACTTCGCGAGTCTGACAAGCTTCCTGAGCCTATCTACACACCTTCAACCAAGGCTGAGATTGGCGATCATGACGAGAATATATCATATGAGAAGAGCATCGAGGTTCTCGAGAAGCAGTTCCCGGGCAAGGGTGAGGAGTACGCTGCCACACTTCGCGACTGCACAATCGCTCTCTACAAGAAGTGCGCTGACTACGCTTTAAGCCGCGGTATCATCATCGCTGACACCAAGTTTGAGTTCGGTCTCGACGAGAACGGACAGATCATCATCGGCGACGAGATGCTCACTCCTGACAGCTCACGTTTCTGGCCTGCAGATGTTTACGAGCCAGGTCACTCACAGCCATCATTTGACAAGCAGTTCGCCCGCGACTGGCTCAAGAACCCAGCTAACGAGGGACATGGTTGGACTCTTCCACAGGAGATTGTGGACAAGACCATCTCCATCTATTTAGAGGGCTATGAGAAGCTCACAGGTCATCCACTTGAGGTTTAGAAACTTGACTTTTAGAAACTTGACAAAAATTAATGGGCAGATCAGCGATCTGCCCATTTTTATTTGCATATCATTATCTCGTCCGTGAGAAAACCTTCCACGGTCACCTCCGTAACAGAGCCCGGCTCACGCCCCGCATCCGCAGGCACAGCCGCTCTTATATACTCTCTCGTGTAGCCCGTTAGATAGTCTCTTCCTTCCACGCTCTCCACTTCTTCCCACAAAACCTCGACGCGCCTTCCTATGTAGCTCTCTCTGAAATCATGGGCATTGCCTGCCCCAAGCTCGATAAGAGTGGCGCTTCTCTCGTTTTTAACGCTCTCAGGAACCTGCTGCTTCATGATGGCAGCCTGCGTTCCCCTCCTGGGCGAATATTTAAAAATGTGGGTCTCGTAGAGCTTAATCTCCTTAAGATACTCCCTCGTCGTCTCAAAATCATCCTCCGTCTCCCCCGGGAAACCGACGATCACGTCCGTGGTGATGGCGGGATTGTCAAAACACCTTCTGAGTATCTCACATTTCTCCCTGTACTCAGCCGCTGTGTACATTCTGTTCATGCGCTTTAGGACGCTGTCGCAACCGCTCTGAAGTGACAGATGGAAATGCGGGCAGATCTGCGGTATCTGCGCTAATCTCAGCGCAAAATCCTCCGTTATAATTCTAGGCTCCAGGGAACCAAGTCTCACTCTCTTAAGCCCCGGGATGGCCGAAACTCTCTCGATAAGCTCGAGCAGATAGTTGGTTGCAAATGTCTGCCCGCCGTAGTCCCCTGACGCGCGAAGCTTCTCAAGCCCGTAGGACGACAGATGAATCCCTGTGAGCACCACCTCGCTCACTCCCTGCGCCACAAGCGATGTAATCTCTGTTATGACATCCCCCACCATGCGGCTTCTGATGCGGCCCCTCACATAGGGGATGATGCAGTATGAACAGAACTGGTTGCAGCCGTCCTGAACCTTAATATAGGCTCTGGTGTGGTTATCCTCCCTCACTATGGAAATATTTTCATAGCATCTGGGGTGCTTTAAATCCTCCACCACGAAGGCCTCACCGTTCTCGTCATAATATTTTCTTAGTATCTCAGACAGCTCGCCCTTCTGGTCGTTGCCTATGGCGATGTCGACGCCGTTGTCCTTAAGAATCTGCTCTCCAACCGCCTGCACATAGCAGCCCACTGCCACTACTACCGCCTCCGGGTTATTCTTCTTCGCCTTGTGAAGCATCTGGCGGGATTTCCTGTCGGCCATGTTTGTGACTGAGCAGGTGTTGACTATATATATGTCGGCCTTGTCCTCAAAGTCGACGATCTGGTAACCATTTTCCTCGAGGCTCTGAAGCATGGCCTCAGTCTCGTAATAGTTGACCTTACATCCTAGGTTGTGAAATGCGGCTTTTTTCATCGCCAAATTTGCTCCTTTTTTGCTTGACTTTTTCACCTCAAATAGTTACTATGAAGACAGTTAATTATACATCAAAGATATTGGAGGTAATACAATGACAACAGTACAGATTTCTCTCAATTCAATCGATAAGGTTAAGTCATTTGTTAATGATCTTACTAAGTTTGACACAGATTTCGATCTCGTATCAGGCAGATATGTGATTGATGCTAAGTCCATCATGGGTATCTTCAGCCTAGATTTATCTAAGCCAATCGACTTAAACATCCACGAGCAGGGCGATACATCTAAGATCCTTGAGACACTTAAGCCATATATCGTTTCATAAGTTAAATGTACGGCGGTCACTCACAGAGTGGCCGCCTTTTTCATTTTATTTAACCCACATTGTCTCAACAGTGTCGATTGCCTGCTTGTAGAGATCGTCGATGACGTCGCTAAGCAGAGCCTCGCTCTTCTTGATGTGCTTGAGAGTTGGCTTGGTAACGGGGTGCTTCGCAACATATATGGTGCAGCAGTCCTCGTACGGAAGGATTGACGTCTCATAGGCTCCAATCTTCTCGCTTATGTCAACAATCTCCTGCTTGTCAAGTCCCACACATGGGCGGTATACAGGAATGTCACAGACCTCGTTGGTGACCAGCATGGACTGCATGGTCTGGCTTGCAACCTGGCCGATGCTCTCCCCTGTTATAAGTCCCAAGCAGTCGTTTTTAAGCGCCAAATCCTGGGCGATTCTCATCATGTAGCGCCTCATGATTATGGTCAGCTCCTCGTGAGGGCACTTCTCATAGATTGCCATCTGGATATCTGTGAAGTTTACAATGTTTAAAACCACGGGTCCGCTGTATCTTGACACAATCCTCGCCAGGTCGATAACCTTCTGGCGTGCCAGGTCTGAGGTGTATGGCGGGGCGTGGAAGTAGGTCGCGTCAATCTTGCAGCCGCGCTTGGCAATCATGTAGCCCGCCACAGGGCTGTCGATGCCGCCTGAGAGCAGGAGCATCGCCTTGCCGTTGGTTCCGACAGGCATGCCGCCGGGGCCCGGAATAACTATGGAGTACACGCAGATGAAGCGCTCTCTCACCTCAACATTTAACAAAATGTCGGGCTTGTGAACGTCAACTCTCATGCCAGGGAACGCGTCAAGCAGTATCTCTCCCAGATCCTCGTTGATCTCCTGGCTGGTCTTGGGATAATCCTTGCGGGCACGTCTCGCATTTACCTTAAATGTCTTGTCGCAGTCCGCGCCGTAGACCTCTCTGATATAATCCGTCACATCTCTTCCAAGCTTCTCAAAGCCCTCGTCCTCTAACTGCACAACAGGACAGATGGCGCTTATTCCAAACACTCTCTTGAGGGCAGCAACCACCTCGTCGTAGTCGCAGTGTGTCTCAGTCTCTGCGTAGATTCTGCCGGGCTGCTTGTAAACCTTCATGTCGCCCTCGCAGTTTCTAAGGGCGTGGCGCATCTGCTTAACCAAAGCATCCTCAAACAGGAACCTGTTCTTGCCCTTAATGCCTATCTCCGCATATTTTATTAAAAATGATTTGAATTCCATATATTACCTCTTCGTGAATTTTCTAAGCATGGGAAGGACCTCTCTTATGGACTCTAATGTGTAGTCTAAATCCTCCTTCGCGGTGAACACTGACATGCTGAATCTTATGGTGGAATCGAGCAGCTCCTTCTTCACTCCCATGGCCTTAAGCGTATCGCTGATACCGGGGTGGTTTGTAGAGCAGGCTGAGCCCGATGACACATATATGCCCTTCTGGTTAAGCGCGTTTAAGAAGACCTGGCTCTTGATGCCGGAAAAACTTACGCTTATAACGTGGGGCGCGCTGTCCCTTCCCGTGAGACCATTTACATAGGCTCCCTCTATGGTTGATACCTGGCTTATGAAGTACTCCTTAAGCTCGTAGAGTCTGTCAAGATCCTCTGCGATATTCTTATAGAGCATCTGGGATGCAAGCCCCATGGCGGCAATCCCCGGGACATTCTCAGTTCCGCTTCTCATGCCCTTCTGCTGGCCTCCTCCGACCATCAGGGGCTTAACCTTCACGCCCGTCCTTATGTAGAGAAAACCTACGCCCTTGCCGGCGTGGATTTTGTGGCCGCTGGCGCTTAGCATATCGATTTTTTCTGCCGATGGCTTAATCACGCGCTTGCCGTACGCCTGAACCGCGTCCACGTGGAAGAGCGTCCTGGGGTTGACTCTCTTTATGAGCGCTCCCGCCTCTGCTATGGGCATGACTGAGCCCACCTCGTTGTTGATATACATAAGCGACACAAGTATGGTGTCAGGCCTTATGGCAGCCTCTAAATCGCTAAGCCTAATTCTGGCGGTCTCATCGACCGGAAGATATGTCACCTCAAAGCCTAGATCCTCAAGGGTTTTCATAGAATTTAACACTGCCGGATGCTCTATGGAGCTTGTGATCAGGTGTTTTCCGGCACGGCTGTTTGCAAGCGCGCCTCCTATAATCGCCAGATTATCCGCCTCTGTCCCGCAGGAGGTAAACACAATCTCCTTCTCCTCGCATTTGAGAGTTTTCGCAATCCTCTCCCTGGCAGTCTTAATCTCTGCAGCTGCCGCCATCCCCTTAGAGTGCAGGGATGAGGGGTTTCCGTACAGGGTGGACATGGTCCTGCCCACCAGCTCACAGACCTCAGGAAACGCCATCGTGGTGGCAGAATTATCCAAATATATGTCTCTATTTTCCATCTCTTACAATCTCTCTTCTGACAAATTCTCTCTTGCCAAACAGCTCGTCTATGAGCACGGTGTTTTTTCTTATCACAAAATCGTCGACGCGCACAGGGCTGTCATAGACCACGCTGTCCAATATGCCTGAAATCACATCATCCTGAAGATTCATATGCTTGAGAAGCGCCACATAGGCCTTCGGCCTGTATGGAAATGTGATGGCCTTGCCCGCACCGTAAACGCAGACGAAAACCTTCTTGTCCTTGACAGCTGTTGTCACCTCGCCAATCTGCTCATAATCTATGCTCTCGGACACGGCCGTCCTCTTAAAATCGGACAGTTTTTTGTCGTCCATAATTATAAACCTTATGTCAAGATAGATCAGGACAGCGATGATTACGATCAAAAACACCAGTGCCGCATATATCTTATAATAAGCAAATGCTGCTCCTATGGCCACAGCAAACACAAGCTCAAATACGTTTTTTAATATATCGCCGACCGTGTAATAACTATATATCTTCTTCATATAACTACCTTAAATACGCCAAAACGGGCTACCGCCAAGCGGTAGCCCGATGTAGATTAGTTAGCGCTGCCAGACTCTGGCTTCTCACACTCAATGATTGCTGACTTCTGCATAGGAATACGGCAATTCTTATTGTTACCAAACTCCACGATAACTGTGTCATCTGTGATGTCGATTACCACACCGTAGAAACCTGAAGATGTAAGTACGCTGTCTCCCACCTCAAGGGCTGAAAGCATCTCGCCTATCTTCTTCTGCTGCTTCTTCTGAGGTCTGATCATTATGAAGTACAATGCTCCAAAGATTACAACATACATGATGATAAGTGTAATCAGACTGCCTGTACTGTTTGAAGTGGCAGCCTCTGCCATTAATAAATTATACATATTTAATTCCTTTCTATTCTGGGATGCCCTCGGCAAAACCTGCCAGCTTCTCCAGTTTGTATGACTTGTAGCGGTGCTGTTCTATAGCCTCGCGGATCTCAGCCATCATTGTATTATAAAAATATAGATTATGCAATACGCAAAGTCGAAGACCTAGCATTTCCCCTGCCTTGAGAAGGTGGCGGATATATGCTCTGGAATATCTCTGACATGTCGGACAGTTGCACTTCTCGTCGATTGGTCTCGGATCGCGCTCGTATCTGGCGTTAGTCATGTTCATGCGGCCGTGGTTTGTGTACACATGACCGTGGCGGCCGTTTCTGGTGGGATAGACACAGTCGAAGAAGTCCACGCCCCTGTCAACCGCCTCTAAGATATTCGCCGGAGTTCCGACGCCCATGAGATATGTGGGCTTGTTCTGCGGCAGGAAGGGCACAACCTCGTCGAGGATGTGATACATTTCCTCGTGGCTCTCGCCAACCGCCAGACCGCCGACTGCATAACCGTCTAAGTCCAACTTCACAATCTCCTTCGCGTGGGCAATTCTGACGTCCGGGAGAATTCCGCCCTGGTTGATGCCAAACAGCATCTGGTGCTTGTTGATGGTGGTGTCTAAAGTGTTCAACCTCTCCATCTCCGCCTTACAGCGGTAAAGCCATCTCGTGGTTCTGTCAACCGACGGCACGATGTAATCCCTGTCAGCTGTTGACGGCGGGCACTCGTCAAATGCCATGGCGATGGTCGATGCAAGATTACTCTGTATCTGCATGCTCTCCTCAGGTCCCATGAATATGCGGTGTCCGTCCACATGTGACTGAAATGTCACACCCTCCTCGCGGATCTTTCTGAGCCCCGCCAGGGAGAACACCTGGAAACCGCCCGAGTCCGTTAGTATCGGCTTATTCCAGTTCATGAATTTGTGAAGACCGCCTAAGTCGTGAACGACCTTGTCGCCGGGTCTCACATGCAGGTGATATGTGTTTGACAGCTCAACCTGCGTCCCTATTCTCTCTAAATCCTCCGTGGATACGGCGCCCTTGATGGCGGCGACTGTTCCCACGTTCATGAAGACCGGAGTCTGGATTTTCCCGTGGACTGTGTCAAACGTTCCCCGCTTGGCAGCCCCGTCGGTAGTTATAAGTTCGTACATAATAAACCTGCTTATTCAGCCTTCTTAGCCTCAATCTTAGAGTGAAGCACATACCAGAGGTTTCCTGCGATGCACACTGAAGAATATGTACCGCATACGATACCTACGATAAGTGGATAGGCGAATTCCTTGATAGATGAAACTCCCATGATGGCAAGAATGACAACGGTCACAAGTGTTGTGAGTGATGTATTGATGCTTCGTGTCATGGTCTGTGTGATTGACTTGTTGGTCACGTCCGCAAGTGTCTCGCCCTTGGCCATAACCTTCATGTTCTCTCTGATACGGTCAAAGATAACGATTGTGGCGTTGATAGAGTAACCTACGATTGTGAGCATACATGCGATAAATGTTGTTCCGACTGACCACTTGAGCACTGCGTAGAACAGAAGCACTACGAATACGTCGTGTAACAGAGCCAGAACTGAGCCCAAACCAAATGAGAACTCCTTAAATCTGATGCAGATGTAGAGAAGCATGCACACTGTTGCGATGGCAACGGCGATGATTGCGTTCTTTCTCATCTCGTTGCCGACAGTAGCTGAAATGTTTTCCATCTCAACGCTTGAAGCGTCAACACCAAGCTTAGCCTCGAGAGCGTCTAAGACCTTCTCTCTCTCTTCCTGTGACAGAGTCTTCGTCTTTAAAACAATCTGGTTTGTGTCATTAACTGTGTTTGCACGGATGTCAGCTGTTGAGATGCCAAGGGCATCAGCGACAATAGGCTTAACCGTGTTGTCGATATATTCAAGGTCAACTGCATTCTCGAGCTCAATCGTTGATGAAGTACCGCCGATGAAGTCGATATTGTAGTTTAACATGTAGCCTGAGGTAGAGTTGTAGATAAGCATGCCCACAGCGCCAACAACGAGAAGTGCTGAGATGGCAAAGAATACCTTAGACTTACCTACGAAGTTAAATGTCTTAAGCTCCTTAGCCTTGCCGTAAAGGCCTGTGTTCTTAGCGCCCATGGCGATAAGAGAGTTAAGAATAAACTTGGTCACAAACAGAGCTGTGAACATGGATAAGATGATACCAATGGCAAGCGTTGAAGCGAAGCCCTTGATAGTACCTGAACCCATAACAAATAACACAGCAGCTGCGATAAGTGTTGTGATATTTCCGTCTAAGATGGCTGATAAAGCCTTATCGAAACCGTTCTTGACTGCAGTCTTAACGGAAACTCCCTTGGCAAGCTCCTCGCGGATACGCGCGAAGATGATGACGTTGGCATCAACCGCCATACCTACTGAGAGGATAACGCCGGCGATACCCGGAAGTGTGAGTGTCACGCCAAATGCGCTCATGATCACGATGTCAAGCGCGCCGTAGAGCACTAAAGCTATGGAAGCTGCAAGACCCATGATGCGGTAAACGCAGACCATGAACAGAATGATAAGCGCGAAACCGATGGCAGCTGCGATGAGAGATGTCTCAATCGCGCTCTCGCCGAGCTTGGCACCTACAACGTTGGAACGAACCTCTGTAAGCTCAAGAGGAACGGCACCGATACGGATTACTGTGGCCAACTCCTTAGCCTCCTCGTAGTTATCCATACCTGTGATTGTAGCCTGACCGCCTGTGATTACTGTGCTTACTTTGGGAACGCTTACAAACTGGCCGTCGAAGTAGATAGCGATTGTCTCGCCTGCCTCGTATGCCTTCTTGGTGGCCTCTGCAAACTTCGTTGTGCCCTCTGACTTAAGAGAGAGAGCAACCTTGTACTCTACAGCTTTGGTTGTGGAATTCTCCTCGCTTACAGGCTGTGCATTATCCACATCCTCACCTGTCAGAACCACTGAGCCGTTGGCGATAAGTGTGTCTATGTCATAGTTGAGAACATATGAATATCCTGATGTGGAATAGTTGAGATTGCCCTCTGAGTCTGTCTGTGCGATGAAGTACAGAGATCCCGGAGAACCTAAATCCTCTAGGATTGCGTTG
>JAILPS010000027.1 GCA_024699325.1 Lachnospiraceae bacterium | reverse complement strand
AAAAGAGACGACGTTGCTCACATTTAAGGATATAACCATGGATGTGGGGCGTCACATAGTGGCAGTAAGTGGTCAAAATGTGGTTCTGACACTTAAGGAGTTTGAACTTCTGAAAATGTTTATGGAAAACCCTGAGCAGGTCTTCACAAGAGACCACATACTCTCTGCGGTGTGGGGGATGGACTATGTGGGGGAGAGCAGGACTGTGGACGTTCACGTGGGGACGCTCAGGACGAAGCTTGAGAGCGCTGGGGCATACATACACACGGTGAGAGGTGTCGGCTACAAGATGGAGGAGAATAATGAGCAGTAAGATATTAAACGCCATATGGACTGTGGCGGTTTTAGTATTTTGGGCATCCCTGATATTTATCATGGGGATTTCATACAACTATTTTTCCAATGTGCAGAAGGAACAGCTAAAAAGTGAGACGCAGCTGGCGTATCAGGGAGTGTCCCTTAGCGGGGCGGATTTCTTCACAGACCTTGACGCCAAGAATTACAGAATAACGTGGATTGACGCGCAGGGCAATGTCCTCTACGACAACGAGGCCGACAGGCAGGAGATGGAAAACCACCTTGAGCGTGAGGAGGTTAGGGAGGCGCTAGAGAGCGGATACGGCGAGGCGGCCAGATATTCCAGCACGCTCGCAGAGAAACAGCTCTACTGCGCCAGAAGACTTCCGGATGGGACGGTTTTAAGACTCTCCATCGTGCAGGCGACAGTGTGGACGCTGATACTTGGCTTTGCCCAGCCCATATGTCTGGTGATTGTCATAGCATTTGTGCTATCATTTGTTCTAGCGTCAAGACTTGCGAAGAAGATTGTAAAACCTATCAACGAAATCAATCTGGAGCACCCCGAATACTATTACGGCAAAGAAAACTACAGGGAGGTCGAGCCGCTGCTTAGACAGATAAATGCCCAGCGCATCCAGCTAAAAAACGACCAGGAGCAGATAGAGAAGACGGCGCTTATCAGGCAGGAATTTACCGCAAACGTCTCGCACGAGCTTAAAACTCCGCTGCACGCCATTTCGGGCTACGCAGAGCTCTTAGAAAACGGCATGGTGGCAGAGGGTGATATCAAGCCCTTCGCCCGAAAAATCCGCACAGAATCGTCCCGCCTAACCAAGCTTGTGGAGGACATCATAGACCTGACGAAGCTTGACAACGGAGGCGCAAACGACAAGTGGGAGAGTTGTGATCTGTTTATGATCGCGCAAAATGCGGTTGACAGCCTGCAGACGGCGGCAGCCGACATGGACGTCGAGATAAGCATAGAGGGCAAGCCTTTGACCATATGCGGTGTGCCACAGCATCTCTACAGCATAGTCTATAATCTCTGTGACAACGCTGTGAAATATAACCATCACGGCGGCAGGGTCAGCGTTAAGGTTGAGTCTGACGGCACATTTGCAGTGATAAAAATAGACGACACTGGTATCGGAATTCCAGAGGAGAGTCAGGAGAGAGTGTTTGAGCGCTTCTACCGCGTAGACAAGAGCAGAAGCAAGGAGGTCGGAGGCACGGGACTTGGACTTTCGATTGTGAAGCACGCAGTTTTGGTACACGAGGGAAGTATCGAGATGACAAGCCAGGTAGGAGAGGGAACGCATTTTGAGGTGCGCATTCCCATAAAAAGAACATAATAATCATAACAAAAAACGGCTTCAGACACTGTCTGAAGCCGTTATAATATTTACATGTCAGGCGTCGCCCTCGATGATGGCGAGTCCTAAGATACCTACAAGGACAAGGAAAATGAAGAAATACTGCTTCTTGGTAAGCTTCTCCTTGAGGAAGATTCTCGAAAGGATCAGAGATACAACACATACTGATGAGATGATTGGTGCGGCGATGGCGCCGTTGCCGCTCATGGCGAATACGTATGTGAACTGACCAGCTGTCTCGCAGATGGCAGCGATGATCTTGTCGCGCTGCTTAGGAAGCTCAAACTTCACACCCTTGATTGCCATAAAGATGAGCAGGATAACTGCGACAATGGCAAATGTGAGCTCGTAAGAGGTGTTAGCCATAAGCTCGATGTTCTCCTCTGTTACATTTGCGAGCTTGGTTGTCTCCATATCCAGATAGTAGATGTCGAGGAATGAACCTAAAGCGTCGATGATAGCGTAGCAGAAAGGCATGGCAAATGCTACGATTGCAAGCGTCTTGCCGAGCTTCTTCTTTCTGTCTGTGTCGCCGTGGTTCTCTAAGAAACCAACGCCTAAGATACCTGCAACAATCACAAGTATGAAGAAGACTGACCAGAAACCAATGGACTCATGTAAGAAGATTACACATAAAAGTGAGCACATAGCTCCTGATGTGTTCTCTATAGGATCTGAGATGGACTCCTCTATAAAACGCATTCCGAAATATGACAGTGCCATGGATATGATATAGCAAAGTGATACCGGCAAGTAGTAGATTAAGTTCATCGGATCGTATGTAAAATCTTCTGTGAGCATTACATATACTGCGTGAAGACCCATAACAACACCGACACAAACTGTTATCTTTAAGTGTGAGAACTTCTCGTCAGGGCGTGCGCCCTTCTTGTAGAACAGTTCGGCCAGACCCCAGATAAGAGTCGTGGCAATGGTGAATACAAACCACATATTCTTTTCCTCCTATATTTTTTCAACGCATAATATATCACACACTTTTCTCTTTCACAAGAAAATATTAAAGGAAATATTACAATTGTTAGATAATATGAAGTTTTTGGGTGGCAAATGAAAAATATATGTGATATAATTAACCTGCTATGACTTTGTACGGTTTACATTAGGACAAGAAGGGGGAATCATGGATTACAAGATAGCTTTTTTTATGCATGAATGGAATCATGAGATTGCCAATTCCATGCTGAGGGGCATTAAAAAGTATGTCACCGAGCACGACAGCGTGGCAGTCCACGTGTTTGATTCCATGGGCAATTTTGGCACGGATGATGTCGACAATTCAGACTTCCAGATATTTAATCTTCCGTATGTTGGAGACTATGACGGTATCATAATAGAGGGAAACAGGGGATGGTCCCAGGAGAAGCGCCAGGAGCTTGCAAACAGAGCCATCAATAAGGGCAAACCCGTGGTTGCTCTGAATCATCAGCTCGATGGCTGCATATACATGGGAACGGACAATGCCTCAGCCATGAGAGCCATCGTCGACCACGTTATAGAGGTTCACGGTGCTAAAAATATGGCTTTTGTAAGAGGCGCATTTAACAGCAAGGAGGCCAGGGACAGAGAGCTGGCTTTTAGAAGTTCCTGTGAGGCCCACGGCATAGATGAATATGACACAACCTACTATGGCAATTCGTGGACGAAGGCCAACGGCACCAACGCGGCTAAGAGCATTTACTCCATATCCAGGGAGGACGGCGAGAAGCTGCCGGACGCAGTTATATGTGCCAACGATGCATCTGCATCGGGCGTTATAGAATATTTCAAGGAACACGGCGTGAGTGTTCCCGAGGATGTTATAGTCACAGGATTTGACAATGCGCTTGTGGCTAAAACCATGGACCCCAGGATTACGACTGTGGACAGAGACTATGCAAGGCAGTCTTATCTTGCAGTGCAGACGGTTATCGCACAGCTTCAGCCATCCGCCGGCATCGTGAACAGAATTAACAGCCCGTCAGAGCTGATACTTGGCAAGTCCTGCGGCTGCAGCAACGGCCTGGAGGATTTGAGGAAGCTGACCATCCGCTACCAGAATATGAACGCCTGCATCAGGAATTTCACAAGTGTTCAGAGTAAGGTGTCACCTTATCTGGGCTCCTCTGACAACCTCTATGAGGCTCTTGATGTTATCGAGAAGTGTGCGCCTGACTTAGAGGCTGGCAATATGTATCTTGTCATCAACGGCATGTACATGGACTATTTTGAATACCCTGATTCTGTGCGCCACTACGGCAAGGTAATGCACCTTATGGCCTGCAGCGATAACAAGCTCAAATGTGACACAGAGCATATCTACACAACATTTGACAGAAAAACTCTGCTTCCTGATGATATTATCAATCAACTGAATATGGTGACCTTCTATCCGCTTAAACTAGGCTCCGTGTGCATAGGCTACGTGGCCATGACAGAGTTTTCTAAGGTTCCTGAGTTTGACATATTAGAAGGGGCATTTAACCTCTATGACAACCTTATAGAGAGTGTCAGACAGAGTAAGGTTTTGAGCGACATGAACCAGAAGCTGGCGCCCGTATACATGACAGATCAGAAGACCGGCATGGTCAACAGGTTTGGCATACAGTTTAAGGCTAAGCAGCTGTTTGATGAGATGCTAGAGGAGGGCACGAAGGTCTACATAAGCTATATCGACATCGACAATATGCGCATGATCAACGAAAAATATGGTTATGAGAACGGCGACAACGCTCTTAGAACCACAGCGAAACTGATTAAGAAATGCATCGGCAACATTGCCAGCATGGGCATCCGCTACGGCGCTGACGAGTTCGTGACCATAACTGACCACAGCATCAGGGATGAGCTTATGGAGGATTTGGAGAACCTGAAGTTTGACGAAGCATTTGCTTATCCATATAATCTGACAATCGGCGAGGTGACGGTAGTACAGGGGGATGGCCAGACTCTTCAGAATGCGATAGACGCTGCGGACGATCAGATGTTTAATCTCAAGAAGAAAAAGAGATCGTAATATTTGCCGTTATTAGGGAAGCGGCATAATATAATTTTGGGAGGTATTAAATGAATAACGACAGAAGACCGGACGACATGGTGCGCATCACCACGCCTGAGCTTGCGGACGCGTTTATCGAGGAGCAGGTTGAGGCTGTGAGGGCACAGGTCGGAGACAGGAAGGTTCTCCTGGCATTGTCAGGAGGAGTGGATTCATCAGTTGTTGCAGCCCTTCTCATCAGGGCCATAGGAGACCAGCTTACATGTGTGCATGTAAACCACGGACTCCTCAGAAAGGGAGAACCTGAGCAGGTTATCGAGGTGTTTAGAAACCAGATGAAGGCTAACCTCGTGTATGTGGACGCCACAGACCGTTTCCTCGATAAGCTGGCAGGGGTTGCAGACCCTGAGACCAAGAGGAAGATTATCGGCGGCGAGTTCATCGAGGTGTTTGCCGAGGAGGCCAGGAAACTCGACGGTATAGAGTTTTTGGCACAGGGAACCATCTGGCCGGATATTCTGGAGAGTGAGCAGGGAATTAAGGCTCACCACAACGCAGGCGGACTTCCTGAGGACATGAATTTTGAACTTGTGGAGCCTGTCAGGATCCTGTTTAAGGACGAGGTTCGAGTAGTCGGCGAGAGACTCGGCCTCCCACACGGCATGGTTTACCGCCAGCCATTCCCAGGTCCGGGACTTGGCGTCAGATGTCCAGGCGCAATCACACGCGACAGACTGGAGGCAGTCAGAGAGTCAGACGCCATCCTTCGCGAGGAGTTTGCCAAGAACGGCTTAGAGGGCAAGGTATGGCAGTATTTCACAGTTGTCCCTGACTTCAAGTCAACAGGCATCAAGGACGGCAAGAGAGCATTCGAGTGGTGCTGTATCGTTCGCGCCATCAACACAACAGATGTCATGCAGTGTACAGTTGAGAATATTCCATACGACCTTATGTGCCACATCACAGACCGTATTACACATGAGGTTCCAGGCATCAACCGCGTTCTCTACGATTACACCCCTAAGCCAACCGGCACGGTGGAGTTTGAGTGATAACGAGTCAAGCACAAGAGATAAATATAAGCACCGCAAGGCGGTGCCACATAAAAATAAGGGTCCTATCCCAAGTTTACTTGAGGATAGGACCCTGTTTTTGTGTGAGCAAGCTGCGAAGCAGCGGCTTATATTTATCTCGTAGTATTTGGCGACAACAGACATGAGCGCGAGCGAAGCGAAGCGCGAATGAATTTTTCAGGCCTTTTTTGTGTCGTGATACCTTTTTGATACTATATTTTACTATCTAAAAATGCATCTTGCCGCAAAAAATGGTAATAAGTGATTGATTTTTGAGCCAGAAAGAGATATCATATTACCAGAAAATGCGGCATTCGCAAAAAGAGGTAATAGAATGATAATAAAAAGAGATGGTTATTTAAATAAACTGGTTGAACCACAGAATAACGGAATGCTAAAGGTTTTTACCGGAATCAGACGATGTGGTAAATCATTCCTATTATTTAAGTTATATAAGGAATATCTTCTTAATAGCGGTGTAAATTCAGACCATATAATTGAGATTGCACTTGATGGTATCGATGTTGATGAATTGCGTAATCCCAAAGTATGTTATAGATATATTAAAGAGAAGATTACTGATGATGATGTGTATTACATTTTGTTGGATGAGGTTCAATTTTTGGACAGATTTGAGGAGGTGTTAAATTCTCTTCTGAGGATAGAAAATGTCGATGTCTATGTTACAGGAAGTAATTC
>JAILPS010000047.1 GCA_024699325.1 Lachnospiraceae bacterium | reverse complement strand
TCCTTGTTAAGTGCAACGACAACAGGAATGCCAAGCTCAAGAAGCTGTGTTGTGAAGAACAGGCTTCGGCTTAAGTTTGTCTCGTCAACTATGTTAATGATAGCGTCTGGCTTCTCGTTCTTAACATAGGCACTGGTGATGCTCTCCTCTGATGTAAATGGTGACATAGAGTAAGCACCTGGAAGGTCAACTGCAATCAGTTCCTTGCCTGTCTCGTTGTAGACAGCCTTGATTGCGCTCTCTTTTTTATCTACCGTAACACCAGCCCAGTTACCTATCTTCTCACTGCGGCCTGTCAGGGCATTGTACATTGTCGTTTTTCCGCTGTTCGGGTTTCCCGTCAAAGCAATACGCATACCAAATCCTCCATATATAATTATTTGACTATGGTTTGTCTATCCGAATCAAATCATGATAGCTTCAGCAAGCTCTGCATCAATACTGTAACGGGCATCCTTGATAGAAACGACAAGATTCCTCTTCTTCCTGTCAACGACAGTGATGGGCTCACCGCTGTAGCAACCAAGAGTGAACAGGAAACTCTTCATCTCCTCATCGCCGTTAGTGTTGACATCAGTGATTACATATTCTTTTCCTACTTCTGCTTCATTAAGATTCATAATCAAACACTCCTGTTAGTTAGTCGTAACTAATTATATCCACAATACTTTAATTGTCAACAAAAAAAATTATTTTTTTAAAAAAAGCCCTTATTTTCAATTATTTTAGGCAAAAAAAGACCTGTGAAATGATCTCTCATTTCACAGGTCCTTATCAATTAAACTTTCTTGCCGCACTTATTACAATATGCAATTCCGTCTGCGAGCTGGTTTCCGCATCCCGTACAGAACCTCAGTTTCTTAGGTTCTGGCTTAGGTTCTGGCTTAGGCTCAGGTTTAGGTTCTGGCTCAGCCTCAGGCTTCTCGGTTTCTGCCGCCGCCTTGGCCTCTGCCGCCTTCTTAGCCTCCTCGGCCTTCTTGGTGTCTTCTATAGCCTTAGCCTCCGCCGCGCGCTTCTTGGCTTCCTCGGCCTTCTTGGCGTCTTCTATAGCCTTGGCCTCTGCCGCCTTCTTTGCCTCCTCGGCCTTCTTGGCGTCTTCTATAGCCTTGGCCTCCGCCGCCTTCTTAGCTTCCTCGGCCTTCTTAGCGTCCTCTATAGCCTTAGCCTCTGCCGCGCGCTTCTTGGCCTCCTCGGCTTCTCTAAGCTTAGCCTCTCTCTCGGCCTTCTTAGCCTCCCTCGCAGCCTGTCTTCTGGCCTTCGCCTCAGGATTTGGCTTAAGAAGAATTCCGAGCACCGCGGCCAAAACTGCGATTACCGCAAGCGCTATGAATGCTATCAGCAGCGCCTGCCAAACTGTGTGAAGCTTATCCGTGGTCTCCATGTAAGCGTAGGCTTCCTTCTTGGAATCATACGCCATGTTTATGAAGTCCACGCTCTTAGCATATGCCTCTCTCTTCTTCCACACTATGAAATCAGCCACGAATGCGACCAGCGCAAATATCGCTCCGACAATCGAAGCATTTCTTATAATGCTAAGAACAGGCTTGCCCTTCTTCTTACCTCCTGCCACAATTAACAGAAGTATTATTCCAAATATTGACGCATATCCGGCCACGATAAGCGGCAGATACGGAAGGATTCTGGTTAAGAAACTGCTGTCTGCCGCTCCCTCCTGCCTGGTTCCTGCAGGTACCGTTTTGTTTATCTTAACCGCGTAGGTCGAAGCATTTCCTGCCTCGTCCTGCGCTGTAATAACGAAGACGTTTTCGCCGTCCTCAAGGGCTAATTCCTTCTGAAATGCCCCGTCACCGCTGGTCGTTAGTGCCTCGTTGTTAATGGTAACTGTGGCGCCCGCGTCTGTCACACCGCTTAATATGTAAGTGGATGCCTCTGTTATAAGTCCGTCCGGATGCTCGTAGAGGCTGAGTGCCGGAGGAAGCGAATCAACCGTCACATACCTCTCGTCCACAAACTCTATTCCGTCGTCGTTGGTATACCTGACCTTCAGATATGTTGTGCCCTCGTTAAGCTCAAGCTTCAGATAGCCGCTTCCGGTCACGTTCTCATAGTCCTCGTAACCGTCCTCAATAACCCAGTAGATCCTATTGTCGTCAGCGTTCTTATAATATATCTGATAGGTTCTGTTGTTGTAGGGCTTATCCTCCGGCATGACGCATGTGAACTTATCTCCCTGGTCGTCTAAGCGAAATGTCTTCACAGAATCCGCGGAGATTCTTCCATCGCCGTTGGTTATCTTTACGTTGCATACAACCTCCCCGGCCGTACCCGGGTCATACTCCACCACGGTCTGTGTCTGGTTTCCGTCGAAGTCCAAGAGGCTTTCAGCCACCCTGGCCCCGTCGATATCAACAGTCACATATCCTGTTGTGGCGTAATATGGAAGGTCATCCTTCAGGGATATCACAATCTGATGCTGCGCCGTGTCCACAGTCACATCATAATCGCTTAGTTTTTCAAGCTCCTCGCCCTTAACTGAAAACGGTCCGACGATCTCCTCGTCAAAATAATCCATGACCTTGCCTGAATATGACACCTCTAAAAGCAGATAGTATGAGTCAGAGCTGTTCACATCCCTGAAGTCTATGCTGAGTTCCTTCTCGTCGCCGCTATAGTAGAAGTCGCTCTCCTCCAAAACGCGCTGATTTGCAAAATCCGCGCTTGTTCCTAAAACCACCCTGTAGTTGTAATAGCAGCTCTTAGGTCCGTCTATGGAGAATTTGAGCTTCACATAGCCGTCTGTAGGGCCAGACATTTTAAAATTCTCCATGGATATTCCATCAAGCCAGGGCTCAACCGTCACGTGAAGCGACTCGTTAGAGCCCTTGTCGTATACTATCTTCCAGCGGCCCTCCACGGCATCTTCGATAACCGCTATGCACAGGCCATCCTCCATCTCGGCGCCGAGAGCGTCGAGAGTATACTTCTTATCATTTGGATCTACGAAGTAGGCTGTGAAATCATCCGACTCGTAGCCTATTATGATCATCAGGTCCTGAACCTGATCGTTGTAATACAGATCAGACTCCTGCTCCTCGCCAAATGCGGGAACGGCAAACACCAGCATGAACGCCATAAGTGCCAGAACCATGTTTTTTAAATATTTGATATTGCTTTTCATTGGCAACCCCCTTGTGTCATGCTAGAAATATTCCTTGTCCCAGCTCCAGCCGCTAAGCTTAATTCTGAGACCCTTGTTATCGTCATTTGACTCTCCCCATACTGCCACGTAGAATGTAGGCTTGCCCTTCGGGCATCTGAAACCAAACTCTAACATGGCGCTTGATTTGCCTGAGTACTCCAGCCACTTTTCAATCAGACAGATATGGTATTCCGTAGTGCCTGAGAATCTGTATGATGAGAATACATTGTTTATGTTGAAGATTACGCCGCCCTGATTGATAATCTTGAAGTCATTGATATCAATCTTAGGTCCTCGGTTACCCTCGAAATAAATACCGAATACATCTCTCTTGTTAACGCCCAGCATGAAGTCTTCAACTGTGTACTCTCCAAGCCTCAGATCCACATTGCCGTACTCGACAACGCTTAGAAGCTTGACAGTTGAGCTAAACGTTGTGGAGCCGCTAAATCCAGGGTCGATAAGACAATCTAAGCTCGCCTTGATGGTAGTGTCCTCAAAAGTGATGAGCGCCAGATCGCCAAATACTCTGTTTATAAACCTGCCCACAGGTCCTGCGTCCTTGCCTCCGAAGAAGGCGCTGACCTTCTCGAGGGAAATATTGCATCCGCCCTGAACCTGAGCCTTGAGTAACATTGTCCAGTCCTGCTTCTTGTTGGCTGACTTGTAGGCGTCAGCGAGATTGGATGCTCCTACGAAGAAGTTGTCAAACGTTATAGGTCCAACCTCTGTAGGGATGGACAGCTCATGGTCGAAGTAAACCTTAATGTCGTCTAAGTATCCGCCCACGATGGAGAATGATAAACCGTCTCCGCGAGACTTCTCCTCTCTGACATAATCGCTTATCGAAGGAACATAGTTATCAATCTGCCAGCTGATCTTGCCCTTTAAGAGGAATGTGTAATTCTTCTTGAATGTGTCAAACTCCAGATTGAACTCTGTAGGAGCCCATGCAAATGTCTTAATTCCAGGTGTTCCAAGTCTTGGCCAGCCATCCTCGATAGCCATGTAGGCCTTGCCCACTGAATATGAGCCCGTGTGGTCAACCACACATTCATAGAAGCCCTCAGTCTTAGGCAGGAATGAGAGCGCCTTTAGACCGATAATCTTATCCTGGAACGGAAGGTTGAAGTTTAACTCCGCGTATCTAACCTTAATCATGTGTGGATACAGAGTTAACTGGCTTCCCACCGTCGTTATGGCAGGTATCTTAAATCCCTCAATCTGAACCTCCTCGGTCTTGTAGTTGTCAAGATCTGCCATATGCGCATCGTCCTTGTAGAGATTGTAGTTGCCCAGAGGCTTGATCTCCTGAGACGTTGATGTGATATATCCAAACAGCGCGGTCTGCGGCTTGTCAAATACGACATATGAGCCGCCCGTGTCGTGCATCACGATGCTGGACTCCTTAAAGTTGCCCTCAAGAACCAGCGTTCCGTTGAAATGCAGATACTTGTTCATGACGATATCGCCGTTTAATGTGACCTTCTCCCTGCCGGTCTCCTTGCCGTCCTCAAGAATGGCCTCCCTGACAATTCTCGCCGCTGTAAATGTGTATGCACCGTAGGTGATGGACTTAGGCTCGCCGTCCATAATCTCGACGGTCTCCTCCATGCTCTTGTTTCCAACACTTATCTTGGCCTTATATACTCCTGGAGGCGCAATTCTTGGAATAACAACCGTAAATTCGCTCTCAGATACATATTTGCCGGTCAGCGCACACTTGTAGCTCTCGCCTGTAAGCTCAACCACGCAGTTCATCTCGGACTCAAACTTCTCGCCTGAGATAGTTGCCGGAACATCCGCGTCCTTCACGTAGATATTCTTGTTCTTAAAGCCGTTGATAATCAGCTCTTCCTCTTCAGCCTCCAACGCCTCAAGCTCCACATAGTAGTCCTTCGATACGCTGCCGCCGTCAGCAGTGTTTGTGACTGTGAGCGTTCTGTAGCTTGAGCTCATGTCCTTCGCTGTAAATGTTATTATGTAGTTATTCTCCATCTGCGCGTGAATGAATTCATAGAGCGCCGCGAGCTCGTTCGCAGAGAAGGAGTACACGAATCTTCCGTTTCCGTATGAAGCTATGTCCGACAGATATGAGGCATTTACAGAGCTGCCCATACCAACCGTATATACAAATGTGTGCCCGTCGTCGCAGATTGCGGCAAGAGATGCTAACTCTGAAGATCCAAATGAGCTGTCCTCGCCGTCCGTCATCACGATGACCAGATTTAACGAATCGTCAGAACCGCTTAGGGCATTAAGGGCATAGAATGCGCCGGACGCGATATTAGTTCCGCCGTTTGCCTCTAACATCTCGATGTATGAGGTGAGCTCTGAGACGTTAGACGTCAGAGGTGAGGCAAACTCCACATCGCTTGAGAATCCGATTACTCCAAGCATTTCCTTCTTAGAGATGCTTGACGCCAGGCTGTAAACCGCCGCCTGTAAGCTGTCCGTGCTGCCCTCCATGGAGCCGGACTTATCACAAACCGCATATATCTTTGCGGTGTCAAAAACCGCCTTCTCTATAGTGTACTCAGAAATATTGTAGCCACAGTCCGAGAGAATGAGACCCGGATTCTTGAGATCCAGCGGATCTGAGGTCTGAAGATTGAAGCTGATTACAGGGAATTCTGAAGTGTCAATCTTGCCAATGTTTAAGACAGCCTTCTGCTTAGAGACATAGGTAGTTCCCTGCGCCGTAAGCTTATCAAGGAGGCTCTCCTTCTCCTCTTCATCATCTTCCTTCTTAGGCGAATCATCCTCCTTGGCATCTGTAAATCCTAAGTCGTCATAATCCTCCGTTTCTCCTCCATAAGAGCCCGACTTACCGCTCTTATCCTCAGAATCCTCATCCCAGATAATCTGTGGAACTCCGGTGATATAAGCCTCCTCGATATAGTCGGCTATATTCTTCACTTCGTCTATATCAGCAGTGTCATATATAACTGACGAGATGCCCTCGTAAGCCTTAACATATGCATCGTCAGCCGCATAAGGCGCCGTGGCGATACTGTCTGCAAATGCTTCGTCGCCGAGCGTCTCGTTGCCTATGCCGTAGTACATAGCGGACAGTCCAAGAGACAGCGCACTGCTGTAGCGGTAGTCCGCATTTTCCGGATCCACGCGCTCTGCAATCTCTGCCAGGGCCACATGTTTCTCCATGGCCTGCATGGCTTTAAGTCTCTCTGTGGTGGAAGCCATCTCGGCCTCGCTTAGATTGTCCTTCTTTTCAAGCTCCTTATATGCGCTCTCGCACTGCCTCATGAGCTTCTGGTACTCCTCACTTCCAAGAGTCAGGAAACCCTCAGGAAGAGCCTTCTCAGACAGTTTTCCAGCCGCGCCCACCTGCGCAAGCGCCAGAAGCGCCATGGCAGAATCCGTCTCGTCTGCATAGGTCGCCATGTCGGCAAACTTCCTGTTCATGGCCATCATATTTACATATGCGTGGTCGAGAGCCGCCATCGCAAATGCGCCGCCCGCCTTCTTATAATACTTGGCAAGCTCCTTATATATATCGTTTGCATCCTCAGAAGAATACTCCTCGCCCGCGATATATGCTCTGTAGAGCGCGTCTCCCTTACCTGCAAGAGCCAGCATATCCATAAGATCGTCAAGAGAGCTGTCCTTCTTCTCAAGCTCCTCTGCCTCATTACTGATAACCTCAAGCACTGTGGCAGAAGGGTCTGACTTACCCTCCGTGACCGCCTTCGCGATATCGATCTGCTCGCCGCTAAATCCGGAATCCTCAGCCGCATAGCCCGCATTTAAATACATCTGAACTCTTCCGAGGATGAGTCCTGCCTCTGAGGCGCTCATGATGCTTCCGGATGTTATCTTCTCTAAGAGCGTCTTCTCCTCCTCGGCCATTAACGCATCGCTTCCGCTTAAGCCCAGCTTGTCATATAACAGCTTCGCGCCTCTTAAGTCCCCCTCGACCGCCGCGCGCCTTGCGCTTAGAAGCGTGGCTCTTGGAGTGTCGCCAAATGTGAGATACATCTCCTTGAGCACTTCCTCCGCCGCTGCAATGTCCCCCTCTGTCAAATACATATCTGCCAGATAGACATAGTAATCCTCGGACGCCTCCTGCTTGACGGCTTCTGTCTTATCCACATCCCCACTGGGACGCAAAAGCACAAATCCCCCTACCACTGCAAGCAAAGACACCCCCGCTACTATGCTTGATAAGATACGTATTTTTCCTCGGAGTATGAATATCAACGCAACCAACAGAAGCGGCGATATTCCAATCAAAATCTGCAAACCACCAGACATAATTTACCTCCTTGTCTTATCCTTCGATAGTTAATAATAACCTATATTAGTATATCATAGCCATAGTGCCAACACAACACTTTAAGCAGGAAATGTTTTAGAATCTAACATTTGGGGCGCAAAAAAACACCATACATGCAAGACTTACATGTATGGTGTGAAATATTATCGTATTTTTCTCTCGGGATGCTTCTCGTAGTAGGCCTTCTTGTCCTCGTACATCCTGTTGTCAGCCATTCTAAGAGCTTCTCTGACCTTCTTCCTGTCGGTCACATGGCACGCTCCAAGGGCAAACAGTACGCCGTCATTCTCCTCGGCCTTCTTGACTATATGGTGCATTCTCCTGATAAGCTCAGCCTCTGAAATGCCGCACTTAATCACCACGAATTCGTCTCCGCCCGCTCTGAATATCTCGTCAGGGTCAAACACCTCGGATATAATATGGGCCGCGTCCTTGAGCATCTTATCGCCCTCGTTGTGGCCGTACTCGTCGTTGATTGTCTTAAGTCCGTTCAGGTCTGCAAACAATACGCCCACAGAATCGGCATCCGCCTCGTCAAGAACCTCCTTGACAGTCCAGTCGCCGTAGCCCTCGTCGCCGCACAGCTTCGCGATATAGTTGTTCATCTCGTTGCGGTTCATGACTCCCGTCAGCATATCCCTCGAGCTAAGCACCTTCAGTCTGTCAAGCAGCAGATAGTTGTTAATCTCAGACGCCAGAATAAATACAGTTGCCTCTAATGTCTGCTTGATGGTCATAGCATTTTCAGGGTCATAATTAACCGCCCAGACATAGCCTAGCAGGTTATCGTTAAAACGCATCGGGAACAGCACAACATTCTTACAGCCGGCGTCGGTGAGCGACTTATACCATATAGGATTGCGCTCCCTGACAACCTCCATATACTGCTCATTCTTCGCAATCAGACAGTTGCTTCCCGCTATAACCGTGCTCTCCCACGACTCTGCTATGTTGTAGAAGTCATCATTAATATAGTTCGTCATGGACTTAAGGCTGGTGTCCTTAGATAAAGCCTCGCAAAATACTGAGCATTTGCGGTAATAGTTGTCCATAAGCAGCACGCAGCACAGCTCCGCATCGCATATATCCCTGATGTCCTCAAGCACTTCGCCCATGGAAGCCCTGAAGTCGCTGGTATTGCGAAGCTTAAGACAGATGTCCATAACCTTGCCCGCCGCAATACTTGTCACGCTTGACATCTTGGACGTGTCGGGCTTTAGGTCAATCTCCATCGTGTACGTGCAGTAGCATGTATTGCCCTCCTCATAGTTAATCGGAAGGAAGATCATGTTAAAACACACGTCCAGCCTGTCAGGCTTAGCGTAGGAGTGAAGGCACTTCTTCTCCACAGCCGCCGAATAGCAGAACTCCTCAAAATTAAGATCTCTTGTCAGATAATCTGTATATAACGCATTCGGAATGAACTTGCGCTTAAGTAACACTGCCTCAGGCGCCGGATCCTCGATTGAGCCAACGTATGCCTTATTACCTGCCACCAGCCGCACATCGCCATATCTTCCGTTACCCAGGTTCTCCACAGAAACCACGCATGTCATGGCTCCCATCTTGTCAACATATTCCTGAAAATTCATAGGTTCACCTTCGTTTCTTTCGTAATAAA
>JAILPS010000019.1 GCA_024699325.1 Lachnospiraceae bacterium | reverse complement strand
ACTTATAGATTCGTCGGATGAAGTATTGGAATGCGCATGTGGAACAGGTGCTATCAGTATATATATTGCGCAGAAGTGTAAAAAGTTGATTGCAACAGACTTTGCAACCGGGATGCTTCGGAGAGCAGCAAAGAAATGCCGGAATTACCCGAATGTTGTGTTCAAGAAAACTGATATTACAAATATCAAATGCAAAGATGCCCGCTTTGATAAAGTGGTTGCAGGTAACGTGATCCATTTGTTGCCTGACCCGGAGAATGCACTTCATGAATTGGAAAGGGTAGTTAAGCCGGGAGGTAAGATCATCATTCCGACTTATATAAATATGTCAAAGGGAACGGGAACAGCAGCGGTAAAGTTCATTACTCTTCTCGGAGCAGATTTCAAAAGGCAGTTTAATCTGGATTCATATAAGGCATTTTTTGAAGACAAGGGATATACCGGAGTAGAGTATCATGTGGTCGACGGGCGCATGCCATGCGCTATTGCTGTTATAACCAAAGCTTAGCATTTTATACCGGAAGATAATCTTACAAAAGAATGATAAATCGTCTGCTACGCAGGGAACATAGCTTCTGGAACTACAGATCACCCTGAGTGAACACGGGGTGGAATAGTCTGGCGAGTATGCAGCCGATGATGAGACCTGCAACGCCCTGGACGGCATTAGC
Source organism: Lachnospiraceae bacterium (assembly GCA_024699325.1). GTDB lineage: Bacteria > Bacillota > Clostridia > Lachnospirales > Lachnospiraceae > UBA4292. Next base: position 15,766 of record JAILPS010000019.1, on the reverse strand, counting down.
TGGAATATTCACTGCGGAGGGCAGAAAGCCGTACAGGAAACCCTCAAAAACATAATATCCAAGCACCATAAATATCTCGGCAGATATTCCCGACAGTATTCTGGAAGGAAGTCTGCCGAGTTTTTTGTGCGAGAATTTGAAAATGCTGTATGCGATTAACGCCATCAGACCCTTGATTAGGAAGGTTGCGGGCACATACATGACATATCCTGAGAGGAGGTCAGCAAGGGCTGAGCCTATGCCGGCAGCTAAGAAACCGTACATGGGGGACAGCATCCATCCGCCCAGCAAAACTATGCAGTCGCCGAGGTTTAAATAGCCCTTCAAGGGGGAGGGGATTTTGATTATCATGGTTGCCACGCAGGTTAGCGCTGCAAACAGAGCTGCCAATACTATTCTTGAAGTTGTAGTTGTGTTCTTCATACGAGTTCCTCCTTGCAAATATTGAATCAGAAACTGAATACTGCGCAAATGTATAATAAATCTGACCATAAGAAAATAGCCAGAAAAAGATAAAATTATATGGTCAGATATGGGCGCTTTTATTCCACTCCCTAAAAATATACCAGAGTATGTGCTGCACAGAACGATAATTGTCTGATTAGTTATAACCAGATGATGGTTATATGCAGGGGTTATCGCAAACGATAAATATTAGAAAATTTTCAAGGCGATTATCACGTGCTAGTATTTAGTCATTCCAAGGGAAGACAAAACATTTTACACACAATATTTTCATCAAGAAAAAGGAGGATTGTTACTATGAGCGATATCAAACAGAGCGCATTAGAGCTTATCGGAGGAACGCCATTATTACAGGTGAACGGCTATTCAAAGAAGAAGGGAATAACAGAGGCGACACTGCTTGCAAAGCTGGAATATCTTAATCCGGCCGGCTCAGTTAAGGATCGTATTGCCCTGGCAATGATTGAGGATGCAGAGGCTAAGGGAATTCTTAAGCCTGGAGCAACAATCATCGAGCCTACCAGCGGTAACACAGGTATTGGACTTGCAGCTGTTGCAACAGCTAAGGGATATAAGGCGATTCTTACACTGCCAGAGACTATGAGCGTCGAGAGACGCAATCTTTTAAAGGCATATGGCGCACAGCTCGTTCTCACAGAGGGAGCTAAGGGTATGAAGGGAGCGATTGCTAAGGCTGAGGAGTTAAATAAGGAGATCGAGGGTTCAGTAATTCTTGGACAGTTTGTCAATCCGGCCAATCCTAAGGTACATAAGGAAACCACAGGACCTGAGATTTGGAAGCAGACAGACGGAAAGGTGGATATATTTGTAGCCGGAGTTGGAACAGGCGGAACAATCACAGGAGTAGGACAGTATTTAAAGGAGCGCAATCCAAATGTGAAGGTTGTCGCTGTTGAGCCTGCGACAAGCGCGGTTTTATCAACCGGAGTGTCGGGAGCTCATAAGATCCAGGGTATAGGCGCAGGTTTTGTCCCTGTAGTTTTGGATACCAAGGTTTATGACGAAGTGATTGCAATAGAAAATGAAGATGCATTTGCAGAGGGAAAAACATTTGCCACATCGGAGGGAATTCTTGTTGGAATATCGTCAGGAGCAGCGTTAAAGGCTGGAGAGATACTTGCCAGGAGACCTGAAAACAAGGGGAAGGTTATCGTTGTTCTTCTTCCGGACTCTGGCGACAGATATTTATCAACACCGCTGTTTAATTCATAAGAGGTTATAGATGGCTAATACTTACAAGAATCTACAAGAGTCACATCCGTGCTTTGGCGGACATAAGAATAACGCCGGAAGAATTCATCTGCCGGTGAGCCCTGGGTGCAACATTGCCTGCAGATTCTGTGACCGGACAATCAACGATGTTGAGGAGCGCCCGGGAGTTACATCAAAAATTCTGAAGCCTGAGGAGTGCGAGGATATCCTGACCAAGGCCCTTGAAATCTGTCCGGACATAAGAGTAGCGGGGATTGCGGGACCGGGCGATACGCTTGCCACAGATAATGCTTTTAAGACCTTCAGAATTATCAAGGAGAAATTCCCGGACCTGATAAAGTGTATGAGCACCAATGGCCTGTTGTTAAGCGAGAAGGCGCAGGAGGTTATCGATATCGGTATTGACTCCCTTACAGTGACAGTGAATGCTGTCGATCCTGTGATAGAGGAGAAGCTAAATGCTTACATCATATATCACGGAAAAAAGATCGAGGGCGTCAGGGGGGCCAAGATACTTATAGAAAACCAGCTTGAGGGTATCAGGAAGGTTTCGCAGGCCGGCATAACGGTTAAGGTTAACACGGTACTTGTTCCGCAGATTAACGGCGATCACATTGAGGAGATAGCCAGGACTGTGGCTGAGGCCGGGGCCAGCATATATAACATTATTCCGCTGATTCCTCAACATGAGCTTAAGGACTATGAGGCGCCAAGGTGTATTGATATCGACAGAGCCAGAACACTGGCTTCCAAATATATTGATGTTTTCAGACACTGTCAGCATTGCCGTGCTGATGCGGTGGGAGTTCCTGGAAAATCAGAATTCGGAGATCAGATTTATCAGAGACGTTTAAACGTAAAGGAGACATTTTCTCATGGATAAGGTGAGGATAGCGGTTGCCACGAGCGATGGTGTTATAGTGGACAAGCACTTCGGCAAGGCTGAGACATTCTATATTCTTGAGGCAGATGACGCGGACGTTTGTGAGATAGAAATCAGGCATGTGAAAGCAGCCTGTGAGATGGGAGAGCATGATGACAACAGGATAAGGGAGAACCTGGGCAGGTTAAGCGACTGTGACTGCCTGATTGCAAGCAGAATAGGCTATGCAGCGGGCAATGTGGCAGACAGTCTGGGGATCAAAGTTTTTGAACTTCCGGGAGATATCGTGAAGGCGGTTGACACGGTTATTAAGTATATTAAAATACAAAATCTATTTTCATAACTAGAACGAGGTAACTAAAATGGGCGAGATTAGACAGATAGCAATTTATGGAAAGGGGGGTATCGGCAAGTCAACGACGACGCAGAATCTCACAGCCGGACTGTGTGAGCATGGCAAGAAGGTGATGGTTGTTGGCTGTGATCCCAAGGCAGATTCGACCAGACTTCTGCTTGGAGGTCTGGCGCAGAAGACAGTGCTTGACACTATCCGTGAGGAGGGTGAGGATATCGCCCTGGACCGCATTATGAAGGAGGGATATGGAGGAACCAAGTGTGTGGAGTCAGGTGGACCAGAGCCTGGAGTTGGATGCGCAGGCCGTGGCATCATCACATCCATAAACATGTTAGAGAACCTCGGCGCATACACGGATGATCTGGATTATGTTTTCTATGATGTTCTTGGAGACGTTGTCTGCGGCGGTTTCGCGATGCCTATCAGAGAAGGTAAGGCCAAGGAAATCTACATCGTAGCCAGCGGCGAAATGATGGCTCTGTACGCTGCGAACAATATTTCCAAGGGTATTCAGAGATATGCAAGAACCGGCGGAGTGAGACTGGGCGGCATCATCTGTAACTCAAGAAATGTTGACAGAGAGTTAGATCTTCTCAGAGCATTTGCAGGGGAGCTGGGAACGAAACTTTTGTACTTCGTGCCAAGAGACAATATTGTTCAGCACGCTGAAATCCACAAGAAGACGGTTATCGAATACAAGCCGGATTCAGCACAGGCTCAGGAATACAGAAATCTTGCGCAGGCAGTTATTGAGAATAAGGACTTTGTCATTCCCACACCTATGACACAGGAGAGGCTCGAGGAGATCCTCATGGAATACGGAATGATGGAGTTAGCAGACGATTATAAAATTTAAAGGAGAAAAAATATGGCTATATATAATTCTATAACAGAACTTGTCGGCAAGACTCCGATTGTAGAATTCAAGAGACTTGAGAAGGCCCTTGGACTTAAGGGAAGAATTGCTGGTAAGCTGGAGTATTTTAACCCTGCCGGCTCACATAAGGACAGAATGGCTTTAGAGATCATTGAGCAGGCTGAGGCGCGCAACGAAATAAGCCCTGACAAGACCACACTTATCGAGTTTACAAGCGGTAACACAGGCATTGCGCTTGCAGCATTTGCGGCGGCGAAGGGCTATAAGTTTAACATAGGAGTTCAGGGCGGTGTGTCTGTCGAGAGATTGAAGCTGATTGAGGCTTATCAGGCAAATATTGTGGATGTTCCGGGGGAGCTGATTGCAGGAGTTTTTGAGAGAGGAATTGAAGCGTTTGAGGATGTTATAAACTACATGTCAGAGGGCGTGCCGGGCGCATATCCAACATACCAGCTGTCTAACGCTGACAATATAAACGCTCACTATAAGCACACAGGTCCTGAGATCTGGGAGGACACAGAAGGCAAGATTGATATCTTCGTCGGCGGTGTCGGCACAGGCGGCTCAACACATGGCGTCGGCAAATATCTTAAGGAGCAGAACCCTAATGTCAAGGTTGTCATAACACAGCCTGATGTAAACGACGTGCTTCATCCAATCCTCAACGGCGTGGAGGACGGTGGTTTCCACGGTATACATGCTGTTTATGACGGTGAGAAGTTAAATGCTCTGGCGCCTAAGAACTATAACGCTGATCTCACAGATGAATATGTGACTGTCTCATATGCGCAGACTCTTAAGGCAATACACCTTCTTGCAAAGTACGAAGGAATTTTTGTCGGAGCGTCATCAGGAGCTTCACTTGCAGTGGCTATTAAGCAGGCACTTCGCGAGGAGAACGAAGGCAAGCTCATCGTTCCACTTCTTCCTGATAACGGCGAGAGATATCTGTCAGAGGATATTCAGAAGGTCAGACATGATATTGAAGATGCTGTTGAATTCTAAGCAAATGCGAAAGGAATTATAGAAATGCCGATTAATACAAGCAATTCTAATGTGGCTACAAGAGAAAACCGTATTGGTTCCATTACAGGTTATGTAGGCACTTTACATGACCTGGCCTCACAGAGCCAGTGCGGAACGCTAAAGGGCTGTTCAAGATGCTTCTCACAGTCAAGCACATGTCTGTCGAGCTGCGGTTTGGGACAGCTGTCGGCAATCCGCGATGTGGCAATCATTCACCACGGACCTGCGGGTTGCTCCGTTGCCAGCTCCACAGCCTATTATATGACTAAGGTAATGGCGAAAAAGAGAGGCGTCAGCAGCAACACGATATATGTCGGAACTGACATGAACGAAAATGATACGATTTTTGGCTCAACTGAATCGCTTAGAAAAATCATTCTGGAAGTGAACAAGAGATACTCTCCCAAGGCAATATTTGTCTCAAGCGCCTGCGCCACGGGCATAATCGGAGAGGACATCGACAGTATTGTTGACGATGTCAGAGAAGAGGTTGGAGTTCCGATTGTGGCAGTACACTGTGAGGGTTTCAAGTCAAGAATCTGGGCAACAGGTTTTGACATAGCTGACCATGCGATTTTGCAGGAGATAGTTAAGCCTCCGAGAGAGGGCGTTAAGACAAACAAAATCAATTTCAAGAACTTCTTTGAAAGCGCAAGACCGGAGATTATAGAGATCTTTAAGAATTTTGATCTTGAGCCAGTGTTCTTATACTGTAATTCGACAATTGAGGAGCTGTCACATCTGTCTGAGAGCCTGGCGACCACATGTATCTGCGGCACACTTGGAAACTATCTGGGAAACGGCCTGGAGGAGAAATACAATGTGCCATACATAAGGAGCATAAACCAGTGTGGTATCGCCGGATTTGAGGCGTGGCTGAGAGAGATAGGCAGGGTGACCGGAAGAAGCGACAAGGTCGAAAAATATATTGAGGAGCAGAGAGCCATCTATATTCCTCAGATTGAAGAGGTTAAGAAGGAGTTAGCAGGCCTCACGGCAGTTCTTGGTATGGGTCCCGGATACACATTTGAGGTGTCACGAGTTCTTGAGGAGCTTGGAATTAAGGTGGTGTGGGCACTTGCATGGCACTACGACAAGAAGTACGAAAACGGCGATGTTCCGCCTTCCATGAAGTATCTGCTTGACAACGATATCGATTTTGGGGCGAGCGTGGCAGATCAGCAAAACTATGAGGTTATGAACATCCTGAACAAGTACCAGCCTGATATGTATCTGTCCAGACATCCGGGCTCAACGGTTTGGGCGATTAAGAATGGAACACCTGCAATCTATGTGGCTGATGAATACATGATTTTTGGATATAAGCACACCTTGGAGTTTGCAAAAACAATTCTAAACAGTGTTAAAAACCGCAGTTTTGAGGCAAATCTTGCGAAGCGCACAAAACTGCCATACACGGACTGGTGGTATAAGCAGGACGTTGATACATTTCTTGAGGAGGTGAAGTGATATGGCTAAATTGCTGGATAAGCAGCGCTATAAATGTGCGCTGGGAGCGATGCAGACAGTTCAGGCTATAGAGAGAGCTTTGCCAATACTTCACTCCGGCCCCGGATGTGCACAGAAGCTGTCCGAGTCTGTGGGAAGCTCAGGGTATTTTTCGCCAAATATTTTCCCGTGTACCAGCATCAATGAGAAGGATGTTGTGTTTGGAGGAGTTAAGAAGCTGAACAGCACAATCGAAAATGCTCTGAAGGTTATCGACGCAGATCTGTATGTAGTGTTGACGGGATGTATTCCTGAGATCGTCGGAGACGATTCAGGGGAGGTTGTGTCCAGATATGAGGACGCAGACAAGCCTGTTATATATGCTCCGACGGCTGGTTTTAAGGGCAATAACTACAAGGGTCATGAGCAGATTATAAATGCAATCGTCGACCAGTATCTGGAGAAATCAGACACAAAACAGAAGGGGCTTGTGAATATCTGGGCGGATGTTCCATATCAGGATCTGTTCTGGCTGGGCAATCTTCGAGAGCTCGAAAAGCTGGTAAGCGAGTTGGGTCTCACGCCAAACACAATATTTGGCTACAGGAGGGGCATCGAGAATATCAAGAAGATCCCGAAGGCCGAGTTTAACCTTCTCGTGTCACCGTGGGTGGGGCTTAGCTGCGTTAAAAAGATGGAGCGCAAGTTTGGAACACCATACCTTCACTATCCTACTCTTCCGATTGGAGCCACAGAGACAAGCAAATTCTTAAGGGAAGTAGGTAGATTCGCAGGCGTCGATGACGCGAAGGTTGAGGCACTAATCAAGGAGCACGAGGACTACTACTATTATCTTATCGAGAGGTATGCGGATCTGTTTCTGGAAAACCGCGTCATAAACAAGCAGTTTAGCGTGGTTGCAGATGCTCAATATGCCCTTGGAATCACGAAGTTTCTGGCAAACGATCTGGGGCTTATCCCTGCCAAGCAGTTTATAGTCGACGATACTCCGGCTAACTACAGGGACAAGATCGAGGAGGAGTTCAAGAAGCTTAATTACGGTGTCGAGGCTTCGGTTTCATTCGAAACAGACGGCTACAGAATTCACGAGGAGATTAGAAATCACGATTACCACGGTTATCCGCTGGTGCTCGGCGGATACTACGAGAAGGAAGTTACAGAACAGCTTAAGGGGAATTTCCTGAATGTGGCATATCCTGTGCAGGATAAGGTTGTTCTTGACGATTCGTATGTGGGCTACACAGGAGGAATACGTTTGATTGAGGACATATACACGGTAGCGGTCTCCAGATTCAACTAAATATTTTACGATATCAGAGCCAAAGTCTGGGATTGCCATGACCTTGGCTCTATGCAGTAAAGAAAAAAAGGTGGCAACATGTCTTATAAAATAGCAATAGGCTCCTCAGATGGAATACATGTGGATCTGAAATTCGGAGAGGTTGAAAACTTCCTGATCTACGAGGTCAGCGAGGAGACAGAATTAGTTGAAAAACGGAAGGTTTTGCCTGGGGATGAAGACGCTGATGGGGCAAAAAACCCAGACTGTGCTTCAGGATGCGGAGCAGGCAGCGGCTGTGGCGGTCATGGAAATGGCTGTGCAGGGTCAGGCGATGTGACACAAAGGGTGGCACTTATAGAAGACTGTCGATGTATAGTCTGTAAAAAGGTTGGCTTTATGGCACAGAAGCAGTTTGAGAAGAGGGCGATTTCCGTGTTTGATGTAGATTGCACTGTCGGCGAAGCACTTGAAAAAATCACTGCCTACTATAAAAAGATGGACAGCCGTGGTGGATATTATAGGCGCGACAGAGCATGAGAATCTTATGAGAATGGAGTATAATATGAGCTTGAAGATTGGCACGAGATGTTTACATCTGGAAAATGAGAGGGAAACAGCTAACCACTTCGGAGCTATCAGTTTTCCAATATATCAAACAGCAACATATGCGCACCCTGAGGTTGGGAAAAGCACAGGGTTTGACTATTCCAGAGTGCAGAATCCCACAAGACAGCAGCTCGAAAGAGTGGTGGCAGGGCTGGAAAAGGGAATTGACGCTGTCGCCTTCTCAAGCGGTATGGCGGCAATAACTGCGCTTATGGAGATCTTTAAAAGTGGAGATCACCTCATAACAGATGCGGATCTGTACGGCGGAACCATAAGGCTGTTCAACAATATCAGCGTTAAGAATGGTTTGGAATTCACACATGCGGACTTTACAAATGCTGATATTGAAAGTATGGTCAGAGAAAATACAAGGGCGATATACATAGAGACACCAACAAACCCTATGATGTGCGTGACTGATATCAGGGAGGTTTCAGAGATTGCTAAGAGACACGGCATTTTGCTGATTGTCGACAATACATTTATGTCGCCGTATTATCAGAACCCCCTTGAGCTTGGGGCAGATATTGTCATACACAGCGGCACCAAGTTCCTGGGCGGACATAACGACACGCTGGCAGGGTTTGTGGTCACAAACAGGGAAGACATCGCAGAGAAAATACGCTTTATAATCAAGACTGTAGGTTCAGGGCTTGCTCCGTTTGACAGCTGGCTGATACTTCGCGGTATCAAGACTCTGGCGCTTCGCATGGAGAAGTCTCAGGCAAATGCAATCAGGATTGTAAAATATCTTCAGTCCGAGCCGAAGGTTCTCAAAATATACTATCCCGGAATAGAGGGCACTAAAAGCTACGAGATATGTAAGCGCCAGGCACGAGGCTTCGGCTCGATGATAACATTTGAGGTTGAAAATGCAGCCCTGGCAAAGCATATTCTGAAAACGACCAGACTTATTCCGTTTGCCGAGAGTCTGGGAGGAGTGGAGACGTTACTGACATATCCGTGCACGCAGACGCACGCGGATGTCCCGGAGAAAGAGCGAATAGCAAACGGTATTACAGATAGTGTGCTTCGCATGTCTGTCGGAATAGAGGAGGCAGAAGACCTTATAGCAGATCTTAAACAGGCGATAGATTCTTTTGAGGGATAAACATAGATTAATTAAACGGGGGGAGTGGGGTATATGCCGGAGAGAAACCTGAATTTTGATGAAATAGTGGACAGAAGAGGCTCAAAGAGCATTAAATATGACTTTGCCGCAAAGAGAGGCTACCCTGAGGATGTTATGCCTCTGTGGGTGGCGGACATGGATTTTAGGACATCTTCCTATGTGGAAGATGCTGTAAGCGAGCTGGCAAAGCATAACATATATGGCTACACTAACATTCAGTCGGGGGACGGATTCTTCGAGGCCGTGTCAGGCTGGATGAAGAGACATCACAGCTGGGATGTCCTTCCACAGTGGCATGTTCACACGCCGGGCGTATGTTTTGCCATAGCTAATGCAATCCGGGCATATACTGATGTGGGGGACAGCGTGATTATCCAACAGCCCGTGTACTATCCGTTCAGAAATGTTATTTTTCAGAACAACAGAAAGATGGTCAGCAATGACCTGGTATATGATGGCAATGGTCACTACTCCATAGATTTTGAGGATTTTGAGAACAAAATCAGGGACAACCACGTGAAGCTTTTTGTGCTGTGCAATCCTCATAACCCTGTCGGAAGAGTCTGGAGCAGGGATGAGCTTAAAAAGCTGGGAGACATTTGTAAAAAATACCATGTGCTGGTATTTAGCGACGAGATACATTTTGACTTCGTCTGGGGCAAAAACCATCAGATATTCCAGGAGGTAAGCGAGGATTTTAAGGAGTTTACCATCACTGCCACATCGCCAAGCAAAACATTTAACCTGGCCGGGGCCCAGCAGTCAAACATATTCATCCCGAACAGGGACTTAAAGCATAGGTTTGTGGACGAATACGATGTCTCAGGTCTCGATGAGCCTAATATTTTAGGAATAGCGACGACGCAGGCAGCCTACAGTCACGGCGACGAGTGGTATGAGGCAGTGTGGAAATACATTAAGGGCAATATTGATTATGCCAGAGAATATGTAGAAAGTGAACTCCCGGGCGTCAGACTCGTCCCGACAGAGGGCACATATCTTATCTGGCTTGATTTTAGCGGCACAGGGCTTGATCAGCAGGCTCTTGAGGAGACCATAGTTGGCAGAGCGAGGCTCTGGCTTGACAGCGGCAGGATTTTTGGAAGGACAGGAGCCATGTTTGAGAGAATTAACGTGGCATGCCCTAGAAGTGTGCTTACAGAGGCGCTTCACAGAATTAAAAACAGCCTGTACATATGACTGTGAGGCTGTATAAGTAGATATGCAAACCCCGGCGAAAGCCGGGGTTTTTGTGTTAAGTGATATTGTGATTTAGCAGGTATGCAAGAACAAACACTGCTGGGGAGTTCCAGTAGATGGTGATTTCGTTTAGGGAGTAGCTAAGGGCGTTGTCCGCGTAGCATTTCATGGGCGGGGTGCCCTCGCGAAGCAGGTTCTTCGCAATGGGGTCAGAGAGGTTTCTGTTTGGTCCTCCTGCGACCATGCCCGGAATGCTCTCGCCTATTCCGTCGCAGACGGTCGGGCGAAGGTGGGGGTTGTTAACCCTGAACTCCCCGACACCAGTCACGTAGCAGATGCCGAGTGCGTTGGCGCCTAGGAGGTAGTGAAGGTGGCTTGTGGCTAACTCTACGCAGGAGTGATCGTCAAACAGCACATCACCCATGGCAAATACCATCGCCTTTGTCATGAGCCCCATGTTGCTGCCCCAGTAGTAGTCGTGCTCGCCCATGGCCACATCATAGCCGCAGGTGGCGGCTGTATTCTTCAGGTCGTTAATGCGCCAGTTAAATGCGCCTCTGATTTTGTCCTCCATGGAAGGGTCCCTGGTGTACTTACACAGCATATATGACACTGCTCCCAGGGCGCCGATCTCGCTGTAGCCAAATTCCGTGAGAGGAAAATCCATGGCGGAGGCGTGAATTAGCTTATCGTGGTAGGAGCTCTCGCCTGTTGCACTGTACAGCTCGCAGTATGCCCAGAAGCGGTTTGAATAGTCGTTTCGCTCACCGTATTCGCCTGTGTTGCAACCATCGGGGTTTGAGAAACCTAGGAAGTCCGGATGTGCATCAAGCCATGCGGCTGACTTCTTAGCGGCAGCAATCAGCTTATCTGAGAAATCCTTGTCATATACTTCATAGATGGTGGCAGCCAGAGCGCAGACTGCCGCAAAATCGGCGCATGCCATGGATGAGACGGGAAATACATACATCTGCTCGTGGTCATCCTCCGGCATGATAAACGGCGCGTGCATTTTGGTTGTGACCTTGTGGTAGACGCCGCCCTCGCTGTTTTGCATTTTTAGGAGCCATTCAAGCTCATAGCGCACTTCCGTGAGGATGTCGGGCGTTTTAGCTTTGGGAATGTTTATGTTTATCGTGTTAAACACATCAGGAAACAGCTTGTAGGCGTAGAGAAGCTGCGCGCAGGCTACGCTTCCCGCGGTGACATATTTGCCGTAGTCGCCGGCGTCGTGCCATCCGCCCGTGGCGTCCATGCTCACATCTGCATCTTCCCACAGCTTAGAGAGGTCTGTGTGACATTTGGCGTGATGCCATAGTAGCGCGTATTCCTCTGTGAGCTCCTGACCGCACCTCAGATAATAAAATGCCTTCAGGGTTTTGCATAAAACGTCGTCGTAGATATGGCGGCCTATGTTGAACATGGCAGATGTGTTGCCGTTTGCACGGATGCAGTAGCGGCCGCTGTCCTTAAGAGGAGTAAAGTCCGCCACCCACACGTCGTCGCCGGAGGTCTCATCGGGCCCTGCATATACGGTTTTGCCGCTGTATTTAACGTTGCCACATAGGTCTAAAACCTCGAAGTCTTCACAGCTAAACGCCATGTAGGCTTTTTTGACGGCGTCAGGATAGTAGCCCGCCTGATTTACAAAAATAGAAAATGGTGTGACAGGGTTAGCCACAGCTAAAGCTTCATAGTTAATCATAGTCATATTATTACCAAGGTGTTTTGTCAGGGTCAGATGCGAGACCGACACAGCCTGTCAGTCCGGCAATAAGCTTCATATCAGCGTCCTCAAGCTCAAAATCAAACACGTCAAGGTTCTCGATAATTCTTTCCCTGGTGACTGACTTTGGAAGAGGGAGGAAACCATTTTGCAGGCTGAAACGTATGCAGACCTGCGCGATGCTCTTGTTGTATTTGTCTGCGAGCTGCTGCATCTGGGGCACGGCAAATATTTTGCCTGTTCCAAGAGGGCTGTAGGCCTCGAGAAGAATGCCCTTCTCCTTGCAGTATGCCACAAGCTCATCCTGTGTGTCGCCCGGGCACAGTCTTATCTGGTTGACCATGGGCGCGATCTTCGCGGTTTTTAACAGCTCGTCAATGTGGTGCTGGCGGAAGTTGCTGATGCCTATGGCGCGGATTTTGCCCGCCTCGTATAACTCCTCGAAGGCGCGCCAGGTCTCGGCGTTGGTCTGCTGCCAGGCCTCGCGGTACTGAAGAGGGTTTGGCCAGTGGATTAAAAACATGTCCACATAGCTTGTGCCAAGCCTGTTAAGAGTCTCCTCAAATGTTCGCATGGTGTTTTCATAGCCGTGGTTTGGGTTGTCGAGCTTGGAGGTTATGAAGACCTCCTCTCTTGTGACCCTGCTCTGCTTAATAGCCCTTCCAACCATCTCCTCATTTCTATAGCCCTGGGCGGTGTCAATGTGGCGATAGCCGGCCTCAAGTGCGCTAAGTACAGCATTTAGCCCGATCTCGTCGCTTGGCGTCTGCCATGTTCCAAATCCTATGGCTGGAATGCTTACATGGTTTGATAATTCGTAGTATTTCATGATATATCCTCCTGCTTGTGAATGATTATTAAGTTTACGTATTCTCCCTAGACTATATTATAGATAACTCCGCCCTTGTTATATCGAAAATATTGTTTTTTTATCGAAAATATGGTATTTGTGTAGTTATGGAGGTGACCGCATGAATACCAATAGCGAGCTTAACTACCGCCTGTTTGTTCAGGCAGAGGAAAACTTCACAAGAACGGAGCTTAGAAGTGAGTTTTCAAGATATGACGACATCAAAAACGGTGACCTCGAGAAGGTTAAGGCCAACATCGTGGAGATTAAGGCTCACTACTACGAGGGCAAGGGAATGCTATCCGACAATCTCCTCAGAAATAACCAGTACCACTTTGCGATTGGCGTCGGAATTATCGCCAGAATCTGCATAGACGGCGGGATGGACCACAACACGGCGTACACCTTGAGCGATATATACATCAGGCGATGCGACAAATGCAGGCAGCCCCAGGAGATTATAGAGCTCACGGAAATGATGATGTTAGACTTCACGCACCGCATGGCGCAGCTTAGAAAGACCCCTGCCGTCTCCATGCATGTCAGAAGGACTGTGGAATACATTTACAATAATCTCCACAAGAACCTGACCCTTAAAATGGCGGCAGAGCACGAGGGGCTTGATGAGAGCTACCTGTCCAAGATATTTTCGAAGGAGGTTGGGGTTCCAATCAAGGCATATATTCTAAGGGCGAAGATAACAACAGCCCAGAATATCCTTATATTTTCGGACTTCTCCATCGCGAATATCGCGTATTCGCTGGGGTTTTCGTCCCAGAGCACCTTCGCGGCCGCATTTAAGAAGACGACGGGAGTTACTCCCATGCAGTACCGCATAAGGTATGGCGCTAACAACATTTACATTTACAAAAATATGAAAATGTGATAGCCTTTAGGTATTTAAAATTGAGTAATTAAAACTATGGGGTGTGTTATGGATTGGATTAGTATTTATTACATTGTGCTGCTTGGCTTATCTGTGGTGTTCACATGTATTTATGCCTTCCTGTGGCACAAGCATTTTAGTGTGAATTTTTCCCTGACATTTGCGTTTATTCCTATCGTCAATCTGGGTTATGTGATTTTTGCCGAGGCAAAAACCCTAGAGGGCGCGTTAATCGGACAAAAGCTCATATATCTTGGCGGATGTTTTTTGATACTGTTCATAACATTTTACGTGTTTGACATGTGTAGGATTGTCATTCCGAGGTGGCTTAACGCCGGCATGATAATTCTGGAGATGATCATGTATTTCTTCGTGCTCGGCATAGGCTATAACAAGTGGTTCTATGTGAGCGTCGAGGCGGAGATGGTTAACGGAAGGCTAAGTCTCATTAAGGAGTACGGACCTGTTCACACGCTGTTTCAGGTGCTCGTGGTTGTGCTCTTTATCGTGGGAATATCGGCCATAATCTACACATATGTGAAGAAGCACGATGTGTCCAGACGAATTCTGTGGATACTTATGATTCCTGAGGCAGTAACGGTTGTGGCATTCTTCTTTAACAGAATTGTGTCCGTGCCCATAGAGTTTACGCCTGTGGGATACGTGATTGCACAGTTTCTGTATCTGTTGGTGGCTCATATTATATGTCTCTACGACGTGAGCGACACGGCGATAGATTCCATAACGGAGACGGGGGATATAGGTTTTATATCCTTTAAGAAGAATCTTATATACCTTGGAAGCGACGACACGGCCAAGGAGGTTTTTGATGAGCTGTCAGAACTTACAGTAGACAGAGGGCTTAGCAAGAGCAAGGTGCTCTCAGAGCTGTTTGAGCCGTGGCTTAAGACATTTGAGCAGGACGAGACACAGGATAAGTATCACTACAAGAAGGGCGACAGGATCTATCTTGTGGATATCAACCGCCTGTATCACAACAAGAAGGAGGTTGGATATCAGCTGGTCATCTCGGATGACACGGCGAACCAGCAGTATATCGAGCTCCTTGACAACTATAACGCTGACCTCACGGAGGAGGTTAAGGCTAAAACCGCGGACATCGTCACGATGCATAATAGCTTCCTAAGAGGAATGGCCAAGATGGTTGAGAGCCGCGACAATTCCACCGGCGGCCACATCATAAGAACCAGCGATGTCATTGAGATTCTCATGGACGAGATCATGAAGGATGAGGAGTTTGTGGCGCAGAACAACATCACTGAGGAGTTTAGGAACAACTTAGTGAAGGCGGCGCCCCTTCACGATATAGGAAAAATAGCGGTTGACGACGCCATCCTTAGAAAACCCGGACGCTTCAACGACGACGAATTCAGGGAGATGAAGAAGCACGCGCCTGAGGGAGCGAAGGTTCTTAGGACGATACTTGCGGATACGAAGGATGAGGCGTTTAAGAAACTGGCAGAAAATGTTGCACACTACCACCACGAGAGAATGGACGGCTCCGGCTATCCCGACGGGCTTAAGGGGGAGGATATCCCGCTTGAGGCCAGAATTATGGCGGTGGCAGATGTGTACGACGCGCTTGTGAGCAAGCGCGTGTATAAGGACAGTATGTCGTTTGACAAGGCTGACGAGATTATGATGGACAGCATGGGCAAACATTTTGATAAGAGACTGGAGAAGTTCTATGTGGCAGCGCGCCCTAAAATGGAGGAATACTATCTGCACGGTGCAGGCGCGGGGGCTAACGCATA
>JAILPS010000021.1 GCA_024699325.1 Lachnospiraceae bacterium | reverse complement strand
CCTGACATTTGCCATAAGAGAGGGCACTTTCTTAGGAAACTGGGAGCCTATGAGCGATGTAGAGTGCCGTGCATTCATACATATGCAGACAGGCCAGGACTGGATGTTTACAGATTACGCTGACACAAGAGAAGTCGATTTCGCAGCATATAGATACACTGTTGAAAATCTTAGTGGTGGTATAACACTTAAGTAGTGTGGCAGATATAACAATACAAATAATAATCCCGCGGCGTAAGCCGCGGGATTATTAGCTATTGTGAAAATAATAAGGTTTATTCTTCCTTCGTGTCGATGCCCAGTCTCTTAAATGTGAGATCGTAGCCGTCGTTGCCGAAGTTCAGACTTCTGTTTACACGGCTTATGGTTGCGGTTGAGGCTCCTGTTGCCTCTGAGATGTCTAAGTATGTCTTCTTCTCGCGGAGCATTTTAGCCACAGCGTAGCGCTGTGAGATGGCGAGAAGCTCGTTAACTGTACATATATCTTCAAAAAAAGCGTATGCCTCATCGATGTTTTCAAGCGTGAGGACAGCATTTAAAAAATCGTTGACTTCAGGGACGTGAATCTTGTTGTTCATCTGTAGACCTCCTTGCAGTTTCACACGTTAAAATTTTACTACGTGAAATTATAACACTATAAAGTGTGAAAGTCTATACTAAATTTTCGATTTGCCGTGACTAAGTGAGGATTATGTGCTATTATGTATCTAGTTTTTCTTTGGGAGGATTTCTATGGGACTGTTTGGAACCACTGTTGTAGAGTGGAAGGATACTTTTAATGAAGAGACTGTTTTCTGGAAGTGGAATGACAGCGAGATTAAGAAGGGAAGTCGACTGGTGCTGCGCCCAGGCCAGGACGCCATATTCATAAACAACGGACAGATTGAGGGAATATTCACGGACGACGGAACCTACGATATCGAGTCTGAGATTGTGCCGTTTCTCAACACACTTAACAACTTCAGGTTTGGTTTCACACAGACGCTGAAGGTGGAGATAATATTTGTAAACACAACAGTTATGTCCGCCAAATGGGGCACCAAGAACGCTATTCTTGTGTCTACAGAGAACATACCAGGCGGAATGCCCGTCAGAGCATTTGGAACATTTTCCTTCAAGATTAACGATTATTTAAGCCTTATTGAAAATGTAGCCGGCATTCGCAAAATCTATAAGGTTACAGACATCCGTGAGAGGGTGATTGCCAATGTTGACCGCCTCCTCATGAAGTGGATATCCAGAAGCGGCAAGGACATGTTAAACCTGCAGGGAAGCGCCTACGACATAGGAACGGGCATGCTTGAGGACATGAACAACGAGCTCATGGACACAGGCGTTATGTTCGTGGATTTTAATATTCAGGGCTTCTCATATCCGGACGATGTGGAGAAATACAGAAATATGGAGATTGGCAAAAAGCTTGGCAGAGTCGGGGTTGAACATTCCGACAAGAACGTTAAGCAGGTCACGGCGCCGAAGTTCTGCCCGGAGTGCGGAACTCCAACAAACGGAGCCAAATTCTGCCCGGAGTGCGGCCATAAGTTGATTTAAGAGGTAGTTAATGAGCATTTATGATTCACTTAATCCAAGTCAGAAGGAAGCGGTTTTTACCACAGAAGGACCGCTTCTTTTGCTTGCAGGAGCAGGCTCAGGCAAAACCAGAGTCCTGACTCACAGAATTTGTTATCTGATTGACGAGAAGGGGGTTAATCCCTACAACATTCTCGCCATAACATTTACAAACAAGGCAGCGCAGGAGATGCGCGACAGAGTCGATGCCCTGGTGGGCCAGGAGGCCTCCATGGTGTGGGTATCGACATTTCACAGTATGTGCGTGAGGATACTTAGACGCCACATAGACAATCTGGGGTATGACACCAACTTCACCATATATGACCCGGATGACTGCAAAACCGTGGTCAAGAATATTATGAAGAGGCTGAATATCGACCCTAAATATCTTGCGGAGAGGACTGTGCTCCACGAGATTAGCGATTGCAAGAACAAGTTTATCAACGACACGGAGTATATGCAAAACATTGCCACAGACTTTAGAGAAAAGCAGCTGGCCAAGGTCTACACAGAGTATCAGAGGGAACTCAAGAAGAACAACGCTCTGGATTTTGACGATCTGCTGGTCAAGACCGTGGAGCTGTTTGAGGAGTGCCCGCAGATACTTAAAAGCTATCAGGAGAGGTTTAAATACATCCACGTGGATGAATATCAGGACACCAACCAGGTGCAGTTTCTGCTGGTGTCTAAGCTCGCCGACAGATACAAAAACCTCTGCGTTGTTGGCGACGATGATCAGTCCATCTATAAATTCAGAGGAGCCGATATCACAAATATTCTTAATTTTGAGCAGCATTTTAAGAATACAACGGTCATCAAGCTTGAGCAAAACTACAGATCCACCCCTAATATTCTGGACGTTGCCAATTCTGTTATAAAACATAACCGCGGCCGCAAGGACAAGAGGCTGTGGACTAAGAAACAGGAAGGCGAGAGGGTCAAATTCATCCTCTACGCTGACAACAGAGCTGAGGCCTCAGGGGTTATCGAGGATATAAGAAGTCACGTTAGAGAGGGCGAGGACTACAGGGATATGGCCATTTTATACAGAACCAACGCTCAGTCGCGTTCTTTTGAAGAGGAGTGCCTCCTTAAAAATGTGCCCTATAAGGTGGTCGGCGGAGTGAACTTCTATCAGAGAGCGGAGATTAAGGATATCCTGGCATATCTTAAGACCATCGCAAACGGCAGGGATGACGTGGCGGTCAGAAGAATCATCAATGTTCCCAAAAGAGGCATAGGCGATGCCTCGGTCGAGAAGGTTGCTGACTACGCAAGAAGCGAGGCGATAAGCCTGTTTGACGCTCTCATGGAGGTTGAGGTCATCCCCGGACTTGGCAGAGCCGCTTCCAAAATCAGCGGTTTTGTGAACCAGATCAGGGTTCTTCGCGCCAAGTCAGAGGAGGAGGACATCGACGAGCTCATAAGAGATATAATCGACGATGTGGACTACGAGAGCGAGCTCGACAAGCTAGATGAGGAGCAGGCGCAGACCAAGAAGGAGAACCTGGAGGAGTTTATCAATAAGGCTGTAGAGTATAAGAATAACTGTGATGACGAGGGCAGACAGTGCATGCTCGGTGAGTTTCTAGAAGAGGTTGCCCTGATTGCCGACATCGACAGCGTGGACGACGACGACAACCGCGTGCTTCTCATGACGCTTCACGGCGCCAAGGGTCTGGAGTTTCCAAGAGTCTATCTGGCCGGCATGGAGGAGGGGCTCTTCCCGTCAGCCATGAGCGTGAATTCAGACGATGACATGGCGGTTGAGGAGGAGCGAAGACTGGCTTATGTTGGAATAACCAGAGCCATGAAGCATCTGACACTTACCGCTTCCCGCATGAGAATGATCAGGGGTGAGCAGCAGTTTAACACAGTTTCGAGGTTTGTTAAGGAGATACCTGACGGGCTGTTAGAGACCGTAAAACAGGCTGGAACAGAGTCGACATCCGGCTTTGGCGGAGGCTTCGGTGGAGGTTTCGGAGGAGGCTTCTCCAGGGGCAGAAGCTCTGAGGGCGGCTATTCTGGAGGGTATTCCAAGGGCAGTTCCAGAGGCTACTCTGGAGGGTTTTCTGACTATTCCTCAGGAGGAGTGAACAAAACCAGAAACACATTTAAGGATAACTCCGGCGTGTCATCTTACAAGAAGAGCTATGACATATCAGGCACCAACCCCGGCTATGGCAGGGATATTGCGTCGCTTAAGCCATCGGCGGGTGGAGTTCCTGACTACGGTGTAGGTGACAGAGTTCTCCACTCTAAATTCGGAGAAGGCGTGGTCACAGAGCTTGAGAAGAAGCAGAAGGACTACGTTGTGACGGTTGAATTTGACGACGGAGATGTCAAAAAAATGATGGCCGGCTTTGCCAAACTTCAAAAAATCTAGTTTTAACAAAAAATATACAATTTTGCTCTATGATTTTTACTGAAAGTGTGATAATATCAGAGTAGAGTATTATTTACTGAGGAGGTTTCGACTATGAAGAAGGGTAGCGCATTAAAAACAGTTCTTATCATTATTGGTATCGTTGCTGTAGTTGCAGCAGTTGCATTTGCAGTTTACAAGTTCCTTACACCAGATTATCTTGATGATATGGATGATGATTTCGACGAGGATTTCGATGATGATTTCTTCGAGGACGAAGATAAGGAAGTTAAGCCTGCAGAAGACGCTTCAGCAGAGGCAACGACTGAGGAGTAATTTTAATAAGCAATATCCATCAGGCCTTTCATTTATGAAAGGCCTTTTTTCTTGAGTATGTACAGGTTTAGGAGTTAGTTATGAGACATGGAGATATAGTAGAGGGCGTAATTACAAGGGTGGAATTCCCAAACAGAGGCATTATGGAGGTCGACGGGGAGCGCGTCATCACGAAAAATGTGCTTCCGGGGCAGACTGTATCTGTGCGCGTCCTGAAGAAGAGAAGTAATCACTATGAGGGCAATGTTTTAGAGGTCATCAAGAAGGCTGACTATGAGAGGGAGGACTGCTGTGAGCACTATCCGGCCTGCGGCGGATGCCTCTATCAGAGCATGCCGTATGACATGCAGCTTGAACTTAAGCGAGCGCAGGTCAAGAAGCTTATAGATGATGCATACCCTGAGGAGTACACATTTGGCCCGATACATCCAAGCCCATCGTCATCCGCCTACAGAAACAAGATGGAGTTCTCCTTCGGAGACCTTGTAAAGGATGGACCGCTGACTCTGGGTCTTCATAAGCGCGCAACAACCTACGATGTCATAAGCGTCACAAACTGTCAGATAGTTGATGAGGACTTCAGAACTGTTCTGAGAACCGTTCTGGAATTCTATGAAAACAGGGATATAGCATATTACAGAAAAACTACCCACGAGGGCTTCCTAAGGCACCTGTTAGTTAGAAAAAGTGCCTTCACAGGACAGATGCTTGTGGCTCTTGTCACAGCCTCAGGCGGTATGGAATATGATGAACTGGCGAAGTATTTAGAGCTTGACAAACTGTGCGGGGAGCTCACATCTAAGTGCTACACAGGCACGCTCACAGGTTTTTTGCACATTTTAAATGATTCGCTTGCGGATGTGGTGCAGTCAGACAGAACCACAATTCTCCACGGCACCGACGTGATAGAGGAGAAGCTCTTAGGCCTCTCATTTAAAATCACACCATTCTCCTTCTTCCAGACCAACTCTAAGGGGGCTGAGGTCTTATACAGCGTTGCCAGGGATTTTATCGGCGACACCGCCAACCAGACCGTTTTTGACCTCTACAGCGGCACAGGAACCATCGCACAGATTGCAGCCAGCGTGGCGAAGAAGTGTATCGGCGTGGAGATAGTGGAGGAGGCTGTGGTGGCAGCCAGGGAGAACGCCCGCCTAAACGGCATAACCAACTGCGAGTTTATCGCGGGGGATGTGCTCAAGGTTATCGACACCATCGAGGAGAAGCCCGACATGATAATTCTCGATCCCCCCAGGGATGGAATTCACCCTAAGGCACTCCCAAAAATCATAAACTACGGCGTGTCAAATATCGTCTACATATCATGTAAGCCCAGCTCGCTCGCCAGAGACCTGGTGTATTTTCACGCCGCAGGCTATCGCATCAGGCGAATAGAGTGTGTGGACATGTTTCCAAACACGGCGAATGTTGAGACGGTATGTTTGCTTTCCAAGGGGTCCACGATGTCCAGTGGACATCGGCTTTGGACCGACCGGAGCGAAGCGGAGACTGTCAAGTCACAGAAATTGCGGGTTGAGTTCAGTCTGGAGGATATGGATACGGA
>JAILPS010000024.1 GCA_024699325.1 Lachnospiraceae bacterium | reverse complement strand
AAGAGCATAGCCGGGTAGCCAAGTTTGGCAGGGATAAACGCTGAAGGCATCTAAGCGTGAAGCCCCCCTCAAGATAAGATATCTGATCGCAAGAATAAGACCCCTTGAAGACGACGAGGTTGATAGGGCAGAGGTGGAAGTGCAGTAATGTACGGAGCTGACTGTTACTAATAGGTCGAAAGTCTGATCTTTCTGGTGGAAACACCAGAACGGTAGGAGTTCAAACGCTGGTTTTTGGAACAACCACGGATGTGTTTATATGCAGTTTTTGAGGTTTAAATATAACTGAATATTTGAGCTTTCATATTCCTCGATAGCTCAGTCGGTAGAGCACGCGGCTGTTAACCGCGCTGTCGTAGGTTCGAGTCCTACTCGGGGAGTTATTTAATTTGGCCCCATGGTCAAGCGGTTAAGACATCGCCCTTTCACGGCGGTAACAGGGGTCCGAATCCCCTTGGGGTCACGCTTTTTATGGACCTTTAGCTCAGTTGGTTAGAGCAACCGGCTCATAACCGGTCGGTCCTGGGTTCGAGTCCCCGAAGGTCCACTATTTAAAACATATTAAGCATGATATATATTTGGCCCGGTGGCTCAGTTGGTTAGAGCGCCGCCCTGTCACGGCGGAGGTCATGGGTTCAAGTCCCATTCGGGTCGCTTTACAATTAAATACCGCGGGATCTTAGCTCAGCTGGGAGAGCATCTGCCTTACAAGCAGAGGGTCATAGGTTCGAGCCCTATAGGTCCCATTTAGAAGGTCGTGCCGGTGTGGCGGAACTGGTAGACGCACAGGACTTAAAATCCTGCGGACCTAATCGTCCGTACCGGTTCGATTCCGGTTACCGGCATCTTCTAATGTGTGCGTAGCTCAGCTGGATAGAGCGTCTGGCTACGGACCAGAAGGTCGAGGGTTCGAATCCTTTCGCACACGCTAAGACTAGAAATCGCATGATTTCTAGTCTTTTTATTTTTACAAGTAAGATTTGACATTGGTTTATGGAGAAGGTCATGGCAAAGAAGGAGAAGGAAGTTAAGACTAACGCCTGCAGGCTGCTGGAGGCCGGAGAGATAGCATTTACAACGCTTGAGTACGAGGTGGACGAGAACGACCTAAGCGGCGAGCACGCGGCGGCGGTCACGGGGATGGACCCCGACACTATGTTTAAGACGCTGGTGGCCAGAAACGAAAAAAATGCGCTGTTTGTATTCTGCATCCCTGTGCTGTGCGAGCTGGATTTGAAGAAGGCCGCGAAGGTTGCAAAGAGCAAGAGCATGGAAATGATTCACGTGAAGGAACTCCTGGACCTGACGGGCTATATAAGGGGCGGTTGCTCGCCCATAGGCATGAAGAAACAGTATCCCACATTTATAGATGAGACGGCGATATTGTTTGACGAGATAGGCGTGAGCGGCGGAAAAAGAGGCTTCACGGTGCTCATAAATCCCGAGAAGCTTATCGAGTTTGTGGGCATGGAGACTGCGGATCTTGTGAAGTAGTCACTTGACAAATAGCCTGAAAGACTTTATTTTAATGCCATGTAAAAACACATGCATTATAGGAGATTGGATTTTGAACGAATGTGTATTGATTGCGCCCTGCCATTTTGGACTTGAGGCGGTGCTTAAGAGGGAGATTGTGGATCTGGGCTACGAGGTGATACTCGTGGAGGACGGCAAGGTCACATTTAAGGGGGATGAGGACGCGATATGCCGCGCCAACATGTTCCTTAGGACTGCTGAGCGAATTCTTCTTAAGGTTGGAAGCTTTAAGGCGCTGGATTTTGACACTTTATATAATGAAACATATAAGCTTGACTGGGAGAATTACATCCCCCAGGACGGCAGGGTGTGGGTTACGAAGGCTAACAGCATCAGAAGCAAGCTCTTCGCCACGGTTAACATACAGTCCGTCATGAAGAAGGCTATAGCGAGCAAGCTCTGTAAGGTCTATGGGCTTAATACGCTGCCTGAGACGGGGGCTGATTACCCTCTTAGAGTCGTGCTCAACAAGGACGAGGTCACCATCGGCATAGATACGTCGGGAGAATCCCTCCACAAGAGAGGATACCGCCAGCTGACCACGAAGGCGCCCATAGAGGAGACGCTTGCCAGCGCTCTTTTGATGCTGACGCCGTGGCATCACGACAGAATCTTAGCGGACCCCTTCTGCGGAAGTGGAACATTTGCGATAGAGGCTGCCCTCATGGGCTTAAATATTGCCCCGGGCATCAACAGGGAGTTTACCGCTGAGAACTGGAAGAACCTTCTGACACGAAAAAACTGGTATGACGCCGTCACGGAGGCGAATGACTTAGAGATAAGGGACAGAAAGCTTCAGATATATGCCTCAGACATTGATCCAAATGTTTTGAAGCTGGCCCGCAAGAATGCTTCGCTCGCAGGCGTGGAGGAGTATATTAACTTCAGATGCGCTCCGGCAGAGAAGTTTGCGCCTAAGGGCGATTACGGATTTATCGTGACCAACCCGCCGTACGGACAGAGACTTGAGGACATCGAGACGGCTAAGAAGATATGGGCCGGTTTTTGCGAGCAGTTTAAGCTTCTTCCAACCTGGTCCTGCTATGTCATATCCCCCATCGCGGAGACGGAGCAGATTATGGGCAGGAAGGCCGACAAGAAGCGCAAAATATATAATGGCATGATGAAGACTGATTTCTATCAGTTTTTGGGCCGGAAACCGAGGAAGGACAATGAAAACAATTCTATTCGCAACAACTAACGAGGGCAAGATGCGCGAGATACGCCAGATTTTAGAGGGCGTTGATGTGGAGATACTATCTCTCAAGGATGCCGGGCTTAAGGTCGACATTGACGAGAACGGTCAGACATTTGAGGAAAATGCCATCATCAAGGCGAAGGCGCTCAGACCGTACACGGACGCCATCATACTGGCGGACGATTCGGGGCTGGTTGTGGACTATATTAACGGGGAGCCAGGCATTTACTCCGCCAGATACATGGGCGAGCACACTTCCTATGACATCAAGAATGCAAATATTATCGAGAGGCTTAAGGACGCGAAGGACGAGGAGAGAAGCGCGAGATTCGTCTGCGCCATCGCAGCTGACTTCCCGGACGGAAGGCTTCTAACCACCCAGGCGACCATGGAGGGGCGCATAGCCTACGAGCCTGCAGGGGAGAACGGCTTTGGTTTCGATCCAATCCTCTACCTGCCTGAGTACGGCACCACAAGCGCCGGAATATCATCTGAGGAGAAGAATAAGATTAGTCACCGCGGCAAGGCTTTAAGAGCCATGTGCGAGCTTATCAGGGAGTATTTATAGCGATGAAGGTAATGATTGTTTCAGATACCCACAGGGTTCACGGGTATCTAGAAAGAATGATACAGCTTAACGGCAGGCCTGACCTTCTGATCCACTTAGGGGACGTGGAGGGCTGCAGGGAGAAGATTGAGCAGATAGCAGGTTGCCCTGTGGAGATGGTCTGCGGCAACTGCGACAACGCGTTTTTGGACGACCTGCCCATGGAGAAAGTTATTTATATAGGAAGTATCAAGATCCTGCTGGTTCACGGACATATGTGGAGGGTGAATTTTACCCTGGCGGGGCTCGTGGACTATGCCAAGTCCATTAATGCGGACTATGTCATGTTTGGGCACACTCACAAACCGTTGATTGAGAAGGACGGCGGGCTCACCATAATCAACCCCGGAAGCATATCATTTCCGAGGCAGGAGGACGGCAGGCGCTCTATCGTCATGATGTACATAGATGAGCGTGAAAATGTCACTCTTGAGCCCAAGTATTTGTAGAAAACGTTCAAAAATGTCTTCAAAAACTTTTTGAAAAAACAGGTTGACAAGTCACAAGGTCAATGCTATAATTCCGTTTGTCTTTGTGAGAAGACGACCTTTATCGGGGTGTGGCTCAGTTTGGCTAGAGCACCTGGTTTGGGACCAGGGGGTCGCAGGTTCGAATCCTGTCACCCCGATCAATATAATATGCGGGTGTAGTTCAGTGGTAGAACACTAGCCTTCCAAGCTAGATATGTGGGTTCGATTCCCATCACCCGCTTTTTCTGACCCGCGAGGTTGGATATGGTGGGTATAGCACAGCTGGTTAGCGCGTCAGATTGTGGTTCTGAAGGTCCTGGGTTCGAATCCCAGTACCCACCCTACAGTTTTGGCAGATGAGTAAATAACTGCTATTGGCATGAGCGCTTATCGGGCGAAACGATAAGGGCTTTTTTGTTTATGCAGAGTCAAGCCGGAACGTGTTTATTGTAGGGCTATCGCCAAGCGGTAAGGCACAGGGTTTTGATCCCTGCATTCGCTGGTTCGAATCCAGCTAGCCCTGTAAATGTCCTAAGGAGGGACCCACGAAGTGGGAGGAACCTTGGGACCTACGCAAATGCCATTGCCGAAGGCAATTTTAAATGGCATTTGCTCCTTAAGCCTAACTCGAAGAGTTAGGACACGGCGACATCCTCCGAAGGAGGATGTTGGTTGTAGATATAAAGAAAGCGTAGCTCAACAAACTAGTTTTTTCTCTGGGTCACTAGCTCAGTCGGTAGAGCACTTGACTTTTAATCAAGTTGTCGCGGGTTCGATTCCCGCGTGACTCATTTGAGCGGGTATGGCGGAATTGGCAGACGCGCTAGATTTAGGTTCTAGTGGGACATCCCGTGCAGGTTCAAGTCCTGTTACCCGCAGTATGTCCTAAGGGGAACCGCGAAGCGGTGGAACCTTGGGACACGGCGACGTCCTCCGAAGGAGGATGTTGGTTGTAGAGGCTATAACAGTCTTCAAGGGGAACCGCGAAGCGGTGGAACCTTGGGACACGGCGACGTCCTCCGAAGGAGGATGTTGGTTGTAGAGGCTATAACAGTCTTCAAGGAGGGACCCACGAAGTGGGAGGAACCTTGTGATATATTACAAACAAAAAAACTTTAAAAAAGTACTTGCATTTCTGTGATACATCATATATAATGCATTTCGTTGTTCCGATTATTGGGGTATAGCCAAGCGGTAAGGCACCGGATTCTGATTCCGGCATTTCGAAGGTTCGAATCCTTCTACCCCAGCTAAAGCTCTGTTGCAGATGCGACAGAGCTTTTATTTTACTATTTAACATTTTCACATGAGAGGACGGAAAAACATGAAAATAGGAACGTATCAGACACTGAAGGTTTTATATAAGAAGGATTTTGGAATATTTCTGGGCAATGAGGGCGATGAGAGGGGAATTCTCCTGCCTAAGAACCAGGTGGCGGGGGAGATTAATGTCGGCGACGATATCAATGTTTTCCTCTATAAGGATTCTGAGGACAGGATTATAGCCACGACGAAGAGGCCTAAGATCGCGCTTGGCGAGCTGGCACTTTTGGAGATTAAGGAGATTTCCAAAATAGGAGCGTTCCTTGACTGGGGAATAGATAAGGATCTGCTGCTGCCGTTTAAGGAGCAGACAGGCAAGCTCATGGCCGGGGACAAGGTTTTGGTGTACATGTACTCTGACAAGTCCGACAGACTCTGCGCGACCATGAATATCTACAAGCATTTAAAGAGCGACAGCCCTTATAATAAGGGGGACGAGGTCACGGGCACTGTCTACGGCATCAACCCTGAAATGGGCGTTTTTGTGGCGGTTGACAACATGTATTACGGCATGCTTCCTAAACAGAAGGCATTTAAGAAGTACCGCATAAGCGACAGCGTGAAGCTCTTTGTGGACGCTGTCAGGGAGGATGGCAAACTTAACCTCAGCGAGGGCAGAAGCGCATACTTGCAAATGAATGACGATGCTGATAAGATATTAAGTGTCATCGACGAATTTGGGGGCGAGCTGCCATTTGGCGAGAAGGCTGACCCTTCTGTGATAGCGAGAGAGTTTTCCATGAGCAAGGCTGCATTTAAGAGGGCTCTCGGACATCTGTATAAGGAAGGTAAGGTGGAGTTAGGCCCTGATGCGATAAGGAGAAAATAATATGCTGCATTCAAAGTCTACGAAGCTTAATATTCTGTTTCTGGCCATGCTGTTTTGCCACATCGTGCTGCCACTCTTCATAGGTGGTTTGTTCAAGGGGGCAAACATGTACACTATGCTGGTTGTATCCCAGCTTCTCATGCAGGGGCCGGTCATCATTTATCTTATAGTTACGAAGACCAATCCGTTCAAACTTATACCGTTTAAGTTTTTTAATCCGCTGGCGATTTTGACGCTGGTTCTCATGACCTACAGTCTGCTGCCGTTGGTGGCGCTTGTTAACATGATATCCATGCTGTTTGTCGAAAATGCCCTGACGGACGTCACGGTGGAGATTACAGCGAATTCCTTCTGGCTCAACCTTCTGTTTATCGCGGTCATGCCTGCGGTTTCGGAGGAGTTTGCCTTCAGAGGCGTGTTCTTCCACAGCCTGAAGGATAAGGGCATCGTGTTTGCGGCTGTTATATCAGCTCTTCTGTTTGGCTTGATGCATTTGAACTTCAACCAGTTGTCCTACACATTTGTGATAGGAATCGCAATGGCGTTTGCTGTATATGCGACGGGAAGCATTTTCGGCGGAATGATAGTGCATTTCATACTTAACTCCAACTCTGTTATAATGATGGCGTTATTAAATCATATTCTCGCGGAGTCGGGGATGGATATTAACAGTATTATGTCGGAGGCGGTCACACAGACGCAGACAACAAGCTCCGGTGATATGGTGCTTTCAATTGTTCTGATAGCCATAGTGGCAGCGATAATGCTGGTGCCGGCGCTGGGACTGTACATGAGCACCGCTGTGATATGCAAGAGGGAATTTGTATTAAAAGAAATCAAGGATGATTTTAAGAACCTGTTCAAAAAAAGACAAACAGGAGAGGAGAGAAGAATAGTTGATATAGTCTTCATACTCTGTCTCGTGTTTGCCTTTGGCTACATGATTTACTCACTAATCTAACGGCTCATAGGAACCAGAGGCTGCGGCCCTTAACTCTTTGACCATGCGCCTGCACATATCGAGGCAGAAGTCAATCTCCTTCGTTGAGCAGTCGCCTAGGAAGTGGTCAAACTGGATAAGCTGATAGTAGCGATGGTCGATCCTGGGACTTTCTTTTAACAGGTCATCCCTGCCGTGCAGGATATATTCGCTGGAGATATTCAGCGCGGATGAAATAGCTTCAACCGTATCCGTGCGGCAGAGACGCCGGTGTCCCTTTTCGATCATGGAAAGATAGGAACGTGAGATACCAATCGCAGACGCGGCTTCCGTGAGTGATATGCCCTGTCCTTCGCGTTTCTGGCGGATGCGGAACCCGACAGCCTGGGGAGTTTCCCGAAGCTGCTTCTCGTCCACATGTCCGCTGTTTGCGTTTTCCTCAGACATGCATTTACTCCTTTCATTGTAGTCAGCAATAGCATAAAACATATTTGAAGATATTTTAATAGACCATTTAGACAAAAACATCACAATTTAATTGGAAATGTTGTCGAAAAGGGAACTAAAATGCGCTTTTAGTCCCTTTTTTCATGTTTTTTAGGGAGTAAAGCCTATACAAAATGACGGAAACCTAAAAATAATTTTGGGAAATTAGCATATTGTTATAAATCGCAAAAGAGGTTAGAATAACACAAGTAAACGGGGTTTCCCGTAACAATTTACTTTGGGAGGACATTAAAATGGCTAGTTTGTCACTTAAAAATGTATGTAAGGTTTATCCTAACGGTTTCGTAGCTGTTAAGGACTTCAACCTTGAAGTTGCAGATAAGGAGTTCATCATCTTCGTAGGCCCATCTGGATGTGGTAAGTCTACAACACTTCGTATGATCGCAGGACTTGAGGAGATTTCTTCAGGTGAGTTATGGATCGGCGATAAGCTCGTTAACGATGTTGAGCCTAAGGACAGAGATATTGCGATGGTATTCCAGAACTACGCTCTGTATCCTCACATGTCAGTTTATGATAACATGGCTTTCGGTCTTAAGTTACGTAAGGTTCCTAAGAACGAGATCGACAAGTCAGTTCAGGAAGCTGCTAGAATTCTTGGTATCGAGAACCTGCTTGATCGTAAGCCTAAGGCTTTATCAGGTGGTCAGAGACAGCGAGTTGCCATGGGACGTGCTATCGTGCGTAACCCTAAGGTATTCCTCATGGACGAGCCTCTTTCAAACCTCGATGCAAAGCTCCGTGTTCAGATGAGAATTGAGATTTCTAAGCTTCATCAGAGACTTGAGGCAACAATCATCTACGTTACACATGACCAGACAGAGGCTATGACTCTTGGTACAAGAATCGTTGTTCTTAAGGATGGTATCATCCAGCAGGTTGATACACCTCAGAACCTCTATGATAAGCCAGCTAACAAGTTCGTTGCAGGTTTCATCGGATCACCTCAGATGAACCTTATCTCTGCAACAGTTGATACAGAGGGTGACAGAGTTATCATCAGATTTGGTGAGCACAAGGTTACTCTTCCAGAGGGCAAGGCTAGAACATTATCAGATGCTGGTTACATCGGCAAGGAAGTTATCTTCGGTATTCGTCCTGAGGATATCCATGACGAGCCTGCATTTATCCAGGCTGCTCCAGAGGCAACTGTTGAGGCTACTATCAGAGTATACGAGCTTCTCGGTGCCGAGGTATTCTTATACTTCGATGTTAACGATGTATCATTCACAGCAAGAGTTAACCCTCGTACACCAGCTAGACCTGGCGATACAGTTCGTTTTGCTCTTGATATGTCTAAGATCCACATCTTCGACAAGGAGACAGAGAACGTTATCCTTAACTAATCAGGATTATTCAAACCGCAGTGCGTTTGCACTGCGGTTTTTTTGTCCTTTTTGCCTTTCGATTCGCTTTTTTTTTAATTTGTAATTTTTAAAATGGCCAAAAAAGGCCGTTTTTCATTAAAATTTCAAAATTTTTCTCTTTTCTTTTTGGCAAAAATGCACTATTATTATATGGTGTAATGATTTTTGTATCATTTTCGTTTGTGGATTTTTACATATAATTTGGAGGCGTATATGATTTCGAACCAGATATTACAGAATACTGTTGACGGACTTAAGGGAATCACAAGAATCGAGCTGTGTATTTGCGACACAGAGGGCAAGGCGTTGGTCAGCACATCATCACAGATGGAGATTGTGCCAAGCCAGATAACAACATTTGTTGAATCAGCTGCTGACAGCCAGTTAGTCAACGGATGCCAGTTTTTCAAGATATATGACGAGCATAAGCTTGAGTATGTTCTGCTCGCGAAGGGCGCCAGCGACGATGTCTACATGATAGGTAAGATTGCAGCCTTCCAGATACAGAACCTCCTGGTAGCTTATAAGGAGAGATTTGACAAGGATAACTTCATCAAGAACCTTCTTCTTGACAACCTCCTGCTTGTGGATATCTACAACAGAGCGAAGAAGCTCCATATTGAGACCAGCGTCAGAAGAGTTGTGTTCATCATCGAGACCAAGAATGAGAAGGACACCAACGCCTTAGAGACTGTGAGAAGCCTGTTCTCCTCTAAGACCAGGGATTTCATCACAGCCATCGACGAGAAGAATATCATTCTCGTGAAGGAGCTTAGAATAGACGACACATACGCAGACATGGATAAGACAGCCAACACTATCCTTGACATGTTAAACACTGAGGCTATGACTCAGGCGCATGTGGCATACGGAACCATCGTCAACGAAATCAAGGAGGTTTCCAAGTCCTATAAGGAGGCCAAGATGGCTCTCGATGTTGGCAAGATATTCTACAGCAACAAGAATGTCATCGCCTACGGCAACCTCGGTATCGGCCGTCTGATTTATCAGCTGCCGCTGCCTCTTTGCAGAATGTTTATCAAGGAGATCTTCGACGGCAAGAACCCTGACGAGTTCGACGAGGAGACTCTCACAACCATCAACAAGTTCTTCGAGAACAGCTTAAATGTGTCTGAGACATCAAGACAGCTCTACATCCACAGAAACACTCTTGTGTACAGACTGGATAAGCTTCAGAAGACAACTGGCTTAGACCTCAGAGTCTTCGAGGACGCTATCACATTTAAGATTGCGCTCATGGTAGTTAAGTACATGAAGTACATGGAGAAGACAGATTATTAATTATTATATTTATTGCCCCGATCAGTGGTCGGGGCAATGTATTGTCAGAGGTGTGTTTTGAATAATTTTGAAGAGTTAAACAACGAATTACTTGAGGAGGATGACTCCCCTAAGAAGAGCAAGAAGGGGTTTGGAAGCGCATTTAACGGATTCTTAGTTGGAATGATTGTCATGAGCATCGTGTGCATCATTCTCCTCTTAGTTCAGAAGAAGACTATGAGCGATGCCTTCAATGAGGTGCTGAGCGAATACGAGGTGAGCGACACGGCGCAGGACAGCATCGCCGCCATCCAGAAGAAGATCAAGCTCATAGAGACTGTCATCGACAACACTTATCTCTACGATATCGACTACGACACTATGGCGGAGGACGTCTATAAGGCCATGGTGGACAGCCTGGGAGATAAGTACTCTGCCTACTACACGGTGGAGGAATACAAGGCGCTTATGTCCAGCACCAACGGAACATACGCAGGTCTTGGAGCCCTGGTTTCCAAGGACGAGGAGACGGGCTACATCCGCATAGTTTCCCTGTTTGAAGGAAGCGGCGCGGCAGAGGCCGGAATACAGGTCGACGATCTGGTGACGGCGGTTGAGGGCGCGAGCACCGCGGATATGGAGCTCTCATATGCCACATCGCTTTTAAAGGGCGAGGAGGGCACCACGGTTAATATCACGGTCAACAGACCATCCACAGGGGAGACCTGGGATGTGGTGGTTACCAGAAACAAGATAGAGGTGACAAGCGTTGCCGGAAGAATGCTCGACAACGGCGTTGGCATCATCGCCATCTCAGAGTTTGACGCAGTTACGGTCAACCAGTTCAGCAAGGTTTTGAAGGAGCTGACGGACGAGGGCATGACCAAGCTCATCATAGACCTCAGAAGTAATCCCGGCGGTCTGGTTTCAAGCGTTGTGTCCATAGTTGACGAGCTTCTCCCTGAGGGACTTATAGTCTACACGGAGGATAAGGACGGCAACAAGAACGAATACTCTTCGGACGCAAGCTACAACGACATTCCTCTGGCGATTTTGATCGACGGCAACTCAGCCAGCGCGTCAGAGATTATGGCGGGAGCTATTCAGGACTATGGAAGGGGCGTGTTAATCGGAACCCAGTCGTTTGGCAAGGGTATCGTTCAGACCATCAGACCTCTGGCCGACGGCTCGGCTGTCAAGCTCACCATATCAACCTATTACACGCCAAACGGCAGATGCATACACGGCACAGGTATCACTCCTGACATCGTGCTCGAGTATGACAGCGAGGCTGCTGCGGCGGCTGAGGACGGGGACTGGGAGTCAGACAACCAGGTGAAGGCGGCATATGACTATCTGATGGAACATTAATCAAACATTTGTTCTTGAATACACATGGTTAGTATGTTATAATAGGACCTTGAAACACAGGTCAAACGTATATGGCGGGGGATCTAGAAGATCCCCCGTTTTGGAGTTTTTATGGAAGAGAAGTTATTTCATCTGGTGTCGCCCTACGAGCCCACGGGAGATCAGCCGGCGGCTATAGACACACTTACCCAGGGTTTTTTGGAGGGTAACCAGTTTCAGACTCTTTTGGGAGTTACGGGCTCAGGCAAGACATTTACCATGGCTAACATCATAGCCAGGCTCAATAAGCCGACCCTGATACTTGCCCACAACAAGACTTTGGCAGGCCAGCTCTACAGCGAATTCAAGGAGTTCTTCCCGGACAATGCTGTGGAGTTCTTCGTGAGCTACTACGACTACTATCAGCCGGAGGCCTATGTGCCGTCTAAGGACCAGTACATCGAGAAGGATTCCTCTGTCAATGAGGAGATTGATAAGCTCAGACACTCAGCCACTGCGGCACTCTCTGAGAGGCGGGATGTCATAATCGTGGCCAGCGTTTCCTGCATCTACGGTCTGGGTTCCCCCATCGACTATAAGGAGATGGTTGTGAGTCTTCGCCCCGGCATGATTAAGGACCGCGACGAGGTCATCAGGAAGCTGGTGGACATACAGTACGCAAGAGGCGAGATGGATTTTAAGAGAGGAACATTTCGCGTGCGGGGCGACACCGTGGAAATATTCCCTGCGGACAGCTCTGAGACGGCGGTGAGAGTCGAGTTCTTCGGCGACGAGGTGGACAGAATCAGCGAGTTTGACCCCCTCACAGGAACGATTAAGAACGGCTTAAACCACGTGGCGATATTCCCGGCCTCACACTATGTTGTGTCGAAGGAGAAGATGGAGAGGGCTACGGAGGCGATACTTGCGGAGATGGAGCAGTGCGTCGCAGAGTTTAGACGAAAGGATAAGCTCATAGAGGCGCAGAGGATTGAGGAGAGGACCAGATACGACGTGGAGATTATGCGGGAGACGGGCTTCTGCTCAGGCATAGAAAACTACTCAAGGCACCTGATCGGAACGGCGCCCGGAGAGCCTCCCTACACGCTGCTTGACTATTTTCCGAAGGATTTCATGCTCATGATAGACGAGAGCCACATGACCATACCCCAGGTTGGCGGAATGTATCACGGCGACCGCTCGAGGAAGCAGACGCTGGTGGATTTTGGCTTCAGACTGCCCTCGGCGCTTGACAACAGACCACTAAACTTCGGGGAGTTTGAGGATCATTTAAACCAGGTGCTCTTCGTGTCAGCGACGCCCGGCCCCTACGAGAGCGACCACGAGCTTTTAAGAACCGAGCAGGTTATAAGACCTACGGGACTTCTAGACCCCGAGGTGAGCGTCCGACCTGTGGAGGGACAGATTGATGACCTTATCGGGGAGATCAGGAAGACCGTGGAGCAGAAGAATAAGGTGTTGATCACCACGCTTACGAAGAAGATGGCGGAGGATCTGACGGAGTATCTGAGAGATGTGGGCATCAGGGTCAAATACATGCACTCTGACATAGAGACGCTTGAGCGCGCGCAGATCATCAGGGACATGCGACTGGATGTTTTTGACGTGCTTGTGGGCATCAACCTCCTAAGAGAGGGTTTGGACATTCCGGAGATTGCCCTTGTGGCGATACTTGACGCTGACAAGGAGGGTTTCCTGCGTTCTGAGACATCCCTCATCCAGACCATCGGTCGTGCCGCGAGAAATGTTGACGGACGCGTCATCATGTACGCCGACAACATGACGGGTTCCATGATGAGAGCCATCTCGGAGACTGAGAGAAGGCGTGGAATTCAAAAGCGCTACAACGAGGAGCACGGCATCACCCCGCAGACCATCAAGAAGGCTGTGAGGGATATTATCACTATCAATGTTGAGGCCGAGAAGGCCAAGGATAAGCTGGAGAAGGATCCTGAATCCATGAGCAATCAGGAGCTTAGGAAGCTTATAGAGAAGGTCGAGAAGAACATGAGAAGAGCTGCGGCGGAGCTGGATTTTGAGACGGCGGCTGAACTTCGCGACCAGATGAAGGAGCTGAAGAGTTATCTTCAGAACAGGTAATGGGCGAATTTATTAAGATTAGAGGTGCATCGGAGCACAATCTGAAGAACATAGACATAGATATTCCGAGGAACAAGCTGGTTGTCATGACCGGAGTCTCAGGTTCAGGCAAGAGCTCGCTCGCATTTGACACGATTTATGCAGAAGGTCAGAGAAGGTATATGGAGAGCTTGTCTTCCTATGCCAGACAGTTTTTGGGACAGATGGAGAAGCCTGCGGTTGAGAGCATCGAGGGCTTAAGCCCGGCCATATCCATCGACCAGAAGTCAACCAACAGAAACCCCAGATCCACGGTTGGAACAGTCACTGAGATATATGATTATCTGAGACTTCTCTACGCGAGAGTGGGCATTCCCCACTGTCCAAACTGCGGACGCGAGATCGTTAAGCAGACCATTGACCAGATGGTTGATCAGGTCATGAGGCTTCCCGAGGGCAGCCGCTTCTACGTCTCAGCGCCGGTTGTCAGAGGGCGCAAGGGCGAGCATGTGAAGGTTTTGGAGCAGGCTAAGAAGAGCGGATATGTGAGAGCCAGAATTGACGGCATCATATATGACCTCTCCGAGGATATTAAGCTTGACAAGAATAAGAAGCACACGGTTGAGATAGTTGTGGACCGTCTCTCCATAAGGGAGGGAATAGAGAGCAGACTTACGGGCTCCTTAGAGAACGCCCTGAAGCTTGGCGAGGGACTTGCAAGCGTGGAGACAGTTGACGGCGAGGTGTTAAACTTCAGCCAGAGCTTTGCATGCCCTGACTGTGAAATAACCATTGACGAGGTGGAGCCTAGAAGCTTCTCCTTCAACAACCCCTTCGGAGCCTGCCCTGCGTGCGCGGGACTGGGCTTTACCATGGAGTTTGACGAGGATCTGATGATTCCTGACAAGAGCCTCTCCATAAACCAGGGAGCCATCGCGGTGCTCGGCTGGCAGTCCTGCCAGACCCCCGGAAGCTTCTCCAGGGCGGTTTTGGATGCCCTGTGTGAGGAGTATGGCTTCAGCCTGGACACACCATTTGAAGATTATCCGAAGGACATTCATGACCTCCTGCTCTACGGAATAGGCAGCCGCATGGTGAAGGTTCACTACAAGGGTCAGAGAGGCGAGGGCGTCTACGACATAACATTTGAGGGTCTCATCAAAAATGTGGCCAGAAGATACCGCGAGACCTCGGCTGAGACCACGAAGGCGGAGTATGAGACATTCATGAGGATTGCGCCATGCTCTGAGTGTAACGGCATGAGGCTTAAGAAGACCTCGCTTGCGGTTACGGTTGCGGATAAGAATATCTACGAGATGACCATCATGTCCATCAGGGATATGCTGGATTTTGTCGCCAACATGCAGCTTAGCAGCATGCAGCTTAGCATCGGAAGCGAGATTATCAAGGAGATCAAGGGAAGGCTCAAATTCTTATGCGACGTGGGTCTTGACTATCTTAGCCTTGCCAGAAATACGGGCTCGCTTTCCGGAGGTGAGGCCCAGAGAATCAGACTTGCCACACAGATTGGTTCGGGACTGGTGGGCGTTGCCTATATTCTGGATGAGCCCAGCATAGGCCTTCACCAGAGGGATAACGATAAGCTTCTCGCGACGCTCACGAAGCTTCGCGATATTGGAAATACTGTGATTGTGGTTGAGCACGACGAGGACACCATGAGGGCTGCGGACTATATTGTGGATATCGGACCGTGGGCCGGCGAGCACGGAGGCGAGGTTATCGCGACGGGCACTGCCGAGGACATCATGAACTGTCCTGCGTCCATAACAGGCGATTATCTGAGCGGCAGGAGGTTCATTCCTGTGCCTTCTGAGAGGAGGAAGCCTACAGGGTGGCTCACAGTCAAGGGCGCAGCGGAGAATAATCTCAAGCATGTGGACGTGAAGTTCCCGACAGGCGTGTTCACCTGCGTGACAGGTGTGTCAGGCTCAGGCAAGAGTTCCCTTGTGAATGAGATACTGTATAAGTATCTTGAGAAGAAGCTGAACCGCGCGAGATGTATTCCCGGCAAGTGCGACACGGTGGTGGGCTATGACAAGCTCGATAAGGTCATAAATATCGACCAGAGCCCTATAGGAAGGTCGCCAAGGTCAAATCCTGCAACCTACACGGGCGTGTTTGACATGATAAGAGATCTCTTCGCCCAGACTGTGGATTCCAAGACCAGGGGCTACACGAAGGGAAGATTTAGCTTCAACGTCAAGGGCGGAAGATGTGAGGCGTGCTCTGGAGACGGTATCATCAAGATAGAGATGCATTTCCTGCCGGATGTGTATGTGCCCTGCGAGGTCTGCGGCGGCAGGCGCTACAACCGCGAGACTTTGGAGGTCAAGTACAAGGATAAGTCCATCGCGGATGTTTTAAACATGACCGTGGAGGAGGCACTTAAGTTTTTCAAGAACGTTCCTTCCATAGAGAATAAGATACAGACTCTCTACGATGTGGGTCTGTCTTACATCAGGCTTGGCCAGCCATCCACCACGCTCTCAGGAGGCGAGGCGCAGAGAATTAAGCTGGCAACGGAGCTCAGCAGAAGAAGCACGGGCCGGACGATCTACATACTCGACGAGCCGACCACCGGACTGCATTTTGCGGATGTCCACAAGCTCGTCGAGATACTCCAGAGACTTACCGACGGGGGCAACACCGTGGTCGTCATAGAGCACAATTTAGACGTCATCAAGACCGCCGACTACATAGTCGACATGGGGCCTGAGGGCGGCGACAGGGGCGGCACAGTTGTGTGCGAGGGAACACCTGAACAGGTGGCCCAAAACCCTGCATCATACACAGGTAAGTACGTGAAAAAATACTTGGCATAACAGGCATCCCGGCTCGTCCGGGGTGTCTTTTTGTGTTTTTAGGTAATCGTTTTCGCATTTTAATGGACGTTTTTTGCGAAGATTAAGTATTTGGGGCTGATTGAAATAATTATTTTGGTTGGTTAGAATAAAATCAGGAAATGCTTGGGGGGAGCAGCTTTTGTGTGTCTTTGAATGTCCACAGGACTTTGGAGGTATGTAATGAAAAAGATGGTATTAAGAAGGGTTTTTTCTGTAGTGGTGATGTTTGCCATGATCGCAGGAATTCTGTTCCTCCCGACAAGTGGAAGCGCCATGACGTATAGCAGCGAGTTTGGTCTCACAAACACCGCGGACATACAGATGGACGGTTCGTTTGACGACTGGGAAGATATTCCTGTGTCCTACGAATACAACTGGGATAACTCAGGCAACTGCTGGTATTGGGGCGTCTGGGTTGACGGCGTGTGCTATAAGACCGAGGAAGGCACCTACGACACCAACGTGCGCCATGCCATGCAGTTATATTCTGACGGGGCGTGCGTGTATCTTCACATAACATTTTCAAGGGATTACGGCGCTAAATTCAACGGCAACGACTACCAGTTCTACATCGACGGCGAGATGGCAGCATTTCAGGTCACCGATGAGAATGGCAACGAGCTCACAGGAGCAGTGGCAGGTTGGGAGCCGGGAGTTTACACAGTTCAGGTTCGCCACCGCGCGGGCTCTGTGTCTTCTGAGCTGGCTGTATGCGGCGAGGCCTGCATAGCTGTCAAGGAAGGCGGTATCAACAACGAAATCGAATTAAAAATATACTGCGAGGATTTCCAGTATCAGAATTCCAATATCACATTTGACAATGTCTCTGTCATCGAGTTTTTCACACCTAACCTTATGTACAGGAGAATTACGGCCGCGGGCGTGTCCACATACGGCGCACCTCTGGCTATAGCCTGTGCGGGACTGTGTGTGACAGGCGTGGTGATCAATCTCAGAAAGAGGAAGGAAGAGGATGGCATACTGTTATAGGTTTGATTACAGGTTCAATGCCATGCATAATCCGAACAAGTCAGAGCACGGGGCTCACCCCCACACATTTGGTGTGACATGTGAACTTGACATGGAGGAGAGTGAGCAGGACGCCGTGTATGGCGCTATCAGGGATTATTTGGGCATTTACAAGGGCAGAAACCTTAACGATATCATGTATGACACATATATCGAGGATATTGCCGAGACATTGTTTAAGGATATTGATGCGCTTACTAAGGACAGGGCCAGGCTTATGAAGCTGGAGTTTTCAGACAAGCCCGTTCAGGTCTACGTGATAGAGCGCAGGATTACATCTGATAAGGAATGACGCATGGAATGGTTAATTAGAATAATCGCGATTATCGCAGTGATACTGTGGATATATTTATTAGGAGTTTTCAGGAGGGGAAAGTTGGAGTTTTTTCACTTTCTCCTTGGTGTCTGTGGGATATTTCTGATACTGCTGTTTATGACAAACTACATCAAGGGGCCGCTCATCTACGGCTTCACCTCTGTGCTCAGGGTTTACGGAGGAATGTTTGAGCTGTTTGACGCGTATCCCAGTCTTGGAATAATCTATATTGAGACGGAAAACACGATAGCATCTCTCTACATCGACCTCGAGTGCTCGGGCATCATAGAGATGATTGTTTTTGTTAGTCTTCTGTCTTTTTTTCCTGTCTACAACTGGAGGCAGAAGCTCATAAACGGCGTGATCGGCTGTTTCTGCATAGAATTGTTTAACTTCTTCAGGATCATCATAATCGTCATGAGCATCAGAATATTTGGAACGGACGCATACTTCGTGGCCCACGCCATCGTCGGACGTCTGGTATTCTACTGCCTGGTCATCATTCTCTATTACTACATTTTCACAAAAACACAGATACAGCACCAGAGAATAGGAAAATTCAGCTATGCGCAGGTCAATGAAAAGAAGGAAGGTAAGATGCGATGAAGCTTAGTTCAGAGATATTATTCTGGCTTTCCTGGGTCATCATTCCTCTCGTGGTGGAGATTATTCCCTCCATCGGAAACTTCTTTTTGTTGCTCAGGAAATATTTGTTTAAGAAAAAGGATGCGCCCCTCACGGGATACCCTGAGATATCTCTCATAATCCCTGTGTACAACTCTGCGGACACTCTGAAGAAATGTATCCGCTCCATAGAGGAGTCCTCCTATGACAGCAACCACATCACCATCATGCTGGTGGACAATGGAAGCCGCGACAGAAGCTTCGAGGTGTTCCAGGAGTGCCAGATAGAGTATCCGGACCTGTCCATGTATTGGTTCTCCTCCAATCAGGGCAAATCCAAGGCGCTCAACAAGGCGCTGTTTAACTGCCACGGCAAATATGTCATGAACATCGACAGCGATGGAAGACTCGAAAAGGACGCCCTCTTAAATGTTGTGAAGAGGTTTGAGAGCCACCCTGAGATACACTGCCTGACAGGAACAATTCTCACGGAGAGGGACGAGATAGACGCGACTAAGAAGTGGTCCCTTAGAGTCCTCAGGAAGATGGAGTACATAGAGTACTGCCATTCGTTCCTGGCAGGAAGAAACTACGACTCCGAGAAGAACAGGCTGTTCACCATCTCCGGAGCGTTCTCAGCATTTAGAAAATCCGCAATCATGCAGACCTTCATGTACAACACGGACACCATCTGTGAGGATGCACACATGACCTTCCAGATCAAGCGCCGCAAGAAGAAGGTTTCATACTGCGAGAACGCCATATTCTACGTGTCGCCCATAGACGACGGCAACAAGCTCTACACGCAGCGCCAGCGCTGGCAGATTGGAGAGCTTGAGGTCTACCATCTGTTTTTTAAGAATGCTCTTGGCATCCACAGAATGTATAAGGATTCGTCTTTTGGAACACTTCTGGTGGATCACACATTTGCATTCCCTAGACTCATATGGTACTTCGCGCTGATTGCCCTAACGTTTTTTGGCTACAACCTGAGGACCACGCTTTTGGCGCTGCTTCTCATATATGCGCTCTACGTCCTGTCAGCGTTTCTGTACTATATAAATATTTCGCTGTTTTTGAAGGATTATAAGGAGGACAAGCGCTACTACATGCACAAGATCCTCTACCTCTTCATCTATCCGTTCTACAACCTGTACACATTTGTGCTGCGCTTCATGGGAATCATCAACTCCATCCGCAGGGAGCCTTCGTGGAAGACCTACAGTTTTAAGGACGAGATGAAGATTGCGGGACATATCATTAAGGATGACGCGACAAATGTGCTGAACATATTCAAGAAGAAGAAGCCGGGGCTTAGCAGGTTTGTGGAGCCGCAGAACGAGGATTTTGACATCGCCGTGATGGAGATTAAGTCAGGCCGCAAGAAGGGCAACTACATGGCGTACATGTTCCCGCAGATAGAGGGCATGAATAAGGGCTACAGCGCGAAGGTCTACTCCATAAGAGATATCGAGGAGGCAAGAGAGTTCGTGGATGACCCCGTGCTCGGGGAAAACCTTTTAAGGCTCACAAGAACGCTCTATGACAGCCCGACCACGGACCCCGTGAAGATATTCGGGGAGGCGGACAGCGCCAGACTTAAGAGCAGCATGACAATGTTTATGAAGGCTTCGCCACAGCACGCCGTGTTTAAGGATGTGCTGGACAAATTCTACGGCGGCCAGGCCTGCGGGGAGACTCTTAGACTTCTCGAGAGAAAGGAAGCATAGTATGAGCGAGAACCTATACAGATTTTACAGATATAAATACTACCTCGACGC
The DNA here is from genome assembly GCA_024699325.1 of Lachnospiraceae bacterium. Taxonomy (GTDB): domain Bacteria; phylum Bacillota; class Clostridia; order Lachnospirales; family Lachnospiraceae; genus UBA4292. The sequence goes on along the minus strand of JAILPS010000024.1, from coordinate 71,282 downwards.
AAACCACTACATGAGGAATGATGATGGCAGAAGTCAGGTGCATCCCCACACCTGGGAGATAACCCTGGAGGTGGAAAACGACGGCGCCGACATGATCGACTTCTCGCAGATTGAGGATCTGATTAAGAAGGTGTTCCTTCCATATCAGAATATGATTATCAATGAAGTGAAGCCGTTTGATGCGGTGAACCCGACCACGGAAAACATGGGAATTTATTTTAAAAAACAGCTTGAGGGGGTAATGCTTGAGAAGAACTGGAAGCTTAAAATGCTCACCATAAGCGAAAACCCTAACAGAACATTTGTGATATACTGACAAAACGCCCTGAGACACAAGTCTCAGGGCATTTTACAGAGCGCGATACGGGAGTCGGACCCGCCTCCTAAGCTTGGGAAGCTTATATACTACCGATGTACTAATCGCGCGTACTCTCTTATTATATGATACTTTTGGAAAATTTCAACGCAAAAATCGATTACTGAAGGAAAAAAATAAAAATAGACTTGATAATTGTCCCGCGTTTGTATAAGATAGGAATACGCACCTTTTAGTTTGGGGAAGGTGCGTCAAGTAAGGTTGGAGGATTTACGATGAATTTTTCATTATCTAATGATATAGGAATAGATTTGGGAACGGCCAGCATCCTTGTGTATCTCAAGGGTAAGGGCGTTGTGCTTAAGGAGCCGAGCGTTGTAGTTGTCGATAGGGAGACAAACGAAATCAAGGCCATCGGCGAGGAGGCCAGAACCATGATTGGCCGTACTCCCGGCAATATTGTCGCTGTAAGACCGCTTCGCCAGGGCGTTATAAGCGATTACAAGATCACTGAGCAGATGCTCAAGTATTTTATCCGCAAGGCTGTGGGCAAGAGAACACTTAGAAGACCGAGAATATGTGTCTGCATTCCAAGCCAGGTCACAGAGGTCGAGAAGAAGGCGGTTGTGGATGCCACATACGCTGCCGGAGCCAGAGAGGTTTCCGTTATCGAGGAGCCACTTGCAGCTGCCATCGGCGCAGGCATTGACATCAACAAGCCATGCGGAAACATGATCGTCGATATCGGAGGTGGAACAAGCGATATCGCTGTTATCTCCATGGGAGGTTCGGTTGTCAGCACGTCCATCAAGGTTGCCGGCGATGACTTCGACGAGGCGATCGTCAGATATATGAGGAAGAAACACAGTCTCTTGATCGGCGACAGAACTGCCGAGGAGATTAAAATCAAGATTGGAACCTGTTTTGAGCAGCCCGATGTGAACACCATGGAGGTCAAGGGAAGAAACCTGGTAACAGGTCTTCCAAAGACAGTCACATTCACATCTGACGAGGCGATAGAGGCGTTGAGAGAGCCTGCCATGCAGGTTGTGGATGCTGTTCATAACGTCTTAGAGAGAACGCCGCCGGAGCTCGCCGCAGATGTTTCAGACAGAGGAATCCTGCTCACAGGAGGAGGTGCGCTGCTCTCAGGCCTGGAGGAGCTCATCGAGGAGAAGACAGGAATTCACACAGTCACAGCCGAGGACCCTATGACATGCGTATGCAAGGGCACAGGCAAGTTTTTGGAATATCTTAATTCGTAAATGTATGAGCAGGAGGGGAGACTTTCCTGCTCTATCTCTATAAAACCAGGAAGGAGGGAATGTATGACTATCGAGGGATATGTGTCGCGAATACTCTATCAGAATAAGGAAAACGGCTATACAGTGCTGGTGTTGGAGTGCGCTGCCAACCAGGAGGCGGACGGCTCTGAACAGACGGTGTTCGGCACCATGCCCGGCATCGACCAGGGCGATTTCATAAGCGCCACGGGGGAGATTACCGTGCATCCTGTGTATGGTCCGCAGCTTCGCGCAGACACATTTGAGCGCAAAATGCCCTCCGACGCGGTGAGCATAGAGAGATATCTCGCAAGCGGCGCGGTAAAGGGCATAGGCCCGGCGCTTGCCAAGCGCGTGGTGAAGAAGTTTGGCGCGGACACCCTGCGCATTATGGAGCAGGAGCCCGAGAGACTCTCAGAGATCAAGGGCATCAGCGAGAAGAAGGCGAGAGAGATTGCGGGAGGCGTCGCGGAGAAGAAGAACATGCGAGACGCCATGATGTTCTTACAGCAGTACGGCATCAGCCTGAATTTAGGCGCCAAGATATACAACTACTACGGCATTCAGATGTACAGCATTTTGAAAACCAACCCCTATAAGATGGCGGATGACATCGACGGCGTGGGATTTAAGACCGCGGACGAGATTGCCTCGAAGGTTGGAATAGTGCCAGACAGCGACTTCAGAGTGCAGAGTGGTCTGCTCTACATACTAAACCAGTCAAGCCTAAATGGCCACACATATCTTCCCAAGTCCAGGGTTTTAGAGGAGGGGGCGGAGCTTTTGCAGGTCGAGCCCTCGCAGATCGAGAAGAACCTCGTGGACATGCAGATGGACAGGCGAATAGTCATCAAGCAGAAGGGCGACGAGGAGCCACAGGTCTACTCATCCATGTTTTATTACATGGAGCTAAATATTGCCCGCCAGCTTCACGACTTAAACATCTACGAGGAGGGCAATATCGAGCAGATGAAAAAGATGCTCGCCCAGATAGAAAAACGCGAGAAGCTAGAGCTTGACGAGCTTCAGAGGCAGGCGGTTTATACTGCGGTCACACATGGTCTCACGGTCATAACGGGAGGCCCCGGAACCGGCAAAACCACCACCATAAACACAATCATACAGTATTTTGACGAGATGGGGCTAAGTCTTAAGCTTGCAGCTCCCACCGGCCGTGCAGCCAAGAGAATGACTGAGGCCACTGGCTATGAGGCCGCCACCATCCACAGAATGCTTGAGCTCTCCGGGGCGCCTGAGGGGGAGGGAAGAGCATCATTTGCAAGAAATGAAGAGAACCCCTTGGAGGTTGACGCCATAATCGTCGACGAGATGAGCATGGTGGACGTAAACCTTATGAATGCGCTGCTTAAAGCCATAGTTCCCGGCACCAGACTGGTTCTCGTGGGCGATGTGGACCAGCTGCCAAGCGTGGGCCCTGGCAACGTCCTCAAGGACATAATCGCCTCAGAGTGCTTCACGGTGGTCAAGCTAAACAGAATATTCCGCCAGGCCTTAGAGAGCGACATCGTCATAAACGCCCACAAGATAAACAACGGCGAGAGAGTGGAGAAGAAGACCGGAAGTCGTGACTTCCTCTTCGTGCTGAGGGATAACGCCGCCAACGTGGTTGGCGCGACTATGACGTTAGTCCGCGACAAGCTACCCTCATATGTCGGAGCTTCCTACAGGGATATTCAGGTGCTGACTCCCATGAGAAAGGGAGTTTTGGGCGTTGAAAACCTGAATAAGGCTCTTCAGAACCATCTTAATCCCGCAGACCCGGAGAAGATGGAGAAGGAGAGCGGCGACGTGACATTTCGCGAGGGCGACAAGGTCATGCAGATCAAAAACAACTACCAGATGGAGTGGGAGGTTTTAAACGAGCGCGGCTTTGTCACACAAAACGGTGTCGGAGTGTTTAACGGCGACGTGGGAACCATCACGCAGATCAATCTCTATGCAGAGGAGATGACTGTGGAGTTTGACGAGAGGAGACAGTGCGTCTACTCCTTCAAACAGCTCGACGAGTTGGAGCTTGCATACGCCGTCACCATACACAAATCACAGGGAAGTGAGTACCCTGCAGTTGTCCTGCCCATCCTCACGGGACCGAAAATGCTCATGAACAGAAACCTGCTCTACACAGCCGTAACCAGAGCTAAGAAGTGTGTCGTCATAGTCGGAAGCGAGAAGTGCTTCCAGGACATGATAGATAACATTTCCGAAAACACCAGATTCTCCGGCCTGAAGGACCGGATTGTGGAGATTTACGGTTAATGGATGTACTAAACATATTGTTCCCCAGGCGCTGCCCCATATGTAAATGTGTGGTAAGGCCGGACTTCCTGGCCGCCGGGGAGACTAATCATCTGCCGCAGGGTATAGGCATGGAGAAGCTTATCTGCCCGCACTGCTACAACCAGGTGCCCTTCTTAAAGGGACCCTTCTGCGTCAAATGCGGCAAACCAATCGACAGCGAGCAGGACGAATTCTGCCACGACTGCGAGGGGAGAAAGAGAGACTTCATAAGGGGCGTATCCCTCATGGACTACTCGAAACACTACGCCGACAGGCTTATGTGGGATGTGAAATACAACAACAAGAAGGAGTATGCGGACTTCTTAGCGCTGGAGCTTGCCAGAAGATACGCCCGCTCCATAGAAAACTGGGGCTGCCAGGTGATAGTTCCCGTGCCCGTGCACGCCTCGAGAAGGCGAAAAAGAGGCTACAACCAGGCAGAGCTTATAGCTGACCGCCTGGGCTGTCTTCTCGACATGAAGGTGGACGCCGGGGCGCTTATAAGAACTCGCAAAACCGCGCCACAGAAAACCCTTGACGCCGCCGGCAGACTAGAAAACCTGAAAAGCGCATTTGCCGCGGGCAAAACCGCCTCAAACTATGACAATGTACTGCTGCTTGACGACATTTACACCACGGGCGCAACCATGCAGGTGTGCACGAAGGCGCTTATGGGCGCCGGGGTCAGGAAGGTTTACGTCATGACCTGCGCCATAGGATATAACTAAAAATATAAGAAAGAGTCTTGACGACCTGAAAACGTTGTGTTATATTGTACGAACGTATGGAAGGAGCTAGACTCTTTTTTTTGTGCTCTGATTTTTTGGTAAAGGTTGCAATCACGGCACGGTCTGGCTCAACTCTGCCGGTTTGAGTGTTTGATCCATGTGCTTTAATTTAAAACATTTGGATCAGACACTTAAATCGCGGACATCTTAGAAAATGGAGGTGGAAGCTATGAGAGTAAGAATTACTTTAGAGTGTACAGATTGCAAGCAGCGCAATTACAACATGATGAAGGACAAGAAGGCTCATCCTGAGCGTATGGAAACCAAGAAGTATTGTAGATTCTGCAAGAAGCACACAATGCACAAGGAAACAAAGTAAGGAGTCTGGTTATGGCAAACGAAAACGAGAAGAAAGACAAGAAGCCCAAGAAGAATGTCTTTAAGGCACTCAGGGGCGAATTCAAGAAGATCGTCTGGCCAACTAAGGATACCGTGACAAGGGAGACTATCTCAGTTGTCGCATCAACAGTTTTCCTTGGCGTGATTATCGCTTGCATGGATGGATTGATCAAGATGCTGATCAGCTTTGTTACTACAATCGGAGCTTAAGTGAGGGTATAAAATGGCAGATGAAGAGTTAAGCCCAAAGTGGTATGTCGCACATACCTATTCGGGTTATGAGAACAAGGTCAAGGTAGACTTAGAGAAAACTATCGAAAACAGAAATCTTCAGGATCAGATCATGGAAGTATGTGTTCCGGTTTATGAGGATGAAGAGGAGACTGAAAGCGGTCGCAAGAAGGCTGTCTCACGTAAACTGTTCCCAGGTTATGTACTTATTCATATGTTCATGAACGATGACACCTGGTACGTCGTAAGAAACACAAGAGGCGTTACAGGTTTCGTAGGACCGGGATCTAAGCCCGTTCCCCTGACTGAGGAAGAGGTGCGCAAGCTTGGAATGCATGCAGCACCTGTCGAGTGTGATTTCAACGAGGGCGACTCTGTTGTAGTTACAGGGGGCGTTTGGGCAGGCACAATCGGACAGGTCAAGACAATCAACTTAAGTAAGCAGAGACTTACAATTGTTGTCGACATGTTCGGACGTGAGACTCCAGTTGAGTTAGGCTTTGACGAAGTAAAGCCGTCTGAATAAGACGCAAACACATTGTTTGATTTCCGTGTATCACGGATTTCGTGGGAGGGATATTCCATTCCCGACATTACCACTTATTATTAGGAGGTGCCAAAATGGCAAAGAAGGTTACAGGTTATATTAAGTTACAGATTCCTGCTGCAAAGGCTACACCTGCTCCACCAGTTGGACCAGCACTCGGCCAGCACGGTGTAAACATTGTTCAGTTTACTAAGGAATTCAACGCGAGAACAGCTGATCAGGCAGGTATGATTATCCCTGTAGTTATCACTGTATATGCTGATAAGAGCTTTAGTTTCATCACTAAGACTCCACCTGCAGCAGTATTACTCAAGAAGGCATGTAAGATCGATAAGGCTTCAGGTAAGCCTAACAAGGACAAGGTCGCAACCATTACCAAGGCCGAGGTTCAGAAGATCGCAGAGCTCAAGATGCCTGACTTAAATGCAGCATCTATCGAGGCAGCTACCAGCATGATCGCCGGTACAGCCAGAAGCATGGGTATCGTTGTTGTTGACTAATTGTATTTGATCACGTGGGAGGGATATTCCCGCAATTACCACTAGGAGGTTAATCATGAAAAGAGGAAAGAAATATCAGGAGGCTGCTAAGCTTATCGATCGTGCAGTTCAGTACGATGTAGCAGACGCTATCAGCCTTATCAAGAAGACCGCTACTGCAAAATTCGACGAGACAGTTGAAGTTCATATCAGAACAGGCTGCGACGGACGTCATGCTGATCAGCAGATCCGTGGAGCTGTAGTTCTCCCTCACGGTACTGGTAAGACCGTTAAGATCCTTGTATTCGCTAAGGGTGACAAGGCTGACGAGGCTCTTGCTGCAGGTGCTGACTACGTTGGAGCTGAGGACCTTATTCCTAAGATCCAGAACGAGGGATGGCTTGATTTCGATGTTGTTGTTGCTACACCAAACATGATGGGCGTTGTTGGACGTCTCGGTCGTGTACTTGGTCCTAAGGGCTTAATGCCAAACCCTAAGGCTGGTACAGTAACAATGGATATCACCAAGGCTGTTAACGAAATCAAAGCAGGTAAGATCGAGTACAGATTGGATAAGACAAACATTGTCCATGTTCCGGTTGGCAAGGCTTCATTCACTGAGGAGCAGCTGGCAGAGAACTTCCAGACAATCATGGCAGCAATCAACAAGGCTAAGCCTGCAGCTGTTAAGGGTGCTTACTTAAAGAGCGTTACCCTTACAACTACAATGGGTCCTGGCGTTAAGTTAAACGCTGCTAAATTAATGGCATAATAACCGTTAATTGCCGAGCCTCTTATGGGGCTCGGTTTTTTTATGTTTAAATGTGATTGACACAGCCCCCATGCGTGTGTAAAATATTGCCGTTAAAACATGTGTCAGGTTTTCTATGATAACTGTAGGAGGTTTAATTATGAAAATGTTTGGCAACATAGATAAGAAGCGTGTGCTGTTATGTTTTGTGGCAGTTTTCGGCATGGGCTTTTTTCTGTCTTTTTTGATACTGTGCGATCTGGGAACAGATCCGTGCACTTTTATGAACCGCAGTCTGGCTCAGCGCATAGGCATGAGCTTTGGCAACTGGCAGTTAATCATGAACATCGCCATGCTTTTGTTTGTCATCGCGTTTGGCCGCCATCTGATTGGATTTGGAACATTTTTCAATATGATACTTATCGGCTACTATGCGGACTTCTTCGACTGGGTGTGGGGCAAGGTGCTTCCGGCGGGAACATTTACAAACCCTGTATCGCGCTGGGCGATATTTATCGTGGCGCTGGTTTGCTTTGTGATAAGCGCCGCCGTGTATATGAACTCAGAGGTTGGCGTTTCTCCCTACGATGCGACGGCAAACATACTGTCCTCTAAGGTTAAGAAGGTTCCATTCTTTCTGTTTCGTATATGCTATGACTATCTGGCAATCCTTATCGGAGTCTTGGCTGGCATGAGGCCAAATGTGGGCATTCTCCTCATGGCAGTGATGCTTGGTCCTGCGGTATCGCTTGTGGGCAGCAAAATGAAGAGGAAGAGCTGATGCGCTTCCTCTGAAAACATTTATAAAAATGCTTGACAACATCGGGCATATGTGATAATATCTTCACGTTTCCGTTTAACGGAGAGCCGAAGACAGTAGGTGCACATCTGTGCGTAAGTTTAATCGCCTACCGAGGTATGAGTTAATATGACTTGTATTCCTCACTGTCTTTGCAGTGAGGTTTTTTAATTCGGCTGAATCTTATAAGGAGGTAAAAACATGGCAAAGGTAGAAGTTAAGGCACCTATCATTGACGAGATCAAGGCTAACCTTGATGGCGCTAAGGCAGTTGTTGTCGCTGATTACCGTGGTCTTACAGTTGCTCAGGATACAGAGCTTCGTAAGAAGTTAAGAGAGGCCGGAGTAGTTTACAAGGTATACAAGAATACTTATGTAAAGCGTGCTATTGAAGGCACAGAGTTCGCAGAGCTCGCTGGTCAGCTTGACGGCCCTTCAGCATTCGCATTCGCTAAGGATGATGCAACAGCTCCTGCAAGAGTACTCGCAGAGTTCGGTAAGACAGCAGAGACTCTTCAGCTTAAGTGTGGCGTTGTAGACGGCACATACTATGATGAGAAGGGAATTAAGCTTATCGCTACAATTCCTTCAAGAGAGGTACTTCTTGGCAAGCTTCTTGGAAGCATCCAGAGTCCTATCGCAAACTTCGCACGCGTTATCAAGCAGATCGCGGAGAAGAACGAAGAGGTTGCTTAATTTGGCAGCTTAAAACATTTCATTTGGCGGCATGAGACCGCAATCAATTTTAATTGGAGGATAATAAAATGACAACAGCAGAGTTTATTGAAGAGATTAAGAAGTTATCAGTTTTAGAGTTAAACGAGCTCGTTAAGGCTTGTGAGGAAGAGTTCGGCGTATCTGCAGCAGCAGGCGTAGCAGTAGTTGCAGCAGGTCCTGCAGCAGCAGCTGAGGAGAAGACAGAGTTCGACGTAGAGCTTACAGAGGTTGGCCCTAACAAGGTTAAGGTTATCAAGGTTGTACGTGAGGCTACAGGTCTTGGTCTTAAGGAAGCTAAGGACGTTGTTGATGGCGCTCCTAAGGTTGTTAAGGCTGGCGCTTCTAAGGAAGAGGCTGATGACATCAAGGCTAAGCTTGAGGCTGAGGGCGCAAAGGTTACACTTAAGTAATTATTGCCTACACTTTATAAGATTATCAGATCGCAGATCCTTATGGGTCTGCGATTTTTTATTTTCTGAAACATTCTGTTTTTAAATAGATGTATTTGTGCTATGATATATTTTATGTATGGAGTATGGTTAGTTTTGGAGGCAGAATGAATCTTAGAGAACTTAAGCCGGGGGACTATGCGGTAGTCAAAACCGTGGGAGGGGATGGCGCGCTTAGGCAGCACATTCTCGACATGGGACTGATACCGGGGGTTAAAACCTGCGTGGTAAAATATGCGCCCATGGGAGATCCCGTGGAGATTAGAATACATGATTACTATCTGACGCTTCGCTTAGCGGACGCGGAAAAGATCGGGGTGGATAAGATTTCGGAGGGCGAGGAGCCCAAAAAGAGCGAGAGACACCTCACAGATATTGCCCATCCGGGTTTTGGCGAGGATGGCAAATTTGCGCCTAAGCCCAGCGGTGAGGTGCTAGGAGATGCGCAGAAGATAACATTTGCGCTTGTGGGCAATCAGAACAGCGGCAAAACCACGCTGTTTAACGAGCTCACGGGAGCCAACCAGCATGTGGGAAACTTCCCTGGAGTCACGGTTGACAGGAAGGACGGCGCGATCAGGGGATATAAGAACGCGCTCATCACGGATCTGCCGGGAATATATTCCATGTCGCCCTACTCCAAGGAGGAGATTGTCAGCAGAAACCATGTGCTTGAGGAGAAGCCGAAGGCGATTATCAACATTATCGATGCCACCAACATTGAGAGGAATCTGTATCTCACCATGCAGCTTCTCGAGATGGAGGTGCCCATGGTCATCGCCCTGAACATGATGGACGAGCTTCGAAGCGGTGGCGGAACCGTGGACATAAACAGAATGGAGAGCATGCTTGGCGTTCCCGTGGTGCCCATATCTGCGGCGAAGAACGAGGGAATTGACGAGCTTATGCAGCACGCCATGCACGTGGCTAAGTACCAGGAGAGACCTGGAAGAGCGGATTTCTGCGACGAAAATGACAACGGCGGAAGTGTGCACAGGGGCATTCACATGGCCATGCATCTGATAGAGGACCATGCCCTCTTAGCGGGGCTTCCTCTTAGGTTTGCCGCCTCGAAGGCAATCGAGGGGGACAGCCTGATTATCGACGCGCTGAAGCTTGACGGCAACGAGCGGGAGACTCTCGAGCATATCGCGAAGCAAATGGAGACCGAGAGGGGGCTTGACAGAAGCGCTGCCATAGCTGACATGCGCTACAGCTTCATATTTAAGGTCTGCAAAATGTGTGTCAGAAAACCTGACGAGACGCTAAGAAGAAGCAGAAACGAGCGAATCGACAAGATCCTTACGGGCAAATACACGGCGCTTCCCATGTTCATAGCTGTGATGGCCGCCATATTCTTCCTGACATTTAACGTGATAGGAGCGTGGCTTCAGGAGCTTCTGGACATGGGCATAGGATATGTGACTGACAGGGTGGATGCGGCGCTGACCGATGCCTATGTCAATGAAAACATACACGCCCTCATAGTCTCAGGCATGTTAGAGGGTGTGGGAAGTGTTTTAAGCTTCCTGCCCGTCATCGTCACCATGTTTTTCTTCCTGTCCATACTTGAGGACAGCGGATATATTGCGAGAGTTGCATTCTTCATGGACAAGCTCCTTCGAAAAATCGGCCTCTCGGGAAGAAGCATTGTGCCGCTTCTCATAGGATTTGGCTGCACGGTTCCGGCTGTCATGGCCACGAGAACTCTTCCGAGCAACCGCGACAGAAGAATGACCATTCTTCTGACACCTTTTATGAGCTGCACGGCGAAGCTTCCAATCTATGCATTCTTCGTGGACGCATTTTTCCCCGCATACGGCTGGCTTATCATCACGGGGCTGTATTTTCTGGGGATTGTGTTTGGAATTGTGGCGGCGCTTATATATAAGAAGACAATATTTAGCGGGGAGGCGGTTCCGTTTGTCATGGAGCTTCCAAACTACAGGCTTCCCATGCTCAAAAATGTTGCCCACCTTCTGTGGGACAAGGCGAAGGATTTCCTTCAGAGAGCGTTCTCTGTCATTCTCGTGGCCACGGTTGTCGTCTGGGTTTTAAACAGCTTCGATTTTGGCCTAAACAGAGTGAGCGAGGAGGGGGAGAGCATGCTCGCCTGCATCGCAGGTGTTGTGGCGCCTCTGTTTACTCCTGTGGGATTAGGCGACTGGAGGATTGTGACCTCCTTAATCTCAGGTTTTATGGCCAAGGAGAGCGTGGTGTCTGTCATGAGCGTTCTGTTTGAGACAGGCGGCGGTGTTGCAGGAGTGCTCACAGAGGGTGTTGCAGCCTGCGTGCTGGTGTTCTCGCTTCTCTACACTCCCTGTGTGGCTGCGGTCGCGGCGATCAGACGTGAGATGGGCGGCAAATGGGCCCTGATTGTTGTCATCTGGCAGTGCGCTGTCGCCTACCTGGCGGCTCTTCTGGTCAGATGCATAGGATTACTTGTGGGGGTGGTCTGATGAATCCTGTAGACTATATTCTTCTGGGGGTTGTGGCCCTTATCATTGTGGCTGCGGTCATTAAGAGCATCAAGGATCTTAAGAGCGGCAAATGCAGTGGCTGCTCGGGAAATGACTGTTCATCATGTCCGAGGAGGCACAAAAACGACAATTTTTAGACGATAATTATACTTTCTCCACAGTTGCAACCGCCGGTTGCGCATTTGAAAAGCTAAATTGGTGGTCTGCAACCGCATAATACGCTATATTTTGCCTAGCTTAAGCAAAATGTTTGCGGCGAAGGCCGGGAAAGGAAAATATGATTTTAGCAGACAAGATAATCAACGAGAGAAAAAAGAACGGATGGTCACAGGAGGAATTGGCTGAGAAGCTCTCAGTCTCCAGACAGTCCATATCCAAGTGGGAGGGCGCACAGTCAGTGCCCGACATTCAGAAAATAATCGCCATGGCGCAGATCTTCGGGGTGAGCACGGACTACCTCTTAAAGGACGAGATAGAGGCTGACAAGGCTCCTGCAGTTGTGGACGATATAGCATATCCAGAGAACAGCCAGGCGGTTTTAGTCTCCATGGAGGAGGCCAATGCCTTCATTGACACAGAGTTTTCGTGCATTCCAAGACGCGCCAATGCGGTGAGCCTATGCATATTAGGTCCTGCGATACTGCTTCTGTGTCTGGCCATCAGCCAGATACCCGGGCTTGGATTTAGCGAGGACATCATGGCGGGCGTGGGCGTGGTTGCCATCCTCATGCTTGTGGCCGTGGCGGTTTTTGTGTTCATAGTGGACGGAGCGAAGCTCAAGAGATTCGAATATCTTGAAAACAGCCCAATCGAGACCATGTACGGCGTGACAGGTATGGTTATGGATAAGAAGAGAGCGTTTGAGCAGCCATGCACAACTCTCACTGCCCTCGGCGTAATCATTTGTATCGTAAGCCCTGTTCCCCTTATCGCCACATCGCTTCTGGGAGCTCCTGAGTACACAACACTGTTTATGGTGAGCCTTCTTCTTGTGATGGTGAGCTTTGCCGTAAACCTTTTAGTCAGAGCAGGCGCCAAGATGGATGCATTCAAGAAGCTTTTGCAGGAGGAGGATTACTCCGTTGCCAACAAGAAAAAAAGCCCTTTTTTGTCGAGGGTGAGCGGTATCTACTGGATGCTGGCCACCGCGATTTTTCTGGGCGTGAGTTTTATGACTGACGGCTGGGACAGAACCTGGATTATATGGCCTGTTGCGGGAGTTCTCTTCCCTGTGGTTTATATGATTGCCATGTCGTTTTGCAAGGACTCAAATAGATAATAATATACACACAGCTTCAGACCTTCGTGGTCTGGAGTTTTTTTGCAAAAAATATGTTAAGGTAAATGTAATAAATGTTGCTTGACAAACAATATTATATGTCGTATAGTATTATACGTCGAACAGATAAAACATTTGGAAAGGTGGGATTACATGACTTATCAGCTGACGGCACCGCTTCTGGATGCCTGCGTTTTGGGAGTTGTCGAGAAGGAAGATGTATATGGCTATACTCTGACACAGCGCATGATGGAAGTGGTGGATATATCTGAGTCAACTCTCTATCCGGTGCTCAGGCGACTACAGAAGTTCGGGCTGTTGCAGGTGTATGATAAGCCCTATCAGGGGCGAAACCGAAGGTACTACAGGATAACAGATGAGGGAAGAAAACAGTTGGCGTTCTTCAGGGATGAATGGACGGCATACAAGGAAAAGATTGATTATTTAGTGGGAGGATGGATCAATGGATAAGCAGGCTTTTATGAGTGAGCTTGAGTACCGTCTCAGGCGTCTGCCTGAGGATGACAAAAGAGATGCGCTGGATTATTACTACGAATACATAGATGACATGAATCTGGCGCCCGGGGAGGATGTGTGCATGCGCATAGGCACACCTAAGGAGGTGGCTTTTGAGATAATCGCGCAGACGACCCAGAGGGTTATGGACGATGAAAACTACGACAGAAGAAGCGCCAAGAGCGTGGGCAGTGTGCTAAAGCTGGTGCTTTTGGGAATATTTGCAGCGCCGATTGCACTTCCCTTGGTTATCGTCATGGTGGTGCTTTTCGTGGCACTTCTAATTGTTTTGGGCTCGGTTGTGTTTGCATTTGGCGTGACGGCCGTGACATGCATAGTTGTGGGAGTGGCGGTTGCCGTGCTTTCGCTGCTGGCAGTGGGCTTAGGCTCTAAGTTTATCGTCCTTGGCGCAGGTCTTGTGTGCACAGGTGTGGGAGTGTTGTTTATGCTTTTTACAGGCCTGATTGCGAAGGTTTTTGCCGCGGTTATATCGGGGGTTGTGAGAAGAGGAGCCTCAAAGAGAGTAAGAAACATGAATAGTACAGGGATATGATACAGGAGAAGATTATGAAGGGTACAAAAATATGGCTGGTTTTAGCTGTGCTGCTTGTTGTTGCAGGCGGTAGTTTTATGGCTGTTGGATTAAGTATGGGAGGAAGTAAAGCGATGGCATTTGACTGGAAGAAGTTAAGATTTGTGGATGCAGAGACTAAATATGTCTCAGGAGAGGTTGAATTTGACGGTTTTTCGGGGGTTGACTTATCCATTATCACGGCTGATGTGACCATAAGCGTTGGCGACAAATACATGGTAGAGTATAAGCTTCCTGAGAGCGCGATAGACAGCATAGAGGTTAAGGATGGCGTGTTGCACATCACTGAGAAGGACGAAGTGACGACATGGATAAACATTGATTTTAATGCGGACAACAACCGCTATGTTAAAATCACTGTTCCCGCAAAAACTCTTGACAAATCCAAAATCAAGGTGGTTACAGGCGATGTGATCATAAACGGCGTGGATTATGCCGGCGATATCAAGGTGGTTACAGGCGATGTAAGCATTATAGATGCTAAGATGGATGGCATTAATGTGTCAGGCACCACATCCGACGTGATTTGTGAAAATGTTGATGTTAAAAATGCACAGATTTATGTCACCACGGGCGATGTGAGCGTCAAGCTTATGTCTGGAAGTGTGAGCGATTTAAGCGCAGAACTTAAGACCGTCACAGGAGATGTTGAGATTGACGGCAAGGAGTATGATAACAAGTACACGCTAAGCGCGGATACTAGCAGAACATTTACAGTTCACACGACCACAGGAGACATAACTGTAAGAGGCAACTGATTACAGGAGGGGCTGTTTTAGATAAAATTTAATAGATGTATTATTGAATTGACAATGCGTTTTTGCTATACTTAAACCATATATTATGCTTCGTAAAAATATATTCAAAGGATTCTACAAGAGGACAATGTATGGATGACAGGTTTGGTATAGACAATATTAAGAGATTTCTGGCGGATAATCCTGCGGGCTGCGATTATCTGACGGGACTGGCAAACAGAAGAGGATTATACAGTTTTTGCGAGGAGCTCGGCGACGGCGCGAAGCTTACAGCCATGTACATAGATATCGACAACTTCAAGAGAATCAACGATATCTACGGGCACAGCCGCGGCGATGAGTTCCTTGTGAAGGTGTCTGAATATATTGGAAAGTACGTGCCGGGCTTCGTGGCGAGGATTGGCGGCGACGAGTTTGTGGTCCTCATGGACGGAGATATGGACCGCGAGGAGGTGGCTCACATTGCCGATGAGCTTATCAAAAACATGGCAGGCATTCAGATGAGGCAGGATATTTTGTCCCTCGTGTCCATGAGCATAGGCATCGCCATGGATCAGGTCTATAACGGGACGCCTGACGACATTCTCTCACACTGCGACAGCGCCATGTACACCTCCAAGGACGGCGGCAAGGGCACATTTACCTTCTATAATGAGCAGGATAAGACCTTGAGCCTGGCCAGAAATATTGAGAGGAATATGAAGCAGGGACTCGCGGACAGGGAGTTTGAGGTGCTGTTTCAGCCCAAGGTCAACATGGTGACCAGCGAGATTGTGGGAGCGGAGGCGCTGTCCCGGTGGATTCACGGGACGGACATATATTTCCCGGACACCTACATTCCTGTGTTTGAGCGAAACGGCTTCATATCGAAGCTTGACATGTACATATTCGAGGAGGCCTGCAGGCTTAAGTCCGGCTGGAGGGACACGATTTTTGGAAACCTCGTAATAAGCGTGAACCTCTCGAGGGCGCATATTTACGAGAAGGATCTGCCGGACAGACTCTGCGCGATAGCCGACAGATACGGCATACCGTACGAGGAGTTAGAGCTTGAGGTCACCGAGAGCATATTTGTGAAGGACAGCAACGAACTCATAGCCATGACTGAGAAGCTTCAGAGCCGAGGTTTTTTGGTCTCTATTGACGATTTCGGGTCAGGATTTTCTGCCCTGAACCTTCTTAAGGATCTGAAGGTTGACACGGTTAAGCTTGCGAAGGAGTTTTTGGGCAAGTCCTCTAACACCATGAGAGGGCGCCAGGTGATCAGAAGCATCATATCCATGTGCCGCGATTTAAAGATTAACGTGGTCACGGAGGGCGTTGAAAACAGGGAGCAGGTTGACTTCCTGATAGGCTGCAGCTGCCAGGTTGCACAGGGCTATTACTACTCAAGACCTCTTGAAAATGATGACTTTATCCGCTATGCGTCCAAGCATAAGAGCAATATTTTGGGGGCATATCATTTTGACCTGTCATCGCCTGATCTTGCAAGTGAGGACGGAAGTATCAGGATGATATACTCCGGAGACAGGGTGATTTTTAAGGAAGGAATATTTAAGGGCAGCAGGTCGGTCAGCTTCCCCGGAGGTGAGATAGAGAGAAACCTCTTAGAGCTTGAGCCAAGAGCTATCTCAAACGACAGCTTCACCATCGCCTTCTGGCTCTACCCTGAGGAGCTGGCCACATGGGCATCCGCCATATATGTGAAGTTTGAGACGGGCTTTGCGAGCTTCTCACCTCTGGCGTGGGAGGGGCATGCGTCCTACCGCATCAGGGATTCGAGGGAGGTAAACGGCTGGTATGACACCACCACGTGTTATCTTGACAAGGGACTGTGGTGGCATGTGGTTATGACCTACAACTCCTACACGGAGATGGCCCGCATTTACATCAACGGAGACCCGATAGCCCAGAGTGAAAATGTTCCGACGAACCGCTTCGTAAAGCGCATCATGATAGGAGGCGACGTTTTCCAGCCATCCATCAAGGCGAGAATATGCGAGCTCATGATCTACAACGATCCGAAGGATTTCGATTTTATCAGGGATCTGTACGAGAGCTATGTGAATAACCCTGAATTTGTCGGGGGCAAACAGAGACATTTGATTTAGAGAATATAAAAAGACCATTCCGCGGGAGGACGGAATGGTCTTTTTAATTATGAAGAAGTTTTGTGTTATTCCTTGGTTGCAGAATAGAATGCCTTCACAACAATGTCCTGTGCATAATCGCCAAATGTGCTTCCAAAAAGCGTCATGCCGCCGCGGTTTGGCGTGTCAGCCGGAACCGAGAAGGTCAGGGTGATGTTGCTGTTGTAGTCGATGTTCAGATCTCTTATGGTGACATCTGAAATACGGCGCGTTCCATCCATGAATGTTCCCTCACTGTTGATGATGAGGGTTTTGAGAAGACCGTACTGGTTAAGAAGGGGCGGCCACCATGAGGGAGATATCATGCCGTGGCGGGCACCGTAATCTCCGGGGCTTATCCACTTGCCCAAGCTTCGGTCGTTGATTCTAAAGTGAATGTCGCTGGGGTAGTCCTCGTTGATCTCCGGGCACTCAGATGATATCTCGAAGGAAATCTGTAACTCCTCGAGGCGCTGGCCCGGGCGAAGTCTGTTGGGAAGCATGTAGCTCACGCTTCCCCAGCCAATCCACAAAATACCTGCCTGAAAACGCTCAGGGTAGGAGAAGGTCTTCGGATCGTCGAGCTCTCCTATTATAGTGTCCTTAGTCGCCAGACCACAGGTTGGATGCACATCCACTGAACTGTAGAGGCCAATGCTTATGCTGTCCTCGTACACATTCTTCTGTACTCTGCGCGAATTAGGGTTCATATCGATGATTAATCTGCCGTAGTTGGGCTTGACCAGCTTCATAATGCCGTGCTTGCCTGAAACTGCCTGGATGGAAACCAAGCCTGCGGCCTCCAGTTTGGCTACATGTATGGATACGGCACCGTTAGTCAGTCCCAGAGCATCGGCTAAATCGTTCATGCTCATGTTATCGTTGGCATAGACTAATTCCATAATCTTAATACGTGCCGGGGTGCTGAGTGCCTTAAACACTTCTTCAGCTTCAGATAGAGAGTGAAGATATAACATGTAAACCTCCTGTCATTATTAGTGTGTTCATCCGATAACATAATATAAGAAGCACGAACACTTGTCAATATTTATTTAACACAAATTAAACCAAATGCGATATGGTAAAAATAAACAAAATTTTTCATAAAAAATTGTCACTTTAAATGCGGTTTTATGTTGAAAAAATGTGTGAAATGTTGTATTGTCAAGGTAAGGTTTATGTTTTACTAAACTATTTTAATGACGACTAAACTAAAAACGTTTAAGTAACGCGTAAATTTCAGTGAAATCTAAAACACAAGCTTATTCATTTTAATCTAGAGGAGACAGACTCATGAAACTTTACATCAATCCCAAAAATACGCTTGGACACATCAACCCGGAGCTGCAGGGACATTTCTCAGAGCATCTTGGAAGATGCATTTACGAAGGAATATACGTAGGAGAGGACAATAAGGACATTCCAAACGTCAACGGAATGAGATGTGACGTAGTTGAAGCACTTAAGCAGATTAATATACCGGTACTCAGATGGCCGGGCGGATGCTTCGCTGATGAATACCACTGGAAGGATGGAATTGGTCCGAAGGAGACCAGAAAAAAGATGATCAACACACACTGGGGCGGCGTTGTAGAGGACAACAGCTTCGGTACACACGAGTTCATGGAGCTGTGCAGACAGCTGGGCTGTAAGACATACATCAACGGCAACGTGGGAAGCGGAACAGTTCAGGAGATGAGCGAGTGGGTTGAATATATGACCTTCGAGGGCGTTTCGCCCATGGCTGACCTCAGAGCTAAGAACGGTCACGAGGATCCATGGAGAGTTGATTATTTCGGAGTTGGCAACGAGAACTGGGGCTGCGGCGGCAACATGACACCGGAGTATTACGCTAACCTCTATAGAAGATATCAGACATATGTGAGAACCTACAACCATGAGAAGCCAATCAGCAAGATCTGCTGCGGCGCCAACGTGGACGACTACGGATGGACGGACGGAGTTATGAGCACATGCTTCAGATCGCCTGAATTCCTCCACGGTTTCATGGACGGCTTATCACTTCACTATTATACACACCCTGAGGGCTGGATTGAGAAGGGAAGCGCTACAGAGTTCGATGAGAAGGTATGGTACAAGACACTTTCCAAGACACTCTACATCGAGGACCTCATCAATCACCACGCAGCCATCATGGACAAGTATGACAAGCATCACAAGGTTGGCATGATTATCGATGAGTGGGGAACATGGTACACATGTGAGCCTGGAACAAACCCCGGCTTCCTCTATCAGCAGAACACCATCAGAGATGCCCTTGTTGCAGGACTTAACTTAAATATCTTCAACAAGCACTGCGACAGAGTTAAGATGGCAAACATTGCACAGATGGTCAATGTATTACAGGCAGTTATCTTAACAGACGGCGACAAGATGATTAAGACACCTACATATCATGTATTTGATATGTTCAAGCACCACCAGGACGGCGAGTTGGTTGAGAGTTTCATCGAGAGCGAGAAGATCGGTCTTGAGGACGAATTCATGGTTCCTTCTCTTCAGGAGTCAGTATCCATGGATAAGGAGGGAAGGCTCCACATCACAATCAACAACCTGTCAGCAGATAAGGCTTACAATGTGGACGGACTTATCGCAGATGCCAAGATCTTAAGCGTTTCAGGAGAGATTGTTGGCGGCGAGATGCATGAACACAACACATTTGAGGAGCCTGAGAAGGTTACAAAGAGAATGTTCAAGGATGTGAGCGCATCAGGAGACAGAATCAACTTCACAATTCCTGCATCAAGCGTTCTTCATCTGAGCATCGTACTCTAAGTCAAAAACACGAATTTAGATTTCGGATAGCATCCGAGCTATGGAGATATTGTTTTATGAAGCGTATGAATGGTACCAATAAAAAAGTGTGGAAAAGAATAATGTCCGGCATGCTTGCAGCGGCTGTAGCCGTAAGCGTAGGAGCTCCGGCATATGTACAGGCTGATGGAGATGGCAGCGCAGAGGTTATAACAAGCACATCATTTGCATCAGGGGACACAGTTGAGCGACTGGCCACCAACTACACAGCGGTCTCTGCAACCTACACGGCGCCGGTTTACACGGGCGCTGATGTGAAGGTTAGCGTCGCAGATGCGATTGCAGCCTCAGGGGTTAACAGCCAGAGCGATGCAGATTACGGCGCCACAGTTGCAAACCTTAAGGTTGGAGATGTGATAACCTACACGGTCAACGTCTCACAGACAGCCAGATACGAGATTGGATTTGACTATCTCTCATATGATGACTCCATCCTTCCTATTGAGATGGCGGTTATGATTGACGGGGAGTATCCATTCTACGAGGCCAGAAACCTTATATTTGAGACCACCTGGGTATCAAACGGGGAGACGAGCAAGGACCGCTACGGCAACGAAATCGTCTCACTTCCTGACAAGGATATGAGCTGGGAACATAAGGAACTTATGGATGCCAGCTACCGCTACAACGATCCGCTCACAGTTGAGCTTAGCGCCGGAACTCACGAGATTCAGGTGACAGTCAACGAGGGAACCTTCCTCTTGGGCGATATCACACTTGAGGCTCCTGAAGTGCTTGCTGAGTACACGAAGGGCGAGGCGGCAACAGGTAACGCGCTCATAACCATCCAGGGCGAGGACTTCTACGAGAGAAACGACTCATCCATCCACGCAGCGTGCGAATACGACTCAAACCTGTATCCGGTCACATCTTCCACAACAGTTTTAAACACTGTGGATCAGGACTCCTTCGACACCGCAGGACAGATGATCACATACCAGTTTGAGGTGACAACAGCCGGCTACTATAACATAGGAATGAACTACAGACAGTCCGAGAAGAACGGCTTCCCTGTATTCGTAAACTACTACATAGACGGCGAGATACCAAACACCGCATTTAAGAATTACGCGATGGACTACACCGCAAACTACAAGACCAGGACACTTAAGGACGACGACGGAAACAAGTTAAGTGTTTACCTCGAGGCAGGTACCCACACAATCTCAATGCAGATTACTGAGGAGTATTTAAGATATGCCCTCGAGCAGGTCGACTCAATAATGAACGGCATTAACGACCTCTCACTTGAGGTTACGAAGGTAGCCGGAACCAACAAGGACCGCTACCGTGACATGAAGCTCACCAACTACATCCCGGACGTTAAGGACAGACTTGAGGGCTGGGTTACACAGCTTTATGACATTGCCAATCAGGCCTGCGTATACGCGGGAACTGATGATCCCGAGGAGATTGCAGCATTTGCATATCTGATAATTGCAGCCAAGCAGTTAGACACTCTCGCCGAGGAGCCTGACGAGCTGGTTTACAGAGTTGGAGAGCTCTCAACAAGCGTGAACTCAATCAACACTCAGATCGCAAACTTCGTGGATCTTATAACCAAGAACAATCTGGCGATTGACAGAATTTACATCTATCAGGACAGCGCGAAGCTCCCTAAGGGAATGAACATTTTCCAGAGCATCTGGCTCTCCATCAAGCGTTTCTTCTACTCCTTCTTCGGACAGTCTTACTCAGCATCTAACGCTGATGAGTCACATGTTCAGGTTTGGGTTAACAGACCAAGACAGTATGTAGAGATTATGCAGAAGATGATCGATGAGCAGTTCACACCTCAGACGGGCATCGAGGTCGACTTAAGTATCATGACGGACGCAAACAAGCTGGTTCTGTCAAATGCTTCAGGTGACACCCCTGACATCGCCACAGGTATCAACTACTCCATCCCGTTCGAGCTTGGTATCAGAGGAGCTTTGGTAGACCTCACCAAGTTTGACAACTATCAGGAAGTATTTGGAAGATATTCAGAAGGTCTTCTGGTTCCTTCGGTGATCGGAGACCAGCTCATATCACTTCCTGAGACCATGAACTTCTACGTTATGTTCTACAGAACGGACGTTATGGAGAAGATGGGACTGGAGGTTCCAAACACAATCGAAGAGCTTATCGCACTCTTACCTGACATTCAGTCAAGAGGATTAAATGTTTACTATCCAACGGCAGCGATGCTCGCGATGAGAAACTTCCACGGAACAACACCTATCATCTTCCAGTATGGCGGTGCACTCTACGGAGACACAGCACTCGACATTGTGATCGATGACGAGGCGGCAGTTGCAGGCTTCACAGAGCTCACAGAGTTATTCACACTCTACAACCTGCCGGTGGATGTTCCTAACTTCTATCAGCACTTCAGAAACGGTGACCTGTGCATAGGTATCGCGGACTTCAACTCATACAACCTTATATTAAATGCGGCTCCTGAGATCGCAAACTCATGGGACATCGCTTTGGTACCTGGTGTTGAGGACGAGGAGACAGGCGAGATCTTAAGATACATGTCAGGCGGTGCTGAGAGTACAGTAATGTTTAAGTCGACAGACGAGAGAGAGCAGCAGGCATGGGAGTTCATGGACTGGTGGTCAAGCACAGATGTCCAGGCTGAGTTTGGACAGATGCTCCAGATCATGTACGGTGATGAATATATCTGGCCTACAGCAAACCTCGAAGCATTTGCTAAGCTTCCTTATCCTACAGCAGATAAGGAGACAATCATGGAGCAGGCAACATACATTCTTGAGGCGCCAAGACTTCTCGGTTCCTACATGATGGAGCGAGAGTTAAGCAACGCATTTAACGATGTGGTTGTAAATGGTGACAACTTGAGATCAAGAATTGATGAGCTTGTGAAGGTTGTAAACCGAGAGACGGTTAAGAAACTTAAGGAATTCGAATACATGGATTCCGATGGCAATATTTTACAGGAATATGTGGTGCCTGATGTTGAGCAGGTTCGCAAAATCCTGGGGAGATAAGATATGCAGACTGAAAACAAAAAGAGAGGCAGCAAGACAGGAAGAAAGAGCTTATTCAACAAAAACGGTTACCTGTTCGTGGCACCGTATGGATTGCTCTTCTGTATCTTCATATTGATGCCTGTAATCATTGCAGTTGGGCTGTCATTCACAAACTTTAACACGATTGAAGCGCCCAAGTTCATAGGATTACTAAACTACATTAATCTTATAACGGCGGATGAGACGTTCATGCAGTTCGTCCTTCCAAACACAGTTAAATATGCACTTATCGTCGGAGTCGGCGGCTATGTTCTTGCATTCCTGCTCGCGTGGGCGCTTGCAAACATGACCAAGGGACCAAGAACCATCTTCGCACTTATCCTCTACTCGCCGAGTATGACAACAGGTGTTGCGATGTCAGTTCTGTGGAAGATCATGTTCACAGGTGACCAGACAGGTTACATCAACAGCTGGCTTATGAACATCGGAGCAATCGATGAGCCAATCATCTGGCTCTCCAATGCCCAGTACCTTCTTCCAATCGTAATCATCATCGGACTCTGGTCAAGCATGGGTGTCGGCTTCTTAGCCATCCTTGCAGGTATCTTAAACATTGACGAGTCACTGTATGAGGCGGCTGCGATTGACGGCGTTAAGAACCGTTTCCAGGAAATGATCTACGTTACCATCCCTTCGATGAAGCCTCAGATGCTCTTCGCAGCGGTTATGCAGATCGTCGGAGCATTCCAGAATGGTCAGATATCAACACTGCTCGCAGGTAACCCTACTCCGGGTTATGCGGCCCAGTTGATAGTAAACCACATCGAGGATTACGGTTTCATTAGATACGAGATGGGCTACGCAGCAGCAGTATCAGTTGTGCTTCTTCTCATCGTTCAGATCTTCTCTTCTGTCAGCAAGAAGCTGTTCACAGAGAAGGACTGATATAAGTAAGGAGGAAACAAAATGGCATCATATAAGGGTCACAGAATTAACCCTGACAGGTTCGAGAAGGGACAGCTTAAGCTATATATCTTCGTTGTGCCGCTCGCACTTATCACGGGCCTTCCGATAGTTTTTATATTTTTCCACGCATTTAAGCCTATGGAAGAGCTCTTCGCCTTCCCGCCGAAGTTCATCACAGTGCATCCCACACTTGACAACTTCTCCAAGTTACTCAAGGCTTCAAGAAATGCTGGAATACCACTCAGCAAATACGTGTTTAACAGTATCTTAATCACGATTGCGGTTATGGCTTTTTCGCTGGCTTTCACAACCATGGCGGCGTTCTCACTGTCCAAGCTTAAGTATAAGGGGCGCAATGTTCTCCTTAAGATCAATGAGATCGCGATCATGTTCGTAGCCGTAGCGGTTATGATCCCGAGATATCTTATCGTCAACAAGATCGGCATCATCGACAGCTACTGGGCGCAGATACTTCCGCTCATACCACTTCCTGTGGCGCTGTTCCTTGTTAAACAGTTCGTCGATCAGGTTCCGGACTCACTTATCGAGGCCGCATATGTGGACGGTGCCGGAGACTTCACGGTTTACCTTAAAGTCATCCTGCCACTTATCAAGCCGGCCATCGCGACAGCAGCGATACTTGTGTTCCAGCAGGTATGGACAAACCTGGAGGCTTCAAACTATTACATTAACGATGATGGACTTAAGTCTTTGGCGTTCTACATGAACACATTGACATCGACGTCCACAACCAACACGGTAGCAGGTCAGGGTATCGCAGCTGCGGCTTCCCTCATTCTGTTCCTGCCAAACCTGATACTCTTCTGTCTTCTTCAGAAGAACGTTATG
Source organism: Lachnospiraceae bacterium (assembly GCA_024699325.1). Classification (GTDB taxonomy): domain Bacteria; phylum Bacillota; class Clostridia; order Lachnospirales; family Lachnospiraceae; genus UBA4292. The sequence goes on along the minus strand of JAILPS010000024.1, from coordinate 46,903 downwards.
AATACCATGGCTCACTCAGGTATCAAGTAGTGTAGCTTCGAAGTATGTTATATTCCAAAGGGAAATGAATATGAAAACAAAGAAGATTTTAAAAACTATATTATGTGGGCTTCTCGCACTTCTTGTTTTGGTTGTGACTATTGGACAGACCGAGACCACGATAGCGGATGCACCATACAAAACCTATACGATGGACGGCTATGGCAACGTAACTGAGACACAGACAGCTTACCTGCCATACAAGACTCTGACCAAGATTGGCGATGAGTCGCTCACACAGCCGACAGACTTCACGCTCATGGATGACGGGTCCATGTACATCCTCGACAGCGGCGCCAAGAGAGTAATCAAGGCTGACGCTGAGGGCAACCTGGTCATGACATTCGGAGAGGGAACTCTTAAGACTCCAAGAGGTATATATGTCACATCTGACGGAACATGCTATGTAGCTGACAGAGATGCGAAGAAGATCTTCGTATTCGACGCAGAGGGTAATCTGACAAACAGCTACGGACGTCCAACAGAGGCTATGTACGGCGAGACACAGGACTTCCTTCCTCTTAAGGTTGTTGTCAACGAGACAGGAACCATGTACGTAATCTGCGAGTCCAACACAAACGGTATCGTTCAGATATCACCTGTGGAAGGCGGAACATTCCTCGGATATTTTGGTACCAACGCCACCAACGCAAGCCTGTGGAACATCATCTGGAGATCAATCCTCACAGATGCACAGCGTGCCAAGATGATAGGTAATATCCCTGCAACGCCTGACAACATGGCAATCGATGACAAGGGTATTATCTACACGGTTACGAGAGGTGAGAACAGTGATACGCTTAAGCGTCTCAACATCGCCGGCGTAAACATGATCGAGACGGACGCTGCAGACAGCGTTCCCGCAGCGGTTGCAGTAGGTAATCACGACAATGCCTTCGTTGTATCCCAGATGGGCTACATTTACGAATATAACAATGACGGCGAGCTGCTCTTCGTATTCGGCGGAAGCGACGACGGACAGCAGAGAATTGGTCTCTCAACCAAGGTTGAGGCCATTCAGGTCGGCAAGGATGACAAGATTTACGTTCTTGACTCAGATAAGGCGCAGATCCAGATCTACGAGCCTACAGAGTTTACGGACTATCTGCACGAGGCACTCTACCTCTTCTCCAAGGGTCGTTATGAGGAGAGCAAGGAGCCGCTCTCACAGGTTCTTCGAATGAACAACCTGTTTGACTATGCAAACATGGCCATGGGCAGAGCTCTTTACAAGGAGGGCGACTACGAGGGAGCCTTAGAGTATGCTAAGCTTGCCAAGGATATGGATGGTTACTCAGATGCATTCTGGGAGATCAGAAATGACTGGCTGCAGAACAATCTCGCCAAGATCATCATCGCGCTCATCATTATTTTTGTAGTTTATAAGACATTATTCTACATTGACAAGAAGAAGAGAATCTTCAACGACTTCAGAGCCGTTAACAAGATGATCAACAAGAAGAAGCTGATAAGAGAGCTTAAGTTCTTGCCATACTTCATGAAGCACCCTATCGACGGAAGCTACATGATTAAGGCTCAGAACGCTGTATCGCTCTTAAGTGCAAATATTTATCTTGCGATATTCACAGTGTTCTACATTATCAACAAATACTTCTGTGGTTTCCTCATGAAGACAGTGCGCGAGGGACAGTACGATATCTTATCTGATATAGGTACGGTTCTGGTGGTCCTCATCCTGGTTGTTGGATGTAACTACCTCATGTGTACGATCAATGACGGCGAAGGTAAGTTAAAGGCAATCTACTGCTCGCTCGTCTACGGCGTAGGTCCTTACCTTGTGCTTATACCATTTATCTATCTCATGTCGCATGTGGTTACATATAATGAGGTATTCTTCATCCAGATTACATATTTTGCGATGGCAGTCTGGATTGCAGTCCTTATTTTCATAGCGATTAAGGAAGTAAATGATTTCACGATAAAGAAGACATTCCAGATTATCGGACTGACCATTTTCACAATCCTGATAGCATGTCTGCTGGCATTTATCATCTATGTACTGTGGTCACAGGTATTCGACTTTATCGCATCGCTGTTTGGAGAGGTGGTGTACAAACTTGGCAACTAAAACACTTCGTAATATAAGAACTGCATTTCTGGCGGCGTGCGTGGGTGCCACGGCACTGTTCTCCGGATGTGGCGGAAGCGTTCCGCTTGTTAATGTCAATGAGGCAGATTACATCTTAAACGATACGTACTACGCATCGTGCAAGCTGTCAGGAACATACGGCGAGGACTACAATTTAGTCGCACAGAATTCGCAGTACAAATTATACATGAGAGAGGCTGACCTGGCGGTTGTCGTTGAGAACGTGGAGACAGGCGCAGTTATGCAGTCGGCAATATCTTATGACGATGGCAAATCAAACAAGACATGGTTTGGTGCCATGCAGTCAGCTCTGGTGCTCACCTACATTAACGGTAGCAACGACAATAAGCAGGCAGACCTTGTGAATGATGCCGTAACCAAGAAGATACAGTATTCAGACAACGGTTTTAAGGCTGATGTCTACTGGACGAAATACCAGTTCGGCATGACACTTGAGGTTGCCCTTGAGGAGAATGGACTTGTCGCTCACGTAAGTGATGAGTCAATCGTTGAGGACAACGAGAAATACATGATTGGTACGATAAGTATTTATCCATACATGGGTAACTCTTACTTAGACACCAACGAGGGATATCTGTTCATCCCTGACGGAAACGGAGCTTTAATCTACCTCGACAACAAGGAAGGCAGATTTGCCACAGGCTTCTCATCCATGATCTACGGCACAGACATAGGTTTCAAGGACTCTCAGGTTGTGAGCCTTCTGTGGGACAGATACGACATGGTAACAGAGAACGAGAAGGTATTAGCTCCTGTGTTTGGTATAGCTCACACAGATGACGAGATAGCATACCTGGCAGTGGTTGAGGATGGCGCCATGAGAGCCACAATCGAGGCTCATCCAAATGGAGTCAGCGTAGACTACAACAGAGCATATGCCAAGTTCATCGAGAGAAAGTTATATACACAGCCTACAAGTAACAACTCGACATCAGGTTCACTTCACCTCACAGAGTCAGACAGAAGCCACTCAGATTTAAGAGTGAGATATCTGTTCCTCTCAGGGGACGAGGCCAACTACGCAGGTATGGCAGGCGCCTACAGAGACTATCTGATCGAGAACGGTGAGTTAGTTGTCGGGGATACCTCTTACAACACAAGAGTGGACTTCCTCGGAACAGACAGAGAGAGCTGGCTGGTTGGAACAACAGGCGTTACGATGACAACAGTTGACGATGTCAAGGAGATCTGCACAGACTTAAATTCAAGCGGCGTCTCAAACATCTTCAGCATCTACAAGGGCTGGCAGGACGGCGGTATCTACAATCTTCCTATCACAAGCTTCGATGTTGAGGGCGATATCGGCTCTAAGTCATCTGTAAAGAAGCTCATGGAATTTATGGCATCTGCAGGCAACGAGCTGTATCTCTACGACGATGCGCTCACACTTAACCCTGACGAGGCTACAGCTTCATTTAACGTAATCAATCAGGTTAACAAGAGAAGATACAAGATAAGCACATACAAGGATGTTTACGATGAGTTTATGTATCTGGCTCCTGCTAAGACATACGCAAACCTGACAAAGCTTATTTCACAGATGAAGAAGAAGAGCGTTACAGGTCTTTGTGTTGCAGGTATTTCAAACAACATTTTCGCTTACAATTTCGGTGGCAACACCTATAACAGATATGACTGTGCAGGCACATATGAGGCAACTCTTGACAAGGCATACGCCGACATGAGTCTGGTTCTCGAGCAGCCATTCGCATATCTGTGGCACGACACGAAGGCATTCGTGGATATGCCATTATACACTTCAAGCTATATTGTTGAGGATGCAAGCGTGCCGTTCCTCTCAATGGTGCTTCACGGTGTGATCCCTGTTTACTCAGAGTACGTTAACTTTGAGGCTAACAAGCAGGAGTTCTTCTTAAAGATGGTCGAGACAGGAACCTTCCCTTCATTCTACATAACGAAGGCAAGCTCTTCAGATCTCATATACACTAATTCGTCAGACATTTACAGTTCACAGTACGATATCTACCGCGATGAGATCATCTCATACGCACAGGAGCTTGGCGCAATCTGTGAGAAAACCGAGGGTTCATACATAGTATCTCATGATATGAATGACAACGGCGTAACAGTTGTCGGATATGATAATGGCACTAAGGTTTATGTAAATTATAGCGACAGCGCAAAGACAGTTGACGGCGTCACAGTTGAAGCGATGTCCTATATGGTAAAGTAACAATCGATTGTCTGGTTTCTATGAAACTTGATAAATAAAAAAGTTTTGGTGGAAGATATGGATAAACAAGAAAAGAAGAATATGATAAAGGTCAGGCCGGGTCGATTAGCCAGGAGAGAAGCCAGAATGGGCTACGTGTTCATAACCCCATGGCTTTTAGGAGTTCTAGCATTTCTCCTGATGCCGCTCGCAGAGTCCTTTTACTACATGTGGTTTAACATAAGAATCACACCGTTGGGAATGAAATTCACCCCTGTAGGAACAGGAAACTTCACCCAGATATGGCTGGAGAATCCTGAGTTCCCACAGCAGCTGGTCACCTACGTATGGCAGACCATCGTGGAAGTTCCCGTAATCGTGGTTTTCGCATTATTAATCGCTATCATGCTCAACCAGAAGATCAAGTTCAGAGCTTTCTTCAGACTTGTATTCTTCCTCCCGGTTATCATCGTGAGTGGTCCGGTTATGAACATGCTGGTAAGCGAAGGCGCAGCGACGATCCCTTCAATGAATGTTCAGTCTGTTGTGGCAGCATTTGACAGAATCCTGCCGTCATCACTGGCATCAGAGATTGGAGAAATGTTCTCAAACATGATCATGATCCTGTGGTATTCAGGAGTTCAGATCCTCATATTCCTGTCTGCACTGCAGAAGGTTGATCCGGCGCTTTACGAGGCAGCCAAGATTGACGGCGGTGGCGGTTGGGAGTGCTTCTGGAAGATTACACTGCCTACGATCAAGCCTATGGTTTTGCTCAACGCAGTTTACACAGTAATCTTCTTATCAAGCAACGAGCAGAACGAGCTGATCACCATGATCAAGAACGCCATGTTCTCAGGAACGAAGGAGAAGGGTTACGGATACGCTTCAGCCATGGCATGGATGTATGCGCTGGTAATCTCTCTCATAACACTTCTGTTCTTCCTGCTTTTGGGCTCTAGGAAGGATGCCTATGACAGAGCTGTCATCAAGGCTAAGAGAGCTGCTAAGAAGGAGAAGAGAATTCAGAGATCTATCGAAAGGAGGAGTGCTAGACGTGCAAGAGCAATCAAGAGAAGAATCGAGCAAAAGAAGTACAGAGAGTACGCAAACCACGATTGATGAACAGGCTGCAGTGAGCACACCTTCTGTAAAAGAGGATGTCGACAGAGCCGTTGAGGCTTCCATGATGTCCAAGAAGGAGATGAAGAGAAAAGCCAAGGAGGCTAAGGCTGAGATGAAGCGTCGTAACGACGCTGAGTACGACGGCCTGAGCTTCAAGGAGAAGCTTAAGAAGAGATTCTCTAAGGAGAAGGTTCACCGCTTCCTGTTTGGCTCTAAGGAGAAGGATGGCTTCCTCAAAATGTTTGCCATCTACGCGCTTCTTATCTGCATAGGCTTCGTTTATATTTACCCTCTGCTCTATATGGTGAGCACGAGCTTCATGAACAGGGACGACCTGCTCGACAGCTCTGTAAAATGGCTTCCAAGTTCATTTTACCTTCAGAACTATATAGATGCAGCCAAATCCATGGATTTCTGGGTATCACTTGGCAAGGGCTTCTTAATCGCCGGATTACCTACAATCTGCAACATTTTCATCTGTATGTTTGTTGGATATGGATTTGCAAGATACGACTTCAGATTTAAGAAGTTTTTCATGGTCATCTTAATCTTCTCGTACATCTTACCGAGACAGGTTACCATGATCCCTACATACGTTCTCTACAACAATATGAAGATACTTGGAACCATATGGTCCTTCGTACTTCCTGCACTGTTTGGAAACGGTCTGAACGCGCCGATATTCATATTGATATTCTATCAGTTCTTCAGACAGATACCTAAGGTGCTCATAGAGGCGGCGGCGCTTGACGGAGCCGGACACTTCAAGACATTTTACAGGATTGCAGTTCCATCAGCGATTCCTGCAATCATAACAGTTCTTCTGTTCTCCTTCGTATGGTATTGGAACGAATCATACCTTACAGAGTTATATGTTCAGGGTCTTTCAGGCAAGAGCATATGGACAAACCTTGTAGTACAGCTCAAGAATTTCGACACGAGCTTCACTTCAAAGACGGCGACAGGAGACACGGCAACCAGTCTTAGCGAGTCGGTCAGAATGGCCGCAACAACTCTCAGTATCCTGCCACTGCTTTTAATCTACTTCGTACTCCAGAGACATTTTGTCGAGAGTATCGATCGAAGCGGTATAACAGGAGAATAATAAGTATTTAAGTTATTAGGCAACGTGAATAATAACTAAAATAAATCATTTTTATCAAGAGGAGGGAAAAAATGAAAAAACAGTTAACATGTAGCCTGCTTGTAGCAGCAATGGCAGTTTCAGCACTTGCAGGTTGCAGTGGCGGCGGTGGAGACACACAGACCACCACTAATGCGGGCGGCAGCAGCTCTAACAACAACAACAGCAGCTCCGACACAACAGATCTTACAACAGATAAGATCACACTTACCTATTGGCACTATGAGGATGAGACAACAATCCAGCTTATGTGCGAGAAGTTCAACGCACTTCATCCAAACATCACAGTTGAGCCTAAGGTTATCTCAGACATGAGCACGGATCTTTCAGCTGCAGCGGCAGCGGGAACATTCCCTGACATCTTCTCAGGTACAGACTCAGATACAGCACTTGCAAATGCTTACTGGGCAGATATCTCTGAGTACTATGATGCAGACCCTGAGACCCAGAACCTCTTACCTACTATTTCAGAGTACGGTATCGGTTGCTTCGACACAAGCATGCGTTTCGCAGTGCCTACATATTACTCACCTAGTGCAGTATTCATCGACAGAAATGTTATCGAGCACTTAAATCTTGAGATGCCTGATACAGACTGGACATGGGATGAGATGATCCAACTCATCAAGGACGCAACAGTTGATGACAGAACAGGTATGAAGTATTACGGACTTGGCTATTACAACCGTCTCGACAGCTTATATGGTATAGCTGCATGTTCTCCAGAGGAGAGAGCAATCAAGGGTGAGTTCGGTTTCAACGGCGACGACTTCGACCTTTCTTACTGGGCAGTTGGTGAGCAGCAGTTCGCAGACTTAAAGGTTGGCGGATATGTTTCTCCACAGCAGGATACACAGGCTATGGAGGACTGGTCAGGTGACTGGTCTACATGGTTTGGTTCAACAGGTCACGTAGCAGTATTCTCAGAGGGCTTCTGGTCATATCAGAACATCTGGGGAACAGACGGATATCAGGAAGAGTATGGTCTTGATATTGTGCCTTATGTAACTCCTAACGTAGTTGACGAGAAGGAGCACAACGTTATCTCTACAATGTACATGGGTGGTGTTTCTACATCATGCAATTACAAGAGAGAGGCTTACGAAGTATTAAAGTTCATGTCATTTGGTGTTGACGGTTGGAACGCACGTATGGATATCTACGAGGATGAGTCCATCACAAACAGCTCAGGAGTAGCTCTCAAGCACTCTAACATGCCTGTTCCGATCACTCTTGATGAGGGTGTTTGGTCTAGATATAAGGCTCTCTTCCCAACAGACGAAGAGCACAAGCCATTCTGGGATGATTACTTCTCATCTATCACACGTCCTGTTCCTTACGGATGGTACAACATTGCAGGTTACTGGAACTTCTGTGACCAGTACTTCAACAAGATCCAGATCCACGAGACAGTTGACGCAGGTGCAGCTAAGGCAGCTGACTATGTAGAGGAAGCTACACGTCAGGCTAACTACTACCACGCAGAGGCAATGCTTGGATACTTTGGTGCGGACAGCGCTTACGCTGAGTACTACGGACAGATCCTTTCAGACGAGGATGTTGCTAAGTATCAGGCAGTGGTCGATTCATTTGCACAGTAATTAAACTAAACTTAACCCGGGTCTGGAACCCAGGCCCGGGATGAGCAATAAAATTTGGAGGGAAACTATGAACAAAAAGATTTATGGCTCAGCCATGAGCACAGTTCTGGCACTGTCACTCCTGGCAGGATGTTCTGGAACAGACGACAACCCTACAACTGCAGCTCCTACCACTCAGCCGGCAGAGACAACTACAGTTGCAGAAGAGACAACAAAGGCTGCAGAAGTTGAGACAACAGCTCCTGACAACACAGCAGAGATTCCTCAGGACTACAAGTACTACTTCTCATTTGATGAGGCAGACGAGAGAGTTCACTATGCATCACAGGATATGTCTGCAACACCTATCGTTCAGGCTACTAACGATGAGATTACCTATGTAACAGGTGTTAAGGGCAACGCTATCTACCTCGACGGTACCAAGGGTGCCAAGCTCGATGTGAACGGTGTTGGCTCTACATACACAGTTTCATTCTGGGTTAATCCTCTGAGAAGTGCACAGTACATGCCTACACTTCAGTACGGTCCTGATATCCACGGTGATGTTACAGGTGGTCAGCACTATGTAAACTTCACATGGGCTAAGTGGGATCCGGAAGATACATCAGTTCTTGAGTATCCATGTGTCTGGGCTTATGATCAGAACGACGACGCTAAGTGGCCTAACTGGTACCCAGGCGGCTTAGATGACAGAGTTAAGGAGTGGACAAACATCACAATGACAGTTGATGAGAACGAGCTCAGTGCTGACGGCACACTTGTAATCGCTCATCTCTACATCAATGGTGAGGAGTTCATCCCTACAGACAGCGACGGCAACGAGCGTCCTGTACAGATTGTATTTAATACAATGGCAGCTAGCGACAACTATGATTTCCTTCTCGGTGTTAACTACTGGGATGCTATCTTCAAGGGCGCATTCGATGAGATTTACATCTATGACTACGCAGTTGATGCAGATGTAGCTAAGGCTCTTTACGAGGCAGGCGATGCTTCTGCTAAGTATGAGGAGCCAGAGTACATCGTTGAGATCGTAGAGGATGCTAACGCAATCGATACTCTTGGTACACCTGACCTTGACCTTGCTTTCTGGTCAGAGTTCACAGAGACAGTTGAAATCAAGGACGGCGATTCTAAGGTTATCAAGTTCAACAACTATTCAGATGGTGTTAACTCTTATGACAACTATGTAATGGTATTCACAAATCAGGCACACGCAGCTGACGTTGATCCTAACTCAGTTGAGGGCAACAAGGAGTTTGCAGCAGTTCGTGCAGACGCTTATGGTTGGTTAGACGGCAACGGCGAGAATGTTATCCCTGAGAGCTCATTCACATACACATGGGGCAACTGGTCTAAGTGGGCACAGCTCATGAGAGACGCTGAGGTTACTCTTACAGTTTCACGTGAGGGCAATATCATTAAGATTAACGCAAGCAACATCGATTACAACAACGCTGAGCAGCTTATGACAGCTACAATCGAGACATCTATGGCAGATTCAGACAGCTGCTTCCTTACACTTACAGGTGAGAAGTGCTATGTAGAGCTTCTTTCAGTAGGCGACGCACTTAAGATTGAGCCAGATTCAAATGCTATCGATCACCTTGGTTCAGTTGGTGACAACGGTGCTCCTGTACTTGGCTGGTGGTCTGACTGGACAGGCGCTTATGAGATCGCTGACGGCGAGACAAAGACTGTCACACTTAGAAACTACAGCTCAGGTGCTGAGAACTGGCACAACTTCGTAACTGTATTTGCAAATACTAATATCGAAGGTCACAAGGCTCCTGCAGATCAGAGCACAGATTACTATGAGTACTGCGTACTTAGAGCAGATGCTTACGGTTGGGGTTCTGAGGACAATGCTCACTATTCACCAGAGTTCACAACAAGCTGGACAGACTGGTCAGCATGGCTTGCAGCTATGAAGAAGGCCGACGTTACTATCAACATCAACAGAAGCGGAAGCGTACTTACACTTGACTATGTATTTGCTGGATATGACGGCGTTGAGTACACAGAGACAGCTAAGGTTACATGTGATGTAATCGATGCTTCTAAGCCTGTATACTTCTTCTTCACAGGTGAGAGCGCATACATCGAGCTCTTATCAGTTGAGTAATTGTAATTAAGTTTCAAACCTAATCCTTTAAGATTTATAAGTGAGAATTCACTCCGGAATACGGAATATGTGTTCCGGAGTGTTTTTCCAAAAGGCAGCAATATGCCGCCCTTTGGAAGAACACTCCGAAAGTATTTTATGAGGTATGACATGAACGAGAGACCAAGACATGGAAGATTGACAGACTACAACACACCGCTTATTGAGCAGAGAGCGGATCCATATATCTGCTGCTACGATGGCAAATATTACTTCACCGCATCAGTGCCCGCATATGACCGCGTGGTTTTGAGATGCGCTGACAGTATTTCTGCTCTGGCAGATGCGCCTGAGAAAACCCTCTGGGTTAAGCATACAAACGGTGAGATGAGCCGCCATATCTGGGCTCCCGAGTTACATTTGATTGACGGGGAGTGGTATATCTACTTCGCCGCTTCCATGGAGGAGGACATCTGGAGACTTCGCCCATACGTGCTTAAGTGCGTGGGAGGCGATCCCATGAAGGACGAGTGGGTTGAGTGCGGAATGATGAAGAGAAGCGATGACGACATCTATTCCTTCGAAGCATTTTCTCTGGACGCAACCACATTTGAATGTAAGGGCAAGAGATATTTTGTGTGGGCCGAGAAGGTCAGCGTAGGTATCCAGATATCAAACCTGTATATCGCGCAGATGGAGAGCCCGACGAAGCTTGGCACTGCGCAGGTGCTTCTCACAACCCCTGACTATGACTGGGAGAGAGTTGGCATCTGGGTAAATGAGGGCCCGGGCGTGTTAAAACACGACGGCAAAATATTCCTCACATATTCGGCGAGCTCAACAGGTCCTGAGTACTGCGTGGGAATGCTCTCAATAGACGAGAGCGATGATTTGTTAGATCCAAGAGAGTGGAAGAAGGCGAAGAAGCCTGTGCTGTGCACGGACGAGGAGAAGGGATTCTTCGGCCCAGGCCACAACAACTTCACCAAGCTCCCTGACGGAACTGACGTGTGTTCATTCCACGCCAGAACATATCCTGAGGTTGTGGGCGACCCTCTCTATGATCCGAACAGGCATGCATTTGTCATGAAGATTGTGTATGATGAGAAGGGCGAGCCTGTATTTGACTATAAGAATTGTTTCAGATAGGCGGTTTTATCCGCATGGGGTGATGCTATGGGAGAGTTTAGTTCAACTTCGCCACAGCGAATATGTAAAAAATGCCTCTTAGAGGAGGCCAACGAGGAAGCTTACAAGGCTGTCGCCAGGGAACTAGAGCGCATGAGCGATAAGCTTCGTGTAAATGATGATGTGTACAGAGCCAGATTGGATGTCTGTATGAGCTGTGATAAACTGGTCGGGGGCAGCTGGATGGCCTGCGGATGCTATGTGGAACTTCGGGCGGCGGCTGTTACGGCAAGATGTCCCAAGAAAAAATGGTAATAAGCCGGGAGAACGGCGGTTTAAGGAGATAGTATTATGAGAAAGACAAAGTTTTTGACAGGGCTGACGCTGGCTCTTATGTTGGCTGTCACAGGTTGTGCAGGCGGAACTGACACGACGACAACCACCACAACGGCGTCAGGAGAGACTGAGGCAAGCACAGCGGCGCAAGGTGAGAGTACACAGGCAGCTGAAGCGGGCAGCTTCATCGAGGAGCAGAAGGGCATCACCGTGGAACTGACCACGGACAAGACCGACTACAGCGAGGGCGAGGAGGTCAACTTCACTCTGACGGTTGTAAACGGCAGAGAGGGCTACACGATCACACAGACCTATTTAGACTACTATAACTCAGGTCTGACCACGGCGGAGGGATGTGACCTTCCTGCTAAGATCAAGGCACTTCCCGCGGGGGAGAGCGCCACAATCGAGGGAAGACTTGTGGGAACAGGCGAGAAGTACACAGGTGTTGTACAGTCGTCAAACAACGCCACAGGCGTTGAGACCATCACCATCAGACCATATGTATACGTGAACTATGGCGGTGAGCAGGTTATGGTCAGAATTATCGTCAGCATGAACATGGTTCAGAAGCAGGAGAGCATTGACAGAGCTTACCAGTACTCAGCTAAGACCGTGAGCTGCCATGACCCGAGTATTTTCAAGGACACTGACGGAACATATTATATATTCGGAACACACCTCGTTATGGCTTCATCCACAGATCTTATCAACTGGACGGACCACACATATGACTTTAGAATGTCATTCACAGAGGAGACTAGAGCACTTATTAAGGAATGGAATGCTGACAACACGGCAGATTCGTGGTATGGTTATCTCTGGGCTCCGGATGTTATATATAACGAGAACCTGGGCAAGTACTGCATGTATTTAAGCGCAAATGGTGACAGCTGGATTTCAAACATTGTAATGCTCACAGCTGACACAGTTACAGGGCCTTATTCATATGCAGGCACAGTTGTCTACGGCGGTTTCACATCATCCACATGGGGCTCTACAGACGTGGCAGATGTCTTAGGCGTTAGCGAGCTTCCTCAGAGATATATAACCAACGGTGTTGAGAACAGAAAATGGGGCGACGAGTATCCTAACTGTATCGACCCTTGCGTTCTCTACGACGATGACGGAAACCTCTGGATGAGCTACGGCTCATGGTCAGGCGGTATCTTCATGTTAAAGCTTGACAACAACACAGGACTTCGCGACACATCTGTAAGCTACGAGACCAATGCTCACAGCGATGCTTATTTTGGTCAGAAGATTGCAGGCGGCAAGTACGTTTCAGGCGAGGCCTCATACATCCAGAAGGTTGGAGATTACTACTATCTGTTCATCTCCTACGGAAATCTCGAGGCGGCCGGCGGCTATAACATGCGAATCTTCAGAAGCGAGACCATAAACGGACCATATGTGGACGCTCTTGGCAACTCAGCATTCTATGACAAATACGAATTCAACTACAACCAGTCCATCGGCGTCAGACTTATGGGCGGCTACAAGTGGAGATTCTCAAGCGTCGGACAGGTGGCACAGGGACACAACTCAGCATTTGTCGATGACGATGGCAATGCATATGTCGTATATCACACAAGAACCAACAACGGCAGCGAGATGCACTACGTGAAGGTTCACAGACTTGTTGTAAATGAGGACGGCTGGATACTGGCTCTGCCATTCCAGACTCACGAGGACTCTGATCCGGGAAGCGTTGCAGCCAGTGAGATAGCAGGCAAATACGACGTTATCCTTCACGAGCTTGACATCGACTACAAGAACCTTGAGGTTAAGGTTCCTGAGATTATGACTCTTAACGAGGATGGAACAATCAGCGGAACATTTACAGGAAGCTGGACCTATGACGAGGCTACGGGTTATGCTCACATTACAATAGGAGATGTGGAGTATCACGGAGTATTCGTCAAGCAGTACATCGAGACCAGCACACTTGAGACGGTTGTATTTACAGCGCTTGGCGTTGAAAACCAGCTGACGCTATGGGGCAGCAAGAGGACAGAATAATGTTTGGTAACAGGGATAATGAAGAGAGCAAATCGTCAAATCACGAGAGTTTTGACGGGCTCGCAGTTCTGAGGGAAATTTTGACATGTGTGGCAATAGTGGTATTATCGGGCGGATGGCTGATGCTGTGCCTGTTTATCCTGAGCTTCATGTTTGTGTCCACGGGAATATTCCATGTGGACTGGATGATACCTGTGTCCATAGCGACCGGCGTCATCGCAGGAATAATTTATATAATATATTTGATCAGACTTCACTCTAAGAAGTGAGAGTGACTGGTGATTTGGAGGAATAGTATGAACACAGAGGAAATCGCAAGAGTTATAGAGTGCGGCGAGACAGCTCTTGGTATTGAGCTTGGAAGCACAAGAATTAAGGCATGCCTTATCGGCAAGGATCACGTGCCGATCGCCTCAGGAGAGTACACATGGGAGAACCGTTTAGAGGACGGCATCTGGACATATCACATGGATGAGGACATCCACGCAGGCATCAGAGCCTGCTATGCTGACCTGGCTTCTAATGTCAGGAAGCAGTACGGCACAACGATCAAGAGAGTCGGAGCCATCGGCGTATCAGCCATGATGCACGGCTACCTTCCATTTGACAATGACTGGAACCAGTTAGCGCCATTTAGAACCTGGAGAAACACAATCACAGGCGAGGCTGCAGAGATTCTCACGAAGGCATTTGGATTTAATATTCCACAGCGCTGGAGTATCGCACACCTCTATCAGGCGGTTTTAAATAAGGAGGCACATCTTTCAAGACTTGCCCACCTCACAACACTTGCAGGCTATATCCACTACAGACTGACAGGCGAGAATGTGTTAGGCGTAGGCGAGGCTTCAGGTATGTTCCCTATCGATTCTGACACAAACAACTACGACGCAGATATGCTCGCTAAGTTTGACAGCCTTATCGCAGGTCGGTATTCATGGAAGGCCGGCGAAGTGCTCCCGAAGGTTTTGGTGGCGGGACAGTCTGCGGGCAGACTGACACCTGGCGGAGCAGCATTTCTTGACCCTACAGGCGAGTTGGTTGCAGGCTGCGTTTGCGCACCTCCAGAGGGCGATGCGGGCACAGGTATGGTTGCCACTAACGCTGTAAGAGTTAGAACAGGTAATGTGAGTGCGGGAACCAGCGATTTTGCCATGGTGGTTCTTGAGAAGAAGGTCGGACTCCACGAGGAGATCGACATGGTCACAACTCCTACGGGCAAGGCTGTTGCCATGGTTCACTGCAACAACTGTACATCAGACATCAACGCGTGGGCAGGACTCTTCAGAGATTTTGCCAATGCTGCAGGTGTTCAGATATCAACTAACGACTTATACACTACACTGTTTAAGTCAGCGCTTGAGGGCGACAAGGATGCGGGCGGCATCATTCCATTTAACTATATCTCAGGCGAGGGCGTTACCAAGCTCGACAGCGGCAGACCTATAGTTGTGCGCCGTCAGGACGCCAAGTTATCTCTTGCAAACTTCATGAGAGCTAATCTCATGAGCGCCATGGCAACACTTGCCATCGGTATGGAGATACTGACAGTTGACGAGAAGGTTGAGATAGACACTCTCATGGGCCACGGCGGTTTCTTCAAGACTCCTGAGGTTGGACAGCTTATTCTGTCTGCTGCCACAGCAGTTCCTGTATCAGTCATGGCATCAGCGGGCGAGGGCGGCCCTTATGGTATGGCTCTTCTCGGCGCATATCTTATCTGGAAGGAGAACGGCGAGAGCCTTGAGGATTACCTGGACAATAAGGTATTCGCATCAGCCAACAAGACAACTCTCATGGCACCTAGGGAAGATGTGACGGGCTTCAGACGCTTCTTAAGCACATATGTGAGAGCACTTGACGTTGAGAGAAGCGCAGTTGCAAGCGTGGACTGATATTTAAATAATTATAATTAAATCGTAAGATAATAGCCCGGACCATATGGTTTGGGCTATTTATAATATGTTACATCATATTTTTATACATCAAAGGGGGATAGTATGAAGAGAAGAGTAATGAGCGGCTTGTTGGTTGCCACTATGGCTGTGTCCGCATTTGCGGGATGCAGTAAGGATGGCGTGGATATTCAGACCACAACAGCAGACAGTAAGAAGGCTGAGGTGGAGACCACCACAGAGGCTGTCACAGAGCCCCAGACAGAGGCTCAGACTGAGGCGGTAGAGACTACCGCGCAGGAGACCACGCAGGCAAAGCCTGAGGTTATCAACATAACCTACTGGCATTCCCAGGATGAAGGATTTATGGAGCTTATGTGCGAGAAGTTTAACGCGCTTCACTCTGACATAATGGTTACACAAAAATATGTGTATGATTTGTCAGCCGCACTGCAGGATGCAGAGGCCGGCGACAGCTTACCTGACATTATAAGCTGTTCGGATGTGGATCTTGTGCTTGCAAATGCTTACTGGATAGACATAAGCGGGTATTACAGTGCGGATGCAGAGACTAAGAACCTGCTTCCTACAATCAACGAATACGGCATAGGCTGCTTCGACACATCCATGCGCCTGGCAGTTCCAACAGACTTCACACCAAATGCCATATTTATCGACAGGAATGTTTTAGAGGGATTTGAGCTTGACATGCCCGACACAGACTGGACATGGGACGAGATGATAGAGCTTGTGAAGAACACCACATTTTCTGACAGAGTGGGCATGAAGTATTACGGCCTGGCAGAGGCGTCAAGTCTATATAGCCAGTATGAGATATCTGCCTATGATCCGGCCCAAAGAGCAGTCAAGGGCATGTACGGCTTTGACGGCGAGACTTTTGACTTCACAAAATGGGCCGAGGGCGCCGATGAGCTTGCAGAGCTTAAGAGGGATGGCTATGTCGCTCCTGCTCAGTCGACTGATGCAAATGAAGAGTGGACAGGCGATTACAACACGTGGTTTGGCGCCACAGGACATGTGGCTGTCATGTCAGGTGCTTTGTGGACTTATCAGAACGTCTGGGCTTTAGACGGCTTTCAGGAGGAGCACAATCTGGACATTGTTCCATACGTGGTTCCCGGCGTTTTAAACGGCGGCTTACATGATACAATGGCGATTATGAGCATGGGCGGTATAACCAACACATGTTTATATCCGGAGGAGGCTTACGAGGTTCTCAAGTTCATGTCTTACGGCACGGACGGCTGGAATGCCAGAATGGATATCTACGAGGATGATAGCCTCGTGAATTCACAGGGCATAGCATTTGCCAATTCATGTATCACCGCGCCTACAACTCTTGACGAGGGCGTATGGGCCAGATACAGAGGGCTTTTTAAGTCCAGCGAGGAAAATGCTTCCTACTGGGATGCCTATTTCAAAAATATAGTAAGACCTGTTCCATACGGCTACTCACAGATAGTTGGCTACTGGAGTTTTGTTGACCAGTATATGAGCAGCAAGTCCGTGTATGAAGCTATAGAGGCTGGAGAGGTTAGCGCTTCGGATTTCGCAGAAGAGGCCACCAGGATGGCCGACATTTACCATGCGGGCACGATGCTTTACTATTTTGGCGAGAACAGCAATTACGAGCATGTTTACGGACAGATTCTCTCAGACGAGGAGATCGCAGGATTTCAGAAGACGATAGAGGGAGTTGACTTCTTTTAGTGGATAACATGCGCCTTAGATATTCTTAGAAAACAATAAGCTCAGACCCATGGGTCTGGGCTTTTGTGTTGTTGACTAGGCGGCAAATACTGTGATAATATAACGGCAAATGTCGAAGGGAGCAGCCATGAGAAAACACGGTGTTGGAAATATTCTGACTAATATAATATTTGGCGCCGCGCTTATTGTGGGCGGCTGCGCTTCGGGGGCGGACAGCGATATGACGACCAACGAGGTGGTGGTTTACGAGCCTGAGAGCGAGAGCGGTTTAGCGGCTCCTGAGACCACGCAGGAAGATGCCGCGTCCGGGCAAACACTTGAAGAAGAAAGCGCGCTTAGCGGGGAGACAACTCTTTTTGAGAACATAAATATTGACATAAGCGGTAAGACCGAGACCACCGTGTCTTCTGATAATGACCCGGCAGATGAGCAGGGTGAGGCCATAGAGGAGGGCTGGAAGGTCAATTACAGCATGGCGGGAGGATACCTCTATGGAAGCCAGAGCGTGGCGCTTACGGCCGCGGGAACGTCGCCTGAGGGGGCGCAGATTTACTACACGCTAAACGGCAACGACCCGGATAAGAGCGGAGTGCTCTACACGGGGGACATAGCGCTTGCCAACGATTCGCCCATGAATGTCTATGCGCTCAAGGCGGTGGTTAAGTCGGGTGAGGAGTACGGCGAGGTGTATGAGCAGACCTATGTGCTGTTTCCTGACGAGAGCTATCTGCCGGATATAGACATAGTTTTTCTTACAAGCGACGAATATAATCTCTACGACTATTACTATGGCATATTGGTGGACGGCTACACCTATGACCAGAGCTTGGAGGATGAAGCCGAGCATCCATATAAGGTGGGCAACTACAGTAACGAGGGCCCCGAGTGGATCAGGAACACCCACATAACCATGATTGATACCTCCGGGGAGGTCTTAATCTCTCAAAATGTAGGCATGGCGGTTGCGGGAAACACCTCCAGAACCTATGATTTTAAGTCGTTTACGCTCACGGCGGGGGAGGAGTATGACGCTGCAAACCCCGACATAACATTTACAGCGTATGAGAGCGTGGTTTCAGGCGTGCCATACAACTTCGTGACCGAGCTTAAGAAGATCAGGCTTCGCGCGGGCTCCCAGGACACATTTGAGGGCAATATAAGATCCGCGGTTGTCAGTAGGCTCTCCACTCTCATGGGGTTTGAGGGGTGCACGGACACCCACAGGGCGGTTGTGTTTTTGAACAACAAGTTCTACGGAATATTTGACATTCAGCAAAACTACACGGACGGCTTCATCGCGAGAAAATACGGTCTCCCATCGTCGGAGTGCGTGGAGATTATGAAGGGCGGCGAGGACCAGAACTGGGACGATACTCTTAAGCTTCGCAAGGTTTTTATGGCGGACATGAGCGTGGCGGCTAACCGCGAGGCCATGGAGGCGCTTGTAGATATCGATGACTTTTTCAACTACTATATTCTGAACCTGTTTTGCAACAATGTGGACTGGCCGCAGAACAACTACTGTATGTGGAGGTACACAGGGGAGTACATAGAGGGCAACAAATACACGGATGGCAGGTGGAGGTTTTTAGAGTACGACACCGACGTGATATTCCAGTCTGAGAATTCCCCTAATCATTTCGAGGGGTCAGACGGCGACGCCTTCGAATACATGCTGACCAACAGTTACTTCAGGTGCGCAAGCTTCTTCGACGAGGTGATAAGCTCTGACTACTACAGGGGCAGGTTTCTGGCGAGACTGTGCGATCTGTTTAACACGGCGTTTAGCGAGGAGTCCCTTGGCGCGGTGATTGACGGCGAGGCGGCAGTTATCAGGGAGAGCTTCTCCAGGTTCTACTGGGACGTTATGGCTGCGGACTGGGAGCTTTTGGTTTCAGACCTCAGGGAGCAGGCTCTCGAGCGCCAGGGCGAGATGGAGGCGCTGCTTGGCAAATATTTAGGCGTCGATGTGGGTGACACATTTACTGTAAATGTTGTGGCAGGAGAGGGCGTTACCCTTAAGATAAACAGCACATATGTGTATCCGGGGCAAAGCTACAGCTGCGACTACTACAGGGATGCCACGGTCAGCATAGAGGCGCTTGCAAGCCCTGGATTTACGCTTGATGCGCTATTGTTTAACGGTCAGGCCGTGGAGCCTGGCGTACTGGTGCTTGGTAAGGGCGGCATAGAGGGCGACGCCTTCGAGATATCGGCGGCAACAACCAGGCAGGCGGTGGCGCTAATATTTACACAGGTCTATTCATATAAGAAGGGCGATTACATGGTGATTAAAAATGTTGGAAGCGAGGCGGTTAATCTTAAGGATTACTACCTAAGCGACAACGAATCCAAGCTTAAGAAGACAAATCTTGCCGACTATAAGCTGTCGCCCGGCAAATCCATAGTGGTTTACGGCAAGGATAATCCTGTGACAGACGTGTGGTTCAGGTGCACATTTAATATAGGAATGGACGAGACTCTGTTTATCGCGGACGCGCAGGGCAATATTTTGGATAAGGTGTACGTAGGGCGCATAGGAGAGTATGAATACTACGCCCGCGTATCAGACGGCGCGGTCTGGGGATATACCAGAATTGATTGATAATAGGAAGTGTCAGAATGGAAGATGTTAAGAAGCTTGACAGCGTGTTGAGCGAGGTTGGAAGAGCAAGGCAGGAGAATGAATATTTTGGAAAACTCCTGGACGAGGGCGTCGATGCCCTGAAGGCGGAGTTTGGCGAGGAGAAAAGCAGCGCGCAGTTTCCCGTAGCGCTTGAGAGGCAGTTTTATGAGAAGGCCATAGAGTTGCTCACAGAGATTGCAGCCATGCCTGAAAAGGAGGCTGTGGAGTTCTCAGACGACGGCGACAAACTCAGGTTTGGAATACTTCTCTCTGGAATTCTCTCAAACCAGAACGGTCACAGGCTTGATGCTCTGGATGTGGAGGATCACGAGCCAAGGTGCGAGCGAAATGTCAGAAAAATCCTCACAAGGGAGTACTGCATAGACGACGGCGATGAGCTAAAGAGCATGGTTTCAAGGCTTATTGACGGGGATTACTCTAAGAGGTTTTCCCGCTATGCCTCTGCAGGCAGCGCCGAGGAGCTTTTTGATGACGACATGGACGAGCTTGACCGTTCCAGCGAGAGCAGGGCGTGGAGATTTTGCAAAGCATTTGAGGGAAGTGTAAGCGGCGAGGGGTTATCTGCCTGGGATTTAGGCCGCGCAGCCATGCTTGTAAGGTGGGGCGCTTTTGTGGGATATGTTACGCGCAAGGAGGCGGACGACTTCCTATGTATAATGGCCGATAAGGCGGCAGAGCTGTTTACAAGCTTCAGAGCCTTCTCCCAGTCATACATCCTTGGCGCGCTTCTCTATAAGTTTATATGTGAGGAGCCTGACGCGGACGTATTCCTTGACGCCATATTTGACAGCGTGTGTGAGCTGCTTCGAGGAGACGCATCAGATAACATCGGGCAGTGGAAGTACTTCGGCTTCAGAGCGCATCCGCGTTGCATAAAATGATGTGTTGCACAGTCAAACGATTAAGTAAAAAGAGCCAAATTTTGGCTCTTTTTTTCTACTTTACAATTTACTAAGACATGATAAGATGATTCGTGAAATCACATTTATAAGGAGTACATTATGACAAGAAAACAGCCTGCATGGCTTGACAACGCCATATTTTACGAAATTTATCCACAGTCATTTAATGACACCAACGCGGACGGCATCGGAGACTTCCAGGGAATAATCGAGAAGCTCGATTATATCAGGGAACTGGGCTGCAACGCCATCTGGATGAACCCCTGCTACAAGTCCCCGTTTCTGGACGCGGGATACGACATAAGCGACTATCTCGAGGTGGCGCCACGCTACGGCACCAACGCAGACATTAAGCGGTTGTTCACAGAGGTTCACAACAGAGGCATGCACATTCTCCTGGATCTGGTGCCCGGGCACACCTCCTGGGATCACCCCTGGTTTAAGGAATCCTGCAGGGCGGCGAAGAACGAATTCACGGACCGCTACATCTGGACGAACAGCACATGGGAGGGACCCGAGGGCATGGGAAGCCTTCACGGCATATCAGAGAGGTGCGGCTCGGTTGCAGTCAACTTCTTCTCACACCAGCCGTCCCTAAACTACGGCTACTATAAGCCCACGAAGCCCTATGAGCAGAGTATGGACGCGCCGGGACCGAAAGCCACCCTCGCGGCCATGATGGACGTCATGCGCTTCTGGCTTAAGATGGGCTGCGACGGCTTCAGATGCGACATGGCCCACTCCCTGGCCAAGAAGGACGAGGACGGCAAGGGAACAATAATTCTCTGGAATAAGGTCAGGGCCTTCCTGGACGAGGAGTTTCCTGATGCCGCCATAGTCTCAGAGTGGGGCGAGCCTGACAAGTCACTACAGGGCGGCTTCCACATGGATTTCCTCCTGCATTTTGGACCATCCCACTATAACGACCTATTCAGATGTGACAAGCCATATTTTGGTACCGCGGGAGAGGGAAGCGCGAAGGAGTTCGTGGACAAGTACTTAGAAAACTACGAAAAGTCCGAGAGAAAGGGTTTAATCTGCATCCCTTCGGGAAACCACGACATGTCAAGACTGAGCTATCAGCTTGAGGAGTGTGAGCTGCCCCTTGCCTTCGCCTTCATACTGTCCATGCCGGGCGCGCCATTTATCTACTACGGCGACGAGATAGGCATGAGATACCAGCCGGACATCCCTTCTGTTGAGGGCGGTTACGAGCGAACAGGCTCGAGATCCCCTATGCAGTGGGATAACAGTTTAAATGCGGGCTTTTCCGCTGCCAAGCCTGAGAAGCTCTACATCCAGATAGACCCGGATGAAAACAGACCTAATGTCTTAGCACAGATGCAGGATGAAAACTCCCTCTTAAACAGCGTAAAGCGCATGATAGAGTTTAGACAGGCGCACACATGCCTTCAGAGCCTCGGAGAGGTGGAGTTTGTGAGCACGGACTATCCCCTCGTATTTAGAAGGAGCGACGATAAGGAGAGTATCCTTATTATAGTGCAGCCTAAGAACGAGCCCGTTAAGGTTGCTGCCAAGGGCAAGGTCATCTTCACGGTTGGCGGCAAAGCCAGAATGAGAGCCGGCATATGCACAGTGGATGGTGTCACCGTAGCATTTGTCAAAGAGCGCTAGTTTTGTAAGCATTTACATCCTCCCGGCAGCAGTCGGGAGGAGTTTTTTTGTAAAAATGCGGTTTTTTAAGATTGTACCTAAAAAAATACAATATTTTTCAAAACTTTTGGTTGCATGAAAAACCGTTTTGTAGTATTCTTTCTCGTGCTGTGGCATTGATAGCTGTGAAGCGTGAGGTTGCTGCCCGCAGGGCAGGTTTTTCCGTGGAGCGAATGTCAAGGGGATAATATCCCGCAAACCTGACGACAAGTCACTGTACCAAAATCATCTGCTTCGAGCAGAAATGACGTGTGGAAGAACGACCGTAAGCTGATAAGGTTCGCGACACGCACGGGTAAGTGTACAGTCACCAACTTGTCGTACTTATTCAAAAAGTGCGAAGGAGGCGACTTTTTTTATGGCAAATCAGATTATGAGAATCACATTAAAGGCATATGATCACAAGCTTGTTGACCAGTCAGCAGCTAAGATCATTGACACTGCTAAGAAGACAGGAGCTAGCGTTTCAGGACCAGTTCCGCTTCCTACTAAGAAGGAAGTTGTTACTATCTTAAGAGCAGTTCACAAGTATAAGGACTCTAGAGAGCAGTTCGAGCAGAGAACACACAAGAGACTTATCGATATCATTGCACCAGGCGCTAAGACAGTAGAGTCATTAAGCAAGCTTGAGCTGCCAGCTGGTGTTTACATTGATATTAAGATGAAGAATAAGTAATAATTCATCTTAGGACTTCGGTCCAAAACAAGAAATATCCTGAATTGGTCGTATAGTTCGTTTGGCAGGACGCTGCCTATTCAGCAGGCGATGATGACTGATCTAGGATGATCGTCAGACGACGATCCGCTGTAGATTAAACAGGAGGTAAGAAATGAAGAAAGCGATTTTAGCAACAAAGGTTGGAATGACACAGATTTTCGACGAGAATGGCGTGTTAGTTCCTGTAACCGTTCTGCAGGCTGGACCATGTGTTGTTACACAGGTTAAGACAGTAGCTAATGATGGCTACAGTGCAGTACAGGTTGGTTTCGTTGACAAGAGAGAAAAGCTCGTCAACAAGCCACAGAAGGGCCATTTTGACAAGGCCGGTGTATCTTATAAGAGATACGTAAGAGAGCTTAAGCTGGACAATGCAGAAGAGTATTCAGTGGCTCAGGAGATCAAGGCTGATATGTTCGAGGCCGGAGACAAGGTAGACGCTACCGCTGTTTCAAAGGGTAAGGGATATCAGGGTGCAATCAAGAGATGGGGACTTTCAAGAGGACCTATGGCTCACGGTTCTAAGTATCACCGTCATGCCGGTTCTAACGGTCCTGCCACAACACCAGGTCGTGTTTTCAAGGGAAAGCACATGCCAGGTCACACAGGCAGCAAGAAGGTTACAATCCAGAATCTTGAGGTTGTACGCGTTGACGTTGAGAACAATTTACTTCTTATCAAGGGTGCTGTTCCAGGACCTAAGAAGTGCTTAGTAACACTGAAAAACACAGTAAAGACTGATAAGTAGTTTTTACAGGAAAGGAGGCATACAGATGGCTAAGGTATCTGTTTACAATATGGAAGGCGCCGTTGTAGGTGACATCGAGCTCGATGATCTTGTATTCGGCGTTGAAGTAAATGAGCATTTAGTAAAGCTTGCTGTTACTGCTCATCTTGCTAACAAGAGACAGGGAACACAGAAGGCAAAGACACGTGCTGAGGTTTCAGGTGGTGGAAGAAAGCCTTGGAAGCAGAAGGGAACAGGCCACGCTAGACAGGGTTCTACAAGAAGCCCTCAGTGGACAGGCGGTGGTGTTGTATTTGCACCAGTTCCAAGAGATTACACACTCAAGCTCAATAAGAAGGAGAAGAGAGCAGCTCTTAAGTCTGCACTTACTTCAAGAGTTCTTGAGAACAAGTTCATCGTACTTGACGAGCTCAAGCTTGACGCTATCAAGACAAAGAACTTCGTAGCAGTATTAAACAACCTTAAGGTTAACAAGGCATTAGTTGTTGTTGAGGATAAGAACGAGAACGTAGTTAAGTCTGCAAAGAACGTAGCTGACGTTAAGACAGCTTACATCAACACAATCAATGTATTTGATATTCTTAAGTATGACACTGTAGTTACAACTAAGGCTGCAGTTGCAAAGATTGAGGAGGTATATGCGTAATGGCAGACATTAGATATTATGACGTAATCCTCAAGCCAGTTTTAACTGAGAAGAGCATGAACGAGATGGGCACCAAGAAGTACACATTCCTCGTACATCCGGATGCAAACAAGATTATGATCGCTGAGGCAGTTGAGAAGATGTTTGCAGGCACCAAGGTTAAGTCAGTTAACACAATGAACCTTGATGGCAAGAATCGTCGCCGTGGTCTTGTTGTTGGTAAGACAGCTAAGACAAAGAAGGCTATCGTAACACTCACTGAGGACAGTGCAGATATCGAGATCTTCGAGGGTCTGTAATCCATCAGTAACCTATTCACAATAAAGTGAGACAAAAAATTTTTGAATCCAATGGATTGAAAGGAGTAAGAAATGGGAATTAAGAAATTCGGCCCATATACACCTTCCAGACGTAACATGACAGGTTCTGATTTCTCTGAAATCACAACAAACTCTCCTGAGAAGTCACTCCTCGTATCTCTTAAGAAGAACGCAGGACGTAACAACCAGGGTAAGATCACTGTCAGACATCGCGGTGGTGGAAACAGAAGAAAGTATAGAATCATCGATTTTAAGAGAAATAAGGATGGTATTGCTGCTAAGGTTGTATCTATCGAGTACGATCCAAACAGAACAGCAAACATCGCTCTTATCGTATATGCAGATGGAACTAAGGCATACATCCTCGCTCCTGCCGGCATCAAGGTTGGCCAGAAGATCATGAGCGGCGATACAGCCGAGGCAAGACTTGGAAATTCACTTCCACTTGCTAACATTCCTGTTGGTACCATGGTACACAACGTAGAGCTTTATCCTGGCGCAGGCGCTCAGCTCGTTCGTTCAGCTGGTGTTGGTGCACAGCTTATGGCTAAGGAAGGTAAGTATGCAACACTTCGTCTCCCTTCAGGTGAGATGAGAATGGTTCCAATCTCATGCAGAGCAACAATCGGTGTTGTTGGCAACGGTGAGCATTCTCTGATTAACTATGGTAAGGCAGGACGCAAGAGACACATGGGTGTCAGACCTACAGTTCGTGGTGCTGTTATGAACCCTAACGATCACCCTCATGGTGGTGGTGAAGGTAAGAACGGTATCGGTCGTCCAGGTCCTTCAACACCTTGGGGCAAGCCTGCACTTGGTCTTAAGACGAGAAATAAGAAGAAGGCTTCTAGCAAGCTGATCGTCAGAAGACGTGATGGCAAGACAATCAAGTAATCAGAGTATAGGAGGTTAAATCATGGCTCGTTCACTGAAAAAGGGACCATTTGTGGATGCATCTCTCATGAATAAGGTAGATGCAATGAACGCAAGCGGCGACAAGTCTGTTATTAAGACATGGTCACGTCGTTCTACAATTTTCCCAACAATGGTTGGACATACAATTGCTGTTCATGACGGCAGAAAGCATATCCCGGTTTACGTAACAGAGGATATGGTTGGTCACAAATTAGGAGAGTTCGTTGCTACCAGAACCTTCAAGGGTCACGGCAAGGACGAAAAGAAGACTCGTAAATAATTCAGGATAGTTGAAAGGAGGAAACATCCATGGCGAAAGGACATAGATCCCAGATCAAGAGAGAGAGAAATGAGCAGACAAATGCAGCAGCTAAGCCATCTGCAAAGATTTCTTACGCCAGAGTATCTGTACAGAAGGCAGCTTTTGTATTAGATGCAATCAGAGGCAAGGATGTTAAGTCAGCAATCGCTATTCTGACTTATAATCCTAGATATGCTTCAAGTGTAATCTTAAAGCTTTTAAACTCAGCTATAGCTAATGCTGAGAATAATAATGGTATGAATGTTGACAATCTTTACATTGCAGAGTGCTATGCTAATACAGCACCTACAATGAAGAGAATGCATCCCAGAGCACAGGGTAGAGCTTATCGTATCTTAAAGAGAAACAGCCACATTACCATCGTGCTGGATGAGAAGTAGGAGGAAGATATGGGACAGAAAGTTAATCCTCATGGCTTAAGAGTCGGAGTTATTAAAGACTGGGAATCCAGATGGTATGCTGATGCCAACTTCTCTGATAACCTCGTAGAGGACTACAACATCAGAAAGTTCTTAAAGAAGGAATTATTCAGCGCAGGTGTTTCTCAGATCGAGATTGAGAGAAAGGCTGACAAGGTTAAGGTTGTTATCCACACAGCTAAGCCTGGTGTTGTTATCGGTAAGGGCGGCGCAGACATTGAGGTAATCAAGGATAAGGTTGCTAAATTAACCGGTAAGGTTGTTTCAATTGACATTAAGGAAGTTAAGAAAGCAGATAAGGAAGCTCAGCTTGTTGCAGAGAATATCGCATCACAGCTTGAGAACCGTGTTTCTTTCCGTCGTGCTATGAAGTCTTGCATGGGTCGTGCAATGAAGGCTGGCGCTCTTGGTATCAAGACAATGTGCGCAGGTCGTCTTGGCGGTGCTGATATGGCTCGTACAGAGTCTTACAGCGACGGTACAATCCCGCTTCAGACACTTCGTGGCGATATCGATTATGGCTTCGCTGAGGCTGACACAACTTATGGTAAGGTCGGCGTTAAGGTATGGATTTACAAGGGCGAAGTTCTTCCAGCAAGAAAAGAAGGAGGAAAATAGTCATGTTAATGCCTAAGAGAGTTAAGCATCGTAAGCAGTTCCGTGGAAGAATGACAGGAAAGTGCTTAAGAGGTAATACAATTTCTAATGGTGAGTTTGGTCTTGTTGCCACAGAGCCTGCTTGGATCACTTCAAGACAGATCGAGGCAGCCAGAATTGCCATGACACGTTACATCAAGCGTGGTGGTAAGGTTTGGATTAAGATTTTCCCTGACAAGCCTGTAACAGCTAAGCCAGCTGAGACACGAATGGGTTCAGGAAAAGGTTCAGTAGATTATTGGGTAGCAGTTGTTAAGCCAGGTCGCGTTATGTTCGAGATCGCTGGCGTATCTGAGGAGATTGCTAAAGAGGCTCTTCGTCTCGCTATGCACAAGCTTCCAATCACATGCAAGATTGCTTCCCGTGCGGATTTAGAAGGCGGTGATAACAGTGAAGAATAATTTTGTAGAAGAGTTAAGAGCAAAGTCAGCTACAGAATTACAGGAAGAATTAGTAGCTGCTAAGAAGGAGCTGTTCAATTTAAGATTTCAGCATGCCACCAATCAGTTAGATAACACAAGCAGAATTAAGGAGGTTCGCAAGAACATCGCCAAGATTCAGACTGTTATCACAGAGAAGGCTAACGCATAATCCGTAGGAAGGAGGAATTGTTGTCGTGGAAAGAAATTTAAGAAAGATTCGTACCGGTAAGGTAGTCAGCGATAAGATGGACAAGACAATCGTTGTCGCTGTTGAAGATAATGTGAAGCATCCTCTTTACGGAAAAATCGTTAAGAGAACTTACAAGCTTAAGGCTCATGATGAGGAGAACGCTTGTGGTATCGGTGACACAGTTAAAGTTATGGAGACAAGACCTTTATCTAAGGATAAGAGATGGAGACTTGTAGAGATTATCGAGAAGGCTAGATAGTTTTTTCGAATTCAGTTGATGATTACTGAAAGGAGTATTCAAGATGATTCAGCAGGAAACAAGACTGAAGGTTGCCGACAATACAGGTGCTAAGGAACTTCTTTGCATCCGTGTTATGGGCGGTTCAACCAGAAGATATGCTAATATCGGTGACGTCATTGTTGCTTCTGTTAAGGATGCAACGCCCGGCGGTGTTGTTAAGAAGGGTGACGTCGTTAAGGCAGTTGTTGTACGTAGTGTAAAGGGTGCTCGTCGTAAGAACGGTTCTTACATCCGCTTTGATGAGAACGCAGCAGTTATCATTAAGGATGACAAGACACCTAGAGGCACACGTATTTTTGGACCAGTTGCAAGAGAGCTCAGAGAGAAGCAGTTCATGAAGATCGTTTCTCTTGCTCCAGAAGTATTATAGGAGGTGGCGATATGGCTATGAAGATCAAAGTAGGCGATACCGTCAGAGTAATCGCTGGTAAGGATAAGGATAAGGAAGGCAAGGTTCTTGAGGTTGCCGGTTCTAAGGTTAAGGTTGAGGGCGTTGGTATGGTTTCTAGACATACTAAGCCAGCTGCAGGTAACCCACAGGGCGGCATCGTTACAAAGGAAAGCTTCATTGACGCTTCCAATGTTATGTATCTTGCAAAGGGCCAGGCTGTTAGAGTTGGTTTCAAGGTAGAAGCTGACGGTACTAAGAGCCGTGTCAACAAGAAGACCGGTGAGGTCATCGACGTTGTTAAGAAGCCTAAGAACAACTAATCGACTATTTGAAAGGAGGTTCGCACTGTGAGCAGCAGATTAAAGGAATTTTATGCAAGCGAGGTCGTACCTGCTATGATTAAGAAGTTCGGATACAAGAACATCATGGAAGTTCCGAAGTTAGACAAGATCGTTGTTAATCGTGGCGTAGGTGAGGCTAAGGAGAACGCAAAGGTTCTCGATACAGCTATTAAGGAGTTAGAGACAATTACTGGTCAGAAGGTCGTAGCTACAAAGTCTAAGAAGTCTATAGCTAACTTCAAGATCAGAGAGGGCATGGCTATTGGTTGTAAGGTTACACTCAGAGGCGACAGAATGTATGAGTTCTTAGATCGTCTTGTAAACCTTTCACTTCCACGAGTTCGTGACTTTAGAGGTGTTAGTGCAAATTCATTTGACGGCAGAGGCAACTATGCTCTTGGTATCAAGGAGCAGCTTATCTTCCCTGAGATCGAGTTCGACAAGGTAGATAAGACAAGAGGTATGGATGTTATCTTCGTTACAACGGCAAAGACAGACGAGGAGGCCCGTGAGCTTCTCAGACTCTTCAACATGCCGTTCCAGAAATAATAGGAGGGTAAGTTTTCAATGGCAAAGACTTCAATGAAAATTAAGCAGCAGAGACCACAGAAGTTCTCTACAAGAGAGTACAATCGCTGCAAGATTTGTGGCCGTCCACATGCTTACTTAAGAAAGTATGGAATTTGCAGAATTTGTTTCCGTGAATTAGCATATAAGGGCGAAATCCCTGGTGTTAAGAAAGCTAGCTGGTAGAAGTAAGGAAGGAGGACAATACAATGGGAATCAGTGATCCTATCGCAGATATGCTTACTAGAATTCGTAATGCGAATACAGCAAAGCATGATACAGTAGATGTACCATCATCAAAGATGAAGCTCGCTATCGCAGATATCCTTGTAAATGAGGGATATATTGCAAAGTATGATTTAGTTGATAATGGTAATTTCAAGGATATCCGCATCACACTTAAGTACGGTGCAGATAAGAATGAGAAGGTTATCTCAGGTATCAAGAGAATTTCCAAGCCTGGTCTTCGTGCTTATGTCAGCAGCGAGGATCTTCCTAAGGTTTTAGGAGGACTTGGTATTGCAATCATCTCTACAAATCAGGGTGTTATGACAGATAAGGAAGCTCGTAGCAAGAAGATTGGTGGAGAGGTTCTGGCATTCGTTTGGTAATTCAGACGAACAACAAATTTTAGGAGGAATGGCAAATGTCACGAATTGGTAAATTGCCCATCGCTGTACCTGCAGGTGTTACTGTAGATATCGCAGAAAATAATAAGGTGACTGTTAAGGGTCCTAAGGGAACACTTGAGAGAGTACTTCCGGCTGAGATGGAAATCAAGCTTGAGGGTGCTGAAATCACAGTTTCCAGACCTAACGATTTAAAGAAGATGAAGTCCTTACACGGACTTACAAGAACCCTGATCAACAACATGGTTGTTGGTGTTACACAGGGATATGAGAAGAAGCTTGAGGTTAACGGTGTTGGTTACAGAGCTGCTAAGCAGGGTAAGAAGCTTACATTAAACCTTGGTTATTCTCACCCGGTAGAGATGGAAGACCCAGAGGGTATCGAGACTGTTCTCGATGGCCAGAATATCATTATCGTTAAGGGTATTGATAAGGAGAAGGTTGGACAGTACGCTGCCGAGATCAGAACTAAGAGAATGCCTGAGCCATACAAGGGCAAGGGTATCAAGTATGCTGATGAGACAATCATCCGCAAGGCTGGTAAGACAGGTAAGAAGTAAGGAGAGGAGTGAGACACAATGGTTAGTAAAGTATCCCGTAGTGAAGTACGTCAGGAGAAGCATAGAAGATCACGCAGACACATTGTTGGAACTGCACAGAGACCACGTCTTGCTGTTTTCAGAAGCAATGACCACATTTATGCACAGGTTATTGATGATGTTGCAGGTAAGACATTGCTCGCAGCCTCTACACTTCAGAAGGACGTTAAGGCAGAGTTAGACAAGACAAATGATGTTGCAGCTGCAGCTTATGTTGGTAAGGTTATCGGCACTAAGGCTGTTGAGGCAGGCATCAAGGAAGTTGTCTTTGACAGAGGCGGTTTTATCTATCAGGGTAAGATCAAGGCATTAGCAGACGCAGCTCGTGAAGCTGGTCTGGAATTCTAGTCAGGGAGGAGTAACATGAAGCGTACAATCATCGATCCAAGCACACTTGAGCTTGAAGATAAGGTATTTTCCATCAAGAGAGTATCTAAGACTGTTAAGGGTGGACGTACCATGAGATTCACAGCCTTAGTTATCGTAGGTGATAAGAATGGACATGTTGGTGCCGGCCTTGGCAAAGCAACAGAAATTCCAGAGGCAATCCGTAAGGGCAAGGAGGCTGCTATCAAGAGCCTCGTAGAGATCCCGCTTGATGCTAATTCATCTATACCTCATACATACACAGGTAAGTTCGGAAGCGCTGAGGTGCTTCTCAAGAGAGCTCCTAGTGGTACAGGTATCATCGCAGGTGGCGCAGCACGTGCCGTTCTCGAGCTTGCAGGCGTAAAGAACATCCGTACAAAGTCACTTGGTTCAAACAACAAGCAGAACGTTGTTTATGCTACACTTAATGGTTTACAGGCATTAAAGACACCAGAGCAGGTTGCAAAGCTTCGCGGTAAGGCTGTAGAAGAGATTCTTGCATAATTAAGAGGAGGAATAATAATGGCTGAGAAGTTAAAGGTTACATTAGTAAAGTCCCCTATTGGTGCAGTTCCGAAGAATAAGGCAACTGTTGAGGCTCTTGGTTTAAGAAAGCTTCACAAGACAGTAGAGCTTCCGGACAATGCAGCAGTCAGAGGAATGATTGCAAAGGTTAAGCATTTAGTAAAGGTTGAAGAAATCTAATTAAAATAGGAGGTGCAGTCATGGATTTATCCAATTTGACACCTGCTGCAGGTTCCGTTCACAGTGACAACTTCCGTCGTGGTCGTGGTCACGGTTCAGGCAACGGAAAGACAGCCGGTAAGGGAGCAAAGGGACAGAAGGCACGTTCTGGCGGAAGCATCAGACCTGGTTTCGAAGGTGGTCAGATGCCTTTATACAGACGTCTTCCAAAGAGAGGCTTCAATAATATTAATACAAAAATCATTGAGACAATCAATGTCGGCGCACTTGAGGCATTTAACGATGGTGATGAGGTTACAATTCAGGCTCTGCTTGAGAACGGCATCATCAAGAGCCCTAAGGACGGCGTAAAGATACTTGGAAATGGAGAATTAACCAAGAAGCTCACAGTTAAGGTTAACGCATTCAGCGAGGGTGCTAAGGCTAAGATTGAGGCAGCTGGTGGAAGTGCAGAGGTGATCTAATGTTTAAAACTCTTCAAAATGCTTTGAAGGTGAAAGACTTGAGAAAGAAACTGTTCTACACATTCTTTATGATGGTAGTAGTTCGTCTCGGATCACAGATTCCAGTTCCTGGTACAGATAGCTCGTCTATCGCAAATTTATTAAATAGCAGTGATGCGTTCAACTTTTTGAACAGCATCACTGGTGGTTCTTTTGAATCATTTTCTATTTTCGCATTAAGCATCACTCCTTACATTACATCATCAATCATCATGCAGCTTCTCACAATGGCTATTCCAGCCCTTGAGGAGTTACAGCAGGACGGTGAGGATGGACGTAAGAAGATAGCTGAGATTACAAGATATGTGACGATTGGTCTGTCAGTGTTACAGTCACTCGCATTATCTATAAGCTTCGGCGGTCAGGGTCTTCTCGGAAGCAACCCTGCATGGTATGACTACGCAATAGTAGTTATCACACTTACAGCCGGCTCAGCAATGCTTATGTGGATTGGTGAGAGAATAACAGAAAAAGGCGTAGGCAACGGTATTTCAATCATCCTTGTTATCAATATTATCTCAGGTTTCCCGAACGATATTATTACTCTCAAGAATGCATTCGTAACACCGTCATCAATCGGCTGGGCAAGAGCAATACTCAACTTAGCGATCATTGTTGCGATTATCCTCGCGATGATAGTATTTGTAATCTATCTTCAGGATGGTGTTCGTCAGATTCCTGTTATGTATGCTAAGAAGACGGTTGGCCGCAGACTTATCGGCGGACAGAGCTCAAGCATTCCGCTTAAGGTAAACACCGCAGGAGTTATTCCTGTAATCTTTGCCTCTTCGCTTATGTCCATACCGCAGATCATTGGCCAGTTTGTAAATATTACCAACGTCGTAGTGATCAGAATTCTTCAGTTCTTAAGCCCGGGTTGCTGGTTCAGAAAGGGTTACCCCTGGTATGTAAGCCTCGGATTTGTGCTGTATGTAGTAATGATCATAGGATTTGCTTATTTCTATACTTCAATCACATTTAATCCAAACGAAGTATCAGAGAACATCAAGAAGCAGGGTGGTTCAGTACCTGGTATAAGACCTGGCAAGCCAACCGCTGAGTACTTCACAGGTATCTTAAACTACCTCGTATTCATCGGTGCTGTAGGACTTATTATCGTATGTTCAGTTCCTCTTGTTATATCAGGAGTTGCTGGAATAGGTTCACTTTCATTTGGTGGTACATCAATTATAATCGTAGTTGGTGTTATTCTTGAAACATTACAGCAGATTGAGTCACAGATGCTGGTTAGAAATTATAAGGGATTCTTAAATAGTTAATCAAACAGCCCCCTGGGACCCGTTTAGGGTTCCAAGGGTTGTTTTGTCAAATGAAAATCTCCAAAATTTGCGGATTTTGGAGTAATTTGGAGGTAGCATGAAGATAATTATGTTGGGTGCTCCTGGTGCCGGCAAGGGTACACAGGCTAAGATGATAGCAGATAAGTATTCAATCCCTCACATTTCCACAGGCGATATTTTCCGTGCTAACATTAAGAACGGAACAGAGCTTGGCAAGGAAGCTAAGAAGTACATGGATCAGGGACAGTTGGTTCCGGATGAGCTCACTGTTAAGATACTTCTTGACAGAGTAGCACAGGACGACTGCAAGAACGGCTATGTTCTCGACGGTTTCCCAAGAACAATTCCACAGGCAGAGGTTCTCACTGACGCGTTAAACAAGCTCGGCGAGAAGATCGACTACGCAGTAAATGTTGACGTTCCCGATGAGAATATCATCAACAGAATGGGCGGCAGACGCGCATGCGTAACCTGCGGTGCTACATATCACGTTGTCTATATCCCAACCAAGGTTGAGGGTATCTGCGACAGATGCGGTTCAGCGCTTATTTTGAGAGATGACGACAAGCCTGAGACAGTTAAGAAGAGACTGGATGTGTACCATGCACAGACCCAGCCGCTGATTGACTACTACACAGCTGCCGGCGTTTTGAGAAGCGTTGATGGAACACAGGACATGAAGGATGTCTTCAACGACATCGTTAAAATCCTGGGTTAATAGATCGGATTAGATCTTTGGAGGCGAACATGCCAATAACGATTAAATCTGGTGAGGAATTAGAGCTTATGCGTCATGCCGGTTTCGTGCTGGCATCGATGCATGAGGAGCTTAGGAAGGCACTTAAGCCGGGGATGTCGACACTCGATATCGATAAACTGGCTTTGGAGATTACACACAGCTATGACGGCTGCGAGCCTAATTTTCTGGGATATGAGGGTTTCCCGGGCACGGTATGCGTCTCTGTCAATGAACAGGTGGTTCACGGAATTCCGAGAGCTGACCGCATCATTAAGGAGGGCGACATCGTGAGCATAGATGGCGGCGTTGTTTATAAGGGCTACCATTCAGATGCTGCGAGAACATGGTGTGTCGGAGAGGTCTCAGATGAGAAGAGGAAGCTTGTGGAAGTCACGAAGCAGGCATTTTTCGAAGGTATGAAGTTTGCAAAGGCTGGCAATCATTTGTATGATATATCAGCTGCGATACAGAAATACGTAGAAAGCTTTGGATATGGTATAGCAAGAGAGCTGACCGGTCACGGCATAGGGACCGAGCTTCACGAGGAGCCCACGGTTCCAAACTATAAGCCAATCGGAAGAGGACTTATATTAAAGAAGGGAATGACTTTGGCGGTTGAGCCGATAGTAAATATGGCAAGCCCGAGAGTCAAATGGTTAGACGACTGGGACGTTGTCACGGCGGACGGCAAGCCATCAGCCCATTATGAAAACACAATCCTCATAACGGACGGCGAGCCTGAGCTATTCTCCATCTTAAGAGACTAGCTCAAAGCGAAGAGGTGCTTATGAACTATGAAAAGGGAATGCTCGTGAGGTCACTCATGGGACACGACGCGGGAAACATCTATATTATAATAGAAGAAAGCGCGGACACAGTCACAGTGGCAAACGGCAGACAGAAAACTCTTGCGAAACCCAAGAATAAAAAGAAGAAGCATGTCCAGCTTATAAAATATAAGCCGGAGGGCATCGAGGCCAGGCTCAATGAGGGCAGACTTACAGATGCCGATCTAGTATTTGCAATCAGAACATATAAGGAGAATAGTTAATGTCAAAGTCAGATGTAATTGAAATTGAAGGAACAGTTATCGAGAAGCTTCCGAACGCGATGTTCCAGGTTGAGCTCGAAAATGGACATAAGGTCCTTGCTCATATCAGCGGCAAGCTGAGAATGAACTACATCCGTATCCTGCCTGGTGACAAGGTTACATTGGAGTTATCACCATATGATCTTTCAAAGGGCAGAATTATTTGGAGAGATAAGTAAATTTCTTCTTGACAAGTTGTAATAAACAGTGATAATATGTTAAACGCTGTTTTGTAAAGAAAGCTTATTATCCATAGTGCGCCTATGGATAGAGAGGAGGACGACTGTGAAGGTTAGAGTATCCGTAAAGCCTATGTGCGAAAAGTGCAAGGTTATTAAGAGAAAGGGCACGATCCGTATAATCTGCGAAAACCCAAAGCATAAGCAGAGACAGGGTTAATTTCCTTTAAGTCGAGTTACACAACTCATCATGTATCAAGCGGCTGCAGTAGAGTAATCTACTGATTGATATATGCTTCCGTGCAAAACGGGAGTTCTTTTTGTCGGTGTCATTTCCGGCAAAGTGTTATTTATTATTGACAATGGAGGTGCAAGACACACATGGCTCGAATTTCAGGTGTTGATTTACCAAGAGAGAAGCGTATTGAGATCGGATTAACTTACATTTTCGGTATCGGAAGAGTAAGCGCTACTAAGATTCTCGAGAAGGCTAATGTAAATCCTGATACTCGCGTTAAGGATCTTACTGATGATGAGGTAGCACGTCTTCGTGACGTTATTGATGCCGAGTACACAGTAGAAGGTGATTTAAGACGTGAAGTAGCTCAGAACATCAAGACTCTTCAGGAGATCGGATGTTACAGAGGTATTCGCCACAGAAAGGGCCTGCCAGTTCGCGGTCAGAAGACTAAGACCAATGCTAGAACTCGCAAGGGACCAAAGAAGACTGTAGCAAACAAGAAAAAATAATTGAAAGGAACCCATAAGGGAAGGTTAGTTTTAAAATGGCTAAGCAAGCGTCAGCAAAAAAGGTGACAAAAAAGCGCGTTAAGAAAAACGTTGAACGAGGACAGGCACATATCCAGGCATCTTTTAACAATACAATCGTTACATTGACAGATGCTCAGGGCAATGCTCTTTCTTGGGCAAGTGCCGGCGGTCTGGGATTTAAAGGTTCAAGAAAATCTACTCCTTATGCAGCTCAGATGGCAGCTGAAACTGCGACTAAGGCAGCTTTAATTCACGGATTAAAGACTGTAGATGTATTCGTTAAAGGACCAGGTTCAGGAAGAGAAGCAGCTATCCGTGCGTTAGCAGCAGCAGGTCTTGAGGTTACAAGTATTCACGATGTAACACCAGTTCCACACAACGGATGTCGTCCACCAAAGCGTAGAAGAGTTTAATTAGGAGGTGCAACAAAGTGGCAGTTAACAGAGTTCCCGTATTAAAAAGATGCAGATCTTTGGAGCTTGAACCGGGATTTTTAGGTATTGATAAAACTTCTAATAGAAAGTTAAAGAGAGCAAACAAGAAGATGAGCGAGTACGGACTTCAGCTTCGCGAGAAGCAGAAGGCTAAGTTCATCTACGGTGTGTTAGAGAAGCCTTTTAGAAATTATTATACAAAGGCCAGCAAGATGCGTCAGGGTACCGTTGGTGATAACCTTATGATCTTACTGGAGAGCAGACTTGACAACGTCGTATTCAGACTTGGTCTGGCTAGAACAAGAATGGAAGCAAGACAGATGGTTGACCATAAGCATATTACTGTTAATGGCAAGGTAATCAATATTCCTTCTTATCTTATCAGCGCCGGCGATGTTATCGCAGTTAAGGAGAGCGCTCAGAGCAGCACTCTTTACAAGAATGTCGTAGAGGCTACAGCAGGAAGAATCGTTCCTGAGTGGTTAGATGGCGGCAAGGAGACATTTACAGGTACAGTTAAGCAGCTCCCTACAAGAGAGATGATTGATGTTCCGGTAAATGCCGTGTTAATCGTCGAGTTATATTCTAAGTAGAATTAATTTTACTTGGTACAGGATGGCATTACCATCCGGAATATTGAATTCCAGCCATAGGAGGGGCTTATTTATATGTTGGATTTTCAGAAGCCAAAGATTGAGATCACTGAGATCTCAGATGATAAGAGATATGGTAAGTTCGTTGTAGAGCCTCTGGAGAGAGGTTATGGTACAACACTGGGTAATTCTCTCAGAAGAATTATGCTTTCTTCCCTTCCTGGATGTGCAGTCAGCCAGATTAAGATTGAAAATGTTAGTCATGAGTTCAGTTCAATCCCAGGCGTCAAGGAAGACGTTACTGAGATTGTTATGAATATCAAGAGCCTCGCAATCAAGAACAACGGAGACAACGATGACTTCAGAGTTGGATTTATCGATTTCCGCGGTGAGGGAGTTGTGACAGCTAGAGATATTCAGGTAGATTCTGAGATAGAAATCCTGACACCTGACACCGTAATTGCAACACTCAGCGGTGCAGATGCTCATCTTTCTATGGAACTTACATTTACTACAGGTAGAGGATATGTAAGTGCAGACAAGAACAAGAATGAGGATGCTCCTCTTGGAAACATCGCCATCGATTCCATCTATACACCAGTTGAGCGTGTAAACATGACAGTAGAGAATACTCGTGTTGGTCAGGTAACTGACTATGACAAGCTCACACTTGAGGTATACACCAACGGAACATTGGCTCCAGACGAGGCAGTATCACTTGCAGCTAAGGTTCTTAGCGAGCACTTGAATCTGTTCATTGACCTCTCTGAGAATGCTAAGAGCGTAGATGTCATGATTGACAAGACTGATAATGAGAGCGACAAGGTTCTTAACATGAACATTGACGAGCTTGAGCTGTCTGTTCGTGCATTCAACTGTCTGAAGCGTGCAGGTATCAACACCGTACAGGAGTTGGTAAACAAGACACCTGATGACATGATGAAGGTAAGAAATCTTGGTCGTAAGTCATTAGAGGAGGTTCTTCAGAAGTTGAAGAATCTTGGCTTACAGCTGAACAGCGAAAATTAATTAGATTTTACATGGAGGTGAACTACAATGGCAGGTTATAGAAAGCTTAGCAGAACATCAGACCAGAGAAAGGCATTACTTAGAGGCCAGGTTACTGCTCTGTTATATAACGGAAAGATCGTAACTACCGAGGCTAAGGCTAAGGAAGTTCAGAAGATCGCAGAAGGTCTTATTGCACTTGCTGTTAAGGAGAAGGATAACTTCGAGACAGTTAAGGTATCTACCAAGGTTGCCCGCAAGGACAAGGATGGCAAGAGAGTTAAGGAAGTTGTTGACGGTAAGAAGGTAACAGTATTTGATACTATCGAGAAGGAGATCAAGAAGGACAAGCCTTCAAGACTTCACGCTAGAAGAAAAATGCTTGAGACATTCTACGGTGTTACTTATGTGCCAGCTGATGCAGCAGGCAAGAAGAAGGGCACAAAGTCAATCGACATGCCAGCTAAGATGTTCGATGAGGTTGCTCCTAAGTATGTAAACCGCAACGGTGGCTACACAAGAATCGTTAAGATTGGCCAGCGCAAGGGTGATGCAGCTATGGAAGTACTTCTTGAGTTAGTTTAATAGCTTATTGGTCCCTGGGAATTTCCCAGGGACTTTTTTTGCATTTCGAGCGCTAAATATAATATTGAAAATAATAGAAGTATTTGGTATTCTAAAACTTTAGAGGCAAACCCAGAAAGCGAGAGTGCTATGAAACTGATAAAAACACAGGGCCTGTTTCACAGG
The DNA here is from genome assembly GCA_024699325.1 of Lachnospiraceae bacterium. GTDB lineage: Bacteria > Bacillota > Clostridia > Lachnospirales > Lachnospiraceae > UBA4292. Next base: position 7,624 of record JAILPS010000024.1, on the reverse strand, counting down.
TTTAATAAATACGATGAAAATGGTGACCCTGCGGGCCAGATAGCGGCGCTTGAGGGGGTGGACATGGAGATAGGCGAGGGAGAGTTCATCGCCATCCTTGGCCACAACGGCTGCGGCAAATCCACGCTTGCGAAGCATTTTAATGCGCTTTTAAGTCCCACGCAGGGGGCAGTGTATGTGGAGGGGAAGGACACCAGAGAGGAAGAAAACCTGAGGCAGATAAGAAGCACTGCAGGCATGGTTTTCCAGAACCCCGACAACCAGATGGTCTCAAGCGTCATAGAGGAGGACGTGGCATTTGGCCCGGAAAACCTGAGTGTTCCAACAGAGGAGATTGAGCTCAGGGTCACGAGCTGCTTGGAAAAACTGGGCATGAGCGCCTACAGATACCACGCGCCAACGAAGCTTAGCGGCGGACAGAAGCAGAGGATTGCCATAGCGGGAGTTATGGCCATGGAGCCCAAATGCATAATCCTCGACGAGGCCACAGCCATGCTTGACCCTGCGGGAAGGCGGGATGTTTTAGAGGCCATCAGGGATTTAAACCGCGCAGGGATAACCATAATTCTGATAACACATTATATGGAGGAGACCGTTAACGCCGACAAAATCTTCGTGATGAACGACGGCAAAGTCATAATGAGCGGGACTCCAAGAGAAATATTTGCAAGAAGGGAAGAGCTAGAGGCCGCAGGGCTAAGACTTCCCGACGTGACGAGGCTTGGCTATGAGCTTAAGGAGGGCGGCATGGATATAAGCGTGCCGGTGCTTTCCGAAAAGGAGCTAATCGAAGCCATCGTCAGGACGATGTGAGGAGTAAACGTGACTAATATTACACTTAAAGACGTCAATTACATATATTCGCCGGATACTCCATACAGCATCCATGCCCTCAAAAACATTAATCTCACGATAGAGAGCGGGGATTTTATAGGAGTCATAGGTCAGACAGGCTCCGGCAAATCCTCCCTCATGCAGATAATCGACGGTCTGATTAAGCCCACCTCCGGGGAGGTGCTCTTAGACGGCCAGGACATAAATGCTAAGGACTACGACAAGAAACAACTCAGGCGCAAGGTCGGAATGGTGTTTCAGTACCCTGAGTACCAACTGTTTGAAGAAAATGTTTTGAAGGACGTGTGCTTCGGACCGAAAAACATGGGCATAGAGGGCAAGGGCGCCGAGCTCAAGGCCAGAGAGGCGCTTGAAATGGTGGATTTCCCGGAGGAATTCTACCTTCAGAGCCCGTTCTTCCTCTCAGGAGGACAGAAGAGGAAGGCTGCCATCGCGGGGATTCTCGCCATGGAGCCGGATGTTTTGATACTTGATGAGCCCACCGCGGGTCTGGACCCGGAGGGCAGGGAGATGATCCTGAACCTTATAAAGCGTCTTAACCAGGAGAAGAATATGGCCATAATTCTGGTCAGCCACAGCATGGAGGACGTGTGCGCCTACTGTGAGCGCGTGCTTGTTATGCACTGCGGAGTCCTGACCATGGACGCGCCTGTAAGGGATGTGTTTTCAAGAACCGACGCGCTCAGGGGCATTGACCTTGACATTCCGGTCAGCATGAAGGTTGTGACAGAGCTTAGGAAGAGGGGAATAAGCGTGGATGACGCCATGACTATATCTGAGGCTTCGGACAACATACTAAGAGAATACAGACGGAGGAGACCATGCTAAAAGACATAACACTTGGTCAGTACTATCCGTCTGGCTCATGCATACACCGCTTAGATCCAAGAGTCAAGCTCATGGGGACACTCCTGTTTATGATATCGCTGTTTGTGAATGACACATATTACGGCTATATAGTCATAACGCTCTTCTACGCCCTTATGGTGGCGTTGAGCCGCGTTCCATTTGGCTACATCGTCAAGGGACTTAAGCCCATACTCTTCATCATCGTGTTCACCGCCGCTCTGAATCTGTTTATGACCGACGGCGACGTGATTGTAAGGATATGGAAGCTTAAGATAACCGTGCAGGGCGTTGAGAAAACCGTATTCCTATGCATCAGAATCATTCTTCTGGTGCTTGGGACCACGCTCATGACGCTTACGACCTCGCCAAACAGCCTGACATCGGGACTGGAGAAGGGCTTGGGATTCTTAAAATACATCGGCGTTCCAATCTCTGCCATCGCCATGATGATAAGCATTGCGCTGCGCTTCATTCCAATCCTCACGGAGGAGATGGACAAGATTATGAAGGCGCAGACCGCGAGGGGCGCTGATTTTGAGAGTGGCAATGTGTTTAAGAGAATATACGCCATGGTGCCGCTTCTGGTGCCGCTTCTGATATCGGCATTCAGAAGGGCCGGGGATCTGGCCATGGCCATGGACGCAAGATGCTACAGCGACAGTGAAAACAGAACGAAGCTCCATCCCCTGCGCTACAGGAGGGCGGACTTAATCGCATACGTGATACTGGCCATCTACATGGCCGCTGTCATAGCCATAAGGATAATACTATGAGAAGGATAATGCTTCGCGTCGCCTACGACGGGACGGACTACTGCGGCTGGCAGTTTCAGCCGGGGCAGGACACGATTGAGGGACAACTAAATACCGCCCTGAGCGCCATGCTTAAGGAGGATATAGCAGTGACGGGCGCCAGCCGCACGGACGCGGGCGTTCACTCCATGGGCAATGTCTGCGTATTTGACACGAGCCGCGACATCCCCGCGCCAAATGTGGCAAGAGCTATAAACGGCTGGCTTCCGGACAACATTGTGGTGACCGAGTCGCGCCAGGTGCCGGAGGGATTTCACCCCAGACACTGTGACTGCGTGAAGACATACGAGTACCGCATTTACAATGCAAAGACAGATAACCCACAGCTAAACCGCTACAGCTACCACTATGACAAGCCACTTGACGTCGGGAATATGCAACAGGCGGCAGACTACATGGTGGGGGAGCACGACTTCACATCGCTTTGCGCGGTGGCAAGCGATGCTCTTACGAAGGTCAGAACCATCTACGATATAAATGTCACCAAGACATGCAATCTGGTGGCCATTAGAGTGCGAGGAAGCGGTTTTCTCTACAATATGGTAAGAATTATCGCTGGAACGCTTATATGGGCTGGAACGGGCCGTATTGAGCCAGAAGACGTGGTTCAGATAATTGATGGAAGAGACAGAGCGCTTGCAGGCCCCACTGCGCCGGCGAGAGGGCTCACACAGATAGGAATAGAGTACGACGAAAAACTATTAACCCTGAAAGAGGAATGCGAATGAGCGAGAAGAGACTATTAAACGACGGCTGGGAATTTGTTAAAACACCTATAGACACCCCTTACAGCGATGACCTTAAGTTTGAGAGGGTGGACATCCCTCACGACTGGCTGATATATGACACGAAGAACCTCTACGAGACCTCGAGGGGCTGGTACAGGAAGCACTACAACCACACCCCTGACGGCAAAAACACCGCCATCCGCTTCGAGGGCGTGTACATGGACAGCAGAGTCTATGTGAACGGCAAGCTGGCGGGGGAGTGGAAATACGGCTACTCAACCTTCGAGTTTGACATAACAGAGCTGTTGAGAGAGGGCGACAACCTTATAAGCGTGAGTGTGGATTACAGGAATCCAAACTCCCGCTGGTATTCAGGCGCCGGAATATTCAGGCCTGTATACCTTAAGAGATATGAGAAGACCCACATTGTAAGCGACGGCGTGTATATAAGCGCCATGGCATCAGGAGTGGCTGACATAAGCGTCGAGATAGAGAGAAGCGAGGGTACACCTGTGCAGGGGCTTACCGTGAGCATGGCCATCATGGACGGCGACAGGGTTGTGGCATGCGAGGAGCACGACGTGTGCGCAGTGGACAAGCGTTTTATCGCTGACACTGTAAGACGTGAGGGCTGTTCATACGCTGTAAACAGCCTGACACTATTTGCTGAAAATGTGCACCTCTGGGATGTGGACGATCCATACCTCTACACGTGCGCCGTGAAGCTTATGAGGGACGGGCAGATTATCGACACCGAGAGCGTCAGATTTGGCTTCAGGGATATACAGTTTACGACCGACGAGGGCTTCTTCTTAAATGGACGACATTTGAAGATACACGGAGCCTGCGAGCACCACGATCTGGGAGCGTTGGGAGCTGCCTCAAACCGCGCCGCTACATTTAGAAAAGCGAGAGCGTTAAAGAGCATGGGCATCAATGCCATAAGAACCAGCCACAACATGCCAAGCGTGGAGTGGATGGAGGCGGCTGACGAGTTAGGTCTCTTAGTCATGAGCGAGGCATTTGACATGTGGGAGATGCCCAAGAATGAATATGACTACGCGAGATTTTTTAAGGACTGGGTCGACAGGGATGTGGCCAGCTGGGTTAGACGCGACAGAAACCACCCGTCCATAATCGGCTGGAGTGTGGGCAACGAAATCTACGACGCCCACGCAGGCGAGAGGGGACAGGAGATTATCTCCCTGCTTCTGTATCTTGTGAACCTGCACGATCCGAGGGGCAACGGATATGTGACCCACGGCTCCAACTTCCTAGAGTGGGAGAACGCGCAGAAGTGCACGGACATAGTGAAGCTTGCGGGCTACAACTACGGGGAGCGCCTGTACGATGAGCACCATGAGAAGCATCCTGACTGGATGATCTACGGAAGCGAGACCTCAAGCGTTGTGCAGAGCCGCGGCATCTATCATTTCCCGTACAGTCAGGCGGTTTTGGTGGACGACGATGAGCAGTGCTCATCCCTTGGAAATTCAACCATGGGCTGGGCGGCTAAGAGCACTGAGATGGCCATAATCCCCGACAGAGACAGGGATTACTGCGCGGGCCAGTTCATATGGACGGGGCATGACTATATCGGCGAGCCGACGCCGTATTCGACGAAGAACAGCTATTTCGGACAGATTGACACTGCCGGATTTAAGAAGGACAGCTACTATATATTTAAGGCGGAGTGGACCGACTATAAGAAGGATCCTTTCGTGCATATCCTGCCGTACTGGGACTTCTCAGAAGGCCAGGATATAGACGTGAGAGTTATCTCTAACGCTCCCCGCGTGGAGCTTTTTAAGGACGGCGTAAGCGTCGGAGCCATGGACATAGACCACGCCCACGGCACCACCTTAAGTCTAAATGTCACGCTTCCCTATAGGATGGGTGAGCTGCTCGCTAAGGCGTACAATGAGAACGGCGAAGTTATCGCCACGGATGTCAAGAGGTCATTTGGCGACGTCACAGGACTTAAGCTTACGCCTGATAAGACAGAGCTTATGGCCGACGGAAGCGATATGGTATTCCTAGAGATATCGGCTGTTGATGAAAACGGCACAGAGGTCGCTAACGCAAACAACAGAGTGACTGTTGCTGTGGAGGGCGCAGGGCGATTGGTGGGCTTAGATAACGGCGATTCCACGGACTATGAGCAGTATAAGGGCGTAAGTAGAAGACTGTTTTCAGGCAAGCTCCTGGCCATGATTGCGGCTAAGAGAGAACCGGGAGATATAACAGTGTCTGTGAAGTCGCCAGGCCTTAGGGACTACACGGTAACGCTTCACGCACTCCCCGCAGCAAGCGAGGGCGTAAGCGCAGTTATGGAGTGCGCACCTAACACGGCAGGCGATATTGACGAGGCTGGTGACATTCCTGTGAGAAAGATAGAGTTTGTCACGGACGGTACCACATTTACGCCAGAGTGCGACACCAAAACCATACATTTTAACATTCGCCCGGCTGGCACAACATACAGCTCCCAGCTCACATTTAAGGTGACGACGGTTCTCGGAATAGCCACAAACCTGGCGGAGATCGTAAGTGTAAATGATGACAGCGTCACTGTACACTGCAAGGGTGACGGAGAGTTCTACCTTCGCGCCACATGCGCTAACGGCACGGACAAACAGCAGGTTCTCACACAGCTTAAGCTCACAGGAGAGGGGCTTGGAAGCGCTTCATTTGACCCCTACGAGTTCGTGGTGGGCGGACTGTTTAACGTGCAGAGAGGCGGCGTGAGCACAGGAGTGCAGAGAGGCGCATGCTTTGCTAAGGAGGGAAGCTTCTTTGGCTTCACGGACGTGGATTTTGGCATGGTTGGAAGCGACAGGGTGAACCTTCCTGTATATCACTTAGGCAATGACCCTGTGACGTTCAGAATATACGACGGCATCCCCGGAGAGGGCGGCGAGATCATCGGCGATTACTCCTACTGGAAGCCTCCAATCTGGGCGACCTATCAGCCTGAGGATTTTGTGCTCACGAGGAAGCTTAAGGGCATGCACACGCTGGTGTTTGAGTCTGACTACAGCTTCCAGATAGCGGGCTTTAAGTTCTATAAGGAGGCCAAGGAGAGCGCCGTGATAGCTGCGGTTGACGCGCTAAACATTTACGGCGACAGCTTCAGCGTGGACGCGGACGCGGTGACAGGAATAGGCAACAACGTGCTCTTAGATTTTGGCGAGTTTGATTTTGGAGAAAACGCTCCGTCCAAGATCGTCATCACAGGAAAGAGCGCTCTGGAGCTTAACAGTATCCACGTGGATTTTAAGGGCGATGTGACGGTCAAGAAGCTCTGCGAGTTTGCAGGATGTGAGGACTACACAGCCAGAGAATTCGACCTCTCAGGGGTTAAGGGGCGTGTAAATGTGACATTTACCTTCCTGCCCGGCAGCAATTTTGACTTCAGGGACTTCAAATTTGTCTAAAAAACACAGATTCACACAAAAAGGATATAAAAAAGATAAATATTCATGTTATATTAAGACCATCAGAGAGATCTGGTGGTCTTTTTTAATCCAAGTCGACAGGGAGATATTATGAAAAAGATATTGATGGTTGAGGACGATCCTCAGATAAGGGAACTCGTGGCGGATTATTTTCAGGAGAAATCGGGTGGCGAGTTGAACATAGATGTAGCAAGAACAGGCACCGAAGGGCTTGCAAGGCTCGAGGAGGAGAACTATGATCTGGTACTTCTTGACGTCATGCTTCCGGGGGTGAACGGCTTCGAAATCTGCAGAAGCATACGTAAGAAAAGCATAGTGCCCATACTGTTTCTCACAGCCATGGGAAGCGAGGAGGATGCCCTCTACGGCTATTCTCTGGGGTGCGACGACTACATGGTCAAGCCGTTTTCTCTGGCGCAACTGTTTGCGAAGGTTAGCGCGCTTCTAAACCGTGCAGGGGGGACGGTTATAAACACGCGCCTTGTGGCTGGAGCCATAACACTTGATATGGCAAACATGAGCGTCAGCGTGGACGGTGTTAGTGTGGAACTGCCCAACAAGGAGTACGAGATACTAAAGATTATGATGGAAAACCCTGGGAAAATGTTTTCCAGGGAGGAGCTCATCACAAAACTGTGGGGATACGACTCGGATGTCACGGACAGAGTGGTGGATAACCATGTGAAGAAGCTCAGGAAGCTTTTGGGCGGAGCCGGAAATATGATAAAGACAACCTACAAGAGAGGATATTCCTTACAGAATATTTGAAGCTGGAGGTTGGCAGCGGGGGATTTATAGGGAGTGATTAAATGAAGATTAAAGGTACGAAAAGCGTAAGCTTAGGAAAAATTTTTATAAAAAGAGCGATAGTGCTGATTCTTATATTCTGCCTGATCGCGACTGCGCTTAGCGCATTTTACAT
>JAILPS010000013.1 GCA_024699325.1 Lachnospiraceae bacterium | reverse complement strand
CTAGTGGCAATTTCAGCTGACGTGTTGTATAATAGCTTCTGGTATTATTGGGTTTTTGCATGAAATCATTATACCAAAAAATCGCTGTAAGCGCTATGCCTACAGCGATTTTTCTTTATGGACTTTTTTTACAGCCCCTTTTCCGCTCAATATAAGGCTTTAATGGTATTTATTATACTATTTACCTTATATTTTCTGCAAGAGTTACCAGTTTTTATTATCATCATATTCTTAAAATGCTTCAGGCCACACCTCGCGGCATATGTATGCCACGCCGTATTCGCCCTGTGGCGTAATCCTGTCGGCCGCGCGTTTTGCAACCTCCGCGCCGTCATACATGGCATATCCAATTCCTGCCATCCTGATCATTCCCTCGTCGTTTGCCGCATCGCCGGCGCACACACACTCTGAGATATCAACCCCTAAGTGCGCTGAGAGAACCTTCAGTCCACATGCCTTGTCCTGGTCAGGCTGGAGTATATCACAGCCCTTAAGCCCTAGGTGATCCTCCCTGCCGTAGAACAAAAACCTGAGGCCCTCATCGGGAAACATTTTCGCAAACTCCAAGGCCGCCTCCTCGTGGCATCTGCAAAAAGCAGCCACCGGAAGCTTATCGAGATGCTTATTCTGAGCCTCCCCGTTGATAAAACCGGCGCTTCCGCCGCCGTGGGTCAGTTCCCTCTCGTGCATGATATCGTAATCCTTATAGACATACACGCCGTCGGGAAACGCAAAACCGTAGGGGTAATCCCTGTCATTAAAATATGTTCTTAAGGCCTCCACCTGCTTAAGTGTCATCCTCTCATCCCTTATATACTTAAGGTCGGGGGTGAGAACCTGCGCCCCCGAGGCGCAGAGCCAGAAGTCAGGCTCAAAACCGTTTAGCATGTAGTCCGGAACCCCGGCTATGGACCTGCCGGTCGCTATGGCAACCCTCACGCCAACCCTCTGCACAGCGCGAAGAGCCTCAACATTTTCAACAGGGACAGTATTTAAGTGGTTGGGCCGAAGCGTCCCATCTATGTCTAAGAGCAACAATTTATATTTCATATTATGCCTCACTTTAAAACTTAGGCTATTGTACCACAACATTTTGCAAATGCAAAGCATATAAAACGCGCAGATGGCATCAACACAAAAACAGCTTACTAATCATAAGCGATTAGTAAGCCGTTTTCTAAATAACACTGTTAATAAATATTTGCCCCAGATTCAAAATCTACAATGTGTGGGTAGTACTCTTTAACCAGCGCATATGTCTTAGGAAGCACGTTCTGGTCGATAAATACCTCGAAATAACCAGTATAGTTGGAATATGATAATATGCCCTCTGAATCATTTCCAAAATAATTAAAACTAATCCATAGGCTTGTATCCACGTCCTGGCGATCATGGGTGGATTCTACCACGCTGCTCCACTCATCAACTGAGAGCGATTCCTTCTCCTCTTTAAGAGAATCATATATAAGTTTCAGTGTATTGCCCTCAACACTTTCATAAGTTGAATTATATGATGTACTCTTGCTAAGATTTGCATATCTTATAGTTTTATAATCAGGAAGCTCACATAAGATACTCACAAGCTCGCTGTTGTTTAGCAGAATTTCCCTAAGCTTTTCAGAGTCTAAAGAAAGCTGCCTATAAATACTTCTGCCTCCATAATTAATCTTAACCTTTACGTCTCTGTAATCAGAGCTGTAATAAGAGCCTTTTTCTAATTCTGCCACGGCATCTGCCACCAGCACCTTCATATCCTCGTCCTTAATCTTTAGAGAATACACCTCATCTTCCAGATAAGAAGGTATATTTATATAGGCAGGTTCACTTCTAAGGCTTACATAGTTAATCTGCTGTGCAGTTGGTTTCTGGCTGTATGTCACATTGATGCTGATAAGAATCACGCCCAGCAAAACCACATTGATGACGATTAATATCCACGCCTTCTTAAACGCCTGCCAAACTGCCAGGAATTTCCTAACAGTGATAAGCTCGTAGAGAAGGTAGATAATAAGCGCTATGACGTAGAAAAAGAACAGAAATGCATATGTTGATTCGTTTCTAGATACACCTTCATATATAATCTCGATAATAAAAGCTATAGGCAGGAAGCAGAACACTGTCGAAGGAATAAAACTTAAAACCCTCTGTACAACAGGACTGATTGCGATGCTCTCAGCCTTCTCGCTTTTTCTAAGCACAAACAGCACGCCTGCCACCGCGATATATATTAGCGACAGCACTGTCGTGTAGGTGTATGTGGCGCTCATGGGAAGCTCGTTATTCCAAATAACACTAAAAACTCTCCACAAAATGTTGTGTGCCGGGTTCCATATAATGCTTGACTGCTCCATCATGACACCCTCGCAAACCATGGACGTCATAGCAAATACGAAGCTGATAACGGCTCTTGGAAGAACTATTATGAACAGGCCTGTCATAGCTATCGAGAATTTGGTTCCCGAGATATTCCTCGCCAGAATAAGCACAGATGTCAGATATAATCCTGCCACCAGGGAAACCCTGATAAAGAATACATATTCGCCTGTAAACACCAGGTTATACACAGGAATGATTCCGTATGACAAGAATGTTGTGACAAATGACGCCGCCGCAAAAACCATAATCCATGTAAATACAGCTGCAAAATTTGACACATACATGGCGCTTCTGTATACAGGAAGCGCGTGATAGAAGTCGCTCGCCTTCCTCTCATTTAAAAAGTCAAACAAAATATTGACCGCCAGAGGCATAAACGCAATCATCGCATACCATAACGGCTGAGCGGCGATGTAGTCAACATCCTCCACAGTGCGATAATCCGAAGAATCTAATAAGTAGTTTGCAATATATATCATCCACGGAAATATAACGGACTGTATTGCCACCAGGACAAGCATGAACACACCTGGCATTCTAAGTCTTCTAAGGCCTTCCTTGTACATTCCCACAGAGAAAAACTTATTATTCATGGTCAGCCTCCTTTTCCGGAAGAACAGTCTCAAAGCTGTAACCCCTGGACTCCATCTCGTAGGTGAATACCTCCTCAAGTGTCAGAGGAATACTCTCTATAAGAATAGGATTATCCTTCTCAAGCTCTGCCATAACGGCCTCGTGAGCGCCCCTTATGATTACATTGATAACGCGTCCGTGCTTGACAAAGTGTAATATACTTGCCGAACCGTCACCTGTGAGGCCGGACAACATTCTCTCTATATCTTCCCTGTTATACTCTGTCTTATAAGCCGCCTGCACCTTAAACAGGTCAGTCTTAAGCTTACCGAGACTGCTCTGAAGCACGAGACCGCCCTTGTGAAGGAATGCCAGCTGATCGCATGTGTCCTCAAGCTCTCTCAGAGAGTGGGATGTGATAATAGCCGTGGCTCCTCTGTCGATTACATCCTTACACAGAATACTCTTCACAAGATTTCTCATGATAGGATCCAGTCCGTCAAATGTCTCATCGAAGAATATATACTCTGTTCTGCAGGCCATGGCAAGTATGGTCACAGCCTGTCTCTTCATGCCCTTAGAAAAGGTTGTCATGCTCTTCTTGCCGTTTAATCCAAACTTTGCCTTCAGCTCCTCATAGACCTTCACGTCA
>JAILPS010000015.1 GCA_024699325.1 Lachnospiraceae bacterium | reverse complement strand
TGACGTGAAGGTCTATGAGGAGCTGAAGGCAAAGTTTGGATTAAACGGCAAGAAGAGCATGACAACCTTTTCTAAGGGCATGAAGAGACAGGCTGTGACCATACTTGCCATGGCCTGCAGAACAGAGTATATATTCTTCGACGAGACATTTGACGGACTGGATCCTATCATGAGAAATCTTGTGAAGAGTATTCTGTGTAAGGATGTAATCGACAGAGGAGCGACGGCTATTATCACGTCCCACTCTTTACGAGAGCTTGAGGACACATGCGATCAGCTCGCATTCCTTCACAAGGGAGGTCTCGTGCTTCAGAGCAGCCTCGGTAAGCTTAAGACCGACCTGTTTAAGGTGCAGGTGGCATTTGACAGGGAGTATAACAGGGAGGACATAGAGAGAATGTTGTCCGGCCTCACAGGTGACGGTTCGGCAAGTATATTACACTTTGTCAAGCACGGACGCGTTATCAATGTAATCATAAGGGGCGCTCACGAGGCTGTCATGGCGGCGCTTGAGAAGGAGAAGCCAATACTTATAGAGAGTATTCCTCTGACACTTGAGGAGGTATTCACCTACGAGATGGAGTCCAGGGGTTACAGCTTTGAGACTGTTCTTTCGGAAAAGGAGGCTGACCATGAATAATAGAGTATTTAGCTTTGCAATGTATAAGGAAGGCCTTAGAAGGCTTAGAATGCCAGGTGTGTTCATGCTGGTTTTGGTGGCAGTTCAGTCCATTATTTATCCATGGATGAGGTATTTAAGTGGCTGGCTTTTAAACGGTTACTATATTTCAAAAGCTGATGAAACCGTGGAATTTTTTGAGGTTCAGCCGATTTTGAGTTCGACAGTTATATTCATGCCGATATTAGTCGGTATTTTGTTTGACTTTATGAAGGAGAGGAAGGCAAGTGACTTCTATCATTCACTGCCGGTTTACAGAAGCGCTATGTATGTGTCGAATTTCCTGGCGATATTTACATGGACGCTGATTGTTGTGGCGTGTTCGCTTGCCGCGACATTCATAACATATGGCTTAATTCCTGTGTTTTTCGTGCAGTATGATAATAATCTGAATACGGTTCTTTCTTTCCTTGTTGCAGGTATATATCTTTCTGCGGTGATTATTCTGGCTAGAAATATTTCCGGAACCAGATTCACTATAGCGATGACCAGCCTGGCCATAATTATTATGCCGAGGGCTGTTATCATGTTCATATATGGCATGACACATACCATCTGTGGTGAATTCCTGATTGAGCAGACAAGCATCATATGGAATCCGGCATATAATGTTTTGTGGAGATTTTTTGGCATTTTTTGGAACAATGAGCTACCAATAGGCGCCACATATATATACACGATTATTCTGTCGCTTATATATATTGCGATTGCGGGAGTTTTGTTTGTTACAAGAAAAAGCGAGAAGGCGGAGAGCATTGCAATCACCCCGGTGGTTCAGAGAGTTTTGAGCTTCGTCCCGCCAACATTATTCTGCTTCCTGCCCATAAGATATATTATCCACATGACGTACGGAAGTAGAGATAACAGCTCTGCGGCATTTGTAACAGTTGTGTTTTTGTACATTATCGCGTTTTTTATCTATGTTCTCTACGAGATGATAACCGTCAGGAAGTTTTCTTTGGTTTTTCAGGGAATTAAGAAGGCGTGGATACTTATCGTCATCAATGTGGTATTACTCAGCGTGATTTCTCTTAACGTGGAAGTAATACGCCGCCAGAAACCAACGGCAGAGCAGATTGGCTATGTATGCCTTAGAAGTGACCCTGCTCGTATAATCATACCTGATAACCGCAGTGACGAGTTGTATGCCATTCGGTTTGATGATATTGCTGTGAAGGAAATGGTGGCAGAAGGACTTAGCAATCTGGGAAAAACAAATGCATATTTCAACTATGAATACGAATATGTAGAGCTGTTAATCAATTATGATGGCAAAGACATCTACAGACAACTTTTGGTTGATCCTGAGAAGTTTGGGAAGGCTCTGCTTGGAAACAAAGAGTTTGCAAGTATACTATGTGAGCTTCCTGAGAAAGATAATTTAGAAAAGGCAACACTTGTCAAGACTGCTTCAAGTCGTATTGGAGAAACGATGACAAATAGTGATATGGAGTTGATATATAAGACTCTTCAGGAAGAGAAGGCCAATATGTCAATTGATGATTGGGCCAGCGTGGCAGGATATACTGCTTTATGTTATGACACCGATATCAGTCTATCCGTTGTTTTTACATTTTGGAGTGACGAGGGAAGAGTAACCCTTTTCAGCAGGTATGATGACGAATATACCGTGTATATTGATCCAGATGTTCTTCCTAAGACATATGAAATTCTCCTGGAAAAATACCCTTACACGGTCGAGAAATAATAATTGATGTGCCCGTCTGCCGATGATAAAAAAGTGGTTGACAAACATCAAAACTAGGTGTACTATGCGATATAGTACAGATGAAAGGAGTGGCTATATGTTTCAAATCGATGCGTTATCCAGAACACCTGTGTATGAGCAGATAGTTGAGCAGTGCGAACAGTTTTTGCTCAAGGGGGTGTTTACGGTTGGCGACAAGCTTCCAAGTGTGAGACAGTTGAGTGTTGAGCTGGCTATAAACCCGAACACCATACAGAAGGCATATTTGGAACTTGACAGAAGAGGTCTGGTCACATCAGTGCCGGGCCGAGGTGTATTTATAAGCGAGGGGGCAATTATGAAGGTTAGCGAGGATAGAAGGGAGAATCTGGGCAAGATTGCGGAGCTTACGAAGGAGCTTAAGCTTGCCGGAGTTAAGGAAGAGGAGATAATAGACAGCGTTAGGACTGCCTATAAGGAGGATTAAGTATGATTGAGATTTGTAACGCTACCAAGCGTTTCGACGATTTCGTTGCAGTCTCTGACATAAGTGTCACCATTCCTGACAAATGTATTTTCGGCATGGTTGGAAGTAACGGTGCCGGCAAATCAACACTTATGCGAATGATCACGGGCATCTACAGAGCTGACGGCGGAACGATAAAGATTGACGGTGTGGATGTTTTTGAGCACCCGGAGGCCAAGAGGAAGATGGTATTCGTGCCTGATGACCTCTACTACATGGGCAATGCTTCCATGGACAGAATGATGCAGGTGTACAGGGACGCGTATCCCACATTTGACGTGAAGGTCTATGAGGAGCTGAAGGCAAAGTTTGGATTAAACGGCAAGAAGAGC
>JAILPS010000016.1 GCA_024699325.1 Lachnospiraceae bacterium | reverse complement strand
TTTCCCGTTATTACTGTTTCTAGGTTTTGTTCCAAATTTAAAAATTCTTCAAAGAATTTTCGAGGTTGGAGTATACTATTTAGTTGTCAAAGATCTTATTTTGTTCGGTCTGAAAATTGTTTGAATTGTTTGAACAATTATCACAACTTCTCTCGCGAACAGTCGATATCATATCATCTTAAAAAGGGTTTGTCAACAACTTTTTAAAACTTTTTAAGAAGATTTTTCGACGCCTCCCGTTTGGGGTGGGTAAGAATTAGAATATCACTTTTGCCCTGCCTTGTCAACCAAAACTTTGTCAAACATTTGACAAAAAAAGCGGGCGTTTTTATGGAAAACGCCCACTTGGTGTCATTATGTGTTGTCATCCTCTGATGAGTTGTCGGAAATCTTCTCTGTCTCCTTGTCCTCGATGCCATCTTCCTGTTCCCTGGCCATCTCCTCCATGTCTTCCTTGAAGTCCTTCCAGCTGATGGTTGGGCCATCGTTACTGTAGACAATGTCATCATTTTCTGGAGAATAGAACGGGTCCTTGTAGGGTTCCACCTCAGGCTCCTCGGTCTTGGCAGGAAGATTCTTAAACTCCTCGAGTCCCGGTATCTCCGCCTGCTCGACCTCAGGTCTGGCATTCTTAATAATCTCCTCCTCGTCGAGTCTTCTCTTAATAATATAGATACCTCCGAGAATGAACATTATCACGCCGCCGATACCGCAGCACCATATAACCTTCCTGACTAAAGACTTGCCCTCAGGATCGACTCTGTCGGCTGTCTTCATGAATGCAGTCTTGAGAGAAGACGAGATGGATACGTCTCCGTCGCAACCGCTCTTAACCCAGCTGTAGAAGTAGTTGAAATCACCCTCTCCCATGATCTTATCTACCTCGCCGCCGTAGAAATATGACAGCTGATAATTCATGGTGTTGCCGAGTTCATAACCGCTTAACACCAGGAGAATGTGTCCCTCATCGTTAAACAGCTCGTCGTAAAGCGACTCCATAAGGTTAATGCCTGACTGACCAATCTGGTAATCGGTCATGGCTGTGGTATATACAACAGGCTGAATACCTGTCTTATCGTAAAAATATGCAGCTCCTGCTTCTACAACCTCGCCGTTTAACGTGCCAAGCCCGTCATACACATACGAAGTGAGAACTGTCCCACTTATTTTGGTTCCGCCAAAGAAGGTTTTGCGGAATTCATTTTTGACATACCTGCCTATAATGCCTGAGAACGCAAGACAGAAAATCACAAGAACTATCATAAGTGCAGTTTTATTCAGTTTTCTCTCCATCTCACGGTATGTGGAAGCGTGTGAGAACTGAAATGCACGGCCATCCATATAATGCCCTCTGGTAAATGTGGGGCCTGTGCTGAAATAGGTTCCGTAATATCCTCTTCTGTGATATCCTCCGTATCCTCTTCCAAAACCACCGCCGTGAAATCCTCCGCCGTGAAAACCGCCACCAAAGTGACCGCCACCTCTAGCCATACAATCCTCCCTGTAAAAACATTTACAATATCCTACTATAACATAGAGGCGCGCTTAATTCTATATTTTTTCTTAATTATATCATTATAAAATTAAAAGACCCGGCATATGCCGGGTCGAAATATTTAGCCAAAAAATCCCTTCTTCTTCTTGGGACCTGGATTGCCCTTCATGGCGTCGTCAAATGCTTTGAGAGCTTCCTTCTGCTCATCGTTAAGCCTGGTTGGCACCTTGATGGCAATATTTACATAGTGATCACCTCTCTGAGCGCGATTCTTGAGAAGCGGAACGCCCTTGCCCCTGAGTCTGATCTTGGTGTCAGGCTGGGTTCCAGGCTTGATCTCCTGCTCGACATCTCCGTCGACCGTTGGAATCTTAATCATTCCGCCGAGCACAGCGTCAGCGTAATCTATAGCTACAGTAGAGTAGATATTCTCTCCCTGTCTCTTGAATATAGGATGCGGAGCGACAGCAACCTCAACCAGCAGATCACCTCTCTGGCCTCCGTTGATACCTGGCTCGCCCTTCTCGCGAATTCTGATGCTCTGGCCTGAATCGATACCTGCAGGCACCGCAACCTGAATTCTCTTTCTGTTCTGAATATAGCCTGAGCCTGCGCACTTAGGGCACTTCTCAGGAATAATCTTACCAGTTCCCTTACAGTCAGGGCATGTTGCGACATTTCTCACAACGCCAAACAGGGACTGCTGTGTATAGGTAACCTGGCCTGTTCCGTTACATCTGGTACAGGTTTTAGGCTGTGTTCCGGGCTTGGCTCCTGAACCGTTACAGTTCTGGCAGGGCTCCTTTAAATTAATCTCTATGTCCTTATTAACGCCAAAAACAGCCTGCTCGAAGCTGACTCTGACGGTCGTGTGAACGTTCTGACCCTTCATGGGACCGTTATAGTTGCGCTTCCTTGCTCCGCCGAAAATATCGCCGAAGAAGTCGCCAAATATATCGCCCATATCCATATTGCTGAAATCGAAGCCGCCTGCTCCGCCTGTCCCGTCAAATGCGGCGTGGCCAAACTGGTCATACTGGGAACGCTTCTGAGGGTCACTCAAGACACTATAAGCCTCTGACGCCTCCTTAAACTTCTCGGCAGCAACTTCATCTCCCGGATTAGAATCCGGATGGTATTTTTTGGCAAGAGTTCTGTATGCCTTCTTGAGGGCCGCGTCATCCGCATCCCTGGACACACCTAACACTTCATAATAATCTCTCTTACTGTCAGCCATTTAAAACATTTCCCCTCTACGTTCACTAGCTGCCGCAAATAGAGCGGCAGCTAATAAATCGCGTAATATTATTATACTTCCTTGTAGTCGCCGTCAACAACGTCGCCGTCATATGCGCCGCCGTCCGGACCAGGACCCTGAGGACCGCCCTGAGGACCGCCTGCGTTAGCCTGCTCATATACCTTAGAGAATAAGGTCTGGGCATTCTTCATAAGCTCGTCCTTCTTAGCATTTAACTCGTCAAGGTCTGAATCTGTCATAGTCTCAGGAGTTGTTCTCTCAAGGATTGCCTTAAGAGCTGCGATGTCCTCGACAACCTGTGCCTTATCAGCCTCAGGAATCTTGTCGCCCACCTCGTCAACTGCCTTCTCTGTCTGGAATGCAAGGTTGTCAGCGTCGTTTCTGGCGTCGATAATCTCCTTGCGCTTCTTATCCTGAGCCTCGAACTCAGCTGCCTCGTGTACAGCCTTCTCGATATCAGAATCGCTCATGTTAGAGCTTGATGTGATAGTGATGTGCTGCTCCTTACCTGTTCCGAGATCCTTAGCAGATACATTAACGATACCGTTAGAGTCGATATCAAATGTAACCTCGATCTGAGGAACACCACGTCTTGCAGGTGGAATACCGTCAAGTCTGAACTGTCCGAGTGTCTTGTTGTCTCTTGAGAACTGACGCTCACCCTGTGTAATGTGAATATCTACTGCGCTCTGATTATCAGCTGCTGTAGAGAATACCTGGCTCTTACGTGTAGGAATGGTTGTGTTACGTGGAATAAGAACTGTAGCAACACCGCCCATGGTCTCGATTGCAAGAGAAAGTGGAGTTACATCCAGAAGAAGGATGTCACCGGCACCTGCATCACCTGCAAGCTTACCACCCTGAACAGAAGCACCGATAGCAACACACTCGTCAGGGTTAAGAGTCTTAGAAGGCTCCTTGCCTGTGAGCTGACGAACCTTATCCTGAACGCTGATCATACGTGTAGAACCACCAACTAAGAGAACCTTAGAGAGCTCTGATGCTGAGATACCTGCATCTCTGAGAGCATTCTGTACAGGAATAACTGTTCTCTCTACAAGGTCATGTGTGAGCTCGTTGAACTTAGCTCTTGTGAGTGTCATATCAAGGTGCTTAGCGCCCTCGCTTGTTGCAGCGATGAATGGAAGGTTGATGTTGGTTGTTGTTGCAGAAGAGAGCTCCTTCTTAGCCTTCTCAGCTGCCTCCTTGAGTCTCTGAAGAGCCATCTTGTCAGCGCTTAAATCAACGCCCTCTGCTCTCTTGAACTCCTCAAGCATCCACTGTGTGATCTTCTCATCGAAGTCATCACCGCCGAGTCTGTTGTCGCCGGCTGTAGCTAATACCTCGATAACGCCATCGCCGATATCGATGATAGAAACATCAAATGTACCACCACCAAGGTCGTATACCATGATGGTCTGCTCCTTCTCGTTGTCAAGACCATATGCAAGAGCGGCTGCTGTAGGCTCGTTGATGATACGCTTAACATCGAGACCTGCAATCTTGCCGGCATCCTTGGTTGCCTGACGCTGAGCATCGTTGAAGTATGCAGGAACAGTGATTACAGCCTCTGTAACCTTCTCGCCGAGATAGTTCTCAGCATCTCCCTTGAGCTTCTGGAGAATCATAGCTGAAATCTCCTGTGGGCTGTACTTCTTGTCATCTATCTGTACCTTGTAATCGGTACCCATATGTCTCTTGATAGAAGATATTGTCTTCTCTGAGTTAGTAACTGCCTGACGCTTAGCAGGCTCACCAACAAGTCTCTCACCTGTCTTAGTAAATGCTACCACTGAAGGTGTAGTTCTGATACCCTCTGCGTTAGAGATTACTACGGGCTTACCACCCTCCATAACAGCTACGCATGAGTTTGTGGTACCTAAGTCAATACCAATAATTTTTCCCATTGTCGTTTCCTCCGTTTTATGTTTTGAAATAACTTACAATATTTATATTCTCCGGTCACCCGGGAAATAACTAGTTAGCAACCTGAACCATGGAATGTCTTACCACAGTTCCCTTATATGTGTAACCCTTTTGGAATTCCTGTACGATCATGTTCTCGCCGTACTTCTCATCCTCAATATGCATAACAGCATTGTGAAGGTTAGGATCAAACTCCTTATCCTTCGTGTCGATAACCTCGACTCCCATATCCTCAAGCACCTTCATAAGCTGCTTGTAAACCATGTCCATTCCGCTGACGAAGGAATCTGTATCCCTCTCGGCTTCCTTGATAGAGTCAAAGCCTCTCTCAAAATTATCTATAACAGGAAGAAGCTTCTCGACTACGCCCTTCGCACCTAAGTCAAACATCGCTGTCTTCTCCTTCTCGGTGCGCTTTCTGAAGTTCTCGAACTCGGCCATGCTTCTCATAAGCTTGTCCGTGAGCTCGTCAATCTTCTCGTCGCGCTTGTCCTTCTCCTTCTCCTTCTTGCCAAACAGGCCCTTTTTCTTCTTGGGCTTGTCAGCGTCCTTATCATCAGAAGACTCTTCCTCTGCAGTCTCAGCCTCGGCTTCTGCCTCTTCCTCTGCATCCTCTGTCTGCGCGTCCTCGGGCTCCTCTGTCTCGGCCTCGCATGACTCCTCAGCCTCTGTCTCCTCGACTTCTCCCTCTAAAACCTCTGCCTCATCAGTAACTTCAGTATCCTGCGTTACCTTCTCGTCCTGATCATCCATAATATTGATCATGCCTTCTTTCCCTTCTGTCAACTTTTATTATAAATGTCGTCCAACTGCGCCATAAGAGTTCTAAGCGTGCCGACAACCTTTTCATAATCCATTCTCTTCGGTCCGACGATGCCAATGATACCCTGCATTCCATCGCCGAGCTCGTAGTTTGCAGTTACTACGCTGCAATCCTTCATGGATTCGTTTTTGTTTTCATCCCCTATGTAAATATTGATATCATGGCTCTGCTTAGGCTCGTTCATGGATTTGACTACCAGCTCGTTAAGCACGCTCTTCTCTTCAAATGTGCTTATGAGACCGCTGGCCTTCTCGCCGTCGCTGAGCTCCGGATATTTAAATATGTTGGTTGCTCCACTTGTGTAGATCTGAGGCTCCTCGTCGTCCTCGGTGATCATGCTCGATATGGTGTCTAAAACCGTCTCGATTATCGGAGCATACTCTCCAGCCTCATTCTTAAGCTTACTGATGACCGCTAAGTTCATCTCTGAGACTGAAAGCCCTGTGAGAAATGAATTAAGAAGAAGGTTCATCTTAACTATAATCTGCTCATCCACAGGCTCAAGTGTATTGATCAAGGTGTTCTTAACTACGTTGCCCTCCATCATGACAACCGCCAAAATCTTCTTCTCGTCGACCTTCGACAGCTGAATAAACTTAAGCTTGTTGTGATGATACTGCGGCGCAGTTACAAGAGAAGCATAGTTCGTGTTATTAGCCAGGATCTTCGCCAGATTCTTAAGCAGAAGCTCGACTCTGTCAACTCTCTGAATGAGCATCTCGTTGCCATCCGGCTTCTCCCTCTCCTTCTCCTCCATGAGCTCGTCGACATACAGTCTGTAGCCCTTGTCGGTAGGAATTCTTCCGGCGGAGGTGTGCGGCTGCATGATGAGCCCCATCTCCTCAAGATCGCTCATCTCGTTGCGGATAGTCGCTGAGCTGAGCGCTAAATCGGCGTATTTAGAAATCGTTCTGGAGCCCACAGGTTCACCTGTCTCCAGATAGTTCTGAATTATGGCTTTTAAGATTTTGAGTTTTCTCTCATCTAACTCCAGCTCCATTCCCTCACCTCTCATTTACTTGTTAGCACTCAAATATGTGGAGTGCTAACATCTGTATTTAAATCTATCACTCCTACTCCTCTTTGTCAACATGAAAATGTTTAAAAAACCTAAAGATGCAATTAATTTCCTCTATTAAAAAAGGCACAGAGATTGTCCCTGTGCCTCAGTTTAATTAAACGTTATTCTTATTGTGAGCATATCGCCCTCAAGCGACGCGCTGATGCTTCCGCCCATGCGCGTGATGAGCGTTCTGGCGATGGAAAGCCCGAGCCCTGTGGAGTGATGCGCCGCCTCCACGGTGTAAAACCTGTCAAACAGCTGCTCCACCTCCACGGCCGATAAGCCCTTCGCGGTATTTGAAAATATTATCTCGCCGTCTTCTGACAGCTTAATCAACAGATCCCCGTCAGAGTATTTTAAAGCGTTATTTAAGAGGTTTGAAAACACTCTCTCGAGATACTCTCTGTTTAGTTTTCTGACAACATTTTCCTCGCAGAGCTTAACGTCAACCGCTATGCCACTTTGTGTGAGCGCCCCGTAGTAGCCCATGATGGAGTCCTCAAGCACCTGGGAAATGTTCACATCCTGAAGTGCAATCTCTCCCTCGTCGGCCACGATCACAGTGTACTTAAACAGCTCCTCCGTGAGCTGCTTCATAGCCCCCGCGCGCTCCTTCATAATACTGATATAGCGAGCCCTCTTTTCGGGATCGTCAGTTTTCTCCAGCAACTCAAGATAACCGTAGATTGCCGTGAGCGGAGTCCTTATGTCATGGGAGACATTGGTTATGGCGGTTTTAAGCTCGCTGTTGCCAAGCTCATACATAAGGTGCTCTCTTCTTAACACCTTAAGCTGTTTGTTGACGCTGTCGGCCATATGCATCATGTCCCTGTCGCGGCTGCTTATGTCTATAAGCGCGTTTGTGTCAGTCGAGAGCCTGTCGGCAAACTGGTCAGCAATCTCCCTTGCAGACTTTTTAAGAAGATATATTCTGACTGACAAAACTGCGATTATTATAACCGCCGCGACAAGACAATAAATCATTCACGCACCTACTTGATATCACATTTTTTAAAATAAACCAAACCAAAAACTGTAAGAACAGCCATCAGAGCCAGGGATATAAAAAGATTCTTCTCCAGTCCATCTATAACCACAGCATACGAAAACTCAAACAGTGAGCTCTGTGGGAAAATTCTTGCAAGCATGGCGAGCACATCGTTGTCCTTAAACATTCCAAAAACCATTGTCATGTTAAGGACATACTGTATTGCCAGTATGGCAACAATTATCTTGCCGCCTCTCATAAGGTTTCCAATCACTAACGACAAAAGCGTGCCATTACATATTATCATGACAAGCATGATGGACAGTGTCACAAGTGATGCCTTAAGCTTATAGCCCTCATAGCCCCAGATTACTCTGCCAACAAAAAACACAACCGCCATATAGCATGCAAAATATATAACCGTGGCGATTGTCATCACGATAATGTTTGAGAAAAATGTCTCAGTCCTCGTGTGTCCGGCTATAAGCCTGTTTCTTATGGTACCATGATTATACTGTGAATCCAACATGAAGGCAACGCTCACGGAAGCCGCAAATGGAACCACCACAGTGGCAAAGCTTGGAATAATCCCCAAAACATTGTCCTGGTTAATAAATATCTGCGAATTCTCAGGCATATCAAAATTAGGATACAGATACATTCCTACGGAGAATAATGCGCCAAAGCCCGCACACACAAGCATTGTGATATAAAAATATTTTGATTTGAGCAGTTCATGAAAACCTGCATTTATAAGCCTATTCATTGTCCACACCCCCTACAAGAGAAATATAAAAGCTCTCAAGACTCTCGTCGCGCTCCTCTACAGAGATAACCTCACAGCCCTCCCTGTCAAGCGCAATCGCAAGCTTTGTGAAGTTTGGCTTGGCGTAGACATCTGCATGTGTGTCATCAATCACAGTGTATTCAAGCCCAAAATCATCCAGCACTCTTGCAAGAACCGCAGTGTCTGTGACATCCATGCGGATGGATTTGCGGCAGGTTCTTTCAAGCTCAGACGCGGTAATCTCCCTGACGATTTTGCCCCCGTCGATAAAACCGTAGTGGGTCGCAAGCTTTGAGAGCTCATCCAATATATGAGAGGATATGAGAACTGTGATCTTATTCTCGCGGTTTAGCTTAAGAATAAGCTCTCTAATCTCTATTATTCCCTGGGGGTCAAGGCCGTTGATCGGCTCGTCAAGCAAGAGGAAATCCGGGCCTCCGCAGAGAGCAACCGCTATTCCCAGGCGCTGCCTCATGCCAAGGGAGAAGTCCTTCGCCTTCTTGTTTCCTGTGTCCTCAAGTCCCACAAGCTTAAGAAGCTCGTCTATGCCGTCAAAGCTTGGAAGCCCTAACACGCGGTACTGCTGCTTAAGGTTGTCGACTGCGCTCATCTCAGGATATATGGACGGGGCCTCCACCACCGCTCCTATTCTCCTTCTAGACTTACATATCGCTCTGTCAGTGTTTTTCACCCCGAAGAGCTCAAACTCTCCGCCGCTTGGCAGCTGAAGGCCGCATATCAGTCGGATAAGTGTGGTTTTGCCGGCGCCGTTTTTGCCCACAAAGCCGTAGATTGCGCCCGCGGGAACATTCATGTTCACACCGTTTAGCGCCCTGTAATTCTTATAGTACTTCTGCAAATTGTTAGTTCTCAGTACGTATTCCATACAATACATCCCTCCGTTTCTGCCTCAAAAATACCATAAGATAGTCAAGAAAGCGGCCAACAGATGGTCAAGATTTCGTCAAGCTTTAAGCTTAAAGCCTATGCCGTAAACCGCCTCTATATAATCCTTCCCAGAAACCGCCATCAGCTTATGTCTGATATTGCTGATGTGCTGTTTTAGTGACCTCTCCGTGCAGTCCGGAGTGTCAATGCTTATCCTCTCAAGTATGGTTGTCTTGCCCACGGGGGTCTGTGGGTTTAGCATTAGAAGCTTTAATATGGCGCACTCCGTTCTGGTAAGAGTTACCTCCGTATTTTCAACATTCACACAGAGTCTGTCAAGATTTAATGTGAGCTCTCCCGCGCACACAGTGTTTGTGATTAAGCTGTCCCTTTTTCTCAGCTGTACCAAAACTCTTGCGAGCAACTCCTGAAGATCAAACGGTTTAGTTATGTAGTCACACGCTCCGCCAAGTAACAGCCCCACCTTATCCGTCACGTCCGCCTTCGCGCTGACAACGATCACAGGTATATCCTTAATCTTCTCTAAAATCTTCTCACCGCTAAGCCCCGGAAGCATCAGGTCCAAAAGTATCAGATCAGGCTTATTCTGCCCAAGCGCCATGAGGGCCTCAGTCCCGGAATACGCCTTAATCACGCTGTATCCCTCGCCACTAAGAGCCTCAGAGACCATATCGTTAATGCTCACATCGTCGTCAACCACCATTATCCTGTACATAGCACCACCTCAAAACTATTTTATCCACCATAACATTTCTGAGTATATATTTCAAGCAAAGCATGTGAACAAAACCATTAAAGCCAGGCATATGCAAAAAAGAGGAACAGCTAAGCTGTCCCTCCATAAAAACATGGCTCTGATTACGCCGTATGTCTGAAGAAGAAACCACTGCGTCAGGCGTCAATCGGACCGACTGTCAGGTTAGGCACTTCTATTGCATCCTGCCAATAAACATATAATACTTTATATCCTCATCATTATACACAGTCATGATTGCATGAATAATATCCTCATAACCCGCATCCATCGGTTGCGATATTTCGGCATACGAAGTCTCATTCAAACAAGCTGTCATAAAGACATCATAACACTCAGGTTTTTCATCCAGCCTAATTATATCTGATCTCAGAATCAGAAAATCATATGCATCCTGTGCGGTTTTGTCTCTGCAAAAATCTATCCCGGAGTTTTCTATGCCTGATCCTGTATATTCTATCTGACCTCTGCGAAATCCAATGATTGTTTTTATGTCCTCTGTATTTCCTGCAGATGCAACACCTACATATCGCATTGTATCATTGTTTTCATCAACATACTCAAGTACTAATTTATCAGTTCCCTTTTTCTGGTATATATATGCTCTTATAACTCCCTTCATACTACATTTTCCATTTTCTGTCGGAAGAAAATCCTCTGTGTATACGGCTTCAAAAGTTTTAACCGTAATATTCAGTTCTTCAAGTATGTTTTCCAGATTATCAATCCCCGAGTATCTCTCATACACAGGTTCTTGCGAGGAACACTTTTCCGAATTTCCTATGTACAGCTTATCCTCAAATACTATGTAATCTGCCGGGAGTGTATAAGGATTATAATACTCCTCTGTCTTGCGCATTAATCCCGTAAAAGCGTTTTTTACTTTGTCTTCATAACAGACATATGTCGTCGTATCTTCCTCTGAATTATACACTACCTGATTATCATCAGCCACTTTTGAATTTGTAGAAATGTTTTCCGATGTATTTACATCTTCCGGAGCATTGTATACACACCCCATGAGGATGCATGTGCATAACACACATGTAAAACATAGTTTTTCTTTCATAGTCAAGCTCCTAATTAGATGTTTCTATAATTCTTAATTTTCAGATGACATTGCCGTGGCAAAGCTCCGTCCCTTATGACCGAACTATGTGGCTGAATTCTTCTGCGTCAGAAACAATCTCTGATCACTGCTTCGTCTGAACTTCGACGAGAAGCACATCGAGGCATGCTGAATCTATGGACTCCCCATTCTGCACTCTTATCTGTTCTTCCTGATTCAGCCAGTTTACTGTTATCTCGATATAATACTTTTCTGTGTTCTGATCATCTGTGTAAGCAAACAGGACTTCTCTGTCATTTACACTGTCGCCCAGATATCTCAGCAGGCGGCACTCTCCTCCAAGCTTCATAATATAGACCTGTAAATCTCCTGAAAATGCCTGGGTTTCCTTTTTCTCCTTCATGTCATTGTATTTCCCCATCACTGCATCGCCTGCATCATGTGATGTCAGGAACTCCTTCAGTTCATCAGGGTCTTTGAAGGCTTTTGTCCATATATCTCCGTCTGTCACGAGGCTTGAAAGGGCAGAGTTTTCAGTTATATCCACTACTCCGCTTCTGTTTCGTCCGTCATCACCGTCGTGATCATATATAAATGCATTATACCCGGGCACGAGACCCCCGTCTGTAATAAAGGAATATTCCGGCGCCGCAGGCGGTTCCCCGGTACCACTCTGAAACTGCACCTGAGCCCAACCTTCTTTTCCGTTCTGTGTTTCAAATTTGATCCAGCTACACCCATCCGTTGCAATCGCGTAGCATTCGTCATCTGTTTCGAGATAAGTCTTTCCTGACGAAGTATCCATTTCGGAATAGACCGGTATCCTGACGGCAGGAATAAAGGCATTATAATATCTACCATAGTAGATCCCGTCAATAAAATCCATGTCGGCCTTAAACCAGTTTATAAACGTCATCGATTCGTTCAGCACTCTCGGGTCATCGTATGCAGGAAATGAGGCAACCGGAGGCATAGGTGGTGTAGTCGGTGCCGGTACAGTTGTCGTCTCTTCCTGCAGAGTCGTTTCCTCTGCGATGACTGGTTCATCTGTAGTATTCTCTTCTGCGCTCTGAAGAATCGTCTCATTTCCGGTCGTCCCGGAGATTTCCTGATCATCGCCGCCCGTATAATTCTCTTGGGATGGATCCTGCACCTCTATGACTGTTACAGTTGTTTCTTCAGTTGAGTTTGCATTCTGTCCAATATTTGAGCAGGCTGACATACTTAGTGCAGCTGCCAATAATACGCTTTTAATCAACTTCGACTTTTTCATCTAAATCATCCTCCATCTCAGTTTTATTCGTTGGCCTGGTATAACCGCAAATTCTGCACACCTGATAACTCCCCGAATTGATAAAATTATGACCGGTATTACCGCTCTTATATCCACACACGGTGCAAGGTTTCCAGTGGCTACTGGAATCATAGCTGTAACTTGATGAATAAGTTTTACCATTATAACCTATTTTTGACGCAATGTCTATTAAAGTGCGCTATTTTTTGCCTTTTTTACACGTCTACTCTGCCTGGGATAGTATTTCTTTTCAAAGTTCATTAAACCAATGAGTCCGATCGACAGGCTCATGATTCCGAGAGCCTATGTCTGTAGTATTAAGCCATTTTAGTTCAGAAATAAGTCAATAATATAAGCAAATAATCACTTCTTGTGGTAAGACATTTGATGATGAGATTAAAGAAATTTATTCTTAAATTCATCCAAACTCATCCCATCATAACCGGCATCTTCCTCCAGAACTGAATACAGCTTTCCTTCATTGACATAGAACACATTAGGAGCGTTAAGCATATACTCATTTTCATCAAAGCCTTCTCCCTTGTCCTTTATCATCAAAATTACATGATCTCCGGCCTGCATTTGCGCGAATAAGGGTTCAATCATATAGTTAATGGTGCATATAATGTCTTCTTGTAACTCATAGCCCTCAGGATTGTAAATATATTCAACGGGTTTTAGCTTGTAATAAAGATTAGTCCATGTAAACTTGTCTCCCATCAGCTCTGTTTCAACATCTTTTGAATATTTTTCTCCTGTATATTCAGCCATAATTATACAGCCTTTATATTTCTTATAGGTTTCTTCCGCCGGATAGTAAACAATATCCATTTGAAGAGAGCCAACATTTATCTTGCTCTTTGAAAACACTGGTGCAGTTGAAGATGTTTGTATCTCAGTTGAATTCTTTGTTTCGATAGTATTATTATCAGCACATCCAACAGATAAAAAGGCTGCTGTTAATATTATTTCGGCTATGATTAAGCATTTTAACTCTCTCATTTTAGTAGCCTCCCTTCTTTATGTCGACGATTTGAATTTTTTCATAGGATTATTCCTTCCTTTGTTAGTTTGCCATTACCAAGTCCATTTCGTTTCTGCAGGCCTGCAGACTTCTGGCAAGTGATAATTAACATTCAATTCAAGCTCCTATCTGCATCGGACTTACCTCCTATTTTAATTATGACGCGTCTATTCATATCAATCATTTAGTAGCATTTTAAATTCTTCTACGCTTAATCCATCATACTCGCTGTCGATCTCCAAAGCTGAATAGAGAATGCCTTCATTTATATAGAATATATTTATGGCATTTAACATATATTCGTCCGTATCATACGATGAGTCTAATTTTTTTACCATGATCATAACTCTATCCCCATCTTTCATGTCAGAAAATACTGGCTCAAGCCCAGTGCTGACGTACAAATCAAAAGTCGAACCGATATTGTAATCCTCCGGATTGTGAACATATGATATTCGCTTTAAATTGTACTCTATAGTTTTGTTATTGTGTAAGTTATACGATCCTGCATATTCGGCTATCAGTACACATCCATGGCAGTTCTTAAAGCTCTCAACTGCTATATTTATTTTAATATCCATCGTAAAGCAGTCGGTATCGATCTTAGCTTTTGATGTGGCTTCTGTATGATCTGTTACATCAGACTTAGATATATCTTTTGTTTCAGAAACCGATCCATCCCTGACTACATATTTATCAGTCATTATATGTATCCCGACAAATAGTATAATAATCGCTGCCGCAGCGGTTAAGATAATTGCACGATAATCAATTATTCTATGAAGCTCAGTTTTTCTCGGTTTAATTTCAAAATGTTCCGGGCAGGGATCGTAACACAACAAAAGGTCATCGTCTATCCGGTTTATCGCATCAATAAGTCTATATTTCATAGAAATCCATTCTCCATAAGTTTTTTCTTTAATTCCTTCTTGCATCGGTGCAACATGACATAGACCTTGTTCCGGGAAATGTGCTGCCTCTGCGCGATACTGTCGATGCTCTCGAAATACCAGTATCTCGCGACAAATATTGCTTTTTTCTCAGGACTGAGGGAAGCGATATAATCGCTCAGGATATCGTTCAGCAGAATCTGATCACAGGGATCATCTATCTTCCGATCGATCTCATCCATCTCATCGAGAGGCAGAGGCACATCGTGTCCGCCGCGTTTTTCTCTGTCGTAATACTTATATCTGTCGAGAGAAATATTCTTGATGGTCTTAAGAACATACGCCTTAAGACTTATATCCTGCTTGACAGACAAAGAATTCCAAAGAGAAAGACACGCGTTCGAGACGCACTCCTCGACATCTTCATTGTTGTTCAGAATGTTGTACGACACATGTCTCATAAGCGGACCGTACCGGGCCATGATCTCCTCTATGGCCCTCTCATCCCGCTCATAAAACAGCGTCAGTATTTCATTGTCTTCCAAAACGGTAAATCCTCCAGAGTTATCTTACCCTTCTATAGGTAAAGACGACATTTACATGCGAATCTTACAAAATATTCCTAACTTTATAAAAATTTTATATTTTTGTCAATGAAATGATTCCGAAAACGCAAAAAACCCGCTGCCCACAGGAAGGAAAACTTCGCGGCAGCGGGTAAAGTATTTCAGATATAATTATTTTGCCTTCTGCACCTTGGCAATCCCATACAAAGCGAGGATGATAGTGTAACAGGTGGATTCTGCCTTTTTTGGATTTATTTTCAGCTATTATCATATCAATTCTCCCAAAACCGCCCCGCCTAAGACTTACAGTTTTAAGCCGCGTTTAGCCCCATAGAGAAGTTTTACTCCTTCTCAAAAAGAATTCCTTCCAATCCAGCGCCAAGGCAGCAAGCATTGATAGTTTTATCGTTACTGTTGTATACTAAACCAACTCCAATCAACTCTCCTGTGTACCAAAAATATCTATATTCAAATGTTCCCGCTTTTCTGTAATCACATTTATTCTTATTCATATCATAGACATTCTGAACAAAATGCTTGTTTAAATCCAAAAAATCAGTAAGTTCATCCTCTGTACAACTATTTTCTTCACTATTCTTATAGCTTTCATATATTTTTTGAAGTTTCTCTTGAAAATAGGCATTGAGGTCTATATCCGTAAACTGCACACTACCATTCTTCACAGTTATGGTGGCGTTAGGATACTCTTCACAACCCACTACCCTGTATGTTCCGTTGGCAATCTTATTGCCACTGGATGCGAAATAATATATCGCTCCACCTAAAACTGCAAGCATTAAAACTGCTACTACCGCTATGATCACTTTCTTTTTCATACACTATTCTCCTCGTATAATATCTTTAGACAGATTAATATATTCTATTTAATATGTCAATGCTTTTTATATTATTTAGCCTTATTGATTGTCAAATATTTAACTTTTACAATATGTAAATACAATTCCCGCCCGAAATCAAAAAAACCTCCACGGCGGATATTTTTGCCGTGGAGGTTTATAATATAATCATCTGGATTATCAACTATTATGAAACTATATACTGTCTCCAACCTTAAGTCCATATTCTTTCAGGATTTCTCTCTTTATTTCCAGAAGAGCATCAAGGGTGTCACTATTGTAGGTGAAAAACTCTATATTACTCCAATCACTGCATGTTCCATCTTCGTTTAATAATTGTGTCATATCTCTGGTTATGTTCAACTGGTTAAAAAGCGAATATATCAGCCTGTATTTTAATGGATAACCGCAGCAATTCTCCAACTCCTGCATATTCTCAACACATTCGCAGAACACGAGATACTGGTTACCGGGAAGCATTACATTCTTCCAATTCACCCCCATGTTTACTATACTGTTATCGTATTGTATCAATATTCCGCCTATGCCGTACAGATTAATGTACTCCCCCTCGATATTATCACCCTGAAGCACTTTGACAACCTTCACATCCTGAGCAACTTCACCTGGCAACTGAAATATTGTTTCGTCGTTTGCATTTGTCATATCAACCTTTTCTACAACAAAAACCTGCAAATCGTGGTGGACGTACAGCCCCTCACTGCTCACGCCGGTTTTGTATTTGTCTTTGTTGGAAAGAATAAATTCTGCCATGGAAACAGCTTTTCTGTCTATAGCTTTTATGGGCACACCGGAACAATATTCAAGATATCCACCTATGTCTCTTATGTCACTTATACCTGCATCCTTCACGGTGAGCCTGCAGCACAAACAAATCACAATCGTTGATACAACCATTGCCGCACATATGATTGACATTATTTTCCATAATTTCATTGACAAAGCCTCACTTTTCCATCAGCAATAGTATATATGATATCACACAGATCATCAATCACGCTCCTGTCATGTGACACAAGCAGTGTGATGCGTTCCTCCCTGCCTTCCATAATCAGTTTGCGAATCTTTTTACAGCTCTCCTCGTCAATTGCATTCGTTGGTTCATCCAAAAGCAACAAATTTGGATACTCCAAAAAAGCCTGTGCAATAGCAAGTTTCTGCTTCATTCCCAAAGAATAAGTGCTATATTTTCTCTTATCTGTCGGATCCAGCCCAACCTTATCCAGCATCTCGTTAACTCTGTCCTGCCTGATATCAGATCGAAGATTACCCAGATACATAAGGTTCTCAAACCCCGTCATACTGTTGTACAGACTGGTGTTTTCCAAAACCAGCCCGACTTTTACAGTTGCCAGATCCATTGCATGTATTTCTCTGTCATCTAGTTTTATCTTACCTCCGCTGGGACGTATAAGTCCGGACAGCACCCTCATGAGCATAGTTTTTCCTGAACCGTTTTCACCTGCCAATCCATAGATTTTGCCCGTTTCAAGCGTCATGTCCACGTTTTCAAGAACAGTCTTATTCTTGATTTTCTTAGTAATATCTATAAGTTCTATCTTCATATTCTGCCTCTCATACATTCTCACGGCTTTTTAGACCTATGTCCCATTTGTCTACATTACACCAGGTTATAAATATTAACGTCATACAGTATACAGCTAATACACTCAAAGAAATGATTGTGCTTTTATTTATGTCAACAAATGCTTTAATACTTCCTATATCATCTTCCCATTTGACGAGCGTCACTTCTGTGGGCGCAAAATAAGCCAGAGGATATCTGTTGTCCTTTGTGAAGGACATACCTATAAAGCAGAAAATATAAAAGCAATATACAATAATAAAACTTATGACTGTGCCATATCTCATCGAAAAAATATTTACCAAATAAACGGAAAAATAGTTAAACAATGTGATGCTCAGATACATGATTATAAAAAGCAGGAATGTCATAAAAGAAAAATCTGTATCAGTGTACAGAGACGACAATATATATGGCACGCCGACCTGCAAAAGTCCCCAAAAAGCCGTAATACCCAACAGTTGTAAGCTGGTCTTTAATATCCATTTTTTTCTGCTGGGTTGCCGTACAAAATAGTATATTCCATCAATATCCATCCTTCTATACCAGTAAGCGCCGTATAGTCCCATGAAAACCATGCTTTCCGATATTGCAAACATAGATACCGACCATCCGTCATCAACAGTCAACGCCGTCAGAAAAATAAGGTTTTCAAAATTATCAAAAAAATCCTTGTTTTCTCCGATATCTACGCCAAAAATAAGACCGGCCAAAAATACGAAATTCCATATAATGAAAACACCGGAAAAAACTGCAATTATTAAAATAAATTCTTTTATTAAACTGCTATTATCTCTCATTTCCCTCTCAATTGATCTGATCCATACAGCACTTTTTCTCAGTAAGATAATAAGTAACCGCTAACACAACTATCATAAACCCGGCCAAATACCATATGCACTGCCCTCTTGAGCCCATAACCATAAAATAGTGTACAGTTTCGAACTCTATATATTTTCCAAATAATTCTTCAGAAACGGCGTCTATTTTTCCCTGTAACTGCACTATAAGAAAAAGCGGCAAAAGCAATACTATCGCATAACGCTTCACATATAAGGATATGGCATAAACCAACATAGCAAAAACTGCGCACATACAAGAAAACAGAAAAGCAAACAACAGGTTATACATCTGCGGATGATTGATAAACAACCATTTAAACGGAATAGCCCTCGTATATAGAATTTCGCCATAACGGTCTCCACTTATATCCCCCTGCCACATGTACGTAAAAGAATCCATAAATTCACCACCAAATATCAGCTGGTTTACCCCTATCTGTATCACAAACGGTATAAAAAACGCCGTAAAACTACCCAAAAAACACAAGAACAAATTCTCATAATAGTAGCGGCGTATTCCTCTGCGTATCTGAATAATGCACATGGTGTTTTTCTTTCTTTCGTTGACATATGACAGTGAAAACGGCAGCAGCAAAAGAAATATATATAAAAAATCAAACACAGCACCAATATTTCCTTCAACATCGCCCATGTACAGCAAAAAAGCCTCTGGAGCACTATACGAAAGTGCAGTATCACATCCGATATCTCTGACGGCACAGATTACAGTATTTGTCATACACAGTAAAAGCACACTTGTAAATGTGATCCAAAAACCTATACCATTAAAAACCACACCTGATCTGACAATCAGGTGCCTGGTTTTGCCATATAATCTGTCTAAAAATGATTTATTGTTTTCCATACAACTCCCATTATCAATCATCAAAACAATAGTTGGCGCATACATAACATATGCGCCATAACTCCTATCGTACTTGAAACATAATATACTTCTTTTCTCAGTTTTATTTTCATTATCGGAGTACCGAAACCGCTGATAACATAATTCCTGTATTGGTTATCAACCGTCCACATCGTGTCAACACTTCCCGATAATTTACATCGTATATAGTTATAATTGCTTACCCGGTCATTTCCTTTATTAATCTTGGTAATATAAAACGATATTGCGTCAACCACCTCATTAGTAACAGTATCACTTGGAGTGCTTGAAATTGTTTTGAAAGGAAGGGTGATTTCTATTTTCGGCTGGAAATCACTATTTTTTGTTAAGATATGTACACATCCCCGATTAAAAATATAGACAAATTGTTCCATATTTCTATGTAGCAACTTTATGTCAATAAATTTAATCGTCATTAATATTACAATTTAAACGTATCAATGTCAATATTATTTTTATATTTATATTATTATTTGTTGTTAAAATTTTAACTTTCAAAATATGTGCGTACAAATTTCCCCACATACTAAAAAATCGCTGTAAGCACTATGCCTACAGCGATTTTTCTTTATGGACTTTTTACAGCCTCCTAAAATCACTATTAAAATGTAGTTTCAACTACTTGAGAGCGCTCTCTCTGTAGATAATCTCCTCACGTCCAGGTCCGTTAGAAACCATGGTGATAGGGAAGCCAATCTCGCTCTCGATGAACTCGATGTATTTGCGGCAGTTCTCAGGGAGCTTGTCATACTCTCTGATGCCTCTGATATCGCAGTTCCAGCCTGGAAGCACCTTCCATACAGGCTTAGCCTTGGCAAGCTTAACTGTTGTAGGGAAGTCCTTCGTAACCTCTCCGTCGATCTCATAGCCAACACATACAGGAATCTCCTTCAGATATCCTAAGCAGTCCAAAACTGTGAGGGCAACCTGTGTTGCACCCTGGATGCGGCAGCCGTAGCGTGTTGCGACAGCGTCAAACCAGCCCACTCTTCTTGGACGGCCTGTTGTTGCGCCGTACTCGCCCTTATCACCGCCGTGGCGTCTCAAAACCTCTGCCTCGTCGCCGAAGATCTCGCTGACGAATTCGCCTGCGCCGACTGCGCTTGAGTATGCCTTCGTGATGGTGATGATATCCTTAATCTCGTATGGAGGGATACCTGCGCCGATAGCGCCGTATGCAGCAAGTGTTGATGATGATGTAACCATCGGATAGATACCGTGATCTGGATCCTTCATGGAACCTAACTGTCCCTCGAGGAGAATATTCTTGCCGGCCTTGATAGCTTCATAGAGGTATGCTGACACGTCACAGACATATGGCTCAACCATATCTCTGTACTCGAGAAGTGTCTTGTAAAGCTCGTCAGGATTGATTGGAGCCTTGTGATAGAGATGCTCAAGAAGTGCATTCTTGTATTCACATGTAGCCACAACCTTCTCGTAGAGCTTCTCCTCGTCGAAGAGCTCGCTTACCTGGAAGCCCTTCTTAGCATACTTATCTGAATAGAATGGAGCGATGCCTGACTTGGTTGAACCGTAAGCGTTCTTGCCGAGGCGCTCCTCCTCGTATACATCGAAATCGATGTGGTATGGCATAAGGATCTGCGCTCTGTCAGAGACTAAAATCTTAGGTGTTGGAACACCCTGCTCCTCTAAGGCCTTGATCTCCTTGATTAAATAAGGGATGTTTAATGCCACACCGTTGCCGATGATGCTTGTTGTGTGATTATAGAAAACACCTGAAGGAAGTAAATGAAGCGCGAATCTACCATAATTGTTGATAATGGTGTGTCCCGCGTTGCTTCCTCCCTGGAAGCGGATAATGATGTCTGACTTCTCAGCGAGCATGTCAGTAATCTTACCCTTACCTTCGTCACCCCAGTTTGCTCCTACTATAGCTCTTACCATTTCGTTCCTCATTTCCGCACGTTAGTGCAATATTATACGTTGATTGTTGCAGTCATTCCCAGTGTTTCGGCATTCTCATCGAGGATTGGCTTAACAACCTCAGCTAAGAATTCCTCAACCTGACTAACACTTCTTCCCACATAGTTGGCAGGGTTCATGGTCGCCTTCAGCTCGTCAAGTGTGAGATTGAAATGCTCATCTGCAGCGATAAGCTCGAGAAGGTTGTTGTCCTTGCCCTCTCTCTTGACATTGGCGCCTGCCTGCATGGACAGTGTACGGATGATCTCGTGAAGCTCCTGGCGGTTGCCGCCTGCCTTCACAGCGTCCATCATGATATTCTCTGTAGCCATGAATGGAAGCTCGGCCATGAGATGCTTCTCGATAACCTTATCATAAACAACTAATCCGTCAACGACGTTCATGTAGAGATCCAAAATACCGTCAACTGCTAAGAATCCCTCAGGGATGCTGATACGCTTGTTAGCTGAATCGTCGAGCGTTCTCTCAAACCACTGTGTTGCAGCTGTGAGCATAGGGTTGATGGTGTCAGAAATCACATAGTTTGCAAGGGAAGCGATTCTCTCACTTCTCATAGGATTCCTCTTATATGCCATGGCAGATGAACCAATCTGGTTCTTCTCAAATGGCTCCTCAACCTCCTTCAGATGCTGAAGAAGTCTGATATCGTTGGAGAATTTATGTGCGCTGAGGGCAATGCCTGAGAGCACGTTCATAACTCTTGAGTCAACCTTGCGCGAATAGGTCTGGCCAGATACAGGATAGCATCCGTCGAAGCCCATCTTGTCGGCAATCTTCTTCTCAAGCTCCTTAATCTTGGCGATATCACCCTCGAATAACTCCATGAAGCTGGCCTGTGTTCCTGTTGTTCCCTTAGAGCCCAAGAGCTTCATAGAATCTATAACATAGCAGAGGTCATCGTAGTCAAGCTTCAGTTCCATGAGCCACAGTGTGGCACGCTTGCCAACCGTTGTAGGCTGTGCAGGCTGGAAATGTGTGAAGGCAAGTGTAGGCTGAGCCTTATATTTGTCGGCAAATTCTGCCAGCTTAGCCATAACATTGACCAGCTTCTTCTTAACAAGCTTAAGAGCCTCAGTCATGATGATGATGTCTGTGTTGTCGCCAACATAGCAGCTTGTAGCACCTAAGTGAATGATGCCTGCAGCCTTCGGGCACTGAACACCGTAAGCATATACATGTGACATAACATCGTGACGAACTAACTTCTCGCGCTCCTTAGCCACATCGTAGTTGATATCTGCGGCGTGAGCCTTCAGTTCATCGATCTGCTCCTGCGTAATGTTAAGACCAAGCTCGTGCTCCGCCTCAGCCAGGGCAATCCAGAGTTTTCTCCAGGTTGTGAACTTCTTATCCTGCGAGAAGATATACTGCATCTCCTTGCTTGCGTAGCGCTCGGACAATGGACTTGAATAACCGTCTGTCATCTTAAATCTCCTTAAAAATGTGATAAGAATCTGCAAAATGGCACAGATTCGCAAAATACGCATAAAGTATAATACATGAGTCCTTCAAAATCAACCGAAAAATTGACTTTCTTTATTGCTGTTTTGCTTGTGATTTTGTACATTTTATTCTATAATGTGAACACTTACGGACATAGGAGACAGATATGTTTAAACATTTGACACTTAAGGAATTAGATCACTTCAGACTGTTTGACAGTATTTTTACCACTCTAAGCATGGTGGTCATACTGTCTCTGGCATTCATAGCTGTGATACTTATGGCGTTATAGGAGGTTTTATGGCAGGTTCAATATTCGGCGAATATTTTCGCATAACTACCTGGGGAGAGAGTCACGGACCCGGCATCGGCGTTGTGATTGACGGCTGCCCTGCAGGTATTCCCATAACAGCCGAGGAGATACAGGAATCGTTAAACAGAAGGAAGCCCGGTCAGAGTAAATACACAACTCCCCGCAAGGAGAATGACCTGGTGGAGATTATGTCAGGCGTGTTTGAGGGCAAAACCACGGGCACTCCCATCTCTCTGATGGTGAGAAATGAGACGCAGCGCTCCTCAGACTACTCAGAGATTGCCTCATACTACCGCCCCAGCCACGCGGATTACACATTTGACGAGAAGTTTGGCTTCAGGGATTACAGAGGCGGCGGAAGAAGCTCGGGCCGCGAGACCATCGGAAGAGTTGCGGCAGGCGCTATCGCGAAGAAGCTTCTAGAGGGGATGGGCATTAAGATCTGTGCCTACACTAAATCCATCGGCCCTGTCTGCATGGAGACATTTGACGAGGCAGAGATAGAGAATAACCCCTTCAGAATTCCAGACGCCAATGCTGCCGCTCGCATACAGGAGTATGTGGACGGACTGCTTCGCGAGACAGATTCCTCAGGCGGCGTCATAGAGTGCTTTGCCACGGGCGTTCCCGCAGGACTTGGAAGCCCTGTGTTTGACAAGTTAGATGCATGCCTTGCGAAGGCCATCATGAGCATCGGCGCTGTCAAGGGTGTGGAGATTGGCGATGGTTTCGCGGTCGCTGCGTCCACAGGCTCTAAGAATAACGACAACTTCTGCATGAAGGACGGAGCGGTTTGTAAGAAGACCAACCACGCTGGCGGAATACTAGGCGGCATAAGCGACGGCGATACCATCGTTCTTCGCGCAGCATTTAAGCCCACACCTTCCATCTTCAAAACTCAGGAGACGGTAAACAAAAACGGCGAGGACATAAGCGTTAACATCCGCGGCCGACACGATCCTCTCATCATGCCTAGAGCTGTTGTGGTTGTGGAAGCCATGACCGCCCTGACTCTCGTGGATGCACTTCTCGCAAACATGAGCTCAAGATATGATAAGATATTAGAATTCTATAACAGATAAACTAATCCCTCCGGAAGTTTCCGGAGGGATTGCTATTCTAAGTATTAAATTATAAAACAGTAGACTTTTCTGTCGGGGCTCTTCTGCGTGAGAAGCTTGCAGGATGTGTATCTTCCCACAAATGCTGTGTCAGCCTCGAACCCTGTGCACAGTATCTCTATCGTGGTGACGCCGTCGTTAAACTCCACCTCAAACAGAGCCTCTAACTCCTCCTGAGAGGTGGCGCACTTGCCAAATGCTGTGTAGTAATAGTAGGTCAGGTCATCACAGGTAGGTATCTTCTCCAGACCGTGAAGCCCCTGAACTATGGTCGACCACTCGTGGTCCTTCGACATAATATTGTCGTTCAGGCCCAAATACATGTGGCACCAGCTGCCGTTGTAGCTCACATTATACGCGTCATCCCATGTGACATCCACATGGTACCATCTGTCATCCAGTCTCACCATATTCCAGGCGTGGGACAGAACTTCCTTACCGTTATCCGCCGTTCCCCCGACGGTTATGCAGTCAATTCCACAGATATCCATGCACAGCTTAAATGCATATGAATATCCCTGGCACACTGCCATCTTCTCAACAAATGCACCGTATTCATCGTACGGTCTTTCTCCGAAATCGTAAGAGATTGTGTCAGAGAGATAGTCGTGAACTCCTATCACTTTGCCATAATCATCACTATCGGCGAGGGCGTCACAAACTGTTCTGACAACAGATAATATCTGCTTCTCCTCGTCAACCAGAAGTGTCTCATCCCCTGTAATATAGGCATACTCGTATAGGAAGTTTTCGTCCTCCCTTGTAAGATGCATGCCCTCGGGAATTGTAAGAGCGTCCAAAACCGAAGGGTCCCTGACCACCTTACTCTCCTGGGTCCGAGTTTGTTCTGCGCTCCCTGAGGCCGCGTCGCTTGGAATACTTACCGCTTCCGCCGCCTTCTCAGTGATAACAACTGTCGAAGGATCAGGGCCTGACTCCCCGTTATCAGAGAGTACTTTATCAAGCTCCTCGAGCGCCGAGCACCCAACGAGCGTGAACATGGCCATAAAACAAACCAGGATTAATATTCTATTTTTCAATGTTGCTCCTTATCTTATGCGCTCTGGATAGCCAATCTTCTTCTGAACCTTGCGAAGTGTCTTGTTGGCAAAGTAGGATGCCTTCTCCGCATTGTTCTTGATAATAGAGTCAACATACGCCTTATCCTTAGCAAGCTCATCATATCTGGCCTGAATAGGCGCTAACTTATCCACAACGACCTCTCCTACAGCCATCTTGAAATCGCCGTAGCCCTTGCCGTCAAATTCTCTTACAGTCTCGTCAACAGTTTTGCCTGTGCAGGCTGTGTAAATATCTATAAGGTTTCTGATGCCCGGCTGATCATCTGTGTACTGAATGATGCCCACAGAATCTGTCACCGCGCGCTTAAACTTGCGGATGATATCGTCAGGCTTGTCAAGAATGTGAATGGTAGCATTCTCGTTCTCGTCAGACTTGCTCATCTTCTTGGTCGGGTCCTGAAGGCTCATGATTCTCGCACCTGCCTTAGGGATATAACCCTCCGGAATAGTGAACACATCGCCGTAAATGTTGTTAAAACGGATGGCGATATCTCTTGCAAGCTCAAGATGCTGCTTCTGATCGCTTCCAACAGGAACCAGGTCAGACTGGTATAGCAAAATATCTGCAGCCATGAGAACAGGGTATGTGAACAGACCCGCATTGATATTGTCAGCGTGCTTAGCTGACTTATCCTTAAACTGCGTCATGCGGCTGAGCTCTCCCATGTATGTGTAGCAGCCCAAAATCCAGCCAAGCTCAGCGTGTGCGCTGACATGTGACTGGTAGTAGATGCAGCATTTCTCAGGGTCGAGACCTGCCGCGATATAGATCATCAAAACCTTGCGGGCGTTCTGGCGCAGAGCTGTTGGATCCTGTCTAACAGTGATCGCATGCTCATCCACAACACAGTAGTAACAGTTATAATCATCGGCCAAGTCAACCCAGTTGGTAAGAGCTCCCAGATAGTTTCCAAGAGTCAGGTTACCGGTTGCCTGCATGCCGCTAAATATCGTTTTCTTTCCGTCTAACATATATCCTCCAATAATATAAACATGATTAAACAACTAAAAAGGCGTCCGTCTCACACGGACGCCTAAAAAAGTCTAACACTAAAAAAAGACAATTTCAAGATATTTTTGATGATTCGTTCAATCTATTTATTCCTGCATCTTCTGGGGTAAATGCTTATTCCACTCATGGCAATAATTATCAAAGCCGCCGTCACAATGAGCTGCACGCTAATGCTCACCGCCGACCAGTTGTCTATCACAAATCCGCTATCCGGCAGACCGCAGAACCTGTGCAGAAAGCTGACCGCTCTGTCATCTCCCACCTGCCTGAATATGAACACAACCAATGTGTACGCAGGGTTAAAGAGCAGTATGTAATATAGCCACCTAAATCCCATGCCAACCGCATTGAACAGATAGCACATGACCACTGTTCCAACGGAAGTGCAGATGATGGCCGCGTATGAGCCCGTTATTGAAAATGTGATGGTCTTAGCGTACGCCGAAAAAGCAAGCGACATGCTTCCAATATACGCCGCGTGCACAAACAGTATGGCAACCATGGCGATAAGAGTCAGATATCTGATGCCGCCAAACACGAACGCAAGCGACAGAAGCGGAAGCGTTGACACAACTATCGTCATAACTATTGACAGGGCCGCCATCAGCTTCCCCATAATTATGCTTGAAGCGCTTATGCCTGAGACATATAACGTGTCAAATGTGTTCTTCTCCCTCTCATGGCATATGCCTCCGGCGGTGAGCGTTGGCATCATGACAATGACTAAGAAGCCATCCACCAGCGCTAAGAGCTCGTAGACTCTCACGACCGTGGAGTAATCCATGTTGGACAGGCTTGAAGTTCTGTTCATGATCGCCGCGATGCTCGTGATACCGACCATCGCCAACACCAGATTAAAGAAGAATATGGTCATAAGCATTCTCGGCGCTCTGACTATTCTCAATACTTCTCGTTTATAGACAGGATTTCTGTTCACTTCTATACCTCAAAATAATCGTTAAATATATCCTCTAGAGTTCTGTTCTCTCTTGCAAATGTGAGAGTTGCAATATTGTGCTGCAGGAAAATATTGAGCATATCCTCAAACGCACCCTCGCTGTCCTTAAGATTCACAAGTATTTCGTTATTCCGGCTTGACAGAGTCCTGACAACATCGAGGGGTCTGAGTACCCTGATGGCGTCCTGAAGCTGGCCTGAATCCGCCAGAACGATTTTCACCATGCTCTTGCCTGCGTTCTCCCGAAGCATATGGTCTAAGCTGTTCCTGAACACTATCTCGCCCTGCTTCATGAAGCACACGGAGGTACATATATTCTCCATCTGTGTTAGATTGTGGGAGCTGATCACTATGCTCTTGCCCCTCTGCGCATCCTCCTTCACACATCTGCTAAACAAACTCCTTCCGGCCGTGTCCAAGCAGTTAAGCGGCTCGTCAAACAGAAGCACCTCAGGGTTATGCAGAATACACCTGATGATATTAAGCCTCTGAAGCATTCCCGCAGACAGCTCTGTGACATCATCGT
This sequence comes from Lachnospiraceae bacterium, assembly GCA_024699325.1. Lineage (GTDB taxonomy): Bacteria > Bacillota > Clostridia > Lachnospirales > Lachnospiraceae > UBA4292. The sequence continues at coordinate 18,840 of JAILPS010000016.1, read as the reverse complement.
CCGCCCTGTCGGTCATCTCGAACACATCTAATAGATGCTCGATACGTTTTCTGGCCATAAGTCCGGTCAGTCTGCCCGCAGCGGCGTAGTACACAAGGTATTCAAAAACCTTGACCGAATCGTAGACGCCAAATCTCCACGGCGCATATCCGACATGCTTATATATACCCTTCTCACCGTAGTGCATGCCACATATCTCTATGTCTCCGCTCTTCGGTCTGATAAGCCCCGCCAGGGTCTTGATAAGAGTTGTCTTGCCGCATCCGTTACAGCCGGACACTAACACAACCTCTCCGGGCTGCACGGTCATGGTAATGTTTTTTAAAATATTTCTGCCTTTAAGCGATACATTTACGCCCTCAGCTATAAGATTACTCATAGTTACTCCTCACAGCCTATGATTACAAATGTTCTTCCTCTGGTGTCCCAACTCTCATAGTTGGTTATAAGATCATCCACGCCCGCGTCCACCTCGAGCACTAAGACATATTCACAGTCGCCCTCTATGCCTGAGACGATGCCTGCAAGACAGTCATCGCTTATCGCCCCGAAGGCCTCTGCCCCAACCTGAACTCTATCACTTGATGCGCCGTCCATTGTTCCAATAGCGGCAGCTTCATCGCCCCTTACAAGATATCCGCCGATAATCGCATCCTCTAAACCGTTCTCTATAACCAGGCTGTAGCCCCAGGAAACCTCCCTGATGTTTGCGCTAATCCCCGCTTCAGGAGAATCCTGTCTTTTTAGAGTCACATAGTTTGGCGATATAACGGAATTCTCCTCGATATTGATTTCAGGCTTTAGGTGTTCCTCTCCTGTACCGTCCGGGTTATCCCCTGGTCCCATCCCATCAGGTCCTGTAAAGCCCTCCATACCTGCAGGCCCCTCCGGTCTCATCTCCCCGTCCGGACCCTCAAACCCTGCATTAGCTCCAACACCCACGTTCATGTCCACCATGACGACATCATAGTCAGGGTTTAGCTCTATCGCAGCCGCGCCCTTATAGGGAAGCTGAAGGCTCGCGTATACAGTCTCGCTGCCCCCCGCAGTCTCATCTATCAGTCTCAGATATGTAAATGTTGGCGCTGTCAGTCTGGTTTTGGCTCCAATCACGAATATCACGAAGGAGAACAAAAGTGAAACCACGATTATATACTCCCTTAAGTACTTGAGCTTGTCCCTCTTTTTAAGCCAAAAATAGCTTCCGGGAATGACAACAAGCACATAAAAGGCTACAATGCCCAGGAATATAGTCAGCATTTCACGGCTCTTAAAATAGCTGTTTGAATAGAATATCGCGTCCCTAATCCACTGTTCCATCATTTTCCCCGTCTATATTTTTGAAATTCTCTCTGTCTCCGTCAAAATCCGTTCGAAGCTTCACCTCAAAATCCGTGCCCTTGATGCTGCTTCTGCAGCTGATGCTTCCACCGTGCAGCTCGGCAATGTTTTTGGCGATGGCAAGTCCCAGGCCTGTTCCGCCCGTGGTTGAGGACCTCGACTTCTCCGTCCTGTAGAACTTGTTAAACAGGTAAGGTATCTCCTCCTCAGGTATCACGGCGCCGAAGTTAGTCACGGTGATGGTGACTACGGGCTCTGCGTAGTTGAGCTTGACGATAAGCATCTTGCCGTCCTTACCGTATTTTACAGCGTTGTTTATAAGGTTGTCAAACAGTCTGGCGATAAGCGCTCCGTCGGCTGTCATTCTGAGTTCCTGTACATTGGTGCTAAACTCGCACTCTATGCCGTTATTGTCAAACACAGGATAGAACTCGTCAATCAGCTGGTTGAGTAACTGCACAATGTCAAGCTCTGACACGCGAAGCGCAAGCTTGCCGTAGTTAAGCTTCGTGAAGCCAAACAGTTCCTCTATAAGTCCCTGCAAATGCTTCGCCTTCATGCAGGCAATGGATATGTATTTCTGTCTGGTCTGCTCGTCAATGTCAGGTCTGGCCTCAAGCAGCTCAAGATATCCCAGAATACTTGTGAGCGGAGTTCTAAGGTCGTGCGCCACATTAGTGATAAGCTCATTCTTGCTCTTCTCTGTGGCTCTCTCCCTCTCAATAAGTGTCTGAATATCATCCGCCATGGTGTTTAGCGATGAGGCAAGGCTGGCCAGCTCATCATCTCCCACAACAGGCACATCAATGTTTAGATTCCCCTTGCTGAGCTCATCCATGGCCTGGGTAATCTGTCTGATGTATTTAGCCTGTGATGACTGGAGTATCAGAAACATTCCGCCAAAACACAGTATTCCAAGAAGCGACATAAGCATCGCCGTGTATTTAGCTATTATGGCGTGGCTGCTCACGTTAAATCTGGCCGCAAGAGCCGTGAAGGCCTCCTCAATAAGCGCCAGATTCTCTACCATTACAAGCAGCAACAGCGCCGTTAAACCGGCGCTGATAGCAATGTTCAAAAATGTTGTTCCCCTGTAACTTTTTCTGAGTTCGTCTCTCATCTTAACCCTCTATCTTATATCCAACTCCCCAAACTGTGGTGATGATCTTGTCCTGGCGGCTGTCCTCCTTAAGCTTGGTTCTGATCCTTCTGATGTGAACCATTACGGTGTTGTTGGCCTCGTAAGCCTTCTCATGCCATACCTCAACAAATATATCGTCAATGCTGAAAACCTTGCCCGGGTTACTTGCAAGAAGCACTAATATATCAAACTCGATTGGAGTGAACTTAACCTCCTCGTCGTAAACCCAGACTCTGTGGCTCACGGTGTTGATGAGAAGTCCGCCAATCCTGATCTCCTCAGCCACATCCCCGCCTGCTCCGCTGTCAGGGTTCAATGTGGTGTATCTTCTAAGCTGTGACTTAACTCTCGCGGAGAGCTCAAGCGGGCTGAAGGGCTTCGTCACATAGTCGTCAGCTCCTGTGCTAAGTCCCACAATCTTGTCAAGCTCTGAGGACTTCGCGCTTATCATTATGATCGGGATGTTGTTGGTCTCCCTTATCTTCTTGCACATCTCAAGTCCGTTCATTCCAGGCATCATGATGTCTAAAAGAACCAGCTTAATGTCTTCCTTCTCTATAATTCTAAGGCCCTCGTATGCGTTGTTGGCCTTATAGACCTGATAACCGTCGCTCACAAGATAAATCTCCACAAGCTCCGCAATCTCCTTCTCATCGTCAACAACCAAAATCTTCTCGTTAGCCATATTTACCTCCAATTTCATATCAAAATACAATCAGGAACTAATTCAAAACCTGTTTAACTATATCACAAGTGACTTTTTTTGTCCTTACGTTTTTCTTACATCACGTAATAAATTGTCCACATTTCGGCGCAATTTTAACAAAATAATCACATCAATAATCAATGTTCAAAATTTGTTTACATTTTTCACATTATCCGTTCAATTTTGCCACTTACCATAAAACCATGAAACACAGATATTCTTCATAAAGACAACGATTATTTTTTTCATAATGGGCTGGCAGGTAAGCCTGTCAGCCTCTCCTCCTTTTTTAGTATGAATATGTAATACAAAACAGCTGCGGGATCCGCAGCTGTTTTAATTTGTTATTCAATTGTCGATATGTCATATGGGGTGGTCTGATATACATAGAAGTTCAGCCAGTTTGAGAACAGGAGCTGTCCTGCGCTTCTCCATGTGACGATAGGAGTCTTCGTCGGATCATCGTCCGGGAAGTAGTTCTTAGGCGGCAGCGGGTTCATTCCCTTAGCCACGTCTCTCTTATACTCCAGTAGCAGTGTGTCCCAGTCGTACTCTGCGTGACACATTACGAAGAAATGTCTGCTGTCAGTGCTCTTGCAGATGGCAACTCCCGCCTCAGGTGATGTGGCCATAATCTCAAGTCTGGGATCTGCAAGTATCTGCTCCTCTGTGACCTCTGTGGCTCTTGAGTGAGGCGCATAGAACACGTCGTCAAATCCTCTGAACAGCGGTGAAGACTTCTTCCTCACCTCGTGTGAATATATTCCTGACAGTTTTGGAAGACGGTCTCTCTTCCTGATGCCGTAGTGATAGAAGAGACCTGCGTAGGCCCCCCAGCACAGATGGAAGGTACAGTGCACGTGAGTCTTAGTCCACTCCATGATCTTACACAGCTCGTCCCAGTAATCGACCTCCGTGTAGTCGATGAAATCGAGAGGTGCTCCCGTGATTATCATTCCGTCAAACTTTCTGTCCTTCACCTCGTCAAATGTCTTATAGAAGGCCTGAAGGTGTGAAGGATCCACATGTGTGCTTGTATAGCTTGCAGTCTGCAAAAACTCCACCTGAACCTGAAGAGGTGTGTTTGAGAGCTTCCTGAGAAGCTGTGTCTCTGTGACCTCCTTGGTGGGCATGAGATTAAGTATCAAAACATTAAGCGGACGAATGTCCTGATGCATGGCGCGAAACTCCGTCATGACAAATATATTTTCATTTTCCAGTATTTCCTTGGCCGGAAGCGCGTCCGGAATCTTAACAGGCATATTCAGTTCCCCCTTCTTATTAGATTGATGCAAATCCCAATTATATCACATTCCATATGTAAATGCAACAAATCAAACCACGCTTACTCGCTCGCAGCGGGAGTCCACAAATCCTCAAGCCCCGTCACCTCTAACTCTCCAGGCTTCACCTCAGGTATCTCCATGTCAGGTATCTGTCCTAGGATAATCTCCTTGCGGACCTTCGAATCGCCGACCCAGACGTCGTCCGGATATGTCCTGATGGCGTATTCATAGTAATACATAGCCATCGGATAATCGCCGATCATCTCGTATGAGAGACCTATGCTGTACACAATTCTGGCGTTCTCACCGAGAAGCTGATAAGCCAACTTGTACTGCTCCATGGCCTCGTAGTAATAGCTCTTGTCGATGTATTCGTTGCCGCGGTAGAACGCGCGGTATCCAAAACTGTCCTTATAATCAACTAAAAGCCTCTTATAAATGTTCTGATACAGCTCATCCTCCACCCCTGCGTCAAGTTTGGATATGGCCTGAACCATCTCGCGCACATCATCGTTAATGTAGGCTGTCAGCACAGGCAGAAACACGTCATAGCTCTGGTCTATGACCACGGGCTCGGTGTTGTTCACCTGCTCGTTAAGCGCCAGTATCTGCGCCTCAAGCCTGTCAATCTGTGCCTCGTCGTTGGTCACCTGTGAGCGGAGCTCACTTATGGTCCTCTCATAGTTTTCCAGGTTGGAGGTGTTCGTCTGCTGGAAATTACTCTTGACGGACGGAATAACCATGTGGTAAATGATTCCCGCACCTAAAACCAGACCTATAATCACATACAGGGCTGACATAAAATACGAGCTGTACTCCCTGGTGTTTTCGGGGATTATGACGCCGTTTCTCTCATCTCCCGATTCGATGGCGTTGACTATGGCCTCCCTGTAGGAGCCGTCCCTCGCGACAATCTTCTTGTCGTTAAGCGCCTCCATGTATCTCACGGTGGTCATATCGCCCACATCTATCGCTTTGCAGGCTGCGAGAAGCTTCTCGGCCTTGCCGTAGGCGTTCTCCTCCATGTACATAAGCGCTAAGAGCTGGCGGGCCTTAACCATGCAGTAGGGCCTGTTCATAAGCTGTTTTAGCGCAACAAGAGCCATATCCCTGCTGTCGGTCTTCAAGAAATCCAGCGCCTGATTGTACTTCTTAAGTGAGACATTGATGGAGTGAATCTCCTTCTCCACGTCCGCCAGATATCTGGTGGCAATATTGTCATTCTCCTTATAATTCTGGCTGATGACCCACTCTCTCACAGCGTAGGCGGGGTCTCCTGTCTCATAGAATATAAGACCCAGCAGATTGCGGGCCGGGATATTCTTCTTGTTTAGCTGCAGACTCTGGCGAAGGTAATCCTTAGCCCCCGTCAGATCCCTCTTCTTAGCCCTGATCAGAGCCTCGTTGTAGAGGTGATCCGAGGTCGCCAGTATCTTCTTATACAGTCGCACATCCGTACCGCACTTAAGACAAACGTCCTGTTTGGTCAGCTGCGCACCGCAGTGAAAACATATCATAGTGACCTCCGGTTAAGAATTCTTCTTGTCTCCTGCAGACATTTCCACGATGCTCTTTAGGATGTCCGTGACATCGGCGAGAGGCTCGTCGTTTATGATCTTCTCAGTCTGCTCAATCTCAGGTAACGGTTTGAAATTCTCCAGTTCTTCCTCAAACTTTAACATTGTAAACTCTCCAAAATCGCTTTTTTGTACAGGCTCTTGGCCATGTCATAGTATTCAGGCGAAAATCCCGCCAGATTCTCCATCATCACTCCGCCGTTAATCTCCAAAACCATGGCCTGGTTATCGACAATACACACGTCAACGGAGCTGAAACCAAGCTCGAAAAATCCTGCCGCCTTCCTGGCGGTCTCTAAAACCTCAGCCGGCACTTCTGCCATGCTTAAGACTCTGGGGTGTGAGCCCTGTCCCAGGTTGTGCTTCCACTTAAGAAACACCTTCTCCCCACACTTAGGAACCCGCTCCAGGTCGCTATCCTTAAACGTGGCCGTGACTCCAAGCAGATCGCCCATCTCTCTTCCCGACGCGCTTAGCACCCTGTCAGAGAGAAGTTCTCTTAGAGTTTTAACGCCGTCGCCAGTTACTGAGGGTCTCTCCTTCACGAACACGATCTCGGGATTTCCATCGAGCACAATCACCCTGTATTCGTCATCTATCTTCACATAGGGGCTTACCGCCAGGGACTGCGCCTTAGAGAATATAAATGCTGCCGCCTGCTCGAGCTCCTTCATGTTCTTCACGTGGTAGACGCTTCTGCCGCCTGTACCTAAGTTGTCCTTAACCACCAGCGAGCCGTACTGCCTAAGCTTCTCGCCCATAAACTCCCAGCCGCTTGAAAGTGTTGCAAACTCAGGCGCTTCAGGGTTCATGACGCACCAGTGGGGCACACATTTAATGCCTGCTGAGGCCATCATTTCTGCTGCTGCCGCCTTATCCTTAAGGACTCCAACCTTTGCCGCATCGTCCAGACAGAACTGATACCCATATATGAATTTGTGCCTTCCGTCTCTTGCAAGACAGAAGGCCCAGTCGTCAAACGAGGTGAGGGTTATCCCCTCCTCGTCACATATTTCCTTGATTATTTTAACAAATAATGTTTCCCAGTTAGCCATGTGAATTACCTTTTATAATCGTAATCTCCAGCAACGTAGAGCTGGCTCTCCATCGGTCCAACAGTGATTTTGAGATAGCCGTCGCTCACGCTAAACATCTTCCTGCCGACATTGCAGCCGTGCTCATAGGTCACCATGATGCGCTTTAAAACTGCCTCGCCGTCCGGGATGCCAAGCTGCCATACGGGAAGCGCCAGACTTCTCTCCTCGTCCTTGTTGTTTATGATGACAACCGCCTGATTCCTCTCGTCAAACCTTCCGTAGGCGATCAAATGATCCGTGCCGATAAGCATTTTCACGCTTCCGCACTTCAGACAGGATATCTTCTTGTGCATGGAGATTATGTATTTGTGGAACTCTATGAGCTCCCAGTTCTCATGTCCCCATGGATATGTTCTTCTGTTGTCAGGGTCCGTCCAGCCCACAACTCCGGTCTCGTCGCCGTAGTATATGGTCGGCGCGCCGGGCCAGGTCATCTGGAACACAACCGCTGCCCTTAGCATGCTGTATTTAATCCCCCTGCCCGCAGCCTCGGGACCGCGGTTTGACAGTCTTCCCACTGTCGAATTCGTTCTTGTCAAAAACCTCGAGTGATCGTGGTTTGACAGTTCGTTCATAGCCACACACAGGGAGCCCTGCTGGAACTTGCTCATGTTGTGCGTGATATTTTTAAAAAACCAGTCGCCGTTGCCCAACAGACCTGCGTTATATTCGTCGCTGTGCTTCTCAAGACCTGTCAAAAACCATGTGATTGGCTCCATGAAGGCGTCATAGTTCATGACTGTGTCCCACTCGTCGCCCCGAAGCCATGCCGAAGGGTCGCCGTAGTGCTCTGCCAGAATGATGGCGTCGGGATTGGCCTTCTTGACAGTATTCCTGAAATCCTTCCAGAACCTGTGATTAAACTCAGGCGTGTGGCCCAAATCCGCCGCCACATCAAGCCTCCAGCCGTCGCAGTTATATGGAGGGGAAACCCACTTGGCAGCAATCCTTAGGATGTCCGCATAGAGTTCAGGCGAGTCCTCATAGTTAAGCTTGGGAAGCGTCTCATGTCCCCACCAGCCGTCATAAGTGTCGTTATAAGGCCAGTCTTCCTCCTTGAAGGAAAAATAGTTCTTATAGGGGCTTCTGCTGCTCACATATGCGCCCTTGCTGTATCCCTTCTGGTTCTCGTAGATGCCCTCCCTGTCGAGCCATCTGTTAAATGATCCGCAGTGGTTGAACACACCGTCAAGTATCACGCGCATGCCGCGCCTGTGTATCTCCTCCACGAGATCTGCAAAATATCTATCCGATGCCTCTAGGTTCTCAATATCCGTGGTTCTGGTTATGTATTTGCCGGCCTTAGAGTTATCGCTATCGCCGTCCCTTAACAAAACGTCGCTGTCCTTCACAATCACCCCGTAGTGAGGGTCAATGTGGTCATAATCCTGTGAGTCGTATTTATGATTAGATGGTGAGACAAACAGAGGATTAAAATATATCACCTCCACGCCCAGGCTCTGAAGATAGTCAAGCTTGCTTCTGACTCCCGCCAGGTCTCCGCCGTAGAAGCATCTGACATCAAAAACCTTCGGCGTCTCGTCCCAGTTCTGTATCTGTATGCTGTTGCCGTTTATGTAGTAGTATTCGTCGTTCACAACGTCGTTGGTTTTGTCGCCGTTGCAGAACCTGTCCACAAATATCTGGTAGATTACAGCTCCCTTGGCCCAGTCAGGTGTCTTAAAACCACCCGTCACCCTGAAGGCGTAGTAGGGATCCCTGCTCTCAACCCAGCCAAGCTTATTATAATACAGTGTCTCCTCGCCGTTGGTGATCTTGTAGTCGTAGCTTATCATGCCCTCTGGCATAACAAATGAAGCTACATGGTAGACAAATCTGCCCTCCCTGTGGCTATAGCTCATCTTAATCTCTTCATCACCAAGAAGCAGATAAACCTTCAGTTTATCCGCCGCAAGCGACCTGAATTTGACTGTTACTCTGTCTCCGACATTCGGCTCGCACGGTGTCCTAAACATCTCCGTCTCGTCAGAAAACAGCCCACTTCTACCAATGAATCTCTCTGCAGGACCCATAATATCCCCTAACCATATTTATTACGTAAACCCACCTTGTTCTATTCTATCTTAGTTAGACCAAAATAACAAGCATAAATTACCCCAAAACACTCTCAAAACTTAACTATTCAACGGATTTGAGCGATTCTACCATGTCGATTTTCTTCAGCTGGAAATACATTATGAAGTTAACTATAACAGAGAACAGCACCGTGAACAGAATACACATTATGTAGCTCTCAAGGGAAATATTTCGCCCAAACATCAGCATATCGACCTCGACGGTGTCTATGATGAAGGCGTGGAGATATCTTCCGAGGAAAACCCCGGCCACGCAGCCAAATATGGTAAGCCATATATTATCCCTGTAAATATATGCCGCAACCTCCGTGTGGAAGAAGCCCAAAACCTTGATGGTCGCAAGCTCCCTTCGCCTCTCGGCGATGCTTATGTTGTTGAGGTTATATAACACAACGAACGCCAGTAGTCCCGCTGAAATGATGAGAACCCAGATGACGCCGTTTAAGCTTGTGAGCATGTTGTCGAGAGTTCCGTTAAGCGTAGATATGAAGCTCACTCCACCGGCCGCGTCAAAGCTCATGATGTATGTGCTCAGGTCGTTTTGAAACTCCTCGTCGCGCGTGTCGTTCAGGAGAAATGCGGTGTTATACACAGGCTCCTTGTCAAACAGACTCCTGTAGGTATCGTATGACACAAACGCAAAGTGATAGACATAGTTTTCAAACACACATGAGACCTCGCATGTGTACTCCTTATCGTCCATCATGAAGGTCACTGTGTCCCCCACAGCCACGCCCAGCTGCTTGGCGGTCTTCTCGCTAAGAGCCACGCCAGAGGCAGGATATTCATACTGCTCTCCCGAAACTCTGTCGCGAAGTATCATGAAGTTGCCAATATTTTCAACGCTCTGCGGAACATAAAGCTCAACACTTCTGCTGTAGTCGCCCACGCTCACATCGAGAGTCTCGTGGGAAAACTCCAGAGTCTCTCTTACGCCCTCATAGCCTGTGATGGCGTTCATAAGCTCCTCGCTCTCCTCCTCGTCGGCATCCGCGCTCATGGTCACTGAGGCGTCGTAGAGGAAGATTTCCTTGTACTGCGTGCCCGTGATGGTCATAATGGAATCCTTAAGGCCGTAGCCCACCATCATGAGCGCCATGCAGCCCGCGATGCCAAATATGGTCATGAAGAGACGCTTTTTGTATCTGAAGAGGTTTCTCATGGATGCCTTCGCGGTGAAGCTTAGGTGGTTCCAGAGAATGGTTATTCTCTCCAATAGAATTCTGCTGCCTGCCTTGGGCGCAGGTGGTCTCATAAGTCCCGCAGGCTTCTCCCTGGTGGACTTAAAGCATGCAAACAATGTGGCAAGCAGCACGCAGCCTATAGCTGCAAGGGATGAATACGCCGCGATGTCCAGCTGATACGGCGCAGATGTGTTGGGAACGTCCACAAACAGAATTCCGTAGGCATTGATTATGACAAGCGGGAAGAGTTTCTCTCCTATCAGCACGCCCAGAATACTTCCGGTCACACTGCTCGCCAGAGTGTAGATTATATATTTGCCGGCTATGGACAGGTTTGAGTAGCCCATGGCCTTCATGGAGCCTATCTGAATTCTCTCATCGTCGACCATTCTGGTCATGGTGGTGAGAGCCACAAGGGCAGCCACTAAGAAGAATATTATCGGGAAGACCGTTCCGATCTTGCCTATTCCCTCGGCGTCCTGAATATACTCCACATACGACGGCACGGATGCGGTTCTGTTTAGCACATACCACTTGGGAAGCTCAAGCTTCTCATCTATCTCATTGCCCGCCTCAGATACGAATTCTTCGTTAAACTTCTTGTCAAACTCCTCGTCGAAGAGCTCCTGATATTCCTCCTCGAAGGTCTTATAGAACTCCTCGTCAAACTTAGGTTTTCCCTCCTCCTCGAAGGTCTTGTAAAACTCCTCCTCGAATTCGTCCAGATACTCCTCCATGAAGGTTTTCTCGAACTCCTCATTAAACTGGTCGAGATACTCCTCCTCGAAGGTTTTGTCAAACGACAGCTCTATGATGGGCAGATACTGCGTGTCAAACGTCGCGTCAAACTGCTCATTAACCATGCCTAGATACTGCTCGTTAAATGTCTTCTCAAACTCCGCGTCAAACGTCGCCTTGTACTGCTCGTTAAATGTTTTCTCAAACTCCGCGCGCACAGTCTCGCCGTATAGTTTCTCAAACTGAGCCTCAAACTGCAGGTCAAACAGCGTCTTGTACACAGTGTCAAACTGGCTGTTAAAATACTCCTCATACATAGCTTTAACGCTTGGAGTGACATCTGCTATAAGCGCGGCCTTCGCATTCGCCTTATCCTGCTCAGTAACCTGGTTGTTTTCCACGTAATTTTTAAGGGCATCCACCATCATGGAATAGATCTGTGTCTCCATGAGGGCGTTCACATCTATGTTGTCAGGCATGCTGATGCCTAAACTCTTAAATATATAATTGACCTTGTCAAGCTGCTCAGAGAGCGTGGTTGTAGGGTCGTTTAGCGCCTCCTTAAGGGAGTTTAGCTGTTCCTCGTTAAGTCCAGCCAGAGCGTCCACAATCTGTCCGGCAATGCTGTCCACATATGATGTGATCTGCGCGTAACCCTCGTCGTATGCTGTCTGTCTGGTCGTGGCAAGAGCCTGGTCATAGGCAGTCTTCTTGGCTGTCTCAAGGGCAGTCTCATAGCCCTCATCCATAACCTGCTTAAGGGCGGTCTCATAGGCCTCATCGTGGGCAGTTTTGATGGCAGTCTCTAAAGCCTCAGCCCTCGCTGTCTCTATGGCCTTCTCAAGTGCCTCAGCCTTAACAGTTTTTAAAGCCTCAGCCCTGGCTGTCTCCATGGCAGTCTTAAGCGCCTCGTCGTAGGCCTCCTTTAGAACAGTCTCGTAGGCCTCGTCATACGCCTCCTTCTTGGCGTCAGCGAGAGCCTCATCATACGCCTCCTTGTAAGCCTTGGCGTAGTCATCGCTCCTTAGCGCCTCGTCTATGGCCTGTTCGCGGACCTGCGCAAGTCTCCTCTTGGCTGCTGCATCCTCTAAGAGCTTAATTCTGTCGACGATTTTATCAACCACCTCGTCATATGCGTCCGTGCCGCTTAGCATTGAGCGTGCCTCATCCACCTGCACATAGATTTCCGTGTAGTAGTCAGCCTCAAAAACAGCGCCGTTTACCATGACGAAATAGTCTATGGTTCCAGTGCCTATATTACCCGTGCCCCTCTCGTAGTGCAGATACCACGGGGAGATTCCAAAACCGCATATGGTGTAGGTCTCCTCGCTCAATGTGTCTGAAAGAGGCGCATCTGACCCGGAGATAAGCCTGATCGTATCCCCTATTTTCAAATCATAGTATGCTGCGAGATGCGAATCGATAAGCATCTCGTCAGTTTTGGTCGGGACATGTCCCTCAGTTACATACGGCTCGTTGATGCCGCTTAGATATTCGTAAACCTTGAGCGTCTTGGTCTCAAGTCTTGGCTCCTCGCCTGTGTTGTCCGTAAAATGTACATAGGTCTCCGTGTATTTGCCGCCCGCAGCGTAGCCCACACCCTTGATTTTGGCTATGTCGGCCACATCATCGTCCGTAAGTCCCAGCGTACCTATTACTCTTATATCCATAAACTCCTGGGCGTCGTAGTATTCATCCACGCTTATCAGCATATCCGGCTCGCTGGCACGAATTCCCGACAAGAACGCCACCCCCAGGCAGACTATAAACAATATGGACAGAAATCTGCTTTTATTTCTTAGAATTTCGCGAAGTAAATCCTTCCACTGTCCCTTGGTCATATTCTCTCCTTGAAAACGTTTCTACTAACTTACCTATTTTATAGTCGAGCCTGTAAAAAAGTCAAGAAAAAGGGACGCCCTAAGCGCCCCTTTAATAAAAGTTTTATTATTAATTAACTAAAACATATCTTAGATCTGTCCAAAGCTACTCATGTCAAATCCATGGCCGTTCCACACAACTGTATATGTTCCATCATCATTTACCGTGATGGTCAAAACATCGCCCTCGGCTATATCCTCAAGTGCCACCTCGTTGCCCTCCTCGTCGACGATGGTCACGCCGCCAAGGTCATATTCTGTGGCATCCTCGCCTGAGGCTGTAAAAGGAACATAGTCTGAGAAGTCCATCTCCATGCCAAAGCCCTGGCCGTCCTCCATGTTGCCGGGTCCCATGTTCTGCATGTCGCCGCCTCTCATGCCGCCGCCAAACTGCATACCGTCCTCAGCAAATGTCTCGCCCTCCGGCAACTCACCGCCTGGCATCTCGCCCTCGGCAAATGTCTCGCCCTCCGGCAACTCCATCTGCATGTCTCCGCCCGGGAACTGCATCTGACCACCTGGCATCTGACCACCTGGCATCTGATTGCCTGACATATCACCACCTGGCATCTGCCCCATCTGTGGTGCCTCGCCCATCTGTGGCATATCGCCCTCGCCGCCCATTATGGACAGTTCTGAAGAGCTGTCAGAGTCAGGAACCATGAAGAACTGTCCGACCTCGCTGTCTTCCTGTCCCATATTTCCTTCAACAACCTCAACCTCTCCGGCTGTAAGAGTCACAACATTTCCGCTTATAGCGCTGACCATGCCCACGAAGGCTGCACTCTCCTCAGTCACAAGCTCTGCGGTAGTTTCTACCTCTGTCTCGTCAGAAACTGTTGTAGTCGCCTCGGCAACTGCATTCTCCGCGCTCTCTGACGCCGTGTCAGAAGAATTACATCCCATAAGTGCCAAACTAAGCGCACACGCTACATAATATATATTTTTCTTTCTCATGAATATTACCTCCCAGTGATATATTTTTATCCCACCGGCAGTATTCTATCGAAGAAATCTATATCTTTTGTGATGGAAATGTGGTTATTCTGTGAACTCAGGTGAAGATTACCTGTAAAAATCAACCTTGTAATCTATTCCAAAATATTCTAAGGTGTTAACTCCAGGCAACTTATTCCCCAGCTCGTCCACATCAGGTTCTCCTACAATTATAGTGTCAAAAGAATGTGATTTACACCATGTGCAGTTTGTATAGTAGTCTCCTATATACAGGTCCCCGCTCTTATCACACACATTTACTCTTACCGAATCAAAGAAATTATCACCGTAGCTTCTGCTATGCGTATACATGCTTTGTTTTAGCATGCTCATAAAGCAGAACCGCTCCTTCTCCTCATCGTACACCACACTTTTAAGATTTCCCGCAGCCTCAGTCCTAAGCACCTCACTGTAGCCCTCATCCACATCCAGAACGACATACTCAGATTTTCCATCCTCTGAAGCGACTTCAAGAACAGCATAGTGTGAAAACACATAAGGAATACAGCAAAAATCAGACATCTCCCTATATATAAGTTCTCCGGTCTCATGGTCATATATTTCAAAGCAGAAATAATCTATCTCTTCATCGTCTACGTATTTGGACTCTTCACTCTCAATCAGAATATCTCCTGAATTATCCAACACATATGTGCGAAGTTTTCCATCATTTTCAAAATCAAAATCAGCTACTCTCTCAATGTGAGCGGGAACAGTATCATCAGATGGATCAGAAAATGTGAGCTTATACAGTGTGTTAAACTCTAACCCCTCAGGCAGTTCATATTCTTCGTTTTCCACACACCACATATAAATAACATTTTCATCATATGCCGTAACTAATTGTCCACAAAACAGGTTCTCATAGTTTACGCCGTTATCATCAACCGCCGGCAGCCTGACTTCATCAGATAAGGCATATTCTACACCCCTGACATATTCAATCGCATCGACCAGGGTTGGCCATATACCAGCATATCTATTTCCACATACATTCTGATAACATATTGTAAAATCATCCACCTGGCATTTTTCCTCAGCCACAGTGAAACCCTTGTTGTCAAATGTGGCTACTGTCTTCCACATAAGCTTCGGCTCAGCCTGCCACGGCAGTCCATATATAATTTTCTTCCAAACGTCAAATTTATATTCATAAGGTTGCTCCGCGCACACACAGTACGTAAGTCTGATACCGTCCATATATGTCGGATCTCCGGCAATCACCTCCTGCGTGATTGTCACATCATCCTGTGTTATTAAAACAACTGCCGAGGTTCCCACAGCCCCCGCCAGGGCAATGGTCAGTGCCCCCGCTGCTACTAGTGTCTTATTCATACAACTCCCCTTGATTAAAAACCTATTCTTCTACAAATTCCATTCTGTAATCTATTCCAATATATTCTAAGGTGTTATCCCCCGGCGATTCGTGGCCTGTGGAATCCACATCGAATTCTCCAACGACTATGGTGTCAAAAAAAACATTTCCATACCAGCTGGTGTTCATAATATAATTTCCAACATACAGTTCTCTATTTTCATCACACACAGTGATATTCACAGAATCAAACAATACTTTATTATTTAATTTGGCATAATCGTAATTATGTTTGAGCATACTCATGATATAAAACAACCCCTTCTCCTCATCATAGAGTACGGTTTTCAATTCTCCTCTGCAATCTGTCCTAAATACCTCCCTGTAGTCAGCACTCTCATCCAAAACAACCACTTCTTTTTTGCCATTCTCTGATTCAACCGTAAGTATCAGGTAATTGGAAACCTCGTAAGGCTTAGTATAGGTATCACTTTCCATATCTACCAACAGTTTTCCAGTTTCATGATCATAAATTCTAATAGTTTTATCTAAACCCTTATTCTCAACAATCTCATTACCCTCATCATCAAAACACTTATCATCTTCTATAAGTATATCGCCGGAATACTCCAGCAGAAACGAACGCAAATAAGAATAACTGACCTTCTTAATCTGTGATATCTTTTCAATGTGGGCGGGCTCATATTCATTATGTGGGTCAGAAAATGTGAGCTTATACAGAGTATAATAATCCAATCCTTCAGGTATATCATGTTTTTCACTCTCAACATACCATAGGTATACTACATCCCTGTTAAATACTGTGTAGTCATTGTAAGTGTACAAATCTCCATACTTATTGCCATAGTCATCGACTGCGCACACAACAACCTGATCCTCATACTTATATTCAGTTTCTCTTACACATCTCATTGCCTTGAGTAAGTCATTGCCAATCCCCGAATACTGTAGATTAAATACATCCTGATAACATGCGGTAAAATCATCCACGTGACATTTTTCATCAGTCACAGTAACCCCCTGGCTGTCAAACGTAGCAACTGCCTTCCACATAAGCTTCGGATCTGTCTGCCATGGCGTAAGCCCCTTATGTCCCCAAATGTTATCCGTTCTCTCAAAAGGTTGTTCTGAACATTCGCAGAATGTAAACCTGATACCGTCCATATATGCCGGATCTCCGGCAATAACCTCCTGCGTGATTGTCACATCATCCTGTGTTTTTAATGTAACTAATGCTGCTCCTGCCCCTGCGACAAGCGCAACGCTCATAATTCCTGCAACAACCAATGTCGCTTTCATTCTATTCATCCCTTCCGTTAATGCTCTCGAGAGCTCTTATAACTCTGTTTGCATCATATCCATAGCTGGTTCTGATAAAGTCAGTAAGGTCTACTCCCTGCTCATTTAGCTCCTCAACGCTGACATTTTCTATAATTTTGCCATCCTTTATCAGGATTGCCATATCCACGAATCCCTTAATCTCCTCTATCAGATGTGTTGACATTATTATGGTCTCATTAGGCTCTAACAGACCTATGATGAGCTTATATAAGTCCTCGCGGTTTAACAGATCGTTGCCCGAGAACGGCTCATCTAATATTATGTAATCAGCGCCTTGGCTCAGTGCCATGATTGTCTCAAACTGGTTCTTCTGTCCTGTTGACAAAAACCTGAGTTTTCTCTTAGGTGGCAGGTTAAAGAATTCCATCAAAACATCAAAACGCTTCTCGTTAAACTTCGGAAACTGCTCTTTTAAGAATTCCCTGTGTTCTAATGCTGTGAGTCTCGGGAAAAAGCTGTGTTCGCAGGTTCCAAACGATATCTTGTCCACGTTTTTGCATGTAATCTTCTCGCCGTCAAGGGTAATGCTGCCCTCATGGTTTAGATAACCCATGATACACTTCATAAGGACGGTCTTGCCGGCACCGTTTGCTCCAAACAGTCCCACAATATGACCTCTATCGATACTTAAATTGATATCGCTTAAAGCCTCTTTAAATCCAAACTTCTTGGACACATTCTTAATCTCTAACATGTCTCTCCCCCCTGCATTATGTAATCTTCGTCGGCGTATTCTCCGTTAAAATAGTGATGAAGCCTTACGAAAACTAAAGCTATAATAGCTGCATTTATAAGAAAAACTAATATAACTGATGACTTATACCATGAGTCAGATAAAAGCAGTACGCGGCTTCCTAACACCTCCCAGAACAGCAGTATCACGCTTGTAATACTTCCCACAATTCCAAGTATTGGCGCATGGCCGTAGGTCAATCTGAATGAACCATACATTAAGAATATGGCAAGCATCAGATATGTGGCGACATTCTTAACAAATATCATGGGATCGGCAAGTGGAAACATCATGTACATAAAGTCATAATCGAAGATATCTCCCACCAGATTGACAACGAAGACCTGATGATCTCTGACATAATACATGCCCCACAGACATGCAAGCTCTAAAAGCGCTGTAAACAGATAAACCCACATAAGCATCAAAAAGTTTGATATGGCCTTGCCGATATATATGTTCTTCTCGCCAACTGGCAGTCTTCTGAGAATATATGTTGTGTTGCTCTTTCCAAATTGAAAATCAAGGCACACAAGTATGCATACGATTATGGCTATAAAAAAACCTAATAACAGAAAGTGGTTTAGATAAACCTGTATCGTCTCAAAATCAAAAATATTTGTTCTAAAAGCAGCGTCAGGCTCAAAATTATATTTAAAACATCCAAGCCATGCCAGAGTTATGTATATGGCCATAGCTGCCATAATTACCAGAGCCCATACAACTCTCTTCTTAAGATAAAACGAAAATATTGATAACTTCTCTTTCATATTTCCCCCTTAGAAAAACATTGATAAAATATTAATGTGGTCAGGCTCAATGTGGTACACACTGTCTTCATACACAGGATTATGAGCAAGCCCCACAAACAGCGCCCCAAGAAGTGCCATGACAACTGCCATGATAACCATGCATATGAGCGGTCTTTTAAGTACGGTTCTTATATATAGTCCCCTGCTTGGAGCTCTTAGCAGCAAATAACTGCTGTTTGATCCACAACTGTTAAAAAACTTCATATTTAGAAAAACCATCACCACACACACTGCTAAAAACAGACTGAACACTGACAGTGTGCCGTCAAGAACTATATTTACATCGTAATTCTCTGGCTTAAATTCGCGAGCTATCCCGTAAAACTCATATAAGAATTCGTACTCTCCATAACCCACCGCCAGATTTACAGCAGCATCGTAGTTTATCAAAAACTTCTCAATGCTGTTTATTACACATATAATTCCAGCGATGACGTACACTATCAGATAGTTTCCATACATCCCCCTTCTGTATGCCTTCACCTCTAATCCTCCTCCCAGTAGCGATCTATAAGCCCTAAGGCTTCCTCCTTAGATATCGCCATCTGTTTTAACGACCTTGTTATTCCCCTTATG
>JAILPS010000012.1 GCA_024699325.1 Lachnospiraceae bacterium | reverse complement strand
AGAGAAAGGCAAATATGACATCTTGGTTGAACAGTATCAAAACGGAGATATGACTCTTGATATTGTGGCTAAGTATTTGAAGATGCCTGTCGATGAGGCGTTGGAATTCATCAACAATTATTCTAAGACAAAAGTTATAAGCTAAGTTTAAGGCGGTGCGCATGCACCGCCTTAAATATTAGTTTCCGCCAGTTGGGATGAAGGGCAGGATGCTGGCTGCGACCTGGGAGGCGGGCATGGTCTGAAGATATACCTTGCCGGGGCCTGTGATCACGGTGTTGAACATGCCTTCGCCGCCGAGGAACATGTTTTTGATGCCCTTGACGCTCTGAACGTCCATGGAGCAGGTTGAGTCCATCATGGCTACGTAGCCTGTGTCGACGATGAGCTGCTCGCCGGGGCCTAACTGGCGCTCGATTACGGAGCCGTCAATCTCGATGAAGGCGAGACCGTTGCCGGAGAGGCGCTGCATGATGAAGCCCTCGCCGCCGAAGAAACCTGCGCCTAACTTCTTCTGGAAGAAGATGGACAGCTCGACGCCCAGGGTTGAGGCGAGAAATGCTGACTTCTGGCAGACGATGTCACGACCGGGCTGGATTTCTACTGCCAGGATGTTGCCTGGAAAACTGGAGGCGAATGCTATTTCGCCTGGGGTGTGCATGGCAGTATATCTGTTCTGGAACATTTTCTCTCCTGAAAATGCTTTGGAGAACATTTTGCCGATGCCGCCGCCGGTGGTTTCCATGTTCATGTTGGCGCTCATCCAGCTCATGGCGCCGCCTTCACACACGATGGTCTCTCCAGGATCCAGATAGCAGATGGCAACTGGAAGAGGGGAACCGTTGATTTCGTACCTCATAAAAATCCTCCTATGAATAACAATATACTATATGATATCACATATTTGATTAAGTTGCAAAACAATTAATGTTAAAAAAATGACAATTATCAAAAAAAGGACTTGCCTTTTTTATGTTAAAAGGTTAGAATGTTTAGGACTAGGGTATAACGTATGAACACATACGAGTTTTATATCACATTTATTTTAGGAGGAATCTAAAATGGCAGTTAAAGTTGCAATCAATGGTTTTGGCCGTATCGGTCGTCTTGCTTTCAGACAGATGTTTGGCGCAGAGGGTTATGAGGTAGTTGCTATCAACGACCTTACAAAGCCTTCAATGCTTGCTAACCTTCTTAAGTTTGACACAGCACAGGGTGGTTACTGTGGTAAGATCGGTGAGAACCTTCACACAGTTTCAGCTGATGATGAGGCTGGAACAATCACAGTTGACGGAAAGACTCTTACAATCTATGCTAAGGCAAACGCAGCTGAGCTTCCTTGGGGAGAGATCGGCGTAGATGTTGTTCTTGAGTGTACAGGTTTCTACTGCTCTAAGGAGAAGTCTATGGCTCACATCAATGCAGGTGCTAAGAAGGTAGTTATCTCAGCTCCAGCTGGTAATGATCTTAAGACAATCGTTTACTCTGTAAATGAGAAGACTCTTACAGCAGATGATCAGGTTATCTCTGCAGCTTCTTGTACAACAAACTGCCTTGCACCTATGGCTAAGGCTCTTAACGAGTACGCTCCAATCCAGAGCGGTATCATGAGCACAATCCATGCATATACAGGCGATCAGATGATCCTCGACGGTCCTCACAGAAAGGGTGACCTTAGAAGAGCACGTGCCGGCGCTGCTAACATCGTTCCTAACTCAACAGGTGCTGCTAAGGCTATCGGTCTTGTTATCCCTGAGTTAAACGGTAAGCTCATCGGTTCTGCACAGCGTGTTCCTGTTCCAACAGGTTCTACAACAATCCTTACAGCAGTTGTTAAGGGTGCTAACGTTACTAAGGAAGGCATCAACGCTGCTATGAAGGCTGCTGCATCTGAGTCATTTGGTTACAACGAGGATCAGATCGTATCTTCAGACGTTATCGGTATGAGATATGGTTCACTTTTCGATGCAACTCAGACAATGGTTGCTAAGATCGCTGATGACCTCTATGAGGTACAGGTTGTTTCTTGGTATGACAACGAGAACTCTTACACAAGCCAGATGGTTCGTACAATCAAGTACTTCGCTGAGCTCAACTAATCAGAGTTTGAATTAATTTACGACCAAAATGTGGGTCCGGTCCATTGGGCCGGGCCCATTTTTAAATTATTAATTTTAAGGAGAAAAAGAAATGTTAAACAAGAAGACTGTTGATGACATTAACGCTAAGGGCAAGAGAGTCCTGGTTCGTTGCGATTTCAACGTTCCGCTTAAGGATGGCAAGATCACAGATGAGACTCGTATCAATGCTGCTCTTCCTACAATCAAGAAACTTATCAACGACGGCGGCAGAGTAATCCTTTGCTCACACCTTGGTAAGGTTAAGGAAGGACCAAACGAGAAGGAGTCACTTGCTCCTGTAGCTAAGGCTTTATCTGAGAAGCTTGGCAAGGAAGTAACATTTGTTGCTGATTACAACGTAACAGGCGAGGCAGCTACTAAGGCTGTTGAGGCTATGAAGGAGGGAGACGTAGTTCTTCTTCAGAATACACGTTTCCGTGGCAAGGAGGAGACCAAGAACGGTGAGGCATTCTCTAAGGAGCTTGCTGATCTCGCTGACGACTATGTTTGCGACGCATTTGGTTCTTCACACAGAGCACATGCATCTGTTGCAGGTGTTACAACATTTATCTCTGCTAAGGGCGGCACAAACGCTGTTGGATACCTTATGCAGAAGGAGATTGACTTCTTAGGCAACGCTGTTGAGAATCCTAAGAGACCATTCGTAGCTATCCTTGGCGGCGCTAAGGTTGCTGACAAGTTAAATGTTATCAATAACCTCCTCGAGAAGTGCGATACATTAATCATCGGCGGCGGTATGGCTTACACATTCCTGAAGGCTCAGGGCTATGAGATTGGTAAGTCACTTGTTGACGACGAGAAGCTTGATTACTGCAAGGAAATGATGGACAAGGCTGCCAAGCTTGGCAAGAAGCTCCTTCTTCCTGTTGACTCTGTTACAATCGCTGAGTTCCCAAGCCCAATCGATGCTCCAGTTGACACATTAGTATGTGATGTTGACAAGATGGTAGCAGACAGAGAGAGCTGCGATATCGGACCTAAGACAATTGAGCTCTTCTCAGACGCTGTTAAGTCTGCTAAGACTGTTGTTTGGAATGGACCTATGGGCGTATTCGAGAATCCTAGCCTTGCTAAGGGTACTCTTGCAGTTGCAGACGCTCTTGCCAAGACAGACGCTATCACAATCATCGGCGGCGGTGATTCAGCAGCAGCTGTTAACCAGATGGGCTACGGCGACAAGATGAGCCACATCTCTACAGGCGGTGGCGCTTCACTTGAGTTCCTTGAGGGTAAGGAGCTTCCAGGCGTTGCAGCAGCAGACAACAAGTAATTAATACACAGTTATAAGGAGACATGTTATGTCAAGAAAGAAGATTATCGCTGGTAACTGGAAGATGAACATGACACCTAGCAAGGCTGTAGCTTTAATCGATGAGCTTAAGCCACTCGTAGCTAACGACGATGTCGATGTTGTTTTCTGTGTACCTGCAATCGATATTATCCCTGCAGTTAAGGCTGCTGAGGGTTCAAACATTCAGATTGGTGCTGAGAATATGTACTTCGAGGAGAAGGGCGCTTACACAGGCGAGATCGCTCCTGATATGCTGGTAGATGCAGGCGTTAAGTATGTCATCATTGGTCACTCTGAGAGAAGAGAGTACTTCGCAGAGACAGATGAGACCGTTAACAAGAAGGTTATTAAGGCTTTCGAACACGGTATCACACCTATCATCTGCTGTGGTGAGTCTCTCACACAGAGAAAGCAGGGCATCTATATCGACTGGATCAGAATGCAGATCAAGATCGCATTCCAGAACGTTACAGCTGCACAGGCTGCAACAGCAGTTATCGCTTACGAGCCTATCTGGGCTATCGGAACAGGCGAGACAGCTACATCTGATCAGGCTGAGGAGGTTTGCGCAGCAATCCGCCAGGTCATCAGAGAGGTTTATGACGATGCAACAGCAGCAGCTATCCGTATCCAGTACGGCGGTTCTGTAAATGCTGGCAACGCAGCTGAGCTCTTCGCTAAGCCTGACATCGATGGCGGCTTAGTCGGCGGTGCTTCACTTAAGCCAGACTTCGGCAAGATTGTCAACTACAAATAGTTAGATAATTTAATCATTTCAGAGGTTTTGAGAATCTTAAAGTTCTCGAAACCTCTGTTTTTTTGTAAACATATGTGGTAGAATGTATATAGTTATATAGTTCGTGGGGTAATATTACAAAAGGGAGAAAAATGAGCAGAAAAACTATAGCAATATGTGTTACAAGCTATGATGGCGAGTACGAGACAAAGGTCGTAGAGGGCGTTTACAGGATGTGTCAGGAGAATGATATCAATCTCCTGTGTTTTTCTGCGCTTATGAGAAAGCCTGCCCTCAATATGGACAGACATCTCGACCCTTCCATCATCAAGGGTGAGGCGGAGATTTATAACCTGATTAACTATGATATGCTTGACGGAATCATTCTTGAGGGCGAGTCATTCATGGAGCCGGAGATCACGCATAGGATATGTGAGCGTGCCAGACAGAAGAGCATTCCAGTTGTGAATGTCAACGATCCTGAGCATCAGGTGGACTACAATGTCGAGCTCTCCGACAAGAATGCCATGGAATTTGTGATGAGGCATCTGGTTGAGGAGCACGGGCTGACCAAGATTAATTTTATCGGCGGCTTCCCCGGCAATCTTCAGACTGAGGAGAGACTGGAAGCCTACAAGAAGATTCTGCAGGAGCATGATATCCCTGTGGAGGATGACAGAATCGATTACGGAGAGTTCTGGGTCAAGGCTAAGGAGTGCACTAAGCGATTCATGGAGAGCGGCAAGGAGGTCGAGGCGATTGTGTGCGCCAACGACACCATGGCTTTCTATGCCATGGACTACCTCAAGGAACACGGATATTCCATCCCTGAGGATTTGGTTGTTACAGGATTTGACGGCATACCTGACTGTGACAGCTATGATCCGACACTCACGACCGTGAAGAGAGCGTTTGGAACAGCGGGAAGACGTGCGGTTGAGATTCTCATGAAGGTGTGGGAAGGTGAGAAGGTTTCTGAGGTCACATATGTTGATTCCGAACTTATCAAAAACCAGTCCTGTGGATGTGTTCCGAAGGATAAGAAGCATAACGCTCTGTTCGGCGACAAATATACAACCAAGAATGATTATTTCTACTTCAACAGCTACCTTCAGAAGATGAACATTATATTTGCCGAGGCCACAACCTCGGAGCAGCTGTTTGAGAGCACTCTTGAGGGCGCTGAATTCTTTGAATTTAACAGATTGTTTGTATGTATATGCGAGGGTATCGAGAAGGTCGACAAGTCCATCAGAGAGACTGAGACCGGCAAGAGCAAATACGGACTGACTCCGAGGATGGTTTCTGTTGTCAAGTACGGACATGACGTGTTTAACGGAACATCATTTGACACTAGTAAACTGCTTCCGATAGATATTTTCCACGAATCAAAACCGTGCTTTTTTGCATTCTCGCCCATATATTTTAAGAGCAGATTCCTGGGATATGTCGCATACGAGCCGACGGTTCTGATAAGCGTCAAGGGTGATTTGGCTGGAACATGGCTTATACAGCTTCAGAACAATGCGGGCAGCTTCTACATGAAGAACGAGCTTCAGTACGTTGTGGAGCAGTTAGATAATCTCTATGCGCGCGATCCGCTCACAGGCCTCTACAACAGAAGAGGTATGGTTAAGAACCATTACATTCTGGACAATGCTGTAAGGAACGGCGATTACATAACATATCTTGTGTCAGATGTTGACGGGCTTAAGAAGGTCAATGACGCGTATGGCCACGAGGGCGGCGACACGGTTATCATAAGAGTTGCTAACGCTTTAAGCACAGCATTTCCTAAGGATGCGGTGTGCGTAAGGACGGGCGGCGACGAATTCAGCGTGTTCTTCGTGCACGAGCAGCCTGTCAATGTCGACGCCATGATCAATCTGGTGGACCAGTTCCTCAAGGATTTTAATGATAATTCTGGCCTGCCGTATAAGGCCGGATGCAGTTGCGGATATAAGACGGCAATCCTTAAGGATATTAAGGAGTTGGACGATATGATTAAGGAGGCCGATGAGAATATGTATGCAGTCAAGTCGGCCAAGAAGGTTGTTAGAAAGGATTAACCGCTGGTTAAACAAGGGGGATGAGCGAAACTAAAAAACGAAGAAGGATACAGGTGGGACTCTTAGTCGGACATCTGCAGGACGAATTTGACGCCGCGGTCTGCGCGGGCGCCATGGAGGCAGCTGCCGAGAAGGATGTCAACCTGGTTATCATTCCGGGAAGATATATTAACGGGGTTTATAAGGATGTTGTCAACACAGCGTATGAGTACCAGTATCATACGCTTTTTGACGTGCCGCTAAGGGTTAAGTTTGACGTGCTTCTGGTGCTTATAGGAACCATTGGAGGACATCTAAGCAAGGAGGAGCAGGCAGAGCTTCTAGGGCGCTATCAGGGCACGCCGATAATCACGATAGCGAGCGAGATAGAGGGTTACCCCTGCATAAATATTGACAACAACACAGGCATGGGCGATGTCATCAGACATCTCATAGAAGCTCACGGCTGTAAGAAGATCGGCTATGTGAGCGGACCGCTGACCAACGACGACGCGAAGGCGAGACTGGACGTTTACCGCAGGGTTTTGGAGGAGCACGGCATAGAATACGACCCGGACAGGGTGGTTTACGGCAACTTCTCCAGATATGTGACCAACGCTGTGCAGGCGCTTCTCGATAAGAACAGCGATTTAGACGCCATAGCATTTGCCAACGACCAGATGGCATACACAGGCTATAAGGTTTTGGAGCAGAGGGGCATAAGGCCGGGCAGGGATATCTGCGTCACAGGATTTGACGATGACCCTGTGTGCATGGAACTCACGCCGCATTTGACCACGGTTAAGGCGGATTCGAGAGAGCTGGGATATCAGGCACTTGTGGAGGCCGTGAACCTCACACTTGAGGGCGAGATTGAGCAAAGTGTCATGGCCTCACATCTTGTTGTGAGAGATTCCTGCGGCTGCACGGAGCATAACGCCGAGGAGCTGGAGCTTAGAAAACTGGTGGACGAGGAGCCGGAAAATATTGCGCAGTACCTCGGAGACTATCTGTTTGGCACGGACCACTTCGACGTGCACGTTAAGGAAATGTGCATCAGAAGCTTCTGCTCGCTTGATGCCAAGTCCCTTGACGAGATGTTTAACAGCGACGCGCAGGAAGTAAATGTGGTCATGAGAGCCATTCTCATATGGATCAGGGAGGGAAGAATCTCCGGAAGCAGGTTCTTCATAATTCTCGACATCCTGCAGAACAGATGTATAAGGCGGGCCGAGAGCAAGGACGATATCGAGAGAATCAACATGTTATTCTCCGCATTTTTCAGGGCTGTTGCGGAGGTCAACGACCAGATCTGCAACCAGAAGATAGAGGAGAATAACCAGATAACTATCAAAACCAACGCCATCACCAGGGACATGATCGTGTTTGAGGCGACTGACGACAGAGCCTATTACACGGTGGTTGAGAAGATGAATAAGTTGGGCATCAGGTCATCCTACCTCTTTGCCTACGAGAATGTCATCGAGCACCCCGCGGACAAGCAGTGGAGGTATCCGGACAGCCTTCTTCTGAAGGCCTACAGCGACGAGCTGCAGAGCTATCAGGTGACCGGCGAGGCCCAGAGGATACCATTTGGCGAGCTGTTTACCAACAGCTTCATACAGGATGACAGAAGGCACACGCTTGTCATGAGCGTTCTGTTTACGAGGGAGGAGCAGTTTGGACTTCTCTTAGCGGAGGCGGGCGCAGAGCAGTTTGGAACAATCCAGGCGGTCAATCTGCAGCTGTGCGCGGCGCTTAAGATTATCTCCCTGATAAAGCGTCAGGACATGATAGAGCGTCAGCTTCGCTCCAGCCTGATCGAGGTGCGTGAGAATAACCAGCTGCTTGGAGAACTGTCCAAAACAGACGAGCTCACGGGCGTGTATAACAGGCGAGGACTCTACGAGGGCATGCGTAAATGCATGAACGACCCGGCTAACGCTGACAAGCGAGCATTCATGATATTTGCTGACCTGGACAGCCTGAAGATTATCAACGACCGCTTTGGCCACGAGGAGGGCGATTTTGCCATCAAGAGCGCCGCCAATATTCTAAGGTCAGCGCTCGGAGAGGACGCCGTCATAGGAAGGCTTGGCGGCGACGAATTTGCCTCCTGCATATTCACGGACACCTCCATGACGGTCAAGCGCATGAAGGAGCTTCTGGAGAAAATGATGCTAAGATTTAACGACAACTGCGGCGCAGATAAACCTTACATCGTGCATCTTAGCGTTGGTGTCTATGCATTTAAAAATACGGAGGAAGTGGAGATAGGCGAGCTCCTAAGCCATGCGGACATGCTCCTGTACGAGCAGAAGAGAAATAAGAAGTCAATACTTAAAGAGTGATGAGGACTCCGGGCAACCGGAGTCTTCTTAGATGGTGGCAGGGCGTAATAAGTTAGTTATATCTAACTTGAATAATTGAGGGAATAATGCTATATTACTAGCAGTTTACACACATAAGGAGATGGATTATGTTACTTATAAAAAATGGTCATGTAGTTGACCCTGTGACAGGGACTGACGAGGTGCTAGACGTCCTGATTGACGGCAAAATGATAGTTAAGGTTGGCAGGGATTTGTGCACTGACGGCGTGGACGTGATAGACGCAACAGGCCTCATTGTGGCGCCCGGACTTGTGGACACGCATGTTCACTTCAGGGACCCGGGCTTTACCTACAAGGAGGACATAGAGACAGGCGCTAAGGCTGCGGCAAGAGGCGGCTTTACTACAGTTGTGCTCATGGCAAACACCAAGCCTGCAGTTGACAGCGTGGAGACCCTCAGATACTGCATAGAGAAGGGCGAGACCACGCCTATTCACGTGCTTCAGACATCAACCATCACGAAGGATCTGAAGGGCAAGGAATTAGTCGACATGGAGGCCATGGCAAATGCCGGTGCGGCAGGCTTCACGGACGACGGAATCCCGATTATGGACGAGAAGATACTCTATCAGGCCATGCTCCGCGCGAAGGAGTTAGACCTGCCCATCGCTCTCCACGAGGAGGACCCGCTGTTTGTAAAGCAGGCTGGCGTAAATATGGGCAGAGTGTCAGAGCAGTTAGGCTACGGCGGAGCTTCAAGAACGGCCGAGGATATCATGGCTGCCAGGGACAGTGTGTTGGCTCTGGACACAGGGGCCAGCATTTGTATCCAGCACATAAGCTCCAAGAATTCTGTGAAGATAGTGAAGGCGTTTAAGGAGCTGGGAGCAGACGTACACGCTGAGGCCACGCCACATCATTTCACGCTCACGGAGGACGCGGTGCTCAAATACGGCACATACGCCAGAATGAACCCTCCTGTCAGAACGGAGGAGGACCGTCAGGCCATAATCGAGGGTATCGTGGACGGAACCATCGACATGATTGTGACAGATCACGCTCCCCACAGCGTGGAGGAGAAGGCGCGCCCCATGGCGCAGGCGCCCAGCGGCATCACAGGTCTCGAGACCAGCCTGGCGCTTGGCATCAAGTCCCTGGTTCAGCCGGGACACATAAGTCTTATGAAGCTTATAACGCTCATGAGCAAGAACCCCATGGAGTTCTACCGCATGAAGGCAGGAAGCATCGAGGCTGGAAGCGTTGCTGATATTGTCGTATTTGGAGAAAATGAGGAGTGGGAAGTCAAGGAGGAGGAGTTCGCCTCCAAGGCTGTCAACAGTCCGTTCACAGGCTGGACGCTCCCGGGCAAAGTCCACTACACAATATGCGGCGGCAAGATAGTTTACGAGAATAAATAGGAATAAGATAGAAGATAGAAGATGGGATATAGAATAGCCAGGCACGAACGTGCCTGGCTCTTTTCGGGCTTATAAAGTGCCCTGAATTCTTTTGATAGGCGATTTTAGTGTCTCCCCACATTTTCTTCTTGACTTTCAACTTCTAATTGTTTATTATATTTTCGACTGTGAAGGTGTGTAAGTAGTTTAGCCTGAGGCTCATACAGAGAGTTCTGCGGTGGTGGGAGCAGAGCGGAGAGGGTGAAGCGAATTTCAGCATTGGAGTCTTCCGTGAAAACGCGTGGGCGGTTAAGCGGATGTGATCACTACATTTAGTGACTAAAAGTGTGGATTTAATTATCTGAACGTGGGTGGTACCGCGGGGAAACTCGTCCCATATCGTCGCATTGCGAACGATATGGGGCTTTTTTATTTGTTGGTAAATAGGAGGTATTTATGCAGGATTTAAATGAACTGAAGGAAGTGATATCGCAGATCAAGGAAGAGATCACAGGCGGTATCGGCAGTCTGGAGAATTCGAAGGCCGTTTACGAATTTAAGAAGAATTTCCTGGATTCTAAGAATGGCAAGATCAGCGCTCTTATGAAGGAGATGAGAAACATCCCCAACGAGCAGAAGGCGAATTTTGGTAAGGGCGTCAACGAGCTGAAGGCCTGGGCGGCTGAGAAGTTTGACGAGATTGATGCGGCGCTGAAGGCTAAGGAGGCGACAGCGCGCTATGAGAAGGAGAAGATTGACGTTACCATGCCTGCTGTCAAGACTAAGAAGGGCAATCTTCATCCTGTGACACAGATCAGAAACGAGCTGATCGATATATTTGCTTCCATGGGCTTTGACGTGTTCGAGGGCAGCGAGATTGAGACAGATTACTACAACTTCACAGCTCTTAACACACCTGCTGACCACCCTGCAAGAGATATGCAGGATACATTCTATCTGTCACCTGAGTTCCTTCTCAGAACACAGACATCTGCGGGACAGATTCACGTTATGGAGGCCAAGAAGCCACCTATCAAGATTCTTTCTCCCGGCAAGGTGTTCAGATCTGATGACGACGCGACACATTCTCCTATGTTCACACAGATGGAGGGTCTGGTCGTTGACAAGGGCATCACACTGTGCGACCTTCAGGGTATGTTGAACACTCTTGTGCAGAAGATATTTGGTGCGGACACAACAACACGTTTCCGCCCTTCATACTTCCCATTCACAGAGCCTTCTGTAGAGGTTGACGTTAGCTGCTTCGAATGCAAGGGCAAGGGCTGCAGACTGTGCAAGGGCACGGGCTGGATCGAGGTCTTGGGAGCAGGCGTTGTAAACCGCAAGGTTTTGGCCAACTGCGATATTAACCCTGACGAGTACTCAGGATTTGCATTTGGTATCGGTATCGAGAGACTGGCCATGCTTAAGTACGGCATCAACAACATTAAGATGCTCTACGAATCAGACCTTAGAGTGCTTGAGCAGATCAACGACAACTAATACAGTAAGTGACAGGAGGTTAATATGTTAGTTCCGATAAGTTGGTTAAGAGATTATGTCGACATTGACATAGATATAGATGAATTAGAGAGAAGACTCTTCGCCTCAGGTTTCGAGGTGGAGGAGAAGTACCAGGTGGGCAAGGACATTTCAGGCGTTGTTGTCGGAGAGGTTCTCACCTGCGAGGCTATTCCGGACACACATCTGCATGTGTGCATGGTAAATGTTGGAGGCGCAGAGCCTCTTCAGATCTGCTGCGGCGCTGACAATGTGTGTGCCGGCGGCAAGTTCCCTGTGGCTCTTCCGGGAGCGCAGGTTTATATGACTGCGAAGGATCACGTGACTGTTGAGGGTGTGATGACCATCAAGAAGGGCAAGCTTCGCGGCTACGAATCAAACGGTATGCTCTGCTCAGGAACTGAGCTGGGTGTCAATGAGGACATGTATCCGGGAGCAGGCTATAACGGCCTCTTAGTGCTTCCTGCTGACGCTGTAGTTGGCGCAGATGTGAAGCCACTCTTAGGCCTGGATGACTATATCTTCGATGTTAGCATCACAGCAAACAGACCTGACTGCCAGAGTATCTATGGTATCGCGAGAGAGGTTGCAGCCATCCTTGACAAGCCTGTGAAGGAGCCGGCTCTTGACTACACAGAGAGCGGCATCACGAAGGACGGCTTCACAGTGACTGTGGACGCGCCTGACCTCTGCCCACGATACATCGCCCACTATGTGACAGACGTTAAGATTGAGCAGTCACCTGCATGGATGAGAAGGAGATTAGCCCTTGTTGGCGTCAACTCTATCTCAAACATCGTAGATATCACAAACTATATTCTCTACGAGCTTGGCCAGCCAATGCATGCATTTGACGGGGAGTTCTTAGAGGGCAATGCGATTAATGTAAGACGCGCAGCTGACGGCGAGAAGATTGTGACTCTCGATGAGAAGGAGTTCACTCTTAACCACAACAATCTTGTAATCTGCGACGGCGTTAAGCCTGTTGCGCTTGCAGGTATCATGGGTGGTCTCAACTCAGAGATCAGAGAGACTACCAACTCTGTTATGTTTGAGGCGGCGAAGTTTGCAAGAGATAACATTAGAAAAAGCTCACGTGCTCTGGGTCAGTCATCAGACTCCTCACAGAGATATGCGAAGGGCGTTGACGAGTATGCCACAGTTATGGCTATGAAGAGAGCGCTCCACTTAATCGAGGAGTTAGGCGCAGGCCGCGTTTCTTCAACACATGTGGAGGCTAATTCAGGCAACTCTTTAGAGCCTAGAGTTATGAAGGCCTCTGTGAAGGCTGTAAACGGCGTGTTGGGTATCGAGGTGCCAACCGACGAGATTGTTCGCATTATGAAGGCTTTAAACTTCAACCCAAGCATTGACGGCGACGAACTCACTATATATGTTCCTGCATACAGAGAGGATATGGAATCATACCCTGACATCTCTGAGGAAGTTATCAGAATGTACGGTTTTGATAAGCTGGTTCCGACACTTATGCCTACAGCGAAGATTACCGCAGGCGGTCTGAACACCAGGCAGAAGGCAGAGCTTAAGCTCAAGAGAGCCATGACTTCTACAGGCGCTTACGAGGGCGTTCACTATTCATTCTTCTCACCTGCAGACTTAGACCTTCTCGGCTTTGCAGCAGATGCACCTGAGAGAAATGCTATCAGAATTCTTAACCCTATCAATGAGGACCTCTCACTTATGAGAACCACCCTCATGCCACAGATGATTCACGCGGCTTCCAGAAACATGAAGCGCGGACGCATGGAGGGCAGAGTTTTCGAGCTTGGCAACAAGTTCATTCCTAAGTCACTGCCTCTCACAGAGTATCCTGACGAGAAGCCAACACTTGCCATGGTTGCGTGGGGTTCAGGCGAGAATTTCTACACACTCAAGGGCATGGTTGACACGGTTGCCGACACATTTGGATTGACATTTGAATATGTTCCTACAACGAAGCCATTCCTTCATCCATACCAGACAGCAGAGGTTGTCTGCGGCGGAGAGGTTGTAGGATTCCTCGGCAAGGTTACCTACGAAATCATGAAGGCAGAGGATATGAGAGAGGCCGCATATGTGGCTGAAATCGACCTCACACTTCTCGAGAAGTACTATGACAAGGTTACGAAGTTTGCACCACTTCCTAAGTACGACGAGGAGAGCAGAGATCTCGCGCTTGTCATGGATAAGGCTGTTAGCTGCGGACAGGTTGAGAAACTTATCAAGGATGCATGTGCATATGTTTCAAATGTCACGCTTTTCGATGTCTACGAGGGAGCACAGATTGGTCTGGACAAGAAGTCCATGGCGTTCTCAGTCAAGTTCACTCCTAAGGATGAGGAGTTTAGCGCGGATGCGGTTGACGCATTTGTCAAGAAGATACTTAAGAAGCTTAAGAACGAGCTTCAGATAGATCTCAGAAGCTAATTAAATAAACTATGCGGGCGGTCGGGTTATCCGGCCGCCTTTTTGGTTGCCATATACTGTGTGAATGTGGTATAATATATGGCAGTTTTTATGGACGTGAATACTTATGCGGGGTGACTGATGGAAGATAGAAGTGCAGAGATTAATAAGTATGCAAAAAGAATAATGGAGCTTGCCAGGGATACCATAACCATAAGGTTCAGGTTTTTTGATTCTGCGCTTTCCAGGCTCGCGCTTACCCCTAAGCCGGGGCTACTGGGCTTCGCGGTAGATGCGAAAAACATTTACTATGATCCGGGGTATCTGCTAATCACATATGTGGACGAGGAGAATATCGCGGTTAGGGCAATGCTTCACATGCTTCTTCACAATGTTTTCCTGCACCGCGACAGGCCGGAGAAGACCAACGAGCTCTACTGGAACATAGCCTGTGACATAGCGGTGGAGAATATTATTCTGGAGATGAATGTGCCGGCTGCAGCGCTAACCCGCGACACTGTGGAGCAGGAGTGGATTAGCAGAATTCACAAGTGGCAGCCGAGGATTACGGCTGAGAGGCTCTACAGGGATTTTTGCATCAACGGCATAAGTGAGCAGGCGAAGGAGGACTTCGCGGACTATTTCGCCATAGATTTTCACGATGCGTGGCGTGGGGCTCCCTCAAATAACGAAATCATGATTACCGAGGAGGAGTGGAAGAAGATATCCAAGAAGATACAGACGGATATCAAAACCTTCTCGAAGGACAAGATTGGCTCAGAGAGCATGGAGAACAACATCGACGAGAGCAACAGAAGGCGTTACAACTACGGCGACATACTCTCGCGGTTCATGGTCTCAGGCGAGGAGATGACGGTTAACGACGACGAATTTGACTACATCTACTACACATATGGCTTGGAAACTTACGGAAACCTCCCCCTTATCGAGCCCTTGGAATATAAGGAGGTTAAGCGCGTTCGGGACTTCGTGATTGTGATAGACACGTCAGCGTCCTGCAGGGGAGAGATAGTGAGCGCTTTTTTGACGAAGACCAGGGACATTCTTAAGTCACAGAATTCCTTCTTCTCCACCGCCAACATCCACATAATACAGTGTGATGCGCAGGTGCAGACGGACACGAAGGTAACATCTGACGAGGAGTTTGAGGAGTTTATCAAGACGGGGAAGCTCACAGGGTTTGGAGCCACGGATTTCAGGCCCGCATTTGACTATGTGAAGAGACTTCAGGACGAGGGCGAGTTCGAGAACCTGAAGGGTCTCATATATTTTACGGACGGATACGGTTTCTATCCGGCATACTGTCCGAAGTTTGACACAATATTTGCATTTTTAGGAGAGGACGAAAACAGGCCTGACGTGCCAAACTGGGCGATTAAGGTTGTTTTGGAAGAGGAAGAATATGAACATTAATGAAGCTAAGGAATACATCAAGAATTCGATAACAATGTATCTCAAGAAGGACGAGTTTGGCGATTACCGCATACCTGTGGTCAGACAGAGGCCCATCTTCCTCTTAGGAGCGCCTGGAATAGGCAAGACCGCGATTATGGAGCAGATTGCCTCAGAGCTTGGGATTGCGCTTGTGAGCTACTCCATGACTCACCACACGAGACAGTCAGCTCTGGGACTTCCGTTTATCAAGCAGAAGGAGTACGGCGGCAGAACCTATGATGTCAGCGAATACACTATGAGCGAGATTATCGCCAGCGTCTATGAGACTATGGAGGAGAGCGGCGTGAAGGAGGGCATCCTCTTCCTCGACGAAATCAACTGCGTGTCTGAGACTCTGGCTCCGTCCATGCTTCAGTTTCTGCAGTATAAGGTTTTCGGCAAACACCGCGTGCCGGACGGCTGGGTTATAGTCACAGCCGGAAACCCTCCACAGTATAACAAGAGTGTGCGCGAGTTTGACGTTGTAACTCTCGACCGTCTGAAGGTTTTAAATGTGGAGGCTGACGTAAAGACCTGGAAGAAGTATGCGAAGGAGAGGGGCATTCACGCCGCTATTCTGGGCTTCTTGAATGCGAAGGAGGAGTACTTCTACCATATGGAGACCACAGCCGAGGGCAAGAGCTACGTGACTGCCAGAGGCTGGGAGGATTTAAGCGAGGTCATCAAGATGAGCGAGGAGGAGGGCTTAGAGGTCAACGAAAACCTCATAGGCCAGTATATCCGCAATGATGAGATCGTGAAGGAGTTTGAGACGTATTACCAGCTGTACAACAAGTATAGAAACGACTATCGCGTGGATGCGCTTTTAGAGGGCGAGATCTCAGAGGCTATGCTTGCCAAGGCGAACAAGGCTTCGTTTGACGAGAGACTGTCGCTTCTCGGAATGCTTATTGATAAGGTTCAGGGAGAGATGAGGGAGGTCTGCGAGACCGAGAAGTATTTGAGAGAGCTGCTTCCGGGTCTCAAGGCAATGAAGGAGTGTGCTGACATAGCAGACATGATTGACAAGCAGATCTTAGCCAAGGAGACATTTGTGGAGAAGCAGGTCAGAGCTGGCGCGCTTGACAGTGCTGACAAGAGAAAGTTTAAGAGAATTATCCGCTTCCTAAACGAGGCGTCAAGACTTCTGCCGCTTGATTTTGAGGCTGTCAGGGGCAAATACAACGCAGAGCTTGCCTCTCTTAAGGAGGAGACACAGGTGGTTAAGAAGCATATCGCGAACCTGTTTAGCTTCACAAGCGCTGCATTTGGCGATGATTCCAACGAGATGCTAGTTTTGGTCACAGAGCTTACGGTTGACAAGTCAAGCTCAGCATTTCTAAGCACATACGGCTCAGAGGAATACGAGAAATACAACAAGCTCCTGATGGTAAGCGACAGGGGTGACAAGCTTAAGGAGAAGGTGGCAAGCCTTATTCCACAGGGATTATGATGGACAAGTTTGAGATTAATATCGGCGGGACTGACATAAGCTTCGCCGTTTTGGAGAAGGGGCCTGAAGGGGCGGCGCATGTGTCGCTTACAGAGGCCAGGCGCGTAAAAAGCAGGGTTATTATCCCCGATGTGATAGAGCATGAGGGCGCAAACTACATAGTCACACAGGTTGGCAAGAAGGCGTTTTTGTCATCTAAGAGCCTGCAGTTTGTGAGCCTTCCGGAGAGTGTCACATACCTTGACGACTGGAGTTTTGGCAAATGCATCAACTTGAGGAAGCTGGTTATCAGGGGCGATAACGAGACTGTCAACTGCCCGTTGTTTGGCAGGGGCGTGTTTGAGGACGACGAGAGGCTTACAAGCATTTGCTTAGGATATGAGGACGACGATGATCTGAGCGTGCTTTTAGGGATGGTTCCCGAGAAGCTTAAAAGCGAGCATCTGTTTAGCGCCCAGGATCTGGGACAGGATGCGTGGTTTGACTCCTGGGATAAGGAGTTACTCAACTTCCTGGCGGTTCCGGACGATGCGGGGTATGATGAGCTGGCACTGTGCGGCGAGGAGGACATCATGTATTCCTTCCCGGAGTATGTGTCCAGGAGCAGAAGGCGCAAAGCGACTCTTGTGCTAAACCGCCTGATGAATGACTATCTGCTAAGCGATAAAAACTACGAGGATTTTGGCAGATATATATGCGGCAGCGCGCTGTTTGATGCCTGGGAGGTTATCAAAAACGACTACGCCGAGAATATGGAAATGCTTGAGATGTTTTGCCACATCGGGGCGATTAACGAGGGCAATATCGATGAATTTCTGAATGATATGGGGGAGGAGATGGCTGCGGCCAAGGCGTTCCTCATAGGCTATAAGAGAGAACATTTTAGCGCCGGGGACGCGTTTGACGACCTGGAGCTGTAGAGAGGTGAAATATGTATTCTGCAAGTGGAAGCTTTGAGGCTTTTGAGAAAAAGGTGTGGTTGAGCTCACCTACCATGCACGGCGAGGAGATTAAATATGTGACAGAGGCCTATGAGACCAACTGGATGAGCACCGTGGGAGCTAACATCAACGAGACCGAGAGGCTCGTGTGTGAGAAGATTGGCTGCGCATATGCCGTCGGCCTATCTTCCGGTACCGCCGCGCTTCATCTGTCGACCAGACTTGCCGGGGAGGCGCTCTACGGCAGGCAGGATGTGACGAAGGGCAGCCTTCAGGGAAAGAAGGTTTTCTGCTCAGACATGACATTTGCCGCAACGCTTAACTCTGTGGCTTATGAAAATGGCGAGGCTGTGTTTATAGACACGGAGTATGACACCTGGAACATGGACCCTGTGGCGCTTGAGAAGGCATTTAAAGAGTATCCTGAGGTTAAGCTGGTGGTAGTCGCTCACCTCTACGGAACGCCCGGCAAAATCGACGAGATAAGAGAGGTTTGCAGGAGGCACGGTGCGCTGCTTATAGAGGACGCGGCGGAATCTTTTGGAGCAACATATAAGGGCGTGCAGACGGGAGGTTTTGGCGACTACAACGCCATATCGTTTAATGGAAACAAGATTATTACGGGTTCTTCCGGCGGAATGTTTCTAACCAACTCTAGGGAGGATGCGGACAAGGTGCGCAAGTGGTCAACACAGAGCCGCGAGAATGCGCCATGGTATCAGCACGAGGAGATTGGCTACAACTACCGCATGAGCAACGTGATTGCGGGAGTTATCAGGGGACAGATGCCACATTTGGAGGAACATATTGCCCAGAAGAAGGCGATATATGAGAGGTATAAGAGGGGGCTTGCGGGACTGCCTGTTAGCATGAACCCTATAGACTTTGAAAACAGCGAGCCAAACTACTGGCTAAGCTGCATGATTATTGACCCTGAGGGCATGTGTGAGCAGGTCAGAGGCGATAAGGAGGCTATGTTTAATCCTGAGCACGGCAAATCCTGTCCTACAGAGATATTAAATGCTATCGCGGGGATTAACGCTGAGGGCCGCCCTATATGGAAACCCATGCATGAGCAGCCCATGTATAAGGGACATGGTTTTGTGAAGGCAGGGAACACGGATGTGAGCCACGATATATTTGAGAGAGGCCTGTGTCTGCCGTCAGACAATAAGATGACTGAAGAGCAGCAGGATAGAATAATAGAAGTTATAAGAGCGTGCTTCGCATAAAAAAGGCCTTCGGGACATCCCGAAGGCCTTAACTTTAAATTAAATTATGCGCGTCTCTTTCTGAAAGCGATTACGCTTGCGCCAGCGATTACTGTAGCTGCTGCAAGGTAAGCAACAGGAGTAGCGTCAGCTGTGTTTGTAGCCTCTGATGCATATGTGTAATTAATGCTGCTAAGAGTACAGTACTCACCGCCAAGGCTAAGCCATGAAGTGGACGGATATGTACATGTATAGTTGATGCCGTTTGAAGAAACTACTGTCATGGATGTATTTGTTGCTGTGACAGTTACATCCACACCTGCCTGAGTATCAGCTATGAATGTATCCCAATTGCAGGTAGAAGAGCTTGTAAAGGTAATCCCGTTAGCCTGTAATGTGGCATAGTTATCACCTGTATCACCGCCATTTGTATCCCATCCCCAGTTGTCAAGACGGAAGACTGCTGTTTCTGCATATCCGTCACCGTTAACTGTTCCGTTGCCGTTGTAGAGAACGAAGATGGCATTGTTCCAGTTGGTGGTACCCTGATTTACATCGTGGAACGTAACGGTAACTGTGTCATCGGACAAAGCTATGCCGGGACAGTGAGATGTCCACCATGCGTCAAAGGTGATATCACTCTGTGTGGCAGCGAAAGCCGCTACGCTTGAAAGTGAAAGGGCAGATGCAAGAGCAGCTGCAAAAAATTTTTTGTTCATATAAGAAGCCTCCTTAAATAAATTAGTTTCCAAGAACTATTTTTTTCTCACTAAAATATATCATAATTTTGTCACAAAATGTATCAGAATCTTAACATTTCCTTAAAAACGTGGTTTTAGACAAAAACAAAACGGGGGCTTTGTTAATTAATACTAAAAGTATTTAACGGAAACTAAAACAAAAAACGTTTAAGTTTCGATTAGTTTTAACCAAAAACAAATCGCTCTACGCGCGCGTGAGGAAAAGAAAATCGACCATCCGAAGATGGCCGATCGGTGGGAATGTATTTGATTAGATAGTCGTCTTAGTTAGTCATCGCCTTCTTCAGGAATGATACCGCTTCCTGCATCCTGAACAGTGAGACTGGTTGTCGGATCTGACTTAAACTTCACGTGGTATGGACCATCGTGATACTGGTAGTCAGCTGCCGGGTTTTCAAAGTTGTAGTCGACTGCGTAGGTCGAATCTGTCAACACAAATGTGAAGGCGATGTTGGCGTTGGCGTCAAGCTTAAAATATATGGTTCCCTCAACTTCTTCATCGTCTGAGAGAGAGTCTAAAACCAGCTTGCCAAACTCGTCGGTTTCCTCAAGTGGGACAGCAAATGGGTTGGTGAGAGGTGCTCCGTCCAAACCAACCAGGTGAGAGTAGAGTTCCTCATACGCCGGAGTGCTGAAAGCCTGTGACTCAACCAAAACAACGGTCACGGCGTTAACTACGTTGTCCGTCTTGGTGACGGCAACCTGCATACGGGACTTAGCTACATACTTCAGGTACATAGGTGCGCTGATGCCTATCAGAACCGCCATTATCGCGATAACGATAATCAGCTCCACCAGCGAGAAACCTCGCTCATTGATCTTTTGTTTTTTCATAATTTCCCCTTCATATAAAGACAAAACACAATTATCCTACATCTTATTTATACAATTTTTACATTACAATTTCAATAGAACGAAACTTTCGTTTTTACCAATATCGTGATAAAAATTCGCACGCTGTGCTCACTTTTATTTTAAAACGTGCAGAAATAAATATGATATATTTCGTTATTTTGGAATATGTCTCTTAGAATGTGTTTTTGTTGACAACTTAAAAAAAATATTATAAAATGAATTTGAAAGATTATGTATACAGATTGGATTTGGGTTTCTCGGTTAATCAGTTAACAATTACATAAACATAAGGAGGATTAATGAAGAAATATATCTTTGGTTGGATTTTTCTGTTTGTGGTTTTTTTTGTTATTGGAGCGGAGTTATTATGTGCATTCGCCGGTCAGGTTATACTTTATTACAATAAGGAGACACAACAGAGAACGGAGTGGTGTTGGGTGGCTTCCGCAAAAAATGCGGTTAAGTATACCTTTGATACCACAAGGACTCAGAGTCAAGCAGTTGATCATATAAAAGGTTCTATCATAAATGAAGGAGGTACCTTGGATGAGATAAGAACAGCTGCCAATTGGCTTTCTGAAGGCCGAATGAATTACGAACAGATAGGTTTGGGAACAGTTTCAGGAGTTAAAACATATGGATATTTGACAGATAAAATAGATAATGGACGTGTAACTGTTTTGGTCGGTGGATATTACACTGACGGTGTCAGAAACGGAGGTCATGCGGTTACTATGCATGGATACTACAGTTATGGATCATATGCAAGCATGATATGGTATTATGACCCATTGCCGGAGGATAATCTGGATCATGAGTGTGCATACAGCAGTTTTAAAAACGGAAGTTATAACGGAAGATTATATGATGGAACTGTATACTGTACGCAGGTATATTAATTGCCGAGAGGTTCAAAAAGGGCGATATTCAATTTGAGGAGGTTATGCATATGAAGAAAATATTTGTTTTTGTTTTTTGCGTTTGTATCCTAGCTTCGTCCGTGTTGTCATATGCTGAGGATGGGGAATATGTATATGATATAAGTGAACAGACAGGGATAAGTATGGAGATTGTTGAGAAAATCGTCAATAATTTTTGTGAGGACAGAAAAAAAACTGATTCTGAGTTTTCTGTCAGCGAATGGTATCTTGATAAAGCTTATTTGATAAAACCTCTGAAATATTACCTTATGATTACTGCATATAAGGATGGAATGAAGCTTTCGGATATGACGGCAGGATATGGCCGTCTTATACTTCCGATAGAGAATAAAGACGGGAAAATGGGAAAAATCACATTCAAATGCGAAAATTCCCATCTCTCATATATTGGTATGGGAGTAGCTCAAAACTATGAAGAAATCTCACTGCTGGACGTGGATAAGGTTATTAAAGCATGTACAGGAGAAGGTATTAAGATAACCGATATGGATATCTATATAAATGATATGTATCATCTGTTGATGGCAGAAGTATCTGACGGCAATGAGCAATATATAATACCATATTCTTTTGATATGTACAGCGAATATGGGCTGGATGATTATAAGGTATACGCTGAAAAGGAATTTTGGAATAAGATGGATGCCATATTTGACGAGGATGCAAACAATCCTGAGGAAAACGGTGGAGTGCCGTTTCGGACTGATAAGGAAGCAGGTCAGGGTAAAATGTTGTATGTATATCTGGCCGCAGCTTTTGCAGCTTTTGCAGGGGCAGCTTTTTGTGTATACAAAGTAAAGAAACGCAAAAAGAGTTAATTGCATGGCATAATAATATTTTTGATAACATGAGCCGGGTTTTCCTGTAGACTTGAGGAATCCCGGCTCTTTTTTTAACATAATAAAATTCAGCCTTTTTGGTTTACTTTTTTTGAGAACTGTGTATAATTAAAAAAAACTGTTTTTTTGGTTGGAATATTACATGTGGGGTACATACATGTCACAGGAACAAAACACTATAATTGACTATCTAAGGGATTTGAATTCCAGAAAGCCGGTCCCCGGAGGCGGAGGTGTAAGCGCTTTCACAGGGGCACTTGCAGCCGGACTTGCGGCTATGGTCTGTTCTCTGACCGTGGGCAAGAAGAAGTATGCGGATGTGGAATCTGTCATCATAGCGACCGCTGACAAGATTACAGGAATTCAGAAGGATTTAGTGGAGTGCATGAACGCGGATGCCGAGGCTTTCGAGCCACTGTCGCGCGCATACGGTCTTCCCAAGAATACACCTGAGGAGATAGAGGAGAAGGAGCGCGTCATGGAGGCATGCCTTAGGGATGCAGCTAATCCACCCCTCAGAATATGTGAACTGATAGCAGGACTTCTTCCATCTGTGAAATATGTCGCAGACAACGGAAGCCGTCTCGCAGTATCAGACGCGGGCTGCAGCGCAGCTCTTGCAATAGCAGCTATCAAGGCGGCTGCGTTAAATGTCTATATCAACACCAGGCTTATGAAGGACCGGGAGTATGCCCAGGGCATCAACAACCGCGTGGACATGTACCTTAAGGTGGTGCCTGAATATGACATGATTTATAACAGCGTAATGGAGGTGCTTAAGTGATGGATACGTTGAAGGGTAAGGACACAGTTGAGG
The DNA here is from genome assembly GCA_024699325.1 of Lachnospiraceae bacterium. Taxonomy (GTDB): domain Bacteria; phylum Bacillota; class Clostridia; order Lachnospirales; family Lachnospiraceae; genus UBA4292. Next base: position 80,338 of record JAILPS010000012.1, on the reverse strand, counting down.
CCATGCATGGCAAAATGCAGCTAGCGCTTCTGCCGTTTGAGGGTTTCACACCACACCTCGCAATCATAAGAGTTGGGGAGAACCCTGCAGATATTTCCTATGAGAAGGGCGCTAAGAAGCGCATGGAGAAGGTGGGCATCAGATGCAGCACCTATCAGTTCCCCGGAAATATCACACAGAAGGAATTCATGGAGGCATTTAACTTCATCAACAGCGACGAGGACGTGGACGGAATTCTCTTATTCAGACCGCTTCCAAAACAGCTTGATGAGAAGTTGATCTGCCAGACTATCGACCCTGTGAAGGATGTGGACTGCATAAGCCCTGTCAATGTTGCCAAGGTTTTGTCAGGTGACGCTGACGGTTATGCACCGTGCACGGCACAGGCGGTTGTAGAGCTTCTCGACAACGAGAAGATAGATGTGACAGGCAAGGAAGTTGTGATCATCGGAAGAAGCATGGTTGTGGGCAGACCGCTGTCCATGATGTTACTTCAGAAGAACGCGACAGTTACCATCTGCCACACGAAGACAGTCGATGTGAAGGCTGTGTGCAGGAGAGCGGATATCGTGGTTGCCTGCGCGGGAAGAGCGAAGATGGTTGACAGCTCATATCTCAAGAATGACGCTGTTGTCATAGACGTCGGAATCAACGAGCTTGACGGAAAACTCTGCGGCGATGTGGATTTTGACGATATTCAGGATGTGGCTTCGAAGGCTACGCCGGTGCCTGGCGGTGTCGGAATGGTCACCACAAGCGTGCTTGCAAAGCATGTGATTGAGGCCGCAACAAGGCGCAGGGATATAGAGAAGGTCGCTCTTAGAAACGGCGAGACCGACTCATATTTAAATTAATAACAAAATAATATTTATATAACGGAGGAAACAAGATGTATTCATTTGACGAGATCAAGAATGCTGATCCACAGGTTGCCGAGGCTATAAGCCTGGAGGTAGGAAGACAGAACAGCCACATCGAGCTGATCGCTTCAGAGAATTTTGTAAGCAAGGCAGTTATGGCTGCTATGGGAAGCCCGCTCACCAACAAGTATGCTGAGGGTTACCCTGGCAAGAGATATTACGGCGGCTGCGAGTATGTAGATATCGTAGAGGAGCTCGCAAGAGAGAGAGCTAAGAAGCTGTTTGGCTGCGAGTATGTCAACGTTCAGCCACACTCAGGCGCACAGGCTAACATGGCTGTATTCTTCGCAGTACTTCAGCCAGGTGACACATACATGGGCATGGCTCTCGACAACGGCGGCCACTTATCACATGGTTCACCAGCTAACATTTCCGGTAAGTATTTCAACTGCGTTCCTTATGGAGTTGACGAGAACGGATATATCGACTATGAGAACGTTCGCCAGATCGCTTTAGAGTGCAAGCCTAAGATGATCTTATGCGGCGCTTCTGCATATCCAAGAACAATCGATTTCAAGAAGTTCAGAGAGATTGCTGACGAGGTTGGCGCAGTTCTGTTTGCTGATATCGCTCATATTGCAGGTCTTGTGGCTGCAGGTCTTCACCCAAGCCCAATTCCATATGCACATGTGACAACAACTACAACACACAAGACACTTCGCGGACCTAGAGGCGGTATGATCATGTGCTCTAACGAGGTCAATGAGAAGTACAACTTCAACAAGGCTGTATTCCCAGGTCTTCAGGGTGGTCCTCTTATGCACGTTATCGCAGGTAAGGCTGTTTGCTTCGGCGAGGCTCTTACAGATGATTTCAAGGCATATCAGGCACAGATCAAGAAGAACGCAGCTGCATTTGCAACAGCTCTTCAGGCAGAGGGCTTAGAGTTAGTATCAGGCGGTACAGACAACCACTTAATGCTTGTTGACCTTACAAATACAGGCAGAACAGGTAAGGAGGTTGAGAAGCTCTTAGACGCTGTCAACATCACATGTAACAAGAACACCATTCCTAAGGAGACAAGAAGCCCATTCGTAACAAGCGGTATCCGTCTTGGAACACCTGCTGTCACAACAAGAGGCTTCAAGGAGGAGGATATGGCAGTTGTTGCGAAGGCTATCGCCCTTGCTATCAAGGATCCTGAGGCTAACGCGGCAGAGGCTAAGGCTCTTGTCAAGACTCTTACAGACAAGTATCCTCTCTACGAGCAGGTTTAATTTGTGGCAATTGCAGAGCAAATTGCCACAATTGGGAACCCCAGCCCATCGTCTTTAGACGATTTCAAATGGTTACCAAAACCCCTGAACCACGCGTTCAGGGGTTTTTTAGTCTACACAAAATCAGGCGCTTGTTGTATAATATAGTGCCGTAAGGACGGTAAGAGTATGTTATATGATAAGGACATCAGGGAGCCGCTGTTTGATTTTCTCGAGGAGACCTACGGCAAGGTCAGAATCATAGAGGAGAAGATCATAGGACGCTCAAGAGCGGACGTTATTATGGTTCGGGAGGGCGAGATCTGCGGTCTGGAGATTAAGTCAGACGCGGACAGCTACGCGAGACTGTCGCGCCAGGTTCCCGATTATGATAAATATTTTGACAAAAACTATGTGGCGGTGGGAAGCAGCCACGCCCAGGGTGTGAGCGAGCATGTGCCGGATCACTGGGGCATTATAACTATTGACCAGACTGATGAGGGGGCGGACTTCTATATTCTTCGTGAGGCCAGGCCTAACGTTAATCTGAATATGGTTTTGAAACTCAGCCTATTGTGGCGGCCGGAGCTTGCCCACATTCAGGAAGTCAACGCCATGCACAAATACGCCTACTTAAGTAAGCGCAAGGTTATCGATAAGATTATTGATTATGTTGAGCCTGACAAGCTGAACATCCAGATTGCGGATGAGCTGTTTGAGAGGGACTACGAGGCTATTGCGGAGAAGATTAACGCCTACAGAGCGGCCAACGGACTGCATAGGAGAAGGCGAAGAACCAGGAAGAAAAAACGCGGCAACGCAAGCATTTAGGAGGGAAAATGAGCGCACAGATTGTTAAGATACATTCGCTTGAGGAATATGTGAGAGAGATTACGGCTCTCTACGAGGACAGCCCTGAGGGGCCGGCGAGGAACGAGCTTCTATACAGGGGACAGTATGTGGCCGGTCAGCCCCTGCTTCCCTCCATCTACAGAAGCATAGAGGAGAGGGAGAACGACGGCGAGCATGTGATCACGGGAACGCTTCTCATCGAGGAGAGAACCATGATTGAGACCGCCAAGAGGAAGCTTCCGGACATATTTCTGCCTGAGCTTAAGCCTCTTGAACTGCTGGCTCTGTTACAGCACTACGGCATTCCCACGAGACTTATGGATCTGAGCGAGAACGCATTTGTGGGACTGTACTTTGCCTGCGAGGACAGGAGAAGGAAGTACTCAGGCATATACGAGGACGGCGAGGTCATAGTGTTTAAGCACGAGAGAAACAGCATTGTGGACACGCCGGTTATGGAGGCGATTGCGGAGAGCTATAAATTCGCCGACAAGAACCAGTCCCTGGTGCGCTTCTATGAAAATATGGTCCGCCAGAGCTACTGCGCGGAGAACAGCTACATGATGACCGAGGAGATAGTGGGCGAGAGGAGCAAGGAGCGCTTCATCATGGACCACTGCAGGGGTGTGAACTTCGTAAATACCACCATCAGAAGCCGAAGACAGTATTCCCAGGACGGAAGATACATTCTGTTTGCCAACGACATCGATAAAGTGGCGCACAGATGGCAGGACAGAATAAGCGAGCTCAAGAGGGATGATGAAAACATTTATAAGATCATCCAGGTGGACAGGGACGCGAAGGAGACGATACTTAAGCATCTCGAAATGTTTGGAACCAGAAAGTCGAAGCTGTTTGCGGACAATGTGGATATTATCTGCGAGGAGATAAGGGATAAGTCCATGATCAGATAGTAAGAGGGGAGGCAGCGCATGAGAAAATCACAGACAATTGCATTATACGGTGTGCTTACGGCGCTGGCTCTGGTTTTTGGCTATATTGAGAGCGTTCTGCCGGTTTTCGTTTTTGTGCCAGGCATGAAGCTTGGACTGTCAAACATCCTCGTGGTGTTTGCACTCTACAGGCTCGGCGATAAGTCGGCCATGGCGATTAACCTTATAAGAATCGTGATTAGCTCCATGCTGTTTGGTAATGTAGTGAGCCTTATCTACAGTCTGGCAGGAGGAATGCTTAGCACGATTGTCATGATAATACTTAAACACATCAACGTGTTTAATATAGTGACCGTTAGCGTCGTTGGAGGAATCTGTCACAACGTGGGACAGATTATAGCCGCGGCCATCCTCATGTCGACCTCCGCCATAATGTACTATCTGGCGGTTTTATGGATCAGCGGAATGGTTTTTGGCGCGCTTATTGGACTTCTCGCGGGCGTGATTGTGAGAAGAATACCATACAAACTGACAGGTGGGGGACTATGAAGAAGATACTGACTATAACTGTGGCAGTTGGCATATTTCTTATGTGTTCCTGCACCAGAAACACTGAGGATGTGCGCGAAATATTTGCCATGGACACATACATGACAGTAAAATGCTACGGCGAGAACTCTAAGAAGGCCAACGACGAGGCCGAGGAGATGATCAAGCTTCTTGACAGTATTCTAAATGTGGAATCTGATGGAAGCGATATATATGCGCTCAACGAAAACGGCGGCGGGACTGTAGGCGAAGAGGTAAGCCCCATGATAGAAAAAGCGCTCGTGATAGCCAGTCAGACCGACGGCGCATTTGACATAAGCATTCGCCCTCTGGTCAAGCTCTGGGGGTTTCCTGAGGGGGTGCTTCACATTCCAACTGACGAGGAGCTAGAAGAGGTGCTGCCCCTTATCGACAGCTCTAAGATTAAACTAAACGGCTCTGAGATAACGCTTGGCGAGGGCCAAAGTGTTGACCTTGGAGGAATAGCGAAGGGTTATGCAGCTGACACTGTGGCAGATATTTACAGGGATAATGGTGTGGTTAGCGGCATCATAAGCCTGGGCGGCAACGTCCTAACCATCGGCAGCAAGCCTGACGGAAGCGCATGGAAGGTGGGAATAAGCGTGCCTGATAAGGACGGCGCAGGCACAGATTACTTCGCGGTTTTGTCACTTCGCGGACAGTGTGTTATCACAAGCGGAGGGTATGAGCGTTACCTGACAGGGGACGACGGACAGATTTATCACCACATCTTAGACCCGAAGACAGGGTATCCCTCGAAGTCGGGGCTTAAGTCGGTCAGCATTGTAAGCACGGACTGCACGCTCGCGGACGCGCTCTCAACCGCGGTTTTTGTCATGGGCTATGACAGGGCGGTGGAGTTTTGGAGAGAATATGACGGCGTGGCGTTCGACATGGTTTTGGTGGAGGATGCGGGAGACATATTTATAACCGAGGGGATTAAGGATGTGTTCTCCTCAGAGGAATCATTTACAGTTATAGAAAAATAGTTAAATTTTTGACAATCTTTGAAGAATTTACAGTAAATGCGAATTTAAGTAGGGTTTAGCCCCTTTACAAATCTACAGAAGTGATGCTAAAATACGTGAGATTAAACAACTTAAACGTTTAAGGAGTATGCTATGTCAGAACAGAAGTGGGTCGGTATCTGGGGCAACGCGCCATCCCTTACCGAGTGGAAACCTGAGCAGTACGCGAAGAACATTACACTAACATATCCAATCTGTGTGCCCTTCGATGGAAGTGCACTTAAGCTTAAATTCTCGAATATGTACGGTCCCGAGACTGTAAATATTGACCGCTTCGCCATCGTGAAGCGCGCCGAGGGAAGAAGCGGATACGATGTATTATACATGTGCGAGGAGCCGTTTGACATGGATCCGGGCGCTGAGCACGAGACAGATGAATTCGAGGTGGACTGCCGTGAGGGCGAGAAGATTTATGTGCAGTTCTACCTAAAGCAGTTTACAAACATGACCAGCGGCGTGTACACCAGCGGAATCTATTCCGCGGGACTGTGCTCCGAGGGCAACTTCATAGGCAAGAGCCTTCCGGCCGAGAGGACGGTTGCCAGCAACTGGAACTACTTCCTAACAGATGTTTTTCTTAAAACAGACCACACAAAGCACACCATCATTTGCTTTGGCGACAGCATCACAGCGCAGGACTGGCCGGACTTCATGTATGAGAAGTTTATGGCTGACGAGGGCAACAACACTGCCATAGTCAGGAAGGCGGTCAGCGGAACCAGACTTACGAAGCAGTATGACTGCAACCAGTACCGCTCATACGGCATCAAGGGAGATGTGCGCTTCCCAAGAGAGGCGGACGTGGACGGCGCCGATATTGTGCTTGTGCAGCACGGCATTAACGATATCATCCACCCTGTGGGCGTGGAGGTCAACAAGTTCAGGCCTTGGAGCGATCTGCCAACAGCGCAGGAGATGATTGAATCCTACAGAAACTATATACAGATTGCCAGAGAGTACGGCGAGAAGGTTTATTTTGGAACACTTCTCCCTATCGAGGGCTGGAGAACCTATGAGCAGTTTCGCGAGGACATCCGCGTGGCGGTAAATGAATGGATCAGAACCACGGACGAGATAGACGGCTACGTAGATTTTGATGCCATACTTAGAGATCCGGAGGACCCTAAGAAGTTTGCCGATGGCTACGACAGCGGCGATCATCTGCACCCCAACAAGATTGCATACAAAAAGATGGGCGAGCTCGCTTATGAGGTGTTAAAGGACAAATAATCTGAAAACTTCACGTTTCGGCGTGAAGTTTTTTTATTTTCCTGTGGTATTCCTTCTCATTTAGTGCTACAATATTGATAATAATTATTAAGAACGTGAGGTGTACTATGGAAAACAGATTATTTAGCAATACACATGTTATCTCCTGGCTGTCTTATTTTTCCGAGAACACGGATATCGATCTCGAGCACGTTAAGATCCTCGATATCACCAGAAAGAATAAGAACCTGATTCCTGCAGTGGAGGCTCACAAAACTGTTCTTGTGTTCACTGAGGCAGGTCATCCTGACATATTTTACAAGATGTACAGTGTAGGTTTAGGAGACTGCACAGTTATCTACAACGAGGGCAGCGACCCTGTGGGACCTATCAAGAGGGATAAGGTTGAGAACATGATCGACAGAGGCATCAACGCCTCAGCGGGCATGATTATTCTTAATCCCAACGCCAGAAGCACCGTGAAGTTTGGCATGGACAACTCAAACCTGGCATCGGGCTCAGTTAAGTATGTTGGAAGCGAGATCAGGAACGTTATACTGTCCAAGATGCAGATTACAGAGGGCAAAAACCTCTGCGTTATATCGGGCGAATCCATAGTTGTGGAGGCTGCCATACTTGACGGCGAGGGCACCATCATAGCCGTGGAATATAACCACAACGACAGAAGAACCATGGAGGACAACATTGCCCAGTTCGGTCTTCACAACGTCACGGTTATCGACCATGTGGCTGCGGATACCATGAAGGATCTGCCGGTTCCGGACGTGACGATGTTAGTCGCATCAGCCAGCATGGAGCAGGAGATGAAGTACATGTTAAGCATTAACCCCAACATGGAGTTTGTCATCTACACCCTGGATTTTGTCACAGCGGCCAACATGCCTAAGATTTGCGCAGACCTGGGCATCAGGGATCCTGAGATCATCCAGATATCTGTCAGCAAGCTCACAAGCAAGAACACATTTGCCGCTCAGCCGGCGCCCTGGATTATCACATGTAAAGCAGGGGAATAATAAGTTATATCAGGGAATCTGCCTCGGCAGGTTCCCTTTTTTGTTGATGACAATACCTGCAAAATGTGATAGAATTAATCGATTCTTAGTTTTGTTATGTGGAGGTTATTATGGACGAGGAAATCAAAAACGACACAGACGCGCAGGAGGTGAAGGAAGAGTCGCCGAAAAACGAAACTGTGGAGCCTGAGAAAAAGAGGCTTAGCGAAAAGATTGTCATGGGAATAATTCTTGTGTTACTGCTTATAACTTTGGCAGTTGGCATTCCATCTCTCATGAAGGGCTTTGGCAAAGGCTCGGGAAGTGACCTGAGTAATAATCCTACGAGCAGCCACACGGCGAACAAGGGCAGCAACACTGTTCAGACAAGCCAGGCAGACGCTACAACCGCAGCGCAGGTTGCTGAAACAACGGACAAAACTGAGGATATCACCACCAGGGACGCTTTAAGTGGCGATGGTGATAGTGAAGAGGATAAGACATCTGCAGGTGATGAAACATCAGAAGTCGCAGAGAATGAGACGGAGGATGAGAGCGCAGAAAATGCGGGTGACACCACCGGGGAAGATGCAGATGAGGCGGATGAAACTACAGCGCAGGCTTCTGACGAGGCTTCAAGCATTGCCACAACTATAGCAAATGTGGCTACAACAGTCGCAACAACAGTTGCTCCTACAACGGTAGCATCTACAACTGTTGCGCCTACCACAGTTGTTCCTACAACAGTGGCTCCGACGACGGTAGCGCCCACAACAGTTGCGCCAACCACAGTTCCCGCCACAACGGTCGCTCCTGTGCAGGGAGAGAGCGGAACACCTTACGGAAACCACGGCAAGCTTACAGTTGTTGGCTCCAATATCGTCGACAAGAACGGCGATATCTATCAGCTGAAGGGCGTGAGCACCCACGGAATTAACTGGTTCCCTGGTTATGTAAACAAGGCCGGTTTCCAGACCATGAGGGACGAGTGGGGCATTAATATTGTCAGACTTGCCATGTACACGGCAGAATATAACGGCTACACATCAGGCGGTGACAAGACTGCTCTCAAGAATCTTGTGATTTCAGGAGTTGACGCGGCCACAGAGCTTGGCCTCTACGTGATCATCGACTGGCATGTTTTAAACGACGATAAGGGCAGCACGGACAGCTTCTTCCACACATCTGACGCCATCGCCTTCTTTAACGAGATGAGCTCAAGATATGCGGGCAATGACAACGTACTCTACGAGATATGCAACGAGCCAAACGGCAGCATCACATGGGAGCAGTGTAAGGCGTACGCCGAGCAGGTCATCCCTGTGATTCGCGCAAACGACCCTGACGCCATCATAATCGTTGGCAACCCTACATGGTCACAGAGAATTGATCTGGCCATGGCCAATCCTATCACAGGTTACTCTAACATTATGTACACGCTGCATTTCTATGCGGGAACACATAAGGACGACCTGATCAACAGAATGGTTTCTTGCGTTAGCGCAGGCTTCCCTGTGTTTGTCTCAGAGTACGGAATCTGTGACGCCTCAGGAAACGGCGGTATCGACACAGCAAATGCTGACAAGTGGATGTCATACATTGACCAGTACCACATCGGAAGCTGTATCTGGAGCTTATGTAACAAGGGCGAATCAGCCTCTCTCATAAGCAGTTCATGCAACAAGACCAGCGCCTGGACCGCTTCAGACCTGGCAACAGCCGGCACATGGTTCGTGACCATGATGAAGGGCAGCACAAGCGGTTTAGGTACTACCGCAGGCAGCAGCACAACGGAGACGACTGCGGCTCAGACAACCGCACAGAACACAACAGCCCAGAGCACGACGGCACAGCAGACTACTCAGGCTACGACGACGGCTGTATCTTTTGGACAGGATGACAACCAGGCGACTGTTTCAGGCACCAACGGAAGCTTAACCATAGCTGCATCCAACTCCAGCAGCTGGATGGAGGGCTCAAGCTACTGCAGACAGTACTCTGTGAAGGTTTCTAACAGCTCATCGTCTGAGATAAGCTTTACAAGCATAACGCTCACATTTAGCACTAATGTAACTGTTAACAATGTTTGGAATGTCAACGGAAGCGCAAACGGAAACACATACACATGCACATTTTCATCAAGCGACTGGAATTCTAAGGTCGCTGCAAACGGAGAGTTAGAGGTGTTTGGAGGAAGTTTCCTCTCCTCCACCAACTTCACCCTCACAGGTATTTCAGTAAACTGATAAGGAGAACATATGAGAAAAAAGAAACTAATTGCATCACTAATGCTTACATCTTCCATGATGCTGGGCGCCTGCGCGGGAGGTGGAGATAACGCCACGACAACTGCGGATACGGCGACTACAACGGCTGAGCAGACAACTCAGGAGGTGACTGAGGAGGTCACAACCGAGGAGGTTACAGAAGCTCCCACAACTGAGGAGGAGACTGAGAGCTTAAGCGCCGAGGAGGCTATGATTGCGAGGTCGCATCTGGCGATCGGCAACAACTACAGAGTGAAGTCCGTCATGGAGAAGGCTCAGGCCGGCGAGGATGTGACGATTGCATATCTTGGCGGCTCCATCACAGAGGGCTATAACGCCGGAACCACAGAGATATATGCTAAGATCACCAGCGATTATTTCAGGGACAACTATGCGACCACAGGTGCGGTTAACTATGTGAATGCGGGCCTGTCCGGAACACCTTCAAGCCTGGGAATCATCAGAAGCGACAGGGATATATTTGCATATGATCCAGATATTCTCTTCATAGAGTTTGCGGTCAACGACGGCGGAACACCGTATGACAAAAACGCCTTCGATTCGCTAATCATGAAGCAGCTTGAGAGGGGAGAGGATAAGGCGGTCATCATACTGTTCTCCATCACAAGCGAGGGCTACACCAAGCAGGATGACTATGCGGCGATTGGCGATTACTATCAGTGCCCTATGATAAGTGTCAGGGATGCCATCTGGCCTGAGATTGAGGCCGGCAACATGACATGGGCGGACTGGTCTAACGACGAGGCTCATCCAAACGAAAACGGTCAGGCTCTCTACGCGACATTTATAGACACATATTACGACATCGTGTCTGCGGCAGAGAAGGACGAGGCAGCAGAGCTCCCTTCAGAGGTTTGCTGCGGCGTGGACCTGACAGACATGGTTATGTATGACAAAAACAACCTGGCTGTGAGCAGTCTGGGAAGCTTCGTTGAGAAGAACGGACTTGCCTCATTTCCTGAGGGATGGTTTAAGGCGGACACCGAGACTGACAACGCCCCGTTCACCTTCGAGATAGACTGTAAGGCGCTGTTCATAGTGTATAAGGACACCTCAAGCGCGAAGTTTGGCTTCGCAGAGGTCTATGTGGACGGAGAGAAATATGGCAAATACAACGGCCATTCATCAAGCGGCTGGGGTAACCCCGTGCCAAAGAGCGTGTTTGTGAATGACGAGAGCGCGCACCACGTTGTAGAGATCAAGATGGAAGAAGGACAGGAGGATTTGAGGTTCAACATCCTGTGCTTTGGAATAATAGAATAATTACCAGGAGAATTATATGTCAGAGACCAATTTTAAGGGAACCAGCGAATATATCGCAAGTGAGCAGCTTCTCGCTGCGGTTAACATCGCCATCGCACTTCAGAAACCACTTCTTGTCAAGGGAGAGCCCGGAACAGGCAAAACCATGCTCGCAGAGGCTGTAGCCAAGGCGCTTGGCAAGAAGCTCATAATCTGGAATATCAAGTCCACAACGAAGGCACAGGACGGCCTCTATGTTTACGATACAGTCCAGAGACTGTACGACAGCCAGTTTGGCGGTGAAAATGTCGACGACATCGCCCACTACATCAAGCTTGGCAAGATGGGAGAGGCGTTTAAGTCTGACGAGCAGGTTGTGCTTCTTATCGACGAGATTGATAAGGCAGACCTGGAGTTTCCTAACGATCTCCTCTGGGAGCTTGACAAGATGGAGTTTTATATCCACGAGACCAAGGAGACCGTCACAGCTAAGACAAGACCGATAGTTATCATCACCTCAAATGCTGAGAAGGAGCTTCCGGATGCATTCCTCAGAAGATGTATCTTCCACTATATCGAGTTCCCCACACCTGAGCAGATGGAGGAGATTGTGAAGGCACATTTTGAGACCATCGATGATGATCTGCTCCACGAGGCCATGAAGGCATTTTACGAGATCAGAAAAATGCGCGACGTGCGCAAGAAGCCTGCAACAAGCGAGCTTATCGACTGGATACAGGCGCTCAATCTCGGCGGAATACCTCTCGACAAGATTCAGAAGGAGCTTCCGTTTGTAGGCGTAATCGTCAAGAAGGACGAGGATCTTGAGACCATCAAGAAGAACAGGATAGGATATTAATGTTTACACCATTTTTCTACATACTTAAGGCGAAGGGCCTCGATGTGTCGACGACTGAGTGGCTGACGCTTATGGATGCTCTGGATAAGGAGCTGTGCGGTGCGAGCCTCACCAACTTCTACTACATGGCCAGAATGATCTTGGTGAACTCCGAGACGGATTTTGACAAGTTTGACAAGGCGTTTTTGGAGTATTTTAAGGGTATTAAGGCCACTGATAAGCTCCCTGCGAAGTACAAGAGGTGGTTAGAGACCGAGGAGCAGGAGAACGAGCTTAACAGACTTATGAAGCCTGAGGACGATTACAACTACCTCATGCAGAATAAGGATGACAAGGATAAGAAGAAGGTGGAGGAGATGTTCAGGGAGCGCAAGGCCCAGCAGAACACCCGACACGACGGCGGCAACCAGTGGATTGGAACCAACGGCACCAGCGCGTTTGGCCATTCCGGCAAGGCGCCGGGAGGCATCCGCATGAGCGGCAAGACCGGCATGCAGTCAGCATTTGCAGTTATAGACGAGGAGAGATACAGGGACTGGAGAATAGACAAGGCGCTTAACTACAGACAGTTTCAGGTGGCCTTTAGAAGACTCAGGCAGTATTCCTCCAGGCTCGACGTGCCCAAAACAGAATTCGATCTGGACAAGACGGTCGACAAGACATGCGACAACGGCGGCTATCTGTCCATAGAGTACTCACAGCCCAGGAAGAACACGGTTAAGCTTTTGCTGCTGTTTGACAGCGGCGGAACGATGATTCCCTACATGCATCTGTGCAACAACCTGTTTAAGGCTGTGGACAAGGCGAATCATTTTAAGGATGTCAAGACATATTACTTCCACAACTGCATATATTCCCATGTCTACAAGACGCCTGAATGTGAGGACGGGGACTGGGTCAGCAGCGACTGGCTGTTCAGAAACCTGGACGCGGACTACAAGGTGGTTGTGGTAGGCGACATGCAGATGGCGCCTGAGGAGTTATATGACAAGGACGGCAACTACCGCGGTCCCAACGACGGATTTAGCGGCTACGAGTGGCTTAAGCTGTATAAGAAGCATTTTAAGAGGATTGTGTGGCTCAACCCTGCCAAGCATGACTATGCCAAGCTCATGGACTGGATGCAGGCGGAGGCGGCGATACAGGACCTCTTCCCGACCTACAAGCTCTCAGTCAAGGGCTTAAACGACGCAATCAAAAAACTTATGAATCCGGCGGCACTGTAAGGCTGCCGGATTTTTTAATATTTTTTTAAGAATTAATACAAGGAATGTTTCAAACAGCATTTTTATATGGTATAAAATATAAATGTGTTTTGGCAATTTTTTAAATTCACAGGGGGAATTATGATTTCTTGTAAAAAATGTGGCGGCAGAATGGTTTTTGATATTGTGTCGCAGAAGCTAAAATGTTTGCAGTGCGAGTCCCTTCAGGATGTTGGCAAGGGCGAGAGCGATGTGAAGGAAGCGGGGATTAGTGACACTTTTGAGGTCAGAATGTACACATGTCCCGTGTGTGGCGCAGAACTTGCCACGCAGGAGGGCTCAGCTGTTTCGTTCTGCTCTTATTGTGACGCCCAGACGGTTCTGACAGACAGGTTGGAGATTGTGAAACGCCCGGACTATATCATTCCGTTTAAGAAGACCAAGATTGACTGTCAGAAGATATATAAGAAGAAACTGAGAACTGCTATATATGCTCCGAACGCCATGCTTAAGCAGGGACATATCGACAGCTTCAGAGGCATCTACATGCCTTACTACGTGTATGATATAGAGCAGAAGGGAGCGTTCCATCTGACCGCTGACGAGTTTAGCAGAGATCCATATGATGTCAACTATAAGGTTTGCACCACTTACCTGTTAGAGGGTGATGTTGTTGGTGATTACAGGTCGTTAACTCACGATGCTTCCAACAACTTCCCGGATATCATAAGCGAATGTATCGCTCCGTTTAACATGGAAGAGAGCGTACCTTTTGGTGAGGAGTATCTGTACGGGTTCTACGCTGATATTCCAAATGTTAAAGAGGTTTACTATAGGCAGTATGTCACTGAGCTTGCTGAGGAGTATGCATACTACACAGCATACAATAACAGAATATTTCGGAAATTTTCAATTAACGAAACTATGGAGGATTCTGTTCACAAGAATACATTTGGCACGAAGGTTAAAAACGCCAGCAAAGCCATGCTTCCTGTTTGGTTTTTGTCATATTATATGAGGGGAAGAATGAGCTACGCGACTATCAATGGACAGACGGGAAGAATGCACGCAGACATTCCGGTAGCAATCTGGAAGTATCTGCTATTCTCAATAATCACGGCTGTTCCGTTATATTTCATTCTGAACCTTTTTGTGACGATCACACCTCCAAACCTGCTGATTCTGTGTTCGGCCATACAGTTTTTGGCTCTCAGGTTTTATCACAAAGCAGTTGATAAACTTCAGGAAAACAGGGAAAGAGTAATCAAGGGTGGCAGACTGAGCGAACAAAAACATATCAAAATGAGCTCTGTTGTCATGACAGGGATAGTATGTGCGATTATGCTGATTATGTTTATATTTAACATGACGGAAGATTTGTTTGGACTATCTGGTATTTTTAGCCCTGTAACCATGAGTTTTGCTTACAGAGTAGTTTCAGGAATAATTACGGTGGCTGGAATTGGATATGCAATTAAGGTTGCAGTTGACGCCGATTATGTGATCGAGGTGAATGCTAAACCGCCCACATTTATTGCAATGGGCGTGTTCCTTGTTTGCGGAGCTGTATCCATATGGCAGCCCGTCAAAGATATCTATTATTACATAGCTTGCTACGGCGTAGTCGCAGCTATAGTTGTATTTATAATAACTCTCATCTGGGCGTACAATATATGCATAACGAGGCCTCTTGAGATGTTTGACAGAACAGGAGGTGATAACAGTGGCTTGGAATAAATACAGAGTTTTTATAACAGCGGTATTTATGCTTATCGGCGTGCTGATGTTTAGCGATTATGCCCTTGCTAACAGTGTTATCATCGAGGATGAAATGGATGTCTTAAGTTATGAGGAAGAGGAAACATTGAGGGCGACGATGAATGAGCTGTCCGCCTATGGAAGCGTACTATTCATAAGCATAGATTCAAACACTAATTCCTACATGATTGCAAGCCAGAGATGCTGGGATTATTTCCAGAATGGCAGTGCGGCAGTTTTTTGCATAGATTTCAATAATCGCGATTTAACGATTTATGTCACCGGAGAGATGGCAGATAGAGTATCCAAGAGCAAATGTGATATTATCGCCGACAATGTCTATGGATATGCGTCCCAGGGTTATTATGCCCGAGCTGCCATAGAGGCATTTACACAGGTGCGCATGGTTTATGAAGGCAAGAATATAAGCTCAGGAATGAAGATTGTGGGCAATATATGTATAGCGCTTATCATAGCTCTAATGTTAAACTACATGCTCGCAAAAGCACTTCACGGAAACAAAAAAATGGACAATTATGCCATGCTTTCGGACAGTGGCAACAATGCGACAATACTTAATGCAAGCTACAGGATTAATAATACATCGTCGTATTATTCACCTCCTGTATGGCTGATTATTTTAAGAATACTGGTTGTATTATTGGGATCTGGCAGAGGAGGCAGCGGTCATCACAGCGGTAGCTCAGGCGGCGGTGGTGGTCACGGCGGTGGTGGTCACGGCGGCTCACATTCGTTCTAGTTTTATTTTGGGGGAGGAATATGGTAACATGCGATTATTCTCCCCTGGTTGAGACTTTAAGGAGCATATAAATTCGCAAGAAAATCAAAAATCAAGTTGACAAAAATGTACCTTTAGTGTAGGATATCGCTGTTGGCTTTTTGTCAGCGGAGTGCTGATGTAGCACAGTCGGTAGTGCGTCACATTGGTAATGTGGAGGTCACGGGTTCGATTCCCGTCATCAGCTTGGCCTGGAACTTAGGTTCCAGGCTTTTTTGTTGCGCTATTACCTTGACAAATAATTGGTTTCGTTTTACATTTAAACAGTTATTTACCAGTTATTGGAGGAAAATTTATGGCAGAGAATATTAACACAACGGCTAACGAGGAGGAGGCAGTTGTTTCCAAGAATTTCATAGAGATGGAGATTGAGAAGGATTTGGCTGAGGGCAACTACA
The DNA here is from genome assembly GCA_024699325.1 of Lachnospiraceae bacterium. Taxonomy (GTDB): domain Bacteria; phylum Bacillota; class Clostridia; order Lachnospirales; family Lachnospiraceae; genus UBA4292. The sequence continues at coordinate 64,108 of JAILPS010000012.1, read as the reverse complement.
CACATGTGCAGACACGTTTCCCTCCGGAGCCCAACGGCTATCTCCACATCGGACATGCGAAGTCCATATTATTAAACTATGGCCTGTCACAGGAGTACGGCGGCAAATTCAACTTCAGATTCGACGACACTAATCCTACCAAGGAGAAGACAGAGTTCGTTGAGTCCATCACAGCTGATGTGAAGTGGCTGGGTGCCGACTTCGAGGACAGACTCTTCTTCGCGTCTGATTATTTTGACAAAATGTATGAATGTGCAGTGTTCCTTATCAAGAAGGGCAAGGCATATGTGGACGATTTAAGCGCTGAGGAGATCAGAGCTTACAGAGGAACTCTCACGGAGCCTGGCAAGAACAGCCCGTACCGCGACAGAAGCGTGGAGGAGAACCTTCAGATGTTCGAGGACATGAAGAATGGCAAATACGAGGACGGTTCTAAGGTTCTTCGCGCCAAGATTGACATGGCCTCACCTAACATCAACATGAGAGACCCTGTAATCTACAGAGTTGCCCACATGACACATCACAGAACAGGCGACAAGTGGTGCATCTATCCTATGTACGATTTCGCACATCCTATCGAGGATGCTGTTGAGCATATCACACATTCCATCTGTACGCTGGAGTTTGAGGACCACAGACCTCTCTACGACTGGGTAGTCAGGGAGTGCGAGTTTAGCGAGCCGCCTAGACAGATAGAGTTTGCGAAGTTATATCTCACAAATGTTGTCACAGGTAAGAGATATATCAAGAAGCTGGTTGAGGACGGCATTGTGGACGGCTGGGATGATCCGAGACTTGTGACCATAGCAGCGCTTAGACGCCGCGGTTTCACACCTTCATCCATCCAGAAGTTCATCGAGCTGTGCGGAGTTTCCAAAAGCGACAGCTCAGTCGACTACGCTATGCTTGAGTATTGTATCCGCGAGGATCTGAAGCTCAAGAACAAGAGAGTGAGCGCGATACTTAATCCTATCAGGCTCATCATTGACAACTATCCTGAGGGAGAGACAGAGTACTTAGAGGTCAGCAACAACCAGGAGAATCCTGAGCTTGGAAGCAGAATGGTTCCATTCTCAAGAGAGCTCTTCATAGAGAGCGAGGATTTCATGGAGGAGCCTGTGAAGAAGTATTTCAGACTGTTCCCGGGCAATGAGGTCCGCCTCATGAACGCCTACTTCGTGACCTGCACAGGCTGCGAGAAGGATGCAGACGGCAACGTGACCGTTGTACATGCAACCTACGACCCTGCTACACGCGGCGGCAACTGCGACACGCGCAAGGTCAAGGGTACAGTTCAGTGGGTCAATGCTCCTACAGCTCTCAGAGCTGAGGTTAGACTCTACGAGAATATCGTCGACGAGGAGAAGGGCAAACTCAACGAGGACGGCACACTTAACCTTAATCCACATTCTCTCACAGTGCTTAAGGACTGCGCAATCGAGCCAAGCCTTAAGGACGCGGTGGCATTTGACAGCTTCCAGTTCGTGAGAAACGGCTATTTCTGTGTTGACTGTAAGGATTCTGAGCCTGGCAAGCCTGTATTTAACAGAATTGTTTCACTCAAGAGTTCATTTAAGATCTGATGATGTTATCCGCTCCATATTTCCAGGTGGGGCGGATATTTTAAAACGGGGGTTTTATGGCTGAGAAAATATATGCGATACCTGTAAATGATGCGTTTGAGAAGGACTGCGAGTGCCCTGTGTGCCTGATGTACAGAGATATCGAGGCGGACGCCATATCATTTACGCTTGGACCAAGCTACATGGATGACCGCTTCAGACTGCAGACCGACAAGCTGGGTTTTTGCAAGAACCATATGCAAATGCTCTACGATAAGGAGAACAGGCTGGGGTTAGCTCTCATGATGAAGACTCACATGGAGAAGACCAACAGAGAGATTGAGGCGCTTGCTAAGAATCCTCTGAAGGGCGGTCTGTTTAAGAAGGGCTCACCTGTGGTTGACTATGTGAAGAATCTTCAGTCCACATGCTTCGTGTGCGACAGAGTGAAGGATCTCTACGACAGATATATCTACACCATACTGTATCTGTATAAGACGGACGATAAGTTCAGGGAGAAGTATAAGAAGTGCAAGGGCTTCTGCACAGGACATTTCGGAAGACTCTTACAGGACGCTTCCGGCGAAATGAGCGGCAAAATGCTTGACGAATTCGTGAAGGTTACTACAGACATTTATCTTGAAAATATGCGAAGAGTTGAGGACGATGTGCAGTGGTTTATCAACAAGTTTGATTACAACTATCACGACGCTCCTTGGAAGGAGGCCAAGACCGCTGTTGTCAGGGCTATGACGAAGCTTAACAGCATAGTTCCGCCTGAGGAGAAGAAGAGCAACAAGATTTATGATTAGTTTTTGCAAAGTTTTATCATTTTTTTAAAAATACCCCTTTTCTTTTTTGAAAAATGGTATTACAATAAGTAACGTTTTCAAAGGTAGGGTTTTGAAAGGAGTTAGGCATGTCAGACAGTAAGATACTTAAGGTCCTTGTTGGCGGAGCAGTAGTTGGCGCATGTGCAGCTGCATATGTGGCATATAAGAAGCAGTGCGAGAGTTTCAGCGCAGAACTTGACGATGAATTCGAGGAGGTTGACTCTGAGGAGACAGAGACAGCAGAGAGATCATACAGCGAGATATCTTTAGATGATGTCCAGGCTGAGACAGTGACAGAATAATCAGTTAATAATCCCACTTCCTTATGGGGGTGGGATAAAATTATAAAACATTTTAAGCACTCAAACAAAGAGAGTGCTAACAAAACATCAAAGACACACACAATTTGTGTTAAAGAAGGAGGCTTTATTATGAAGTTAGTACCATTAAGCGACAGAGTCGTACTTAAGCAGCTTGAGGCTGAGGAGACAACCAAGTCTGGCATCGTTCTCACAGGTTCAGCCAAGGAGAAGCCACAGCAGGCAGAGGTTGTTGCAGTAGGACCCGGTGGTGTTGTAGACGGCAAGGAAGTCAAGATGCAGGTTAAGCCTGGCGATCAGGTATTCTACTCTAAGTACGCCGGCACAGAGATCAAGGTTGAAGGTCAGGAGTACATCATTGTTAAGCAGAACGATATTCTTGCTATCTTAGAGAAATAATTAAGCATTCAGGAGGATTTTTATCATGGCTAAGGAAATCAAATATGGCGTAGAGGCTCGCGCAGCTCTTGAGAGAGGTGTTAACCAGCTCGCAAACACAGTTAGAGTTACAATTGGTCCTAAGGGAAGAAATGTTGTATTGGACAAGTCATACGGCACACCACTTATCACAAACGATGGTGTCACAATCGCTAAGGAGATCGAGCTGGAAGATCCATTCGAGAACATGGGCGCAGCTTTAGTTAAGGAGGTTGCAACCAAGACCAACGATGTTGCCGGCGACGGTACAACAACAGCTACAGTTCTGGCTCAGGCTATGATCAATGAGGGCATGAAGAACCTCGCAGCTGGCGCTAACCCTATCGTACTTCGCAAGGGTATGAAGAAGGCTACACAGTGCGCAGTTGACGCCATCGTTGAGATGAGCAAGCCTGTTTCAGGCAAGGAGCAGATCGCTCACGTTGCAGCTATCTCTGCAGGCGATGAGTCAGTTGGCGAGCTTCTCGCTGACGCTATGGAGAAGGTTTCACAGAACGGCGTTATCACAATCGAGGAGTCCAAGTCTATGAAGACTGAGCTCGATTTAGTTGAAGGTCTTCAGTTCGACAGAGGCTACATCAGCCCATACATGAGCACAGATATGGAGAAGATGGTAGCAGAGCTTGACGATCCATACATTTTAATCACAGACAAGAAGATCGGCAACATCCAGGAGATTCTTCCAATCCTCGAGCAGATCGTTAAGATGGGCGCTAAGCTTCTCATCATCGCAGAGGACATCGAGGGTGATGCTCTTTCAACACTTATCGTTAACAAGCTCCGCGGAACATTTACAGTAGTTGGCGTTAAGGCTCCTGGCTTTGGCGACAGACGTAAGGAAATGCTTAAGGATATCGCAATCCTCACAGGCGGACAGGTTATCTCTGAGGAGATCGGCCTGGAGCTTAAGGATGCCACAATCGAGCAGCTTGGCCGTGCTAAGTCTGTTAAGGTTGCCAAGGAGAACACTGTGATCGTTGACGGTTACGGCAGCTCAGAGGATATCGCTGACAGAGTTGCACAGATCAAGGCTCAGCTTGCTGAGACAACATCTGAGTTTGACAAGGAGAAGCTGCAGGAGAGACTGGCTAAGATGGCCGGCGGTGTTGCAGTTATCAGAGTTGGCGCTGCCACAGAGACAGAGATGAAGGAAGCTAAGCTCAGACTTGAGGATGCTTTAAATGCAACTAAGGCTGCTGTCGAGGAGGGTATCGTCGCAGGTGGCGGTTCTGCTTACATCCACGCTTCCAAGAAGGTTGCCAAGCTTGTCAACTCTCTTGAGGGTGACGAGAAGACAGGTGCCAAGATTGTTCTCAAGGCTCTTGAGGCTCCTCTGTTCCACATTGCATACAATGCAGGCGAGGAGGGCGCTGTCATCGTTAACAAGGTTCGCGAGAGCAGAGCAGGCATCGGCTACGACGCATACAACGAGAAGTATGTCGACATGGTAAGAGCCGGCATCCTTGACCCTACTAAGGTTTCAAGATCAGCTCTTCAGAATGCCACAAGCGTTGCAAGCACATTCCTCACAACTGAGTCAGTTGTCGCAGACATCAAGAAGAACGAGCCTGCAGCTCCAGCCATGGGCGGAATGATGTAATAAATACTTGCAATTATCAGAAAAATCTATATAATTGAATGGGAACGGCAAAACGTTCCCATTCTTAGTATTGAGGTGAATTTATGGCTGACACATTTGTAGAGGTATTGATTGCGAGACAGACTCCGGCATACGCTCCGATTCTGAAGATTGGCACTATTGTGCTTGCGGTTGTCTCATTTTTATTAGGTTTAATCAACTGGATATTCCTTTTGATATTTGTGGCTCTGATTCTTGTATATGTCTGGGTTTTCCCTAAGCTCAATGTTGAGTATGAATACACATACCTTGGCGATCAGCTTAATGTGGACAAAATCTTCAACAGATCTTCAAGGAAGAAGGCCGGCGAGTATCCCATGGATAAGATTGAGGTGATTGCGCTCAAGAACAGCTCGCAGATTAAGCCGATGCTTGAGAATCCTAAGAGCGGCGCGAAGATTGTAGACTACACATCACACATGGATGGCGCTGTAGTTTACGCGTTTATCTACTCTGGCAAGGAGGGCAGACAGATTGTTCTGTTTGAGCCGAACGAGAAGCTTTTAGGCGCCATGAAGTACACTTCACCTAGAAAGGTTTATATCAATTGTTAATCATCAGGGGCAGCATTTATGCGGCCCCTTTAGTTATAAGAGGTAGATTATGAGAGCTTATGAGAGATTGTTGGATTATGTGAAGATACACACCACATCTGATGAGACCACGGGAACACATCCCAGCTTTGCGGGGGAGTTTGACCTGGCAAGACTGCTTGAAAAACAGCTAAAAGAGTTGGGGCTAACTAATGTGCATGTCACGGACAAATGCTATGTCTACGGTTTTCTTCCGGCAACGGTCGGGTATGAGGACAGAACGCCCATAGGTTTTATCGCCCACATGGACACGGCGCCTGACGCTAGCGGACTTAATGTCAAGCCCATCCTCCACGAAAACTATCAGGGTGGCCCTATAGCGCTTCCAAGCGGCAGAGTGCTTGACCCGGCTATGTTTCCTTTTATGGAGAGGTTTAAGGGCGAGACTGTTATAACCAGCGACGGCACAACGCTTCTCGGCGCAGATGACAAGAGCGGCGACGCGGAGATTATGACCGCGCTTGAGAGAATTATCACAGAAAATATTCCCCACGGACCGATAAGCATTGGCTTCACGCCGGACGAGGAGATTGGAGAGGGCGCAGACTTCTTCGACGTTGCAGGCTTTGGCGCGAAATATGCATACACTGTGGACGGCGGTGATATCGACGAGATAGAGTATGAGAATTTTAATGCCTCTGCGGCGACGGTAATGGTTAAGGGCTTAAGCGTTCATCCGGGCTCTGCCAAGGATACCATGATCAACGCGCAAAATGTTGCCATGGAGTTTCACATGGCGCTTCCTGCGGGAGAGAGGCCTGAGCACACAGAGGACAGAGAGGGCTTCTTCCACCTTACAGGCATGGAGGGAAGTGTCTCCCAGGCGAGGCTTTCATACATTGTAAGAGACCACGACAGGGAGAAGTTTGAGGCCAGGAAGAGGCTGCTTACAGAGATTGCTGGAAGGCTTAACGACAAATACGGCGAGGGCACGGTAAGTGTCAGCCAGAGGGATCAGTACTACAATATGCTTGAAAAAATCGAGCCCCACATGCACCTTATCAGAGTGGCAGAGCAGGCCATGAGAGAGGCAGGAATTGAGCCTGTGAGCATTCCCGTGAGAGGCGGCACGGACGGCGCGAGACTCTCATACGAGGGACTTCCATGTCCAAACCTCGGAACGGGCGGTTTTAACTTCCACGGAGAATACGAATGCATCACCGCAGAGAGAATGGACAGGGTGGTGGATGTGTTAGTCAATATCGTGAAGATATATTCCGGCATGAGCGTGTAAGCATTTGCACAGTTTATGAATTGGCATGTGTTTCGCAAATAATCCCGCATTTTCCGGCCATTAGGCATATCGCATATGTGGACCACCATCATTTTTAAAAATTTGTTTAAAATATGGTTTGACATTGGGGGCTTTATTTGTTAAAATCGTGTGCAATAATTCAAAATATATGGGGTGCAGGTTTTATATCTGCACCTAAATTATAATAAATTCTAAAAGGAGATAACCATGGGAAAGATTATTGGCGAAGGAATCACATTTGATGACGTACTGTTAGTTCCACAGTATTCAGAGGTTACACCTAACATGGTAAACCTGGGTACCAATCTTACTAAGACGATTAAGCTCAACATTCCAATGATGAGTGCAGGTATGGATACAGTAACAGAACATCGTATGGCGATCGCAATGGCACGTCAGGGTGGTATCGGTATCATCCACAAGAATATGTCAATTGAGGCGCAGGCAGACGAGGTTGATAAGGTTAAGCGTTCAGAGAATGGTGTCATCACGGATCCTTTTTATCTTTCTCCAGAGCATACACTTAAGGATGCAACGGACCTTATGGCGAAGTTCAGAATCTCAGGTGTTCCAATCACTGAGGGTCGCAAGCTCGTAGGTATCATCACAAACAGAGACTTAAAGTTTGAGACAGACTTCACCAAGCTCATCAAGGACTGCATGACCAGCGAGGGATTAATCACAGCTAAGGTCGGCATCACACTTGACGAGGCCAAGAGCATTCTTGCCAAGGCAAGAGTTGAGAAGCTTCCTATCGTCGACGACGACTTCAACTTAAGAGGTCTCATCACTATCAAGGACATTGAGAAGGCTATCAAGTACCCTAACGCAGCCAAGGACTCACAGGGAAGACTTCTGTGCGGCGCTGCTGTAGGTATTACAGCCAATGTTTTAGACAGAGTTGACGCTTTGGTTAAGGCACATGTAGACTGTATCGTCATCGATTCAGCTCACGGCCATTCTAAGAACATCTTTACAACACTTCAGTCTATCAAGGCTAAGTATCCTGAACTTCAGGTTATCGCAGGTAATGTCGCAACAGCGGCAGCCACAAGAGACCTTATCAAGGCCGGCGCAGACTGCGTTAAGGTTGGTATCGGACCTGGCTCTATCTGTACAACAAGAGTTGTCGCAGGTATCGGTGTTCCACAGGTTACAGCTATCATGGACTGTGCTGCAGCAGCTGCAGAGTTTGGTGTTCCTGTAATCGCTGACGGCGGTATCAAGTTCTCAGGCGATATCACGAAGGCTATCGCAGCAGGCGCATCTGTATGTATGATGGGCAGCATGTTTGCAGGATGTGACGAGGCTCCTGGCGATTTCGAGCTCTTCCAGGGAAGAAAATACAAGGTTTACCGCGGCATGGGTTCCATCGCAGCTATGGAGAACGGTTCCAAGGACCGCTACTTCCAGACTGACGCCAAGAAGCTTGTTCCAGAGGGCGTTGAGGGTAGAGTTGCATACAAGGGTTCAGTTGAGGATACAGTATTCCAGTTAATCGGCGGTCTTCGCTCAGGTATGGGCTACTGCGGATGTCCTACCATCCCTGATCTTCAGCAGAACGGCCAGTTCGTAAAGATCACAGCGGCATCACTTAAGGAGAGCCATCCTCACGATATTCACATCACCAAGGAAGCTCCAAACTACACAGTGGATGTTTAATATTACACATTTTTCAGGGGACGATTTATCGTCCCCTGTTTTGTTGTTTAAATGTAAAAACACACTCCACATAAACAGCCCCGCGTGTGCATTTTATCTTGACAAATCTATGCCTTGTGTTATCATTAAGGTTGTGTTTTTACGTACATTTTTAAATTATAACAGGAGGCAAATTGTATGAGTCAGTCATATAATCCGAAGGTCATCGAGCCTAAGTGGCAGAAGACCTGGCTGGATGAGAAAGCATTTGCAGCAACGAACGACTTCACAAAGCCAAAGTTTTATGCACTTGTAGAGTTCCCGTATCCGTCAGGACAGGGACTTCACGTTGGTCATCCAAGACCTTACACAGCTCTTGATATCGTGTCAAGAAAGAGAAGAATGCAGGGATACAATGTTCTCTATCCTATGGGATGGGACGCATTTGGCCTTCCTACAGAGAATTTTGCTATTAAGAATAAGATCCATCCAAGACTTGTAACGAAGAACAATGTTGCACGTTTCAAGGAGCAGCTTCAGTCACTTGGCTTCTCATTTGACTGGGACAGAGAGATCAACACAACAGATCCTAATTATTACCACTGGACACAGTGGATTTTCCTTAAGCTGTTTAACGCAGGCCTTGCCTACAAGACTGAGATGCCCATCAACTGGTGTACATCATGTAAGGTTGGTCTGGCCAACGAGGAGGTTGTAAACGGCGTCTGCGAGAGATGCGGTGCTCCTGTTGTCCGCAAGGTTAAGAGCCAGTGGATGCTCAAGATCACAGAGTACGCTGACAAGCTTATCGACGATTTAGACGGCGTTGACTATATCGAGAGAGTTAAGGTTTCACAGAAGAACTGGATTGGAAGAAGCGAGGGCGCCGAGGTTGATTTCACACTGGCCGGCAAGGACGAGAAGCTCACAGTTTACACAACAAGACCTGACACACTCTTCGGTGTCACATATATGGTAATGTCTCCTGAGCATCCATACATTGACAAGTTTAAGGCTGACATTAAGAATTATGACGAGATTATGGCCTACAGGGATGAGGCTGCCAAGAAGAGCGACTTCGAGAGAAGTGAGCTCGCCAAGGATAAGACCGGCGTTTGCATCGATGGTCTTACAGCTGTAAATCCTGTGACAGGTAAGGAGATTCCTATCTGGATTTCAGACTATGTTCTCATGACATACGGAACAGGCGCTATCATGGCGGTTCCTGCCCACGATTCTCGTGACTGGGAGTTTGCCAAGAAGTTCAACATGCCAATCATCGAGGTTGTCGCAGGCGGCAGGGATGTTCAGGAAGAGGTATTTGAGGCTAAGACAGGTACCATGGTCAACTCAGACTTCTTAAACGGCATGGATTTTGCAACTGCCAAGAGAACCATGATTGACTATCTCGAGGAGAAGGGCATCGGACGTTCCAAGAAGAATTTCAAGCTTCGTGACTGGGTATTCTCACGCCAGAGATACTGGGGCGAGCCAATCCCGATTATCCACTGCGATAAGTGCGGTTACGTTCCGCTCAAGGAGGAGGATCTTCCTCTGGTGCTTCCTGAGGTTGAGAGCTACATGCCTACAGACAACGGCGAGTCACCTCTCGCAGCCATGGAAGACTGGGTTAATGTCAAGTGTCCATGCTGTGGCGGACCTGCCAAGCGTGAGACAGACACCATGCCACAGTGGGCAGGTTCTTCATGGTATTTCTTAAGATACACAGATCCTGACAACGACAACGCGCTTGCAAGCCCTGAGGCTTTGAAGTACTGGATGCCTGTTGACTGGTACAACGGCGGTATGGAGCACACAACACTCCACCTCCTGTATTCACGTTTCTGGCATAAGTTCTTATATGACCAGGGAATCGTTCCATGTGCTGAGCCTTACAGCAAGAGAACATCACACGGAATGATTTTAGGTTCTAACGGTGAGAAGATGTCCAAGAGCCGTGGCAATGTTGTCAATCCGGACGACGTTGTCAACGAATTTGGAGCAGATACGCTTCGTACATACGAGATGTTCATCGGCGCCTTCGATTTAGCTGCAAGCTGGAGCGAGGAGGGCGTTAAGGGATGTAGAAGATTCCTCGAGAGAGTATGGAAGCTTCAGGACATGATCGTTGACGGAGAGGGCTTCTCAGAGGAGTTAGAGGTTAAGATGCACCAGACCATCAAGAAGGTGTCATCTGACTTCGAGGCCATGAAGTTTAATACTGCAATCGCAGCCATGATGAGTCTTGTAAATGACTTCTATAAGGCTGGCAGAATAACCAAGGCAGAGTTTAAGACATTTATAATCCTCTTAAATCCTGTTGCGCCACACATCACGGAGGAGTTATGGAACATCGCCGGATTTGAGGGCAGACTCTATAACGCACAGTGGCCTGAGCACGACGACGACAAGACCGTCGAGGCGACAATCAAGCTCGTAGCTCAGATTAACGGCAAGACCCGCGCCGTGATCGACGCACCTGCTGACATCGATAAGGACAGCGCTATCGCACTTGCGAAGGAAGCAGTTTCAGCAAGACTTACAGGAACAATCATCAAGGAGATTTATGTTCCCGGCAAGCTTGTAAATATTGTTATGAAATAATTGGAGGATTCTAAATCATGGGTAGTTCTAAGACAAGTCAGGGTGGCTGGAGAGAGAATAAGTGGATTCGCGGCGCCATCCCTGCATTACTGTTACACTGCAGTATCGGTACTGTATACTGCTGGTCAATCTTCAGCCAGGAGATCGCTGATTACATCGGCTTCTCCAAGGCAGCAACAGAGTGGGCATTCTCATTTGCCATCTTCTTCCTCGGCATGAGCGCCGCATTTCTCGGCAACTCAGTTGAGAAGAACATTCACAGATCATCACTTATCGGTACCATCTGCTTCGCGCTTGGTATGTTCCTCACAGGTTTCTTCATCAAGTACGGTGGCGACCATAAAGGCAGTGTAGTAGCGTTAGTAGGTATCTACGTTTCATACGGTTTCATCATGGGTATCGGCTTAGGTACAGGTTATCTGTCACCGGTCAAGACACTCATGCTGTGGTTCCCTGATCAGAAGGGTCTCGCAACAGGTTTATCAGTTGCAGGTTTTGGTGCTGCGAAGGCTATCGCTTCACCTATCATGACAAGCATGCTCACAGGTCTCTCAGTTTATTCAGCTGATGGCGTGAGCGACGGTTCAGGCGTATGGAAGATGTTCATGATCCTCGCAGCAATTTATTTCGTAATGATGTTTATAGGCCATCTGCTTCTCAAGAAGCCAGCTGGCTGGGTTGAGCCTCAGAAGACCGAGAAGGGCAAGGGCATGATCGACGTTATCAAGTCTAAGCCAATCTTAAACTACGTTGGTATCTGGGTAATGTTCTACTTAAATATCACATGTGGTCTGGCTCTCATCTCTCAGGAGAAGGCAATCGTTAAGTGTATCGGCTTAGTTGGAATGGCAGGTGTCATCTCAACAGTTTCAGCTATCTTCAACGCAGGCGGACGTTTAGGTTTCTCTGCATGGGCTGATTACATGAAGGACAGAAACACAATCTACAAGATGATTTTCATCATATCTATAGCTCTTACAGCTCTTACAATCGTGACAGGCGGTATCGCTAACGGCGAGGGCAATGTACTTCTCATCGTTATCGTTCTTGCCCTGATCTTCATGGTAAATGCAGGCTACGGCGGCGGTTTCTCCAACGTTCCTACACTTCTGTCAGATCACTATGGTATGAGCAATATTTCAGCTATCCACGGTCTTACACTGTCAGCATGGGCAATCGCAGGTCTCACAGGTAACCAGATGGCTACATTCATCGTAAATCACTTCGGAACATGGGTAGATCACGACGGCGCGAAGGTTAACCCTGAGGGCTATCAGATAGTTCTCTATGTAACATGTGCACTGTACGTAGTCGCTCTGCTTTGCTCACTCTTCCTTGTAAGAAAGTCAGGCAAGGCTGCAGAGAATAAATAAGAGGTTTTTATGGATAAGAAGAGAGTATTTCTTAAGCTTTCCGGCGAGGCTATCGGCTGTAATTACACAGACGCCGAGGGGAAAAAGAAGAATTTTGGCTTCAATGAGGACACAGTAAGGGACGTGGCCAGACAGGTCAAGGAGGCTGTGGACTCAGGCGTTGAGATAGGCGTTATCATAGGCGGCGGCAACTTCTGGAGGGGCCGCACCTCTGACGACATCGAGCGCACACATGCCGATCAGATTGGCATGCTTGCAACTGTCATGAACTGCATTTATGTGTCTGAGATCTTCAGAGCAGCAGGCATAAAGACAGAGATCTACACACCATTTGCAGTTGGAACCATGACCAAGCTGTTCTCTAAGGATGCAGCTAACGAGAGCTTTGCACAGGGCAAGGTGGTATTCTTTGCCGGCGGCACAGGTCATCCATACTTCTCAACAGACACAGGTATCGCCCTTCGAGCAATCGAAATGGAGGCAGATGTGATACTGCTTGCGAAGTCAATCGACGGCGTGTACGACAGCGACCCTGCAATCAATCCTGACGCTAAGCGCTATGATGTTATCACCATGGAGCGCGTTTTGGACGAGCAGCTCAAGGTTATAGACCTTACAGCTACACAGATGTGTTATGACAACCACAAGAGCCTGGCAGTTTTTGATCTCAGGAAGGAAAACTCCATCTCAATCGCTATGAAGGCGTTTGTGGGCGTTGATCTTAAGAATGAAGCAGAGGTTAAGAAGCTCTCTGAGAGCTTCGACGGAACTATCTGCATCGGATAAATAATAAGGGAGGTTTAACATGGACGAGCAGTTAAAAAACTACGAAGAGAAGATGAAGAAGACTGTGAACAACCTCGAAGAGGAGTATGCCACTATCAGAGCTGGACGTGCTAACCCGCACATATTAGACAGACTCCAGGTGGAGTACTACGGTTCACCAACACCACTTCAGTCAGTGGCAAACATCTCCGTTCCGGAGCCCAGAATCATCCAGATTGCTCCATGGGAGAAGTCGCTGATTAAGGCTATCGAGAAGGCCATCAACATGTCCGATATAGGCATCAATCCTAACAACGACGGCAAGGTTATCCGCCTTGTGTTCCCTGAGCTCACAGAGGAGCGCCGTAAGGATCTGGCCAAGGATGTGAAGAAGAAGGCTGAGGATTCCAAGGTTGCCATCAGAAATATCCGCCGTGACGCTATGGACAGCTTCAAGAAGCAGGAGAAGAATAGCGAGATCACAGAGGATGAGCTCAAGACAGTAACAGATAAGGTTCAGAAGCTCACAGACAAATATATCGAGACTCTCGATAAGGTTGCTGAGAATAAGACCAAGGAGATCATGACTGTTTAATCAAAGTTTTAATATTGATAGGCAGGGGTCACCCTGCCTATTGTATTAATTTCCTGTAATTTTACGGAGAATTAATACAATGGGCAGAGAAAATGTTGTATCATAGGAGTGTTTATGGAAGAGAGTAACAGAGTACCAAACCACATTGCGATAATCTTAGACGGCAACGGCAGGTGGGCCAAGAAGCGCGGACTTCCCAGAAATATGGGCCACGCCGAGGGCGCGAAGGCCGTGGAGCAGTGTGTATATAACTGCGCGGATTTAGGTGTTAAGTATCTGACGGTCTACGGCTTCTCGACAGAGAACTGGAAGAGACCTGACGAGGAGGTAAACGCCCTCATGAAGATATTCCGCGTCTACATTAAGAAACTCATGGGAGTGGCCAAGAAGAAGAACGTGCGAGTTCTCATGATTGGTGAGAGAAGTAGGTTTGCGCCTGACATTCAGGAGGCCATCGAGGAGATCGAGGAGGTCACGAAGAACAACACCACCATGACATTTATATTCGCCATAAACTATGGCGGCAGGGATGAGATTACCAGAGCCGTGAGAAAAATCGCGGCGAAGGTTAAGGGCGGAGAGTTAGAGACTGGAGATATCACGGAGGATACCATAAGCTCTAACTTAGACACGGCAGGCGTGCCTGACCCAGACCTGATGATCAGAACCAGCGGGGAGCAGAGGCTGTCCAACTGGCTCATATGGCAGCTTGCCTACGCAGAGTTTTATTTTACAGACATATTGTGGCCTGATTTTGGCATGGAAGAGCTTAAGAAGGCTATCGAATATTACAATGGACGCGACAGAAGATTTGGCGCAGTCAAATAGGAGTTTTGGATGTTTGTGAAGAGATTGATTAGCGGAATAGTTCTCGTGATTATAGCGGTGATCTTCGTTTCGCTTGGAGGATGGTTTTTGTGGGGATTATGCCTCGCACTGTCCATCGGTGGTATGTTTGAAATGTATCGCGTGCTGGGAGTTCATAAGAAGGCTCCGGCATATGTGGGCTACGCCACGGTTGCGCTATACTACGTGGTTGTGGCTATGGTGGGAAGGCTTGATGAGAGCACCTACGGCTTCGCCTCGATAATATTAGGCTTTCTGGTTATCATGACGATATATGTGGCCAGATTTCCTAAATACAACACTGACGATATCATGAAAGCTGTTTTTGGCATCATATATCCGGGAGTTTTGCTGTCGTGCACATATCTTCTCAGAAGTCTCACACAGGGTAACTACCTGGTGTGGCTAATATTCCTGTCATCCTGGGGCAATGACACCTGCGCCTACTGCGTGGGAATCATCTGCAAGAAGATTATGAAGACGCATCCTATGACGCCTGAGTTAAGCCCTAAGAAGACTGTTGAAGGTCTTATCGGCGGTCTTGTGGGATGCACACTTTTAGGTCTGTTATATGGCAATATATTTGCTGAATATATGAATGTTTTTAAGGTTTCTCCGGCAGCGGCATGCGCACTGCTGTGTTTTGCAGGCGGAGTTCTCTCGGTTATCGGAGACCTGGCAGCCAGCGCAGTCAAGAGAAATCACGACATCAAGGATTACAGCAATTTAATTCCGGGACACGGAGGCATCATGGACAGATTCGATTCCATGACATACTCAGCCCCAGTTCTGTATTTTATATCATTATTATTGTTGGCGGCGTAAAATGAAGAATATTACAGTTTTAGGTTCAACAGGTTCCATAGGAACCCAGACTCTGGATGTGGTCAGAGCATATCCACAGGATTTTAAGATTGTGGCACTCGCAGCGGGCAGAAGTGTCGACATGCTGGAAAAACAGATTAGAGAATTCAAGCCTAGCTATGCGGTTTTGTGGGATGAGGCGGACGCCTGTGCTCTCAGAGACAGAGTGAGAGATATAGATGTCACTGTGCTCTCAGGCATGGAAGGGCTGATCACGGTATCAACGCTTGATGAGATTAGCGTTGTGGTTACAGCGATTGTGGGAATGATAGGCATAAGGCCTACGGTCGCCGCCATTAAGGCACATAAGGACATCGCTCTGGCAAATAAGGAGACCCTGGTATGCGCAGGGCATATAATCATTCCGCTTGCGAAGGAGATGGGAGTCAACATTCTCCCTGTGGACAGCGAGCATTCAGCGATTTTCCAGTGTTTAAACGGCGAGAAGAGAAGCCAGATAAGTAAGATATTACTTACTGCCTCTGGTGGACCGTTCAGGGGCAGGAAGAGGGAAGAGCTGGTTAATATTAAGCCTGAGGATGCCCTTAAACATCCTAACTGGGCTATGGGAGCCAAGATAACAATCGATTCCTCAACCATGGTAAATAAGGGCCTGGAGGTCATGGAGGCCAAGTGGCTGTTTGGCGTGGAGTATAAGGATGTGCAGGTTGTGGTTCAGCCACAGTCCATCATTCACTCCATGGTGGAGTTTGACGACGGAGCGGTTATGGCTCAGCTTGGAACTCCGGACATGAAGCTCCCCATACAGTATGCCCTGTTCTATCCTGACAGACTCCCTATTGCAGGCGGCAAGAGGCTTGATTTTACGACCCTCAGCCAGATAACATTTGAGGTGCCTGACATGGAGACATTTGCAGGACTGAAGCTTGCATACCAGGTTGGCAATGCGGGCGGCAACATGCCCACCGTTTTCAATGCAGCCAACGAGGTGGCAGTGGCCGCGTTCCTGAACAGAAGAATAGGATATCTTGATATATTTGACATGATAGAGGATGCCTGTGAGAAGATAGAGTACATCCCTGACCCCGATGTGGAGCAGATTCTGGAGACACAGAGGAAGGTTATGGAAGTGCTCAAGGCAGATTTTTAATAAAGGGGATTTGCAGTGCAGTGGTATAGTGTTATTTTATGTATTTTGATTCTTGGCCTCATAGTCACATTTCATGAGTTTGGACATTTTATAGTGGCCAAGGCCAACGGCATAGGGGTTACAGAGTTCATGGTAGGTCTGGGTCCTGTGATTTTCGAGAAGAAGCACAAGGGCACTAGATACACAATAAGGCTTATTCTGTTTGGCGGCGCCTGTGTTATGAAGGGCGACGACAACGGCATGTACACCGAAGAGGAGGAGGCCGCAGGATTAGAGGGCAATGACGAGGAGACCACAGGGGCAGCTTTTTCTGAGAAGTCCGTGTGGGCTAGGATTGCCACAATATTTGCGGGACCATTCTTCAACTTCATACTGGCATTTATATTGTCCATCGTTGTTCTTGGCATAGCTGGAATTGACAAACCATATGTCAGAGGAATAATCGAGGGGCTTCCTGCAGAGGCTGCGGGGCTTCAGACAGACGACCTGATAGTCGCAGTCAACGGTCACTCTGTTAAGACCGCGAGAGATATTTCCCTTATATTTGGCGAGATAGATATGACTCAGCCAGTCACCCTGGTGGTTAAGAGGGACGGCGAGAAGAAGACATTTGAGATAACGCCTGTTCTTCACACCTATGAGGTGGAAAATGAGGAGACGAAGGAGACTGAAACAGTCACAAAATACATGATTGGCTTCTCGTGGAACTACGCAAGGACGAAGGTTGGAACCTTAGAAACTGTGGCATACAGTCTCAACGAGGTGTGGTACTGGATTAAGCTCACAGTCAAGAGCCTGGGCATGATGTTTACAGGACAGGTTACGGTTAATGACTTAAGCGGCCCCGTAGGTATCGCAGAGGTTGTCAACGACACAGTTGAACAGAGTAAGCAGGACGGTTTGCTGTACATATTCCTGAACCTTATCAACTTAAGCGTGCTTCTCTCAGCTGATATCGGCGTCATGAATCTGCTTCCAATCCCCGCGCTTGACGGTGGAAGACTCATGTTTTTGTTCATTGAGGCGGTCAGAGGCAAACCAATCGACAAAAAGAAGGAGGGCTACGTTCATCTGGCCGGAATCATATTCCTTCTCCTTCTGATGATATTTGTTTTGTTTAATGATTTTAGAAAAATATTAATGTAGGGCAGATTATGTTTAGAGATAATACGAAGGTAATTCACATAGGTGACAGAGTGATAGGAGGGGGCAACCCAATCCTTATCCAGTCCATGACTAACACCAAGACTGAGGATGTCGAGGCCACAGTTGACCAGATTTTAAGACTTGAGGATGCGGGCTGTGAGATAATCAGATGTACAGTTCCAACACACGAGGCTGCTGTTGCGCTTGGACAGATTAAGAAGCGCGTGCACATTCCAGTGGTTGCGGACATACATTTTAACTACAGAATGGCCATAGAGGCCATAGAATACGGCGCTGACAAGATCAGAATTAACCCTGGCAATATCGGCTCCCAGGATAAGGTGTTCGCGGTTGTAAGTAAGGCCAAGGAAGCCGGAGTGCCAATAAGAGTAGGAGTTAACAGCGGTTCTCTCGAGAAGCATCTCATAGAGAAGTACGGCGGTGTCACTGCCCAGGGATTAGTTGATTCAGCGCTTGACAAGGTGGCGCTCATCGAGAGCATGGACTATGACAATATGGTGGTTTCCATCAAATCCTCCGATGTTTTGATGTGTGTGAAGGCACATGAGCTCTTAGCTCCTGTGTGCAAATATCCGCTTCACGTTGGCATCACAGAGTCCGGAACAGTTACCAGCGGCAATATTAAGTCAGGCATCGGCCTGGGCATGATCTTAAGCCAGGGAATTGGCGACACCATAAGAGTCTCTCTCACAGGTGATCCTGTGGAGGAGATTAAGAGCGCCAGAATAATCCTTAGAACTCTGGGACTTAGAAAGGGCGGCATAGAGATTGTCTCATGTCCCACATGCGGAAGAACACAGATAGACCTTATCAAGCTGGCAAATGATGTGGAAAATGTTGCCGGCAAATACGATTTGGACATTAAGCTGGCGGTTATGGGCTGCGTTGTCAACGGCCCCGGTGAGGCGAGAGAGGCAGATCTTGGCGTTGCAGGCGGCATAGGAGAGGGAATTCTCATAAGAAAGGGCGAGATTATCAAAAAGGTTCCTGAGAGTGAACTGTTAAACACGCTCAAGGAGGAGTTAGATTCCTTAGTAGCCGCTAAGAATAAACAGTGAGGTGCGTTATGGAAAAGATACCAAGTTTTAAAGTGAATCATCTGACCCTTCTTCCGGGACTATATGTTTCCCGCAAGGACAATGTCAATGGTACTATAGTGACAACATTTGACATAAGAATGACCAGACCAAACTATGAGCCTGTCATGAACACGGCGGAGATGCACACGATTGAGCATTTAGGCGCCACATTTTTAAGAAATCATGAGACATATAAGGACAGAGTGATATACTTCGGACCTATGGGCTGCAGAACAGGCTTCTATCTCGTGCTTGTTGGAGATTATGCCAGCGCTGATATAGTGCCTCTCATGACAGAGATGTACACATGGATGAGCGAATTTGAGGGAGATATTCCAGGAGCCTGCGCTAGAGACTGCGGCAACTACTTAGACCAGAACCTGAACATGGCCAAGTATTTATCTAAAAAATATCTCACCCAGGTTCTCAAAAACATAGGGCCTGAGAGACTTGTATATCCGGAATAATACTGTATTTGCGATTGACAAATATCTGAAAATATTGGAGAGCCGCTTAAGTGGCTCTCTTTTTTAGTGAAAGTTAAAAAAATATAAAATACTGTTTGTAAAACTCATGCATATGTAGTAAAATATACATTTAGGTAAATGTGTTCGTGAAAAGGGGAGGATGATATGTCTTATACTTTGGACGATGAGAGTGCTCTGGAGCTGAAGATCAGGAACAGACGCCGCGTGATGTTTATTCAGATCTGTATGTTTTTGCTGATAGTGATTGTGGAGGGCGGTATCAACTACATGCTCTACGCCACGAGAAGTCAGGGCTATGGTCCTGAGACAATCAGGGAGAAGCTTATCAGGTATTGGGGAATCACGACCGCGGTCAACGCAGGTGCGATTATTCTGGGCATAGTTTTCCAGAAGATTGCAAGCAGCAGACCTAAGTTTGAATTCCTTGAAAACTATGCCCTGATGTTTCCGATTATTGTGATATGTACGAACGTGGCTTACTCACACTATCAGTTTGCGGGAACATTTGGCGTATTTGTGCTGGCAATCACCATAACAACGATTTTTGAGGATGTGTATCTCACATTTATATCGACGATTTTCTGTGTTGGGGGATTGTTGTCGGCCGTGATAGCCAGAGCGTGCGATGTTGTGTACAAAACTGACGCTATCCCTGAGGGAATAATATCGCTGTGTTTTATAATAATCTTTGGATTTGTTGCGGGCGACATTATCAAAAACACCAAAAAGAAGAAGATTATGTTGGAGGATGCGCTGGATCTGGCTGAACACGCCAGCAAGGCGAAGAGTGATTTCCTGGCAAATATGAGCCATGAGATCAGAACTCCTATGAACTCTATCGTGGGTATGTGCGAGCTGATACTTAGAGAACCCGACATAACACCTTCTATAACAGACTACTGTTTTAATATTCAGAGTTCAGGAAGGAATCTCTTAGCTATAATCAATGATATTCTGGACTTCTCCAAGATCGAATCCGGCATGATGGAGATTATCGAGAGCGAATTCAACATTGGCTCGGTTTTAAATGATGTCATCAATATGGCGGTTACCAGAAAGGGCAACAAGAAGTTAGAGATTATCGTTTTGGTGGACCCGGAGATACCTGTGGGACTTATCGGTGATGAGATGCGAATTAAGCAGATTATGGTAAATCTCATGACCAACTCCATCAAATACACGCCCGAGGGCGCGGTTACTCTAAGAATCACACAGAGCAGACAGTCCTACGGCATCAACCTCAATGTCTCTGTGGAGGATACAGGAATTGGCATTCATAAGGAGGATCTGGAGAAGTTATTCACATCCTTCCAGCAGGTTGACACGAAGAAGAACCGCGCGGTTGAGGGCACGGGACTTGGTCTTGCGATATGTAAGCGATTGGTCACCAAGATGGGCGGTTTTATCAATGTCAGAAGCGAATACGGCAAGGGAAGTACATTCAGCTTCACTCTGCCGATTAAGGTTTCTAATAACGATCCATTCATCGTGGTCAAGGATTCAGACAATATCAGAGCGGTTGGCTATATTGGACTTAAGAACAGATACACGGACAATATCACCAACATGTATAAGGAACTCATAGGAAGCATCAAAAAAGATCTGCACATCAACACCAGATTCTTCATGGATTTTGAGGATATCAGGGATGTGCTTGACAGAGATATCGATAATATTACCCACATTTTCCTGGGCAAGGATGAATACTTAGAGCACAAGGATTACTTTAACAGCTTAGTGGACAGAGCTCAGGTTGTAATAATTCAGGAATTAGCTAATCCTATTGAGCTGCTGCCGCAGATGAAGTGCATCTACAAGCCGTTCTATGCGCTTAGTCTGGCGTCTATTTTCAACAACGATAACAAGGCGTTAAACCTTAGCGAGAGAAGAGGGGCAAACATAACATTTTCTGCGCCTACGGCCAGAGTGCTCCTGGTTGACGATAACGAAATCAATCTCAAGGTTGCAGTTGGTCTTATGAGGCCTTACAACATGCAGGTCATCACCGTCAACAATGCAAAGTCAGCCATAAACATGCTGCGCTCGAAGGATTTCGACCTGGTGCTCATGGATCACATGATGCCTGAGATGGACGGTGTGGAGGCCACGCAGTTTATCAGGGGCATGGAGGGAGAGTACTACAGGAATCTTCCGATTATCGCCCTCACGGCTAACGCTCTAAACGGCGCAAGGGAGATGTTTTTACAAAACGGCTTCAACGACTTCCTGGCTAAGCCGATTGAGATTGGAAGCATGGACAGAATCCTTAGAGCATGGCTTCCGAAGGAGAAGCTATGTAAGCCTGTGGAGCTGGTGAGAAACAACGGCAAGCGAAAGAGCGACATAAACAGCTCCATGTTTGCCGTCAACAACCTGTTTAATGTGGAGACCGGACTCACATACACGGGCGGCGATATGAATGCTTATCAGGACATTCTCCAGATGTATGTCAAGAAGGCGCCTGACAAGATTAAGCATATAGGCGATCTGTTCGAGGCGAAGGACTGGAAGGATTATGTCATAGAGGTTCACGCCTTAAAGAGCTCATCTCTGAGCATTGGCGCGAGGGAACTCTCTGAATTTGCCAAGAAGTTAGAGTTGGCGGGCAAGGGCAACGACTATGACACCATCATTAAGGAAAATGCTGACCTTCTTAAACTCTACGGCGATGTGGCAGATGCCGGCAAGGCATATCTCATCGAGCAGGAGGTTTGGGAGGAGCCTGAAGTTAAGGCTGAGGGCAGTGCAGAACTTAAGCCCGAGATACTTAAGGAAGGCCTTATGGAGATGGTTGACAAAGCCATCGAGGCCTGCGCAAACTATGATGTCGACGAGATTGAAAGTGTTGTAAATGCTGCTTCAGAGTATTCCTACGATGGAAGGAATCTGACAGAGATGTTTGAGAAGGTGAAGGCGGCGGCCGACGATTTTGAATACGAGCAGGCTAAAGAACTTCTTGAGAAGATTAAAAACGAAGTGGAATAGGGGGTAGACATGAGCAAAATAACTGTAACTTGTGACTGTACAAGTGATCTTTCAGAAGAGCAGATGCTCGAAAACAATCTGGGCGTAGTCTACTGCCATATCATAACTGACAGCGGACGCTTCTGCGACCCTATAGAGATCTCAGCGAGAAATGTGCTCGCGTATATGGACGCAGGCGGCATTCCCGTGACAGAATCCCCTATTGAGGAGGATTTCATAACCCTGTTTAAGGACAGACTGAAGGAGTATGACGAGGTTATTCACATAAGTCTAAGCAAGGATATAAGCGATTCCTATGACCATGCGATGCTTGCGGCCAAGCATTTGGGGATGGAAAACAGAATTCACGTTGTGGATTCCAAAACGCTCTCCTCTGCAACAGGATTAATCGCCCTTAAGGCGGTTGAGCTGGTTAAGGAGGGCAAGAGCTCCAAGGAGGTAGTTGACTATCTGAATGAATTCAGAAACCATGTAAGCTGCTCCTTCGTCATGAGGAATCTTAGATATCTGTATAAGAACAACAGGGTTAGCGCGAAGGCCATGAAGATGTGCCAGAAGCTGTCGCTTCACCCCGTGCTTGAGATGAGGGATGGCAAGTTCAATCTCAGAAGCATTATGTTTGGCAACTATGAGAAGGCGCAGATTAAATACCTGAACAGGGAAATGAAGAACGCCGAGAAGATCGACAAGAAGGCGATATTCATAACGCATGCCGGATGTACGGTTAAGGAGCTTGAGAAAGCTCATGATATCGTGGCGTCAAGCGGTAATTTTGAAAACATATTTATAACCGAGGCATCAGCTACGGTTTCATGTAACTGCGGACCTAACACAGTTGGAGTGCTGTACGTTTATCATGATTAATTTTGTGGGCAGAGAAAAAGAAATATGAGGATGTGTATGCGGAGCATGAGCGGCTTAAGCTCGTTGCGGTGGATCATGCCGAGGGACATTGACGAGAAGCATAAGATGTTCACGGTCGGGTATGTCAGATATGTTCAGGATGACGATGTCGAGATTCTGGTGGTGCCGACCGACGGATCGATAGCGGTATGGGATACCGAGGGCGATCCACCGGGCACGACTGCGTTCACATGGAGTAAATGATTGGGAGATAAGGATAATGGGAAGGCGTGACGATAAAAAAATACATAAGAGAAACAACCTGTTCTCGACTGCGTTCGAACTTTTCACCACGAAGGGCTTCTCTCAGACCTCGATAGCTGATATCGTTGAGAGGGCGGAGGTTGCCAAGGGAACCTTTTATCTGTATTTCAAGGATAAATATGACCTCAGGGAGAAGCTCATAGTGAACCGTGCACAGAAGCTTTTCGACCATGCTATAGAGTATTCCGGATACAGGGAGAAGGAGAACTTCGAGGATAAGCTGATCGCTATCGTGGACGACATTCTCAACAGTATGGAGAATGAGCCTAAGCTTACGGCTTTCATAACCAAGAACGTGAGCTGGGCGGTATTCCATAAGAGCCTGAGCCGCAGTGATGAGGATTCGGGATACAATTATCTTAAGCTCCTTGAGGAGGAGATTAAAAAGGAGACCGTACCTTATCATGATGTGGAGATAATGCTGTTCATGATAATAGAGATGGTATCCGCAACGGGATACAATGCGATCGTCGACAGGGAGCCGGTGGACCTGAAGGCCTACAAGCCGTTTCTGCATGGCGGTATACGGAATATAATGAAGGGATTCAAGGACAATTGAAACGATAAATGACCGCATCGTGTGATGCTTCTTGTTGGTATTATCATTCTGATTATTGCAGTTTTGCGGCACGGGCTGTTTATAAAAAGCGCAAATCATAATTTTTCTAAGAAGATTAACTTAAAGCATAATTGACGAAGGGGATTTGTTATCATAATCCTATGGATGATGTGATATGTTTATAGCACATGTGGATATCGGCGGTGTCACGGAGGTTGTTCACGTCAAAAATACGGGCAGATGCAGGGAACTTTTGCTTCCCGGAGTCAGGGTGTTTTTGGAGAGAAGTTCCAATCCTCAAAGGAAAACTGCCTATGACCTGGTAGGCGTATATAAGCAGGGGCTTGGCTATGTGAATATGGGACAGGTTATTTTCCGGATGTGCCAACCACGAGGGGTGTGAAACATTTGCATGAGCTAAGGGATGCCATGTCATGTTACTGATGAGGAGCTTATAATAACTGACAACATTAAAGCGTCGCTACAAATGTTTGATAATTAATCTGACTACACAAAGCCGTCGGTGCGGCTTTTTTTTTATGTTTTCTTTACAAAATAAATATTGACCAAAAGTCATTTTAGTGATAACATCACGAGCGTAAGTAAAAAAATGACCGTTAGTCAGTTGTGAAGCTGTCTGACTGATAAAGAAGGAGGACATATGAAAGGCTTCGGAGAAAAGGTTGTGAGATTCAGGATACCGATATTGATAATATCGCTGATACTCCTGATCCCGTCCGTGATCGGAATGATAAAGACGAGAGTGAATTACGATATACTCTATTATCTTCCGGATAATATCGAGACAATGGAGGGACAGGATATACTCCTGAAGGATTTCGGTAAGGGTGCTTATGCGATGTTCATTGCCAAGGATATGGATGACCGCAATGCCGAGGCTCTGCAGAAGGAGCTGGAGCAGATAGACGGTGTGGCCGAGGTGATATGGTACAACAGCATCGCGGGAGAGCTGGTGCCTCAGGAGATACTTCCGGAGGATATATATGATTTCTACCATGCGGAGGATTCCACGCTGATGGCGGTGTTCTTTTCGGATACCACATCCGCTGATTCGACGATGGATGCGATAGAGGAGATGCGAAAGGTCGCCGGGGAGAAATGCTTCCTTAGCGGTATGAGCGCGATAGTAACCGACACGAAGATAATGGTTGAGAACGAGCTCTTTACATATGTTGCGATAGCTGCGGTGCTCGCGCTGATCGTGATGTCCGTAACGCTCGATTCATTTCTCGTTCCGGTGCTTTTCCTGCTGAGCATAGGAATGGCGATCCTCTACAATATGGGAACCAACGTGCTGAAGGGCGAGATATCGTTCATAACGATGGCGTTGGCGGCCGTGCTGCAGCTGGGTGTTACGATGGATTACTCGATATTCCTGTACGGCAGTTATAAGGAAAAGAAAAAGGAGAATTCCGATCATAAGGAGGCGATGGCCGAGGCGATAAGCGCAACGCTCAACTCGGTCGTCGGATCCTCGCTCACCACTGTCGCAGGTTTCGTTGCCCTGTGCTTCATGACCTTTACGCTAGGTCTTGATCTCGGTATAGTCATGGCCAAGGGTGTTGTGATCGGAGTTATATGCTGTGTCACGGTGCTTCCTTCTGCACTGCTTCTGTTTGACCGCGCAATCGAGGTGACCACGCATAAGGCGTTGAACCTTTCGTTCAAAAAGCTGTCGGGCTTTGTCACCAAATATCATCCGGTAGCCATAGTGGTGATGATACTGCTCTGGATACCGGCGATATACGGCTACAACCATATGGATGTCTACTATAAGCTGGATTCGTCGCTACCCGATTACCTGCCGAGCGTGCAGGCGAACAAGGAGCTTAGCGAGAACTATGACATGGCATCGCTCCATATGATACTGATCGGCTCGGATGTTGAGAAGAAGGATATAAAGGCAATGGTCGGCGAGGTCGAGAGCACAGCCGGAGTGGGAAAATGCCTCGGCATGGATGCGCTGACCGGCTCGCTGATACCCGATGAGGTTTTGCCCGATGAGGTGACGGGCCTGTTAAAGAGCGATGAGTGGCAGCTGATGCTGGTCACGAGTGACTACGAGGTCGCAACGGACGAGATGAACTCCCAGATCGAAGGAATTTCGGATATAGTCAAGCGCTACGATCCCGAGGGAATGGTGATAGGTGAGGCGGCGTGCACGAAGGACCTTATAAAGATCACGGATAAGGATTTCGCGGTCGTGAACACCGTGAGCATCGGTCTCATATTCCTGCTGATCATGTTCGTGCTCAAATCCGTCAGCCTGCCGGTTATCCTGGTTGCGGTAATAGAGCTTGCGATATACATAAACCTTGGACTTTGCTACTACTGCGGTACGGTGGAGTCATTCATAGCATCGATAGTCATAGGTACGATACAGCTTGGTGCGACAGTCGATTACGCGATACTTATGACGAACAGATACAAGACCGAGAGGCTTGCGGGATATAACAGCAGACAGGCCGCGGCAAATGCATTGACCTCGTCGGCACCATCCATCATAACTAGTGCGCTGGGATTCTTTGCGGCAACCATAGGTGTCGGCATCTATTCGGATGTGGATCTGATCAGCTCGCTCTGCATGCTTCTGGCCAGAGGAGCGGTTATAAGCTGTATAACGGTAATGCTCATCCTTCCCGCGATGTACATCCTGTTTGACGGAGTCATAATAAGGACAACACTCGGAATGAAGAGCTGTATCGGGAAGAAGTCACATAAAAACAATATCGGTAGCGGTGATCTCGGGGTCACAGGAGGAGAAGTATGAACAGAAATAAGAGAATGATGTTGAGACTTGGTACGGGACTTATGGCGGCAGTCATTGTCGTCGGCGGCACGGGCTGCAGCACCAGGGTCGAAGGAAAGAACGAAGAAAAGGAGACCTGTACTGCGCAGGAGAAGGTGACGGAGACCGTTACGGGGCATGGCGCCGAGGATAGGAAGACAGAGATGGTATATGCCATAGCATCCGCAGACGGAAATGTAAAGAAGACGATAGTAAGCGAATGGCTTTCCAATCCCTCAGAGCTCGAGGTGATAGATGACGTATCGATACTGAATGACATAAAGAACCTGAAGGGTGATCAGGAGTACACATCCGGTGATGAGGATAAGGTGTCCTGGAAGGCGGACGGAAGTGATATTTACTACAGTGGCACGACCGACAAGGAGCTTCCCGTAACTGTAAAGATAACGTACACTCTTGACGGAAAGGAGATCGCACCCGAGGAGCTCGCGGGGAAGAGCGGTAAGCTGAAGATCCGCTTTGACTACACGGACAATCTTTCAAAGGAGGTCACGATCGACGGAAAGAAGGAGACTATCTACATGCCCTTCGCAGCCATATCGGGAATGATGCTTGACAACTCGAAGGCAAAGAACATAACGGTGACGGGAGGACAGGTCATAAACGACGGTGAGCACTCCATAGCAGTCGGGATCGCGGTTCCGGGACTTGCCCGCAATCTGGAGTCTGACAATGATAAGCTGAAGGAGCTGCTCGGGGATGTGGATATCCCGGACAGTGTTGAGATATCAGCTGACGTAACGGATTTCGAGCTTCTCACTACATTGACATTCATCGACAACTCGATATTCAAGGAGATAGGTACGGGCAGTGAGGGTAAGCTTGATCTTTCGTCGCTTTTGGAAAAACTCGGGGAGATGAAGGATGGCGTGAAGGCGCTCGTAGACGGAAGCGGTGAGCTTGCGGATGGTGCCGGAAAGCTGAGCGATGGCGCCGGAGAACTGCGAGACGGACTTAAGAGTGCGTCGGACGGTGCGGCTGCATTGACAGACGGTGCGGTAAGTCTGCATGACGGAACCGAGGCACTTAAGAATGGCGCGGATGAGCTGAAGACGGGTATCGATGCCCTGGCCGACGGCGCAGGAACGCTGAGCGGCGGATTAAATACATTGTCGGATTCGGTTGCAGTACTTCCCGGAGCGGCCGAAAGCCTTTTGAGCGGTATGAGGGCGGCTGTAGCGGCCCTGAAGAGCGGAGATATGTCTGCTGCGGATAAATACGGAATATACGAGGCCGCAACCGCAGCTGCTGCAGGCTCTGATCAGGTTCTCGCAGGCCTTAAGAGCAACGATGTCTCGGCTGCCGACAAGTACGGCATCTACGAGGCGGCAGCTGCTATAAATACGGGTCTGGCGGGTATCAGGACAGGTGCTGTCAGCTCGGATACCTCTAGTCCCGAGTCATACGGTATATATGAGGCGGCGGATGCTGTGGAAAAGGGACTTGCCGCACTGCCGGCAGCGGTAGGCTCGGTAGCGACGGCACTGACCGCTGAGGATGCACCCTCTGCATATTCGTGCGATGCCGCAGCTGCGGGAGCCATCAATTCCGTGCTTCAGGGAGATAATCTCACCGAGGAGCAGAGAGTGGCACTGCAGAAGGCATTGGAGGCTATATCCTACAGCCAGCAGTATGAGCTTGGCGCAGCGGCCGGACTTGCATCGGTCGATATACAGCCGGCTCAGACAGCACTCGAGGGTATCAAACAAGGCGCGACAGCGATAAGTGAGGGCGCGGCAGCCCTTCAGGGTGCAGCCTCTGCAGTGATGTCAGGGACGGACAGGCTGTATGCGGGAGTTACGCAGATAAAGAATGCCGATCTGGCTATAGCGGACGGAGTTAATGAGCTTGTATTCGGAAATGGAGGAAACAATCTGGAGGCTGTTGTCGGAGGCCTTGAACAGCTTAGCGGTTTGTCGTCTACCCTGATAGAGGGTGTCGGCAAGCTAAAGGAGGGCGCGGCAGCACTTAGTGGAGGACTTGATAAGGTCAAGGAGTCCATGCCTGCACTGACGGATGGAGCGAAGGCACTCGAAGACGGAAGTCTGCAGCTCAAGGACGGATGCTCTGCACTTGGATCCGGAATCGGAGAATTGTACGAGGGCTCGAAGAAGCTGAAGGACGGAAGTGACGATCTTGCAGACGGAAGCCGCAGGCTTGCGGACGGCATAAACGAATTTGACGAGAAGGCGGTAAAGAAGATAGAGGAACTGCTGGACGGAGAGCTGACGGATATTGCGGAAAAGCTCAAAGCATCGTTTGAATATGCGGGAGAGTACACATCGTTTGCCGGAAGCGCCGACGATTCGGACACCGGAGTCAGATTCCTCATAAGAACAGAGGGTATAAAACAGTAAAAAATGTTCAGAAGATAAAAAAAGGGGGCTGTAAAAAAAGTCCATAAAGAAAAATCGCTGTAGGCATAGCGCTTACAGCGATTTTTTGGTATAATGATATCGTGCAAAAACCCAATAATACCAGTAGCTATTATACAACACGTCAGCTGAAATTGCCACTGGAAATTGAAAAAATAATCGACGTTTCTGACCCAGTATATTCATTCGCATTATGCATCAGACATGGATTGTTTCATTCCGCTGATGGAAAAATTCAAGTCACTATATGGTCATTATCCTAAATACCCGGTAGCAGATGCAGGTTATGGATCGTATAATAATTATCTCTATTGTGAAGAACACGGTATAGAAAAGTTCATGAAGTTTACCATGTTTGAAAAAGAGACAAAAGACGAGAAATACCGTACAAACCCATATCGTATAACGAACTTCAAGCGAGATGAAAACGGTGATCTTATCTGTCCAAACGGCAAGAGGTTCATATACAAATATGATCGTCATGTTCGCGGAAACAAGTGTCATAAAATGGGACCGTTCTTACAAAAGGTTGTTTGGCAGAGGCAAAAAAGCCGTAATTTTAGAGCTGACGCTGATTTCGTGTGGTTTTAATCTTTATAAATACCACAATAAACGGCATAGGCTATCAAGCGCAGCATAAATATCATGAGCAAAATAGCTGCATCAAAAATAATAACGACACAAAAATGTAGAGCTCCACCTCTTTTGAGGCAGAGCTCTTAGGTTTTTAAGGCTGTTTTTTACAGCCCCCTTTTGTGTTTTATGTCATATATTTTCTGATAATAATCGGTCTCTTTGTTGAAATGTATTGACAAAACAACGATGGGGGGATATATTTATTATGAGATTGTTTACATTCGCGCGCTTAAGATATAATATGTATCAACAGATACGGAAAGGGGTGGCTTATGAAGAAAACCTTATTTGTTATTATGTCTTTGGTGATTACGGTGTATTTTGGTTGGAAGCCGGTAAATGCTAATCCGATTAAGTTTCAGGAACAGTACCATACGCTATGGCGTGGTATTAGACACTTACGAGGGGGTGCACTGTGAACAAAAAATTAATGAGACTTGGAAGGAGTGTGAAAATGAATATGAATCTGAATATGAAGCTGAATAGACTGACAATCGCTCTGACTGCTTCACTGATATGCTGTGCCTGTTCAGCCAAACCGCAGGTGACGGATAAGGGTGAGGAAAGCCGGGAGGCGGTAACTAATGCACAGGAGCAGACCAATATAGAATCTGAGATCGAAAGCAGTATTGAGGATGTATCGTCCGAACCGACCGACCGGGAGACTGCCACCGCATCGGAAGAGGAGACGACCATCCCGGAAGAAACTACGACAGAGATCCCTGAGCCCGAGACTACCACAAGCGAAAAAGAGACCACAGCTGATTACAGCGAAACAGAACCGGCTGTATCCGGCTATGACCCGATGTTTGAAGGAATGACATTCTTCTGGTGGACGACCGACGGCGCGGATATCCGTGACGGCATATATTATAAGGATTACGAGGCGGCGTATGTTGTGAACATCGACCTACCGGTCTTTGGCAGTATGGATACAGGGGCGGATAAGCAGTATCTCTGTAAAGACGATATCTGTTATATGAGGGCGACCGACAGGAAAAACTGGATCTATATCAGCTCGGATAAGGGCGTAAGCGGATGGATGCATATAAAGTCGTCCTCCGAGTATACCGTGGATGAGTACGCCGAAGGCTTTGCCCCCGAATACGACAATATGTACATAGACTACTCGGTGTATACCGATCAGGGCATGGTCCCTGTCGGAGCGGCATTCACCTACGATCACGATGGCGATGACGGGCGAAGCAGGAGCGGATTCGTGGATATATCCGATAATTCTTCACTGTACTCTCTTGTAGAGACAGGCAACCTCTGGACAAAAGTCTTCAGCGGCGCCGATGAGCTGGAGGAATTCCTGACAGCACATGGTGCGAGTGACGAAGTAATGAAGAAGCTGGATAGAATGAAGGAGGTAAAGGAGAGTCTGTGGTTTTCCGATAATTATCAGATTTATATCATGAAGCTGACGGGTGAGTGCCTGTCACTGCGATATTTAGACGACGCAGTTAATGACCGCGTGGTGATAATGGCCTATGCAGACGATGAGGGCGCGGAAAAGTATTACATCGAGGTAACCCTCAACTGGGAGGAGCCGGAGGAAAACGTGTTCCTTGCGCAGGTAAAGCTTGTAACAGACGATGCGTCGGATGTGTTAGCTCCGGAGACTTCCCCGGAAGGAAGTGACGCAGAGTAAACGACTCCCGCCAAAGAAGTGACACTGGATGATCCTGCGAGCAAAGGAATTATGAATGCCTTTGTAATTTCAGGGACAGATTAAAGGCTTACTCAAGGCACATACAGATATGCGGAGAAAGCAGAAACAGCTATTCAAAAATCAAAAAATAATAACGACATAAAAATGTAGAGCTCCACCTCTTTTGAGGCAGAGCTCTTAGTTTTTAAGGCTGTTTTTTTTCAGCCCTTTTTTGGTTGACTTGTTAAATAAAACCGTATATAATTCGCGTTAGTATCTGTAAAATACAGATATGTCATAACGGTGTCCGGGGAAGCCCGGGTGAAAAGGGAATCCGGTCAGAATCCGGAGCAACAGCCATTACTGTGTCAGAGTTGAACCGCTAAGCCATTGGGAAACTGAGAAGGAGGGGTTCGCAAATCGAAGTCAGGAGACCTGCCGCTATGAGAAGATTCATTTCTGGGCAAGATTGCCACACAAGTGGCATGAGAGAAAGGAGAATTGAAATGAAGAAGTTTACAACATATGCCTGCGTTGCAGGTATGGTCATGGGGCTTATGGCGCCTATGACGGCAGTAGCCGATGACACTATAAGTGTCACAGTTGAGGCATACGATTACACAGCTGGTGATGCAGGTGTGTCAGGCGCATCCTCTGACGGCAAGATCATGAGCTACACTGTAGAGGTTGCCGCTGGAAGCACAGATGCTGAGGCTATTACCGCAGCATTTAACGCTCAGAGCATCTCTATTACAGGTGTTGCTGACAAGTATGTCACAGAGATTAACGGTCTTACAGGCGCTTATCCGGGCGGCTGGATGATGAGCTACAACGGCGATGCATATTCTAACTGGGGTATCAGTTACCTCGGCGCTAATGCAGACGGTGTTTTATCAGACGGCGATGTCATCAGATTCGATTACACTGTGGACGGCGGCGCAGATATCGGAGCGTCATACTACGGCAATCCAATTCTTACAAGCATCACAATCGCAGACACAACAACCACATTTAGCAAGGAGACTGTATACGACAGTGCAAGCGGCGCAGGTATCACTTCTTACTATGTTGGCGCTGACAAGGCTGCCATGACAGGAACAGGCACAGAGGCTGATCCATTCGTCATCTCAACAGATGCATCAGGCTCTGATGTTGCGGTATCATATGTCAGCGGTGTTAATTCCAACTATGTGAAGGTTGAAGGCCTTAGCGATAAGATTGACTTAAGCAGCGATGTGAGCTTCACGCTTACAACCAACGGCGGACTTAAGTCTTACTATACTATCACTTCCACGGCATCATCTGTGACAGGTGATACAACTAATCTTGTTCCGTTCATTATCGTGGGCGCTATTGCTCTTGTGGCAATCGTTTTTCTTGCAATCACAGGTTCTAAGAGCAAGAAGAAAAAGAATTAAGAGGCTTAATAAATGCTTCGGGGAGGATTAAACATCCTCCCCTTGTTGTATATGAAGATGAAGAGATTATTATCGATTGTTTTGGCGCTGTCCCTGGCGATTGTACTGCCACAGAGGATAAGCGCACAGGAAATTAGTGCGGCCACACTCTACGAGATAGTTGAGGGCGTGTACGAATACAAGTGCGCACAGTGCGGCGGCGACTATATGAGCAGTGAGGAGTTCTGTGTAAATGCGGGTAGCAGCGCCAACACTGACTGGTATGCTTTCATAGCAGGAAGGCTTGGAAAAAGCGGCGACGGCTATATAGATGCGCTTGGCACATATATGAATAAGTGGTACAGCTCGGGAAGGCTTGGCACCTCAAACCCCACAGAGTGGGAGAGGATGAGCCTGGCGGTAATGTCCCTTGGCGGTGATGTCACGCATGTGGGCGTGGACGCTGAGGGCAACAGCATTAACTTAATCGCCGATGCCACATTTGAACACGACAAATTCATGGCTGTAGAGGATATGCTTATAAACGGACTTGACTACGCTCTTATAAGCATGGATGCCTATGATGATTATGTGGGGGATGACCACAGCGATTACATAGATAAGCTGTTGGATGCCATACTTGGCATGGAGCTTGTAGACGGCGGTTTTGCCCTCATGGGCGGTGCGGCTGACGTGGATATCACGGCCATGACGGTCACGGCGCTCTCAGCGCATATGGACGATGAGCGCGTGAAGGCATGTGTAGACAGATGTATCAGCTGGCTGTCTGAAGCGCAGAGGGACACAGGCTATTATATGAACTGCGGATATGAGAACGCAGAGAGCTGCGCCCAGGTGGTTATTGCGCTTAGCTGCGTCGGAGTGGACGCGGGATTTGATGAGAGATTTATTAAAAACGGCGTGAGCGTTTTAGATGCCCTCCTATCCTTCAGAATGGAGGACGGCGGTTTTGCGCATGCAATAACTGAGAGTGTGAAGAGCAACGAGCTGGCGACCATACAGTCAGCGATTGCGGTGATGGCCTATTACAGATATCTAAATGGCCAGGGAAGCATTTACAACTTCGAAAAATACGATGGCGGTCTGGCTGATACTGACGAGACAGAGCCTGATAGTTCTGAGGTTTTTGTGACTGTGCCTAATGGACAAGAGAATGTGCAGTCTGAGGCCTCTGCAGAGACTGAGCTTGTTTACGAGGAAAACACTGAACAGCTCCAAAGCGTCGAGGGAGAGGAGAGCGCGGGAAATGGCAATCTGGTCTATTATATTGTTTTTGCTGTCGTTATTCTTGGCATAACGGCAATGGTATATATGAAAAAGCATGGGAAAGTTGAAGAAGAGTAGAATTATCGCCTGCCTGATTGCCATACTGGCGGTGGCGGCGATAGTGGTATTGATAATTAACACGGATTTTGAGACTGTGGATGAGCACGCGTCAAATGCTTCTAATGAGGCATTAGAGAGCGTGACTGACGGAATTAGCGTGAGCATTCTTATAAACTACTCCACGGTTTTTGATAATTACGAAAACCTAAGCGACGGCGTCAAAAATGCGGGCGTTTTGAGGGATGACGGTGTGCTTCTTGATAAGACAACAGTGGTGATCGAGAAGGGCAAATCCGTCTACGACCTCTTGGAGTATGTGTGCCGCGTCAACGATATCGCCATAGAATATAACGGAAGCACATATGTGCAGGGGATTGGATATCTGTACGAATATGACTGCGGGCCCATATCCGGCTGGATGTATAAGGTGAACGGAATATTTCCAAGGGATGCCTGCGGAGATTATATTTTAGAGGACGGCGACGAGGTGGAATGGCGCTACACCTGCGATTTGGGCAGGGATTTAGGCGACCAGTACTACAATATGGGGGACTAAATGAACAGAAAATATGCATTTTTTGACATGCATCCCGTGGTGAGTCTAATTTATTTTCTGTGTGTTATAGTGTCCGGAATGTTTTTTAGAAATATAGTTCTTGAGCTTATAAGCCTTATAAGCGCATTTGTTTATATCACAACTATATTTGACAGGGGAAGAGTCATTAAAACTGCGCTGTTTTGTGGTGCGGTAATAGTTCTCATGGCGCTTACGAACCCTCTGTTTTCACACAACGGCGTCACACCTCTGTTTTATATGAATTCTATGGCGGTGACTTTAGAATCTGTCTACTACGGGGTGAGCTCGGGCATAATGCTTAGCGCGGTGCTTGTGTGGTGTGCTGTGTTTTCGGACGGTTTTGATTTTGAGAAGATATCTTACATATTTGGCAGAGCATTTGGAAATATAAGCGTTGTGATCAGCGTGGCGCTCAGGCTTATCAAGCTTATCAGGGTGAGGTCTAGAGATCTTGCCATGGTTGACAGCGCAAACGGGCGCACAAGACTTAAGGACATGCTTAACCGCTTCTCGGCGATTATGGGCTGGAGTTTTGAGCAGGGGATTGAGCTTAGCCATTCCATGAAGGCCAGGGGCTATGGCAGGGGAAGGCGCTCCTTCTACAACAGATTCCGCTTTGGCGCTTCTGATGCGGCGGTTTTAACAGCGGTGGTCATTCTCTCAGGGGCGACAATCTGGATGTACGCCGTGGGAGATTTTGGCTTTGCCATATATCCGAAGGTCTGGATTAATATAACGGACAGAACATATTTAGGCTTCATACTCTACAGCGTCCTGGTTTTAATTCCGACGGCTGTGGAGATTAGGGATAGTATACTATGGAAATATTACAGATCAGGAATCTGAGCTTCTCGTATCCGAACATTAACGGCTTTACGAGGGCTCTTACAGATGTAAATATTAATATCAACGAGGGGGAGTTTGTGGTTGTCTGCGGGGAGAGCGGAAGCGGCAAATCAACGCTTCTAAAACTCCTAAAGCCAGAGATCTCGCCCGCAGGTAAGACTGAGGGTGAAGTGTGGTTTGCCGGAGAAAAACTCACCTCTGAAAACTCTCTGTCGATCGGCTATATGGGGCAGGACTATGAGCTGTCCATTGTGACGGACAGAGTCTATCAGGAGCTGGCTTTTGGCCCTGAAAACCTAAACCTCGACAGCGGGAGCATAAGGAGGAGAATCTCCGAGATAAGCTCTTATTTTGGCATGGATGAGTGGCTAAACTCGCCAACTGACAAGCTCTCAGGCGGTCAGAAGCAGATACTCAGCCTGGCCTCTGTTTTGACCATGAGGCCTAGAGTCATACTGCTTGATGAGCCCATGGGAAGTCTCGACCCCGTGAGCGCTGACAGGCTTATGGGAATGCTTAGAAGACTTAATTCTGAGCTT
Organism: Lachnospiraceae bacterium; assembly: GCA_024699325.1. Taxonomy (GTDB): domain Bacteria; phylum Bacillota; class Clostridia; order Lachnospirales; family Lachnospiraceae; genus UBA4292. The sequence goes on along the minus strand of JAILPS010000012.1, from coordinate 28,023 downwards.
GGAATAACCGTGGTTATGGTTGAGCACGCCCTGGAGTTTTGCCTAAGCTACGCCTCGAGGCTGATAGTATTAAAGAATGGCAGAGTTTTTTATGACGGAGAACCTGCTAACGCGATTGGCACGGTTAAGAATGAGAGGATATTTGAGGCATTTCCTGCTGTGGCTAAGCTGGTTGACAGATTTGGCATAGAGGGTTGGGATGGGCAGTTCACAGTCCTAAGCGCCAAGAAATATCTCGAAGGAAAACCGCACAGGGATGTGCTAAGAGAGACTTCTGATGAGGCTAGCGGCGAGGAGGTCCTTAAAGCGAAGGATATATATTACGCCTATGAGAGGAAGTCTCCCTTTATCGTAAGGGGTGCCTCCATAAGCCTAAATGCGGGCGAGACTCTCGCGGTGCTTGGCGGCAACGGAAGCGGCAAGAGCACATTTATAAAAACTCTGTGTGGCATAAACAAGCCGCAGAGGGGCAGGGTCAGTGCGCAGGGCAGCGTGGCGTATCTTCCACAGGACACGAAGCTTGCGTTTCTTAAGGACAGCGTTAGAGCTGACTATGAGAGCTATGTCGAATACATGGGGTTAGACAGCGCTGTCATAGCTGATATTTCACGAAAACTTGGCATAGAGGAGCTTCTTGACAGGCATCCCTACGACCTTAGCGGAGGCCAGAGGGCGCTTGCAGCCATGGGCAAAATGTTTATGTCAAATGCTAAGATCATGCTGTTTGACGAGCCCACACAGGGACTTGACATGGGCATGAAGAAGGTTATAGCTGACATATTTAAGAGGCTTAAGGAGGAGGGCAGATGCATTCTGTTTGTCACACACGACACAGTGTTTGCCCAGATGGCCTCGGACAAAGCCTACATGTTTTTTGACGGAGGCATAACTGAGCCTGAAAAAACGCACAGATTCTTCAGGGAGAATAACTATTACACAACACCTGCGAGACTTATCGCGGGGGATGTCGATGCCGTAAGTGTCGACGAAATTATTAAGGCCTATTCATGAAAACTAAGATTAAGATTGTAATATGGCTGGGGCTTATCACAGTGCTGGTGCTCGCCGGAGCATTTGTGTTTGACGACAGCTCCTGGTCGTATGTGTGCATAGCGGTCAGCGCTCTGTGCATCGTGCCGTTTTTCTTAAGCTTTGAGAGGAAGAATGACACAACGAAAAATGTTATACTTGCGGTTTTGATTGCGCTAAACACTGTGGGAAGGTTTGTATTTGCGCCCCTTCCAAGCTTCAAGCCTGTCACCGCGATAACCATAATCTGCGGAATGTACATGGGGCCGGTTTACGGTTTTATGTGTGGAAGTCTGACGGCTGTTTTGTCAAACTTCTACTTCGGGCAGGGCCCCTGGACAGCATTTCAAATGCTTAGCTGGGGACTGGTAGGTTTTGGCGCGGGGCTGCTTGGCAGAAGGCTGATGAACAGTAAGGCGGTGCTTCTTATATACGGCATGATTACGGGGTGCCTGTATTCCCTGGTCATGGACATATGGACAACCATGTGGATGGAGAACACATTTAACATAGAGAGATTTATGTTTTATGTGACTGGAGCGCTTCCGACCATGGTTATATATATGGTCAGCAACTGCATATTCCTCTTCGTGCTGATAGGTCCGATGAGGCGCAAGATGGACAGAATTTTTATCAAATATGATATAAACAGTGACTTGCATAGAAGCCAAGATTAGTATAGAATGTAAACATATATTCGGAGGTGTTATATGTTTGATAATGAAATCACCATAACCAATGAGAATCTGGTCAGATACGAGCTTAAAGATATAGAAAACCTTAGAGTTTACGGAAGATATTCGGGGGATGTATATCCTCTGAATCTGTTCTGGACAGCCAGCGGAATAGAGTTTCGCGTGAAGGCGGGCGAGGTGTGGATAGAGGTGGAGAGCTCCTACAATATCTACGAGCCCTGGGTCAGCACCACGGTTGACGGGGCGTTTAACTCCAGAACCATGCTCCCCAAGGGAAGGTACTTCATACCTGTCATCAGAAATATGACGAAGGAGAACGAGAAGACCATCAGACTGTTTAAGGATGTGCAGGCGATGAGCAGTGACGACGAGCACGGCCTGAAGATCTGGAGCATACTTACGGACGGCGAATTCGTGCCGCTTCCTGAGAAGAAGCTCAAGCTTGAGTTTATAGGAGACAGCATCACAAGCGGCGAGGGCGTTATCGGGGCGCACGACGAGTGGGACTGGATAAGCATGTTTTTCGATTCCGTGCACGAATATGCGACCATCACTGCTGATATGTTAGATGCGGATTACCATATTGTGAGCCAGAGCGGCTGGGGAGTTCTGACAGGCTGGGACAATAACCCTGACTGCAGCATTCCTGACCACTATTCGAAGTTATGTGGTGTGGTGTGGGGCGATAACAATCATAAGATGGGGTCCGATAAGCCGTATGATTTTTCTAAATGGTCCGCAGATGTGATAGTTGTAAATCTCGGAACCAACGACGGTGGAGCGTTTAACAGCCCCGAGTACGTGGACCCTGTGTCAGGGCGCATTACTAAACAGAGGCTTAACGAGGATGGAACATTTGTCGAGGAGGATGTGAGAAAATTCATCGACAAATGCAAGCTGTTTTTGGCAGAGCTTAGATATCACAACCCTAATTCAAAGATACTCTGGGCATACGGAATGCTCGGAACATTTATGGAGGAGCCGATTGTGAAGGCAATCGACGAATATAAGGCTGCTTCAGAGGATTATGAGGTCTACTATGTGAGACTTCCTGAAACTAATGATGAGACAGTTGGAAGCAGAGCTCACCCGGGTCCTAAGAACCACGAGGAGGCTGCCAAGGTGCTGGTTAAGAAGATCAAGGAATTAGTTTAGGAGTTTTTATGAGAAAGATTTATAGAATTATGTCCATGGCTCTGACGGTTTCCATGCTTGGCGGATGCGCTCTCTACGAGCAGGTTGACGTTAATCCAACCACGGCGCAGCCAAACAGTACCGTAGAAACCACCAGCGCTTCAGAGTCTGAGTCCACCACAGAGGAGGCACAGGCAGCAGAGACTACCGGGGCGCCTGAGACAGAGACTGTGGAGACCACTGAAGGTTTAGATATCGTAATCGATATTGACACGCCGACCAGCTCACATTTTGGCAACGACAACGAAAATGAGACCATAGAGTACATAGATTTGGCAATCGACAGAAGACTGTCCAAGGTCATGCCAATCGACGAGAACGGCGTGTGGACCGACTATATGCTGGTGTACTCTCCACACGACGACATCTGGGTTGACGAAGAGGGCAATCCTATCAATGTGGAGTACTGCATCGAGGATTACCCCGGCATACTGTGCTGGGACGAGGCGGCCACGGACAAGATTAACAAGCTTATCGAGCCATACTGTCTGAATAAGTATGTCGAGAGATTTCAGATGTGGGATCTGTGGGTTAATTTAAAGTGCACAACTCTCAATGAGACAAGGTTCGTATCATTTGAATTCGCCGGAACCGTCATGCATGACAAGGGCGATTTGAGGTACGAGAAGGAGAGGGAGTACAGATACTACTTCACAGTGGACAGAATGACGGGTACGGTTTTGAATCTTGAGACTATGTACGGTGTCATGAAGGCCTACAACGATATCGCAGAGGGCAACTACACGGTTATCAGGGGCGAGGACAAGGTGTTTGAGACCTATGACAATGAGGGCCTTGCGAAGGCATATGTGTACGATCCTGTGTTTACAGACGATCTGCAGCACGAGCTTGACTGGTATCTAAGCGACGGACATATATGTGTTGTAATCTGGGTCGGTGCCGATAAGGGCAACTACGCAATTCTTCAGTTAAATGGAACACCTAACTACCAGTGATTAGACGGAGGAAGCCATGGATATTCGTGAGATGATTGAGGAGAGGGAGGATAAGATACTTAGCCCCTATGCTGTTCACGCCCGTGACACGATGGGCAGAGCGCTCTATGAGGAGCCAAGCGACGTGAGAACGGAGTTTCAGCGCGACCGCGACAGAATTATCCACTCCAAGAGTTTCAGACGCTTAAAGCATAAGACACAGGTTTTTTTGGCGCCTGAGGGGGACCACTACAGGGAGAGACTGACTCACACCTTAGAGGTCGCACAGATATCCAAGACCATCGCGAAGGCTCTCGCGTTAAATGAGGACCTGGTGGAGGCGATTGCTCTGGGGCACGACTTAGGACATACGCCTTTTGGCCACGCCGGAGAGCGGGCTCTTAACGACATATATAAAACATTTGGACTTAGGTTTAAGCACTCAGAGCAGAGTCTAAGAGTGGTGGATAAGCTCGAGAAGGACGGCGAGGGACTCAATCTTACCTGGGAGGTAAGGGACGGCATATTAAACCACGGAAGTGGCGATACGCCTGCAACTCTTGAGGGACAGGTTGTGAGATTCTCCGACAAAATCGCCTATATCAGCCACGACATCGACGACGCCATAAGGGCCGGAGTTTTGAAGGATACGGACGTGCCGAAGGCCTACAGAGATGTTTTAGGAGAAAATGTCCACGACAGAATGGACAATATCATCCACAACGTGATATTTAACAGCATTGGCACAGACAAGATTCAGATGTCTGAGGAGTTTCGCGAGTGCGTAGTGGGGCTTAGACAGTTCATGTTTGAGCATGTGTATGTAAATCCCACTGTGAAGGGCCAGGAGAAGAAGGCCGAGAACATGATCAAGATGCTCTATCAGTACTACTGTGACAACATCGGACTTCTGCCCAGGGAGTATATCGAGGTGGGCTGGAAGGAGAATTCGCCACAGGGCGTCATCGTCGGCGACTACATCGCGGGCATGACGGATTACTATGCTACCAACAAGTTTGAAGAACTCTTCATCCCTGCAGGATGGAGCAAATAGATAAGGAACGATAATGTATTATCCTGAGGATTTGGTTGAGGAAGTCAGAACCAGAAACAACATTGTGGATGTGATTGGTTCATACGTGAGACTTCAGAAGAAGGGCAGTTCATACTTCGGACTCTGCCCGTTTCACAGTGAGAAGTCGCCATCATTTTCAGTGTCCCCAAACAAGCAGATGTATTACTGCTTCGGATGCGGCGTGGGAGGTAATGTGATAACATTTCTCATGGAGTATGAGAACTATACATTCCCTGAGGCACTTAAGGTTTTGGCAGAGCGCGCGGGGGTAGCACTCCCGGAGGCTGAGCTCACTGACGAAGAGAAGAGAAACAACAACACCAGGCATGTGCTCTTAGACATCCATAAGGATGCGGCCATGTTTTATTACAAGGCGCTCTACACCCCTTACGGCAAGAACGCTCTTGACTATCTGACCAACAGAGGACTGAGCCCTGAGACCATCAGACAGTTTGGCCTGGGCTTTGCGCCTTCAACGTCTGATTCGCTTTACAACTATCTCAAGAAGAAGGGATATTCTGACCAGGACATGAAGGCTTCAGGAATATTCCGCTTCTCGGAGAAGGGACCGTATGACATATTCTGGAACAGGGTTATGTACCCTATAATGGACGTGAACAATAAGGTCATCGCTTTTGGCGGGCGTGTCATGGGCAAGGGCGAGCCGAAGTATCTAAACTCTCCTGAGACGAAGATATTCGACAAGAGCAGAAACCTCTACGGACTGCACGCCGCCAAGAAGAGCAGGAGGGATTACTTTCTGATCTGCGAGGGCTACATGGACGTCATAAGCCTTCACCAGGCCGGATTTACCAACGCGGTTGCGGCGCTTGGAACAGCATTTACATCTAACCACTGCAGCGTGATAAGGCGCTATGTGAAGAAGGTGGTGCTGACATTTGACAGCGACGGCGCGGGAATTAAGGCGGCGCTTCGCGCCATCCCGATACTCAGAACGGGTGGCCTGGAGATAAGCGTTTTAACCATGAAGCCGTATAAGGACCCGGACGAATTCATTAAGGCATTAGGCCCTGAGGAATACCAGAAGCGAATTGACGCGGCACAGAATGCATTTCTGTTTGAGGTGACATGCCTCAGGGAGAAATACAACCTAAGCGATCCTGCCGACAAGACAAACTTCGTGGACGAGGTTGCCAAAATGCTTCTCATATTCGAGGACGAGATTGAGAGAACCAACTACATGGAGGCGGTGTGCAAGCAGGAGAAGATTGACTACGCCGATATGAAGAAGAAGGTTAATAAGTTGGGCTCAAGGATTGTGCCTGGTGCCAACAACTCCTACGATGCGCCCCGGGCAAACAACAGGACGAAGGAGAAGGAGGAGGGCGCGGCCAAGACCGAGAGACTGCTGCTGACGTGGATCAGCGAGGAGCCAAAGGTCTACAGCAAAATTGAGGGAATCATCGACCCTTCGGACTTCTCAAGCGAGCTCTACCGGAAGGTTGCCGAGAGGATATTCGAGCAGGCGAAGGAGGGAAGCGTCAACCCAGGACAGATAATCAGCTCGTTTATAAACGACGAGGAGGATTATAAGAAGGCGAGCGCGCTCTTCCAGATGGACAGGCCGAAGGAGATGAACAGTCTCGACAAGAGCAAGGCCTTCACGGAGGCTGTAAAACGTATCAAAAAAAGTAGTTTGGAGAAGAAGGGTGCCAGCGCCGATCCCAGTGAGCTGATGAATATCATCATAGCCAAGAGGAAGCTGGAGACGCTTAAAATCACCCTGGAATAATATGATTTCAAAAAGATTGCAGACGGTAACGTCTATGGTAGAAAGAGCCGTGTGCGTGGCCGATATAGGCTGCGACCACGGCTTTGTGCCTATATATATGGTGGAAAATGGAATATGTGAGAGAGCCATCGCCATGGATGTGAGAAGCGGACCTTTAGGTAAGGCGACAGATAATGTGAGCCGTGCAGGGCTTTCTGACAGGATTGAGCTTAGACTCTCAGACGGCGCCGACAAGCTAAATGTGGGCGAGGCTGACGCCATCACCATATGCGGAATGGGAGGGGCGCTGATTAGAAGCATCATGGAGGCTAAGCCCGAGGTTTTTAGAGGCGCTGACAGGCTTGTTTTAGGACCTCAGTCAGAGATTTATGATTTTAGAAGGTTTCTTTTAGAAAGCGGCTATGACATAAATGATGAGCAGGTGGTTTTTGAGGAAGAAAAATATTACTTTTTAATCAAATCCCAATATATTGGGATGCCACAGTGCTATAATGAGGCGGAGCTTAATTATGGCAGGCATCCGCTTATGAGGCGGGACGAGACACTTAAGGGATATATTCTAAAGGAGAGACAGCTGGCGCTTAGGGTGCTTGACGGACTTCCCGACAAGAGCATCCCGGCAGGGGTTAAGAACTTAAACAGGATAAGATTTATAGATAATGTATTAGGAGATTACTATGGTTAAGCTGACTATTGATGGAAGGGTTTACGATTACGAGGAGGGCACAACCTATCTGGCGGTGTCTAAGGATTTTCAGAAGGATTATGTGGATGACATCATCCTGTGCACACATGATGGAAGACTCAGAGAACTGTCCCACAAGATTTACTGTGACGGTGAGATTGACTTCATCACAGGAGCTGACAAGGTGGGCAACGAGACCTACAGGAGAAGCGCGGTTTTTGTGTTCCTCAAAGCATTTTACGATGTGGTTGGAAGCGGTAAGGCCTGCGATGTGTTTGTGGATTTCTCCGTGAGCAAGGGCTACTACATAAGAGCTCGCGGTGATTTTTCGCTAGATGCAGAGCTTATCGATAAGGTTGAGAGAAGGATGCACAGTCTGTGCGACCTAAACCTGCCGATCTGCAAGAGAACGGTGGATGTCGAGGACGCCATCAAGCTGTTTGGCAGCCTGGGCATGCACGACAAGGAGAGGCTGTTTAAGTACCGCATGAGCTCTAAGATCAACCTCTATGAGCTCGACGGCTACTACGATTACTTCTATGGCTACATGGTTCCGTCCACAGGGTATGTGAAGTATTTTAAGCTATATCAGTACGGCGAGGGCCTGGTTTTACAGATGCCCACGAAGAATTCCCCCAGGAAGCTGGAGGAGTTCAAGCCGCAGAATAAGGTCACAGCCAAGCTCATCGAATCGTCCAAATGGAGCGCGGCGCTTAACGTCAGCTGCGTTGCGGACCTAAACGAGAAGATCGTAAACAGGACCATCAACGATATCATGCTCATCCAGGAGACACAGCAGAATCAGGAGCTTGCAAACATTGTGAAGGCCATCAAGGACAGGGGCAATGTGAAGTTCATCATGATCGCGGGGCCTTCCTCTTCGGGCAAGACTTCCTTCTCCCACAGGCTGTCCATTCAGCTTAGGGCACAGGGCTACAAGCCACATCCAATCGGCGTGGATGATTATTTTATCAACCGCGAGGACTGCCCGAGGGACGAGAACGGGGATTACAACTTCGAGGACATCGACAGCATCGATGTCAAAGCATTTAACAGGGATATGAATATGCTTCTTAACGGGGAGCAGATTGAGATGCCGAGATATAATTTTAAGACGGGCTTCAGGGAGTACAGGGGTGAATTCCTCAAGCTTAACGAGGATGATATTCTCATCATTGAGGGCATCCACTGCTTAAATCCGGCACTCTATCCTAATCTTCCCGCAGAAAATATGTTCAAGGTCTACATAAGCGCTCTGACGCAGCTCAACGTGGACGAACACAACCGCGTCTCAACCACTGACGGAAGACTCCTCAGAAGAATGGCAAGGGACGCCGCCAGACGAGGCATCAGCGCCACGGAGACCATCGCCAGATGGGAGAGCGTGAGGAGGGGAGAGGAGAAGAACATCTTCCCGTTCCAGGAGACTGCGGACGTGGTGTTTAACTCAGCCATGTGCTACGAGCTTCCGGTTCTCAAAACCTATGTTGAGCCGCTACTGTTCTCTGTTCCAAGAAACAGTAAGGAGTACATAGAGGCCAAGAGACTGCTGAAGTTTTTGAGCTATTTTCTTGCGATACCTGCTGATCAGGTGCCAAACGATTCGATACTTAGAGAGTTTGTGGGAGGAAGCGTATTCCCTGTGTGATGATTCACAGAAAGGATATGTATGGGTTTACATTTTGTTTTAGGTGCTGCCAAGTCAGGCAAGACCACTTTTGTGTATGATACAATAATTGAAATGGCAGACAGGAAACCTGAGGAGGGTTTCCTGTTTGTCGTACCTGAGCAGGCAACGCTAAGTGTGGAGCAGGATATTGTGAAGCGCCACAGCCGCCATGTCCTGTTTAACATGGACGTTTTAAGCCTTACCAGGCTTGCCTACAGGGTGCTTGAGGAGCTGTGCATTAAGACGCCTGAGGTTATCGATGACTTGGGGCGCATCATGCTTGTGAGACAGGCGCTAATCAACGTTGACGACAAACTAACAGCATTTAAGGGCATGACTGAGAAGTCGGGCTTCGTTGAGAAGATTAAGAATACCCTCACAGAGCTTATGCAGTACAGCATTGACACTGCAGTTTTGCAGGGGCTTACAGAGGATATTAAGGGGCGCCCGCAGCTTAAGAATAAGGTGCATGACATCTGCGTTATCGCGCAGGAGTTTTACAGGCTCCTCGGCGACAGGCTTATAACCAGCGAGAAGATTCTGATAATGCTAAACGAAAACATCAGAAACAGCGAGAGCCTGAAAAACAGCACGGTGGTGCTTGACGGCTTCGGGTCTTTTACCACCCTTCAGTATTCCATAATTGAGCAAATGCTTGGAGCGTGCCGCGATGTCTACGTCGTCCTTAACATGGACAGGGCATCAGTAGGCCGCGAGCTTAGGGATAACGACCTGTTTGCAGCCTCTTTCGAGATGCGAAGCGAGATTGCCCGCCTTGCGCAGAATATGGGCGTTGAGATAAAAGACGACATCGTCATGGACGAGGATGTGTGCCTGTATGAAAACCGCGAGCTTTTTGAACTTAGGAATCATTTTGATATGATGGACAGGGCGGAGTCTGTAGAGGGGGCGGATAACATTTACTTAAGCGAGGCCTCTAACCCCGGCGAGGAGATAGACCTGATTGCAGGTCAGATTATTGACCTTACGAGGACCGAGAACTACAGATATAACGATATCGCCATAGCTGTGACGCAGAGCGAAATCTACGCCCCGATTATCGAGAGGGTGTTTACGGGGGCAAATATTCCTGTGTTTATGGATGATCGCCACTCACTAAGCACCACCACGCCCATAAGGGCGATAATCGCCGCGCTAAATGTTATAAACAGCGGCTACACGACGGATTCTGTAATCGCTTATCTCAGAAGCGGAGTTACAGAGGAGTTAGGTTTTGTCGACAGCATCGAAAACTATGCCAGAGCATTTGGCATAAGGGGGCGCAGGCGTTTTTCAGAACAGTGGACCAAAACCAACAGGCTGTTTAACGAGGCCAGCCTTGAGAATATCAACTACAACAGGGAGGTTTTGCTTAAGCCTGTTTTGGAGCTTGACAAGAATCTCAAGGATAAGAAGACGGTTGCCAACTACATAGAGGCTCTTAAGACCTTCACAGAGGATATAGAGATCAGGGAGATATGCGATCTGAGGGTGGAGTTTCTTACAGAGAACGGACTCAGCTCGACAGCGCAGGAGTACACCCAGGTCTGTGACGAAATCGACAGGGTTTTCGAGCAGATTGCCACAATTCTTGGCAACGCGAAGATTAGCATAGCGGTGTTCTCACAGATATTGGAGGAGGGACTTAACTCCTTGCAGGTGGGCGTCATTCCACAGACTCTCGACAGGGTGGTCATCTGCGATTTTGTGAGAAGCCGTATGGGGGATAAGAAGGCCGTGTTTGTGGTTGGCATGAACGACGGCGTATTTCCTATGCAGAAGTCACAGGACGAAATATTTAACGACACTGACAGGGATGTTTTGGAGGGACTAAACATCAAGCTTGCCCACAGCTCCAAGCGCGAGAATTTTAACTACAAGCAGTGTCTGTACAGGATGTTCACGAAGCCCACACAGAGGCTCTACATGTCCTATTCAGGGCAGTCCGAGGAGGGCAAGAACCAGAAGATAAGCTATGTGGCCGAGCAGGTTAAGGGTGTTTTTGGAATTCTTAACAGCGCGAGGGTTTCGGACAATATTTACAGCGCGAGACAGGGACTTATGTGTCTTGCAAGAGACGTGGTGACTGACGAGAAGACGAAGAGTGCCCTCACACAGTTTTACAGGGAACAGGAGGAGTACGCGCCTATCTTAGACAAGATTAAGACGGGGCGCGAGCTTGGCTGCGTGGTGCTGGATTTAGACCCCGCCAAATGCAGAGAACTCTTCACAAGTAATGGGCAGATCAGCGTCACGAGACTTGAACTTCTGGCCTCATGTCAGATGGCGTTCTTCCTTCGCTACGGTTTGGGAATTGAACCAAGGGAGGAGTTTGAGCTTCTCAGACAGGATATAGGTATTATTTACCACAGAGCCTTCGAGTTGATTATCGATGAGCTCATGGAGAAGAAGAAGGATTACGCAGGGCTTAGCGAGGCGGATAAGGATGAACTGGCCTCTGATAATCTGGAGAAGGCTCTTAAGGAGAAGGCGGAGAATCTCTTCGAGGACAGCGAGAGAAACAGATATCTAAGGCAGAAGATGAAGGAGGTTTTGCGCCTCAATCTGGATGCCGTGATAAGCCATATCGTCAGGGGAACATTTGTGCCTGTGAAGGCGGAGATGGCGTTTGGAAGAAACGGCGAGAAGCCCATGGAGCTTCCTGAGACGGACATTACCCTTGAGGGCAAAATCGACCGCGTGGACGTAAGCGAAGCAGACGGCGCCGTCAGAATCATCGACTATAAGACGGGCTTTAAGAGCTTTGATTTTAAAGATTTGAATAACGGTCTGAGTTTACAGCTCATGCTCTATCTGTCGGAGATTGCTAAAAAGTACTCCGATAAGCTAAGGGGCGGCGGTCTGTACTTCCATGTGTCAAACCCCATGCCTGAGATTAGCGCCAGCGACCTTCAGGATAAGAGCGAGGAGGAGATTAAGCAGCTTATCTACGACAGGAAGATGGACGAGCTTAGAATGGACGGCGTCATGAACCGGGACGGTCTGAAGGCTTTTGAGAAGGATTTGGGCTGCAGTGAGAAGTCCAAGGTCATCAAATCCATGTCTCTTACGAAGGATGGATCAATCAACGGTAAAGGTACTAAAAATGTGTATTTTAACAACGAGGTGGAGGCCTACTGCAAGCTGGCACTAAATAAATCCAAGGAGTTGGTGGACATCATGCTAAGCGGCAGAATAGAGACTAACCCCTACAGTGACGGCGATAAGAATTCATGCAAATACTGTGATTTTAAATCCATCTGCGGTTTTGACGAGACCATTAAGGGCTTTAAGTACAGGAAGCTTGACGGACTAGACAGAAAAGATTATAAGCAGTATCTTGACGATTTGGCGAAGGATATAGGAGGTGACAGCGGTGAAGTGGACTAGTAATCAGCAGCGTATCATAGACCATACAAGCGGCAACCTCTTAGTTGCGGCCGGAGCCGGAAGCGGCAAAACTGCAGTTCTCACGGAGCACATCGTTGAGAAGATAAGCGATGGAACATTTGACATAGACAGGCTCCTAGTTGTCACATTTACCAATGCGGCTGCCAGGGAGATGAAGGACAGAATAAGGCTTAAGCTTCGCGAGAGACTCTCGCATGACCCTTCAAACAGCCGTCTCAGACTTCAGGAATCCCTGATTGCATCCTCAGATATCTGTACAATCGACAGCCTTTGCGGCAAGATTGTCAAGCAGTATTTCTACACCATAGGCGTGGACCCCGGAATGAAGGTCGGGGATGGCGGCGAGTTAGAGCTCATGAAGAATGATGTGTGCCTAAGCATGCTCGAGAAGGAGTATGAGGAGGGCAACATAGAGTTCTTAAACTTCAGGGACATGTTCTCGGGAGATATAGACGACAACAAGATTATTGGAGTTATTCTGAAACTCTACAACAAGTCTCGAAGCTTCCCGGACCCTGACGCATGGCTTTCAGATGTGAGAAGCCAGAACACCAACTACAGAGATTTTATCAAGGAATATGTGTCTGACGAGATAGTTGGAACGGTGGCAGAGTATGAAATATTGTTAAAGGATGCATTAGAGGCAGACCTTCCAGATAAGGCTATCGCGGTTATCTCAAGCGACATAGACAATGTCAAATCCCTGGAGGGGCTTGATTTCGACGACATGATTGTTAAGATCGGCGAGCTTAAGTTTGAAAACTGGAAATGCTACGGCAAAAACGATTCTGCGGATCTCAAGAAGATTGGAGATGCATTTAAGGACAGACGAAGCAATCTCAAGGGCAATGTCACAGATATTAAATCAATATACGCTGGCATGACCGATGAGACCTTAGAGAAGGAGAATTCTCTTATTGCCCCTGCCATCGGCGAACTTATCGACCTTACTAAGAAGTTTGGAGAAATGTACGGCGAGGAGAAGGACAAGAAGAGTATCTGCGATTTTAACGATGTGGCCCACAGAGCTCTTAAGATATTATATAAGGACGGTGAGCCCTCTGATGTGGCGATGGAGCTCTCAGAGCACTATCAGGAGGTTTTAATCGACGAATATCAGGACTGTAACGACGTTCAGGAGAGCTTAATGTACGCCCTTAGCAGATGCCACAGGGGCGAGAATAACATTTTCATGGTCGGAGATGTTAAGCAGAGTATCTACGGCTTCAGACAGGCTAATCCGGGCATCTTCCTGAAAAAATACAACACCTACGCAAGCGAGGGCGACAGAATTAAAATCGAGCTGTCCGACAACTTCAGAAGCCGAAGCGGTGTCATAGATTTTATCAACGACGTGTTCAGGCTCATCATGAAGCAGGAGGTCGGAGGCATAGATTACAACGACGACTCTGCGCTAAATGCCGGTGCCGAGTATCCACAGAGGGAGGCGCTTGATTCTGAGGTGCTGATGCTTGTGAGGGAACCGAAGACAGACGTCACGAAGGAGGAGCAGGAGGCGAAGATGGTCGCCGCGAGAGTTGTTGAGCTTATGAACCCTTCAAACCCCTATAAGGTAAAGGATTCTGACAACGGCATGAGGGATATTCGCTACGGCGATATCGCCATACTCTGCCGAAGCCTAAACGCAACACAGAATGCCTTCGTCAGAGCATTTCGCGAGTACGGAATTCCTCTCTACTGCGAGAACGAGAAGGGATTCTTCTCCTCAATAGAGATACAAAACATTCTGGACTATCTGAGGATTGTAGACAATCCTCTGCAGGATATTCCCCTTGCGGCCAGCATGAGAAATGTTTTCGGCGAGTTCTCTGCAAGAGAGCTCTCAGACATCAGACTCACAGGCGAGAAGAAGGGCTTTAAGGGTTTTGCCAACTGCGTGATGGCACTTAGGGAGGATTCGCCTAAGGTAAATGCTTTCCTAGAAAACCTTGAGCGCTACAGGAACCTGGCAGTTGTTCTGCCAATCCACGAGCTCATCATAAGAATTCTCGAGGAATCGGGCTATAACTACTATGTGAGTTCGCTCCCCGGCGGCGACAGGAGAATGCTAAATATTAAGGCGCTCATATCTAACGCAAGGAATTATGAGAATACTACCCTCAAGGGACTATTCAACTTCATACGCTATATAGAGAGACTTAAGAAGTACGAGGTGGATGTGGAGACGGACAGCGGCGACGGCTCAGGCGTGAACGCTGTAAGACTTATGAGCATTCACAAAAGCAAGGGCCTGGAGTTTCCTGTGGTTATTCTTGCGGGACTTACGAGACAGTTTAACGACATGGACACGAAGGATATGTTCCTTGTCTCAAACACTTTAGGTGTGGGATGCGAGTACAGAGACCCTAACTATCACATCAAAATGAAGACCTTCAAAAAGAGGGCCATCGCCAAAAAGATGGGCTATGAGCTCCGCGAGGAGGAACTTCGCGTCCTCTACGTAGGCATGACCAGAGCGAAGGAGCTTCTGATACTTAGCGGAAGCTGTGAAGACGATGACGAGCTTCAGAAATATTTCAAGGGAGCACCGGACGATGAGGGAAGGCTTCCAACGAAGGCCATCGCGAGCGCCAAAAACTATATGGAGTGGATTATGGGAGCCCTGGTTATAAGAGGGTTTGACGATAAGACATTTCCTACAGATTCCTCCATGGCAAGTGAGGAGTTGAGACTTAGCAGTTCATCCTACAGTTTCAGAATGGTTGTGGTAGACTATCACAGGATTCCTGGAATCGTGGAGAAAACTGAAGAGGCTTCTGATAATTCTGAGTATGAGGCCCTCGATCAGAGACTTAAGGATATCCTGAGCTTCAGATATCCACACGAGGCGTTAGTTAACCTCCCGGCAATCGAGAGCGTGTCAGACATCAAGATGGCATCAATGGACGATGAATTTGCCCACAATATGTACGACCACGGTTCATCCTCTCATTCTAGGGGTGACTCTAAGGACGGCATAACTGCGGCTGACATAGGAACCGCGGTTCATAAGGTCATGGAGCTTATCAGGTTTGAGGATGTGGACCTTAATAATATCGCATCCTGCGTGGATGCACAGATAGAGGAGTTGATGTCCGTCGGCAAGCTTAGCGAGCTTGAAAACTCCATGGTCAGAAGACAGATTATCTATAAGTTTTTTGAGAGTAATCTGGCTGCAAGAATGTGTGAGGCCGCGAAGAAGAACAACCTCTATAAGGAGAAGCAGTTCTTAATCGGCATACCTGCCCATGAGCTCTACAGTGATGTTATGGCAGATGACAATATTTTGGTCAGAGGAATCATCGACGCATTCTTCATAGAGGATGACCATATTGTGCTGATGGATTATAAGACTGACGCCACGAGAGAGATAGGAGCTGACGGGCTGGTTAAGAAGTACCGCGCACAGCTGGAACAGTATAAGACTCTTCTAAACAGAATGTTTGACATGAATGTTTCACAGACTCTTATATATTCCTTCTCGCTTGGGCAGGAACTGGAAGTAAATGTTTAGTTGTGCGGGGCTTTATGCCCCGCCAACTTAATATAGCTTCTTTACAATATTTCAAAAAGGTGTTAGACTAAACGCTGTAATGAAGGTAGAGCAGATGGTCGCGGCTGCTTAGGCAGGTGAGGAAAGTCCGGGCTTCATAGGGCAGGATGCCGGATAACGTCCGGTGGAGGTAACTCCAAGGCCAGTGCAACAGAAATATACCGCCACGCAAGTGGTAAGGGTGGAAGGGCAGTGTAAGAGACTACCGCCCGCATGGTAACATGCGGGGCACATGTAAACCCCATCCGAAGCAAGACTAATAGAGACTATTGGCGGCCCGTCAGGTCTCAGGTAAGTCGCTTGAGCCGTGTGGCAACATGCGGTCTAGATAGATGATCATCACATCGCAAGATGACATAACCCGGCTTATAGCTCTGCCTCATTTTTTGTAAAGTTTGGAAGAAACTTTGCATTTCGTAATTTCCCACATTTCCCACAGTTTTTTAATCCCTTAATTTCCCAACTTGTGCTTGACAAATCCCACAGGTGATAGTATATTATTAAAAGCGAACAAATGTTCAGGAGGTTGATATGCAGTTAGAAGATAAGAAGAGAGCTCTCGACGCGGCTATTGCCCAGATCGAGAAGTCATATGGCAAGGGTTCAGTTATGAAGCTGGGAGATCCGAACAGACAGATGAACGTGGAGGCTGTTCCAACAGGTTCATTAAGCCTTGATATAGCGCTCGGCGTGGGCGGTGTTCCGAAGGGACGTATCGTGGAGATATATGGACCTGAGTCTTCAGGTAAGACCACTGTTGCCCTTCACATGGTTGCAGAGGTTCAGAAGAAGGGCGGCATCGCTGGATTTATCGATGCTGAGCACGCTCTCGATCCTGTATATGCGAAGAATATCGGCGTTAATATCGATGATTTATATATTTCACAGCCTGACAACGGAGAGCAGGCGTTGGAGATCTGCGAGACCATGGTGCGCTCAGGCGCCATCGATATCGTGATCGTGGACTCTGTTGCGGCGCTGGTTCCGAAGGCTGAGATTGACGGAGAGATGGGCGAGAGCCACATGGGTCTTCAGGCCAGACTTATGAGCCAGGCGCTTCGCAAGCTCACAGCTGTGGTCAGCAAGACCAACTGCATCGTAATATTTATTAACCAGCTGCGTGAGAAGATTGGCGTTATGTTTGGAAACCCTGAGACCACCACAGGTGGTCGCGCACTTAAGTTCTACGCCTCAGTCCGCATGGACGTAAGACGCGGCGAGCAGATTAAGCAGGGCGGCGAAGTTGTAGGAAACAGAACCAGAGTTAAGGTAGTCAAGAATAAGGTCGCACCGCCTTTTAAGGAGGCTGAGTTCGATATCATGTACGGCAAGGGTATCTCAACAGTGGGAGATATATTGGATCTTGCTTCCAACATTAATGTTATTGTGAAGTCCGGCGCATGGTTTGCATATAACAACGAGAAGATTGGCCAGGGACGTGAGAACGCGAAACTCTTCCTGTTAGAGCATCCTGAGATTATGGCTGAGGTTGACAGGAAGGTTCGTGAGCACTACGGAATGCTTAATACAGAGGTTTCACAGAATGGAGATATTACAGATTGAGAAGTCTGACAGATATAAGTTTCGTGTGATGTTTACTATGGAGGGGCAGGAGTTATCCATGCCCCTTTACTATAGCGAGCTCAGGCGTTTTCACATAAGCGAGGGCGCTGTTTTGGAGGATGCGCTCTTTGACAGGATCTGCACGGAGGTGTTATATAAGCGGGCCGTGGAGAGAAGCCAGTACCTCTTAGGCCGCAAGAATTACACGGTGGCAGAGCTTGCGCGCAAGCTCAGAGAGGGGTATTATCCTGAGAGTGTGATAACACACACAGTCGATAAGCTGAAGGAGTATCACTTCCTTGACGACTGTGATTATGCCACATCGTATATCGCATATAAGAGTCAGACGAAGAGCCGCAGAAGAATATGTCAGGAGCTTAGAGCCAAGGGTGTCAGCCAGGATGTGGTGGAGCAGGTTTTAGAGGAGAGCGCGCTGAGCGATGAACAGGCCCTTCTCAAGCTTGCGACCAAGAGATGTAAGAGCGCGGATTTAAGTGATCAGAGCGTGTACTGCAGGCAGATGCGCTATCTCTTAGCCCATGGTTTTGTCTATGAGGACGTAAGCCGCGTGCTCTCAGACATCAGAAGATGTCAGGCAAATAATTACAGCTAGATGCTTTTATGGACTTTACGAAACACTTTTTTTGTGTTATAAATCGTCATTAGAACGATGAAAGGTGTATAATAACATGCCAGATAAGATTATAAAGTCCAAGAGAAGTAAGAGTAAGAAGCAGCAGATGTTAGCTATGCAGATATTGTCTGTGGCCATCGTGCTGGTGATTATTGTAGTTATAATTATTGTGCTTGTGTTAGCTAAGAACGGTGGTTTGCCAAACTCAGGAACGAAGGAGACGAAGCCCGAGCAGCAGACAAGCGTTGTGCAGGATGTTGTCGGCTATAAGAAGCCGGGAGACATTTACTTTAGTCTTAACACCAAGAAGGCTGAGGTTGAATTCTCCAACGGAAGCGACAGCACGCAGAAGTTGGAGTACAAGATTTACTTAGACGGCAAGGTCATCTATGAGTCAGGCTACATTATTCCAGGCCAAACGATTAAGGAGATAACACTTGACCTTCCAGCTGATATCGAGGCGGGAGATTATGATATCATAATCGAGCAGTTGAGCTACGATTCAGCAGGCGGAGTAAGTGGAACATCCAACAACAAAACTCTTCACATAACAGACTGATTTTTAAGGAGCAGATGTCTATGACATCCGCTCCTTTTTGTTGACATTATATGCTAAAAATGTTAGACTATCTACGTATGTATGTTTGTGGGGGGATATACAGATTTACATATAATTTTCAGAGGATAAAGAGGTGTTTTCATGAAGATTTTTATGAATTCAGCAAACAGGCTCTACAAGAATATTCTGACATATATTCTTGTGGTCGCTATGGTTTTTAGTTCCATGACTATAACCATAGCAGATGGTACCAACGAAGATACTAACCTTCAGAATTTCGTGGTTAATGTATCGCTGACGAACGAGCAGGGAGAGACTATGTCAGACCCTGCAATTGTTCACTCAGGTACCTATGACGTGACGCTTTCGTACCAGGAGGTTCAGGCAGTTGGAGGAGTACAGTTCCCTACAACGGCGGGCTCCGGCGGAACGATCACAGTTAACTATGCATTCCCCGATGGTGTTGTAGCAGCAGATCTGGGAACTAGCGGTAATCCGAAGGAACTGACCATCGTTCTTGAGTTTTCCGGCACGACATATGAGATTAAAGGAAACACTTATTACATTGAGAATAATGTGTTGTACTTTACATTTAACGATACTGATCCGAACTTTGAATTGCTCAATAAGGCCGGCAACGTTATGTTCCAGATGGAGGCCAATGTCTCATTTGACGGATCAGAGACCCACATCGAATGGGGCAACGGAGTTACGACTGACCTGGTTTTTGATGATGAGGCCAATGTAAGTGTCGAGAAGAGCGGTTACAAGATGTATGACGATTCATCTATCGTATATTCCGTCAAGATTACATCTAACAACACCAACTATAATGTTGCGGGTTCTGACACATTTAACAGTAACGCTATAGATTTCACATTCCTTGACAGCAGTCAGTTTACTATAACTTCTTCTGTGAATGGAACTCTCGACAGCGACAGCATAATAAGCAATATCACCGCTAACGGTTTTGATTACAATATTGGAACCATGTCAGATGGTGAGGTTATCACAGTTTCATACAGCGTGCCGATTGATCTGTACAGCTATGATGAGACAACTATCACGGCCGATAACTCTATCACTGTGTCTTCTACATCTGACGCAGATGGCAATGACCTGACTGATAAGCTTAATGATGCGACAAACACTTTATATCCTCATGAGAGCGCGTCAACGCCTATCTCCTTCTACAACAATCAATACACAAACATTTATAAGGAGAGCGGTTCAACCAGCACCGTAACTGAGGGCAGCAACACATATCAGACCACACAGTGGACAGTGACATTTAACGCACTAGCAAACCACAGTGTCAACGGATATACTGTAAATGATGCTCTCACAAACTATAAGTCTGAGACAGAGTATTCAGGCGATATAGCAGTGTCTGTTCAGGATGCTGACGGCAATGAAGTGAGAACTGAGACTATATCTGCAGGCGGTGCGGATTCGTGGACATACACAGTTTCTGACACGGAGGCTTACACATATGTCTTCACATATGAGACTAAGACTGATGTGACCTCTATAAATGGATCGAAGCAGTTGATCAACAGCGCCACGGCAACCGACGGCGACGGCAACAGCATCGGAACGACCGGTCAGGCCATCATCTCAAACTCTGACGATTCAAGTATTCCTAAGATCACGAAGAGCGTGGGAGAGGTTTACACAGAGAACGGAGAGTACTACGCAGACTGGACTATTCTGATAGAGGTGCCAGAGACGGGACTTAGCAAGGCGGTTCTCAGTGACAGACTCAATTTATCATGGGGAAGTACAACACTTAAGGACAGTATTGTCCAGAGTTCTTTCTCTGTTAATACACCTCCAAATATTGCCTCACTCATAAGCATGAAGTCTGACAGTTGGACTGAAGGTTTTGATATAAAATTTTATGACTATGGTTCTGATGACACTTCTGTAGGAATCACAGGCACCGGCTCTAAGCAGTATATCACAATTACCTATACAACGCTTCTCAGCAAGGACTGGGTTGAGGACCTTGATAACTATACTAACCACACCAACACTGCGACGTTTAATTACTATGATGAGGAGACCGTCAGCTCATCTGCAACAGCATTTACGAGTGTTTATCAGAAACTTAAGGTTTCTGACACGTTCACAGCAACAGATTGGACAACAGGTAATGAGACAACTTACTGCGGATATGCTATAGCGTTTGACGGCTATAACCTGAGCTCAGGACAGACATATACGTTCACAGACACATATGACGGAACATTCCTGGAGCTTGCAGAGAACTATAACAACAACTATGGTAATACACCATATGTAGCGGGCTATAGTACGCGCCAGTTCTTAGATGGACCTATAAACTACGGCAATAATGCCACAGCATTGACAACATATACATCGTCCGAAGGAGAGATTGTATTTACAATCAACTCTGATGATCTTCCTAAGGATGCCAACGGTGACTTCTACGGCTACTATGGAATCATTTACTATCTGAGATACAAGGATGGTGTGAGCGAGACTTCCGGCAATCTGTTTGACACTATTCTTGCCAACAACTGCTCTTACACATTTGACAACACGGTAAGCAGCGAGTTGGGAACACTAACAAACAGCGACTGGACAGTCACTTATAATCCTATCGGCTCTAAGACAGAGGATGCCACAAGCGCTGCCAAGATTGCAGCTGGCAACATCTATAACACCGAGGCCATAACATCCTACACGATTGTTATCAATGAGGATGGTCTGACACTTAACAGCGGCGAAGATTACACGGTTGTGGATGAGCCGACAAACCTGTCTATTAATTTTGATACTATAAGTGTCAGTCCTGCATCAGGTCTGGTTTCATATTATCCCGCCGGCGGTAAGGTGTACTTCACACTTAAGGACGGCGTTGCTGTGACCATAACCTATGATGCAAGAGTCATTCAGGGTGACATGGCATATTCTAACAAGGTTTACATGGAGTCCAACGGAGCTTATCAGGAGGCATCTTCCAATGCGGGCTCATTTAACACCTCACAGGGTTCAGGCTCAGTTCCTGAGATCAAGCTTCTGAAGTTCGATTCGACTGATATGCAGAAGCGTCTCGAGGGAGCGGTGTTCCAGCTCTATGTTTACGGCGGAACGGATTCGCCTGCAACATGCCCAGAAAACGACAGTCTGTACGTTCCATTTAAAGATGCGGACGACAACATTATTCTCTTCACAACAGATTCCAATGGCTCTGTGACAATCAAGGGCGAGAGCAATGTGGACGGTTGGACGCTTGCGACTGACACATGGTACGGTGTCAGAGAGCTTACCGCACCAGACGGTTATGCTATGAAGACCACACTGTATAAGTTCAGTATTGACTCTAACAATGTTCCTAACTACGATAATTTCACGTATTACAGCGGCGATTACATGACCGTTAAGAATACTGAGGCTAATGTCACCAATGTCTCTGCTACCAAGGAGTGGCAGGACAAGGATGGAACGACTATCACGGCACCTAGCGGGGCAAGCGTCACATTTGCTGTATATGTTAGCGGAAGCGACACGGCGCTTGACACAGTCGTTCTCGATGGAAATGTGGACGATGACGGTGAGGACAGCGCCTGGGTGGCAACATTTAAGAATCTCACGAAGGCTGACACATCCGGCGACGACATCACATATGTTGTGAAGGAAATCAGCGGATATACAGGTTACACGGCGACATCCACATCAGGCGTTTCTGATGGAGGCACGATCGTTAATAAGGAGGACTCCGAGGAGGAGACCACGACCGAGGCCGAGACAACTACCGAGGCTGAGACAACTACCACAGAGGCTGAGGAAACCACAACGGAGGCTGAGTCTACTACAGCTGAAGAGACGACTCAGGAGACAGCGGCCACCAGCACAGAGGAGTCTACAGAGGAGACTACAACTGTAGTGCAGAAGGCGTCTATCAAGGTTATGAAGACCAATGTGGGCGGCACGGAAACACTTTCCGGAGCACAGTTTACAATCTACACATCAGCTAACTGTGACGATGCTAATCCTGTAGTATTGACAACGGGAACAGATGGCACAGCGATTAGCGACGAGATTTTCGAGCCTGGAACATATTACATCAAGGAAACACAGGCTCCTGATGGATATGTGGCATATGACGGAACGATTATTATAACAATCTCTGAGACAACGCTTGAGGTTAGTATTTCTACAAGCAGCGAGTATGTTTCTGTCACAACTTCAAATGTGGTTGTGGTTGAGAACAATACGACAGAGGTAGAGACAACAACTGAGGAGACTACTACAGTCGAGGAGACAACTACAGCGGAGAAGACTACAACAGTAGAAGAAACAACTACAGTAGAAGAAACTACGACTGAGGCCGAAACCACGACTGAGGCCGAAACAACGACTGAGGCCGAGACCACGACCGAGGCTGAGACAACTACCGAAGCTGAGACCACGACTGAGGCTGAGACAACTACCGAAGCTGAGACCACAACCGAGGCAGAAACCACAACCGAGGCTGAAACTACTACCGAAGCTGAGACCACAACCGAGGCAGAGACTACAACCGAGGCTGAGACTACAGTGGAGGCAACAACAGCTGAGACAACTACAGTCGAGGAGACTACGACTGTTGCACAGAAGGCGTCTATCACGGTTAAGAAGACTAATATTGGCGGAACAGAAGTTTTACCAGGTGCTCAGTTTACAGTTTACACATCAGCCAACTGTGACGATGCTAATCCTGTGGTATTGACAACAGGAACAGATGGCACAGCGACCAGCGATGAGGTATTCGAGCCCGGAACATATTACATCAGAGAGACACAGGCTCCTGCAGGATATGTGGCATATGACGGAACGATCATAATTACAATTGCTGAGACAACTCTTAATGTTTCAGTTTCTACAAGCAGTGAATATGTATCAGTTACAGCTTCGAACGTGGTTGTGGTTGAGAATAACACCACGGCGGTTGAGACAACCACCGAGGAGACTACTACAGTGGAGGAGACCACAACAGCGGAGGAGACCACAACAGTAGAAGAAACAACTACAGTAGCTGAAACTACGACTGAGGCTGAGACCACAACAGAGGCTGAGACAACAACCGAAGCAGAGACCACAACCGAAGCTGAAACCACAACCGAAGCTGAATCCACAACCGAAGCTGAGACCACGACTGAGGCTGAAACAACAACTGAGGCTGAGACTACAACCGAGGCTGAGACTACAGTGGAAGCAACAACAGCTGAGACAACTACAGTCGAGGAGACTACTACTGTTGCACAGAAGGCTTCTATCACGGTTAAGAAGACTAATATTGGCGGAACAGAAGTTTTATCCGGAGCACAGTTTACAGTTTACACATCAGCCAACTGTGACGATGCTAATCCTGTAGTATTGACAACAGGAACAGATGGCACAGCGACCAGTGATGAGGTATTCGAGCCTGGAACATATTACATCAGAGAGACACAGGCTCCTGCAGGATATGTGGCATATGACGGAACAATCATAATTACAATTGCTGAGACAACTCTCAATGTTTCAGTTTCTACAAGCAGTGAATATGTATCAGTTACAACTT
The DNA here is from genome assembly GCA_024699325.1 of Lachnospiraceae bacterium. Lineage (GTDB taxonomy): Bacteria > Bacillota > Clostridia > Lachnospirales > Lachnospiraceae > UBA4292. The sequence goes on along the minus strand of JAILPS010000012.1, from coordinate 3,696 downwards.
CGAACGTGGTTGTGGTTGAGAATAACACCACGGCGGTTGAGACAACCACCGAGGAAACTACTACAGTGGAGGAGACCACAACAGCGGAGGAGACCACAACAGTAGAAGAAACGACTACAGTAGCTGAAACTACGACTGAGGCAGAAACAACAACCGAGGCAGAAACAACAACCGAGGCTGAGACCACGACTGAAGCCGAAACTACAACCGAGGCAGAAACTACAACCGAGGCTGAGACCACGACTGAAGCTGAGACCACAACCGAGGCAGAGACCACGACTGAGGCTGAAACCACAACTGAGGCTGAGACCACAACTGAGGCAGAGACTACGACTGAGGCAGAGACCACAACCGAGGCAGAAACCACGACTGAGGCAGAAACTACAACTGCAGCTGAGGAGACTACGACTACGAGCGGTGGTGGCGGCGGAAGCAACGGCGATGGCGGTGACGGTTACCTTCCAGTCACAGGTATGCTTGTATGGCCTATATCTGTATTTTCAATTTTGGGATTGATTTTCATGGGAATTGGTCTGTATGACAACAGACGTAGAAGGGGAAACAATCCTAAAGAGTAGGTAATATAAAAATAAAGAAAATCTAAATTTTTAGACTAATCACCGTGAGGAGGATTCGCAAATTTGCGAATTCTCCTCATTTTTTGCGTATAATTTGAACTTGAATTAAAATAGTTTAAGAGTTATAAAAATAAAAGTATAGTGCCATAATAGGGATACTAGCAGATACATGTATCAATATTATGAGTCTTCGTTAATATAAAACGAACAAATAGAAGAGGGTAGTCATGAAAATCGGGAATTGGGCATTTGGAAGGAAAGCAACAGCACTCTTGTTGAGTATGATTATGGTGTTTACGTTGATCATACCCACCGATCTTGATTTGGCATTTGCTGATCAGATTGGGTCTTTTACAACTACGATAAACATTTACGACTATGCTAAAGAGAATATAGTTGAGGCAGATCCAGAATTCTCAACTTCTAATGGAAGATATTTTGTGGTGGTTACTGCGGTAGACCAGGGTAAGGAGTCTGAAATTTTTTCGAATCCTAAGGCTTATTCTATCCAGGAAATCTCGGATTTGTACAATTTTAATACATATGGTACAACTACTATTACAAATAATCAGTTTTTTACAGACATCTATGGCAGTGATGAATACAATAGTTGGGTTTACAGAACTGATTATACTCCAGATAATTCTACAGATTCTATTGGTGTCAGAGTGAGATATACCACGAACGGTTCATATCCTGATACCAGCAACTATAATAATTTCCTTACAGCGACAACCGACGAGGCTATGGACGGCTATGAGTTCATTGGAACTACAGTGGCTGATGACCAGAAGAGCGCAGTTGTCAATCTTCGAAAGACAAACTATTCAGCAAAGTATGAGACAGATATCGTATTTTCAGATGCGGGAAGCGCAATTGATGCTGATGATTATCTCTATCTTGTTGTTGAAGTTAAGCATGCTTCAGGTTATTCCACATTCTATTTTAATCATCTCGAGTTTGATGGCACGAGTAATACAATCGCCCTTCCTGTTGACAGCTGGTTTGATGGCAACGGCCACATGACTCAATATAATTTTACAGGTAATGAGGCTTCTATTACCGCAACGCTTTACAAGGCTGATATGGATGTCAATGCCAACAATCTTTTGAGCCAGACTCACTGTGTTGCGCTTAAAAACGGTGATACAGTGTTAGGTTACACATTGACATACTCAGACCTTGCAGTGACAACAGATGAGACAAATCGTGTAAATACACACAAAATTGTAATTAATCTTGACAAGGTTAGTGCAACTAAGGATTATGACTATCTCTCAATACTTGGTGACGCTGTAAACTACGGTATCGTTTCTAACACAGCATCACACGGCGAGCACAGCGAGACAAACTTCGCGGTTAACAGTCTGACAAGTTCTTCAAATGTGGATTCTGATCTGTCTGGTGACGGCGAGTTTCAGGTTCCAGGTAATTTTATTATTGCAAATGTTGACGGCTTATTCAGAATAGGTTCGCAGACACCTTCTAAGGCTTATGTTCTTGTAGGAGAGGATGTTGCATTTAACCAGACAGAGGATTCCGCTAATAATGTAAGAGTAGAGTGCCCAGAGGAGAATGCTACAATTGTTAAGTGTGACACTGATGAACTTGTCAACACAACTAACGCCATGATTTCCCACATGGTAAATGTTTCAAAAGCATTGGCTAATCATGAGGCTACAATCACACCTCAGGTTATTAATGAAAAGCTCTACATTGACACAACCGACATTGATGACGGCGCTACCATTTACATAGATGCAGATAACTATACAAAATATATTGCAGCAGAAAAAGGCGTTATAATCAACATGCTTTCAAATCAGCTGATTGTATTCAACTTCAAGAATACAGCTATAGAAGAGTCTGACAGCATGACAATCGGAAAGATTTCTGTATATTTTGATGACGACACCACCGAATATGATACAGACACTAAAAGCTATTCATATGGCGACGAGAAGAACATCAAGGCAGATATTGTAAACAGACATATTGTTTGGAATCTTGCAAGCGTTAATGGTACTGTTACTCTTAACACATCCGGCGGTATGTACCTCTCACCTAACACATCAGCTAAAGTTTTAGCTGGTCAGACATCAACAGGTTGGGTTGTAAATGCTGGCCACACAAACATTGGTAACGCTGGTGAGTACCATTTCGTATATCAGGGTTTAAGCCAGGCTGGTTCTACCGTTCTTGAGGTAGCTAAGACTGTAGACGGTCAGACACCTTCAGATAATGAGGTGTTTGAGTTTACAATTGCAAAATATAACGCTGATACAAAAACGTACGAGCAGGTTCAGGTTTATGACGGTAACAACAATCTTGTGGATTTTGTTGTAAATAATGTAAATGGAAGTGTTGAGATCCCTGTCACAATCATGACTGAGGGAGAGAACATTTTCAAGATCACTGAGGTTGGCAAGGCTTCTACGACAACAGGCGATTACGAAGTTAACACACAGGAGTTCTACGCTGTGTTTAATGTAACCGTTGTCAGTGGCAATGTTTACCTTCCGGGTGCAGCAACTTATTACTCTGCTGATCCAAGCACGGGCAGTGCAACAGCGATGCTTGCATCTGATGTTGTTTTTGAGAATGCAACTAAGCCTGAGGAGACAACAACAGCTGAGGAAACCACAGAGGCTGAGACTACAGTAGAGGAGACTACTGAGGAAGAGACCACAGTTGAGGAGACTACTGAGGAAGAGACCACAGTTGAGGAAACAACTACAGCTGAGGAGACAACTGAGGCTGAGACTACTGTAGAGGAGACAACTTCTGAGGCAGAGACCACAGCTGAGGAAACAACTACAGCTGAGGAGACAACGGTTGAAGAGACAACAGTTGAGACAACTACAGCTGAGGAGACAACCACAGTAGCTGAGAAGGCTTCAATCACAGTTAAGAAGACTAACGTTGGCGGAACAACAGTATTAGCTGGCGCTGAGTTTAAGGTTTATACAAGTATTGCTTGCAATGACGCTAACCCTGTAGTATTAACAACAGGCACAGACGGAACAGCAACCAGCGAGAAGATATTCGAGCCTGGCACATATTACATCAAGGAGACTAAGGCTCCTGCAGGATATGTGGCTTACGACGGAACAATCAT
>JAILPS010000006.1 GCA_024699325.1 Lachnospiraceae bacterium | reverse complement strand
CCGTTGGCGATAAGTGTGTCTATGTCATAGTTGAGAACATATGAATATCCTGATGTGGAATAGTTGAGATTGCCCTCTGAGTCTGTCTGTGCGATGAAGTACAGAGATCCCGGAGAACCTAAATCCTCTAGGATTGCGTTGGCATCTGTGACATCAGGGATGTCTACATTGATACGTTTGGTACCCTCGCGGTATACCTCGGCCTCTGAAGAATATGCCTCCGCACGCTGCTGAAGCTTGTATATGGTATCCTCCATATCGGCCTCAGATGGAAGCTCATCTCCAACCACCTCATAAGTGATACTTACTCCTCCGGCAAGATCAAGACCAAGCTTGATATCATAGATGCTGCCGGCCCCGTCGTTTCCTAATCCGCCGGCTGCCACAGCAGTGATTGCTGCAATGACAATAATGGCGAGCAGGAAGCGCAGTGTTCCCTTTGACTTGTTCATTTTGTTACCTCTTTAAAATATATTTATTGTTTAAGATTCTAAACAAAAATCCGCAAACATTATAGATGAATTTTGTTTTTGTGTCAATAAAAATGCACACATTTACTGTCGTCCCCCGGTGTCAGGAATCACATATCCCTCGGGCACCGGAACTCCCTCTACAGGCTGAGGTCTGTAATCGTCCCAAACCGTTACAGGGTCTATGAGGTCGCTTAACAGATCTCTGTAGCCGCAGAGCGCCTCAAACAGTCTGGTTCCGTCGATATTACGCCTTCCCGTTCTGACATATTCCTTGGTCACCTGAACCCAGTACTGTGACGAATCCACATTGCAGTAGTAGTCAAATCCCAGCTCCTTGCAGTGGTTGTATTTGATGAGGGTCTCAGCGTACTGATGTCCCTCGGTTGTGTCCGTGTACTGTCTCCAGCTTCCGATGTCGTCGCCTCTGGGATATATCAAAATATCGCAGTCCCCGATGATTGGAATGACCTCGCTGTACCACATATCGATATCCGCCTTGAAGAGCTCATAGCTTCTCTCCTTGCCCATGATGCGGTGTCCCCAGCCGTGGCATGCAAACAGCCATCCGTCCGCCTTAAGCGCGTCAGCCACAGCCTTCGCAGCCTCCCTGTCGGCCTCAATATTAGGGTTCACATACAGGAAGTCCTTATTCTCTGTGCTGTTTGCGCCGTAGGAGTATTCGCTGGTTCTGTAGCCCAGCACTCCCTCGTAGCCTGTAAGAGCGATGATTCCCTTCGCCCCGTGATATGAAAAATCAGGATGCTCCTCTATGAAATCGTCCAGAATAGGAATCATGTCGTATGAGCCGTAGGATATTGTCCCGTCAGGGTTAATATATTCGTTGGTCACCTTGCCGTCCTCGCCTATCACAAGCTTGCTTGCATAGCCGTCACCGGTCATATATTCGTAGTAGCTGACATCGTCCTGGCTCATTATAAACGGCTTCTTGCCCTCTGGCAGATAGATGGCGTTTTGCACCATCACCTCGTTGCCCTCGCCGTCAACCTGCATGGAGGCGATATCGTAAATGCTTATCAGAACATATCCGTTGTCATACATCTGCTGGAGAATTCTCTTGAATTCCTCAACAGTCGTCATAACCTGGTTATAGTTTGCCGCGTCAACGTCTCCGTCAAACGCAAGCGTCACGTCAACTATAAGCGTGTGGAAGAATATGTGTGGAATCTTGCCGTTGTCGGCCCACTTTACGAGACTGTTCTTCGCCTTCGTAAATTCGCTTACCGCAGCCACAAAATCCACATTGTCTGCGTAGCCCTCAGCGTTAGTCAGCATATCTATGGCGGCGTCGTAGTCATACATATATGCCTTCTTCTGAGCTGCCGCTAAGAGTTCATCTGAGGAATACATGGAGTTTTCCCTGGTCTCCTCTGTGGTGGTCTCCACAGGCGTGGTCTCCTCCGCCGTTGTCACCTCCTCTGTGGTTGTCTCTACTGCCACTTCCGTCTCCTTTTCAGGGAACAGCTCAAACCCCTTCGTAAAATGAAGAACCGCAAGGATGGCTGCGATGGCAATAAAAAACACCAGGCAGATTATGATAATCGACCTGATTCTGGCAATCCTTCTTCTCCTTCTAAGTTCCTTCCTGCTGGTTGTGTGTGACATAGTTATCCTCCCTCCGATAATCGGCAAAGGGTATTTTACATTAACATTGACCATAAAACAAGCACTATTTGGCACTATAATCGGCTAATAACTTGACAAAAAATGCTTTTTATAAGATAATTTATGCTTATATTAAATATAGGACATACGAAAGGTAAAGGTGGTTATTTTTTAATGGAGATTCCTGACATAATAGAGAGTATAGTTTTAATATGCCTTCTAATAATCTCAGCATTTTTCTCGTCAGCGGAGACTGCCCTGACAACATGTAACAAGATTAAAATCAGAAGCTTAGCGGATGGCGGCAACAAGCGCGCCAAGATCCTGCTAAACATCACGGACAACCAGACCAAGATGCTCAGCGCCATTCTGATTGGAAACAATCTGGTAAATATTTCCGCTTCATCCATCGCCACCGTGCTTGCCATCAGGCTCATCGGCGACGCGGGTGCCGGAGTTGCAACAGGAGTGCTCACATTTCTGCTGCTGATTTTTGGTGAGGTGTCGCCTAAAACCATGGCCACCATTCACTCTGAGAGGATTGCTCTTAGAGCTGCGCCAATCATCAGCACGCTTATGACGGTGCTCACACCATTTATTTTTATAGTAAACTTCCTGTCAAACGGCTTCATAAGAATGCTCGGAACAGACCCCAACGCCAAGAGCGACGCGATCACTGAGGATGAGCTCATAACCTTCCTCGACGTGTCTGAGGAGGACGGCGTAATCGAGCAGGACGAGAAGAAGATGATAAACAACGTGGTTGATTTTGGAGATGCGGTTGCCAAGGACATCATGATTCCTCGCGAGGAGATGTGCACACTCCCCATCGATTCAAGCTACCACAAGCTTATGTTTATGTTCAGGCGCGAGCGCTTTACCCGCTACCCTATCTACGAGGAACACCCTGACAACATCATAGGCATCATAAACATGAAGGACATTCTCTTAGTGGAGGACGAGACGAACTTCAACGTTCGCGACTACATGAGAAAGCCCCACTACATTTACGAAAACAAGAAGCTCTCCGAGATGCTCTCTGAGATGCGCGAGAGCGGCGTAAACATAACAATAGTTTTAAACGAATACGGCTCATGCTCAGGTATGGTCACCATGGAGGATCTTCTAGAGGAGATTGTCGGGGAGATCAGGGACGAGTTTGACGAGGATGAGAAGAATTTCATCCGCGAGGTCGGCGAGAACGAATACCTTATCGAGGGCCACGTAAAGCTCGACGACATAAACGACCGCTTCGAGCTCAATCTTGTGTCACATGCGGAGTACGACTCCCTAGGCGGCCTGGTAATTGAGCATCTTCACAAGCTTCCCGCCGTCGGCGACGAAGTAAAATACGAGAACGTAACCCTTAGGGTTGAGAAAATGCAGCGCAGAAGAATACAGCTTGTCAGAATGACTATTCTGCCGGAGAAGAGCGAAACTGTGGAAACTATTCAGGAATAACTGCTTTTTTGGGCAAAAATGTGCGATATTTGCGACAAATAGCTCTAAAATTGTTTACTTTTTCGATTTTTGGTGTATAATGAAAGCGTTTTCAAGGTACATATACCTTTGTCAATCACGAGAGAATCTAAGGAGGATTTGTTATGGATTTCGTAGAGAAGCTTAAGCCATTTTTCCCTGTAAGCGGTATGGCTACAGACCAGAACGGACTTATTAAGGCAATCATCATCTATCTTGTATGTGCTATTGTTGCAGGTGTAATCTTAGGAGTTGTAAGCCACATCCCATTTATAGGACTTATCGTTGGAATTGTCGGTGCTATCGTTGAGATTTACGTAGTAGTTGGCATTTGCCTTTCAGTTCTTACATTCCTTAATGCCAAGAATAATTAACAATTAAATATCTGAATAATTAAGGGGATGCCGTCGGCATCCCCTTTTGTGATCTTATTATTAATCCTTCCAGTCTCTCTCGCTTGGCGCCATGGGAAGTCCGCCTGCAAACGCCTTAATCTCCTCATTGAGGGAGAACATCTTCTTGTCGAGCATGTCTACGATGTCGGCACACTCCTTCAGATCAAGCTGAATTCTATCGGGCGCATTGCCCTCGAACTTATACTTAATCTTGTGCTCAAGGCTTGCCCAGAAATCCATGGCGACGGTTCTAATCTGTATCTCAACCTTCGTCTCCACAGGTCCCTCGGACAGATATATGGGCACTGAAACCACTAAGTGGTAGCTCTTATAGCCGTTGGGCTTAGGATTGGCGATGTAGTTTTTGATAATTAAAACCTTCACGTCATCCTGGTTGCATATCATATCCGCAATACTGTAGATATCCTTCTCAAAAGAGCATATGATGCGAACTCCCGCGACGTCGTGGAGGTAGTGCATCATATTCTCGATGGTGGTGTCATAGCCCTGCTTCTCTAACTTGTGGGTTATGCTCTCGCTCGTCTTAATTCTGGTCTTCACATGCTCTATAGGATTATAGTTGTGAACATTTACAAATTCTTCGCTAAGTATCTCTATCTTGGTGCTGACCTGCTTAAGTGCAGAGTCGTACAAAAACATCGCCTTCTTCAAATCATCGGCAACATATTCCTGCGCCAGTTCCATATTTACCCCTCATGAGTTGGCTCACATGCCGTTTTGTCTTGAAGCCTCCTCAAACTCCTCTCTTCTCTCTTCGTATGTCGCGTTGAGCCATTCTACCGCCTCAACAATTCCTGCCTCGTCGAAGGAAAAATCCTTATATATCTTCTTCTCCTCGGGGGTTACCTCAAAACAAAACGGCTGTGGCCAGACCGACACGTGCAAAAACTTCTGGTCCTCCACCTCACTCTTGCCGAGCATGAAGCGCATGCCCATAAAACTCCCCGTAAAACTCTCCTTCTTGTAATAGTTAAGAGGCATCACATCTTTTCTTGTAAGCATATTATACTCCTATTTCAGTTCCATCTCAAGACTAAATGTCTTATCTGTTGCCATGGCGTGGGCGTATGAGCCGCTAAGGATTGGAATCTGTGGCGATAGATGGCCAATATCCAGATCCATAATCACAGGAACGCCAAATTCTCCTAAGATTCCAAGCACTGCGCTTAGGTGGTCCTGCCCGAAGGCCTCGTCATAAAACCTCATGGGGCGACCGATTAAGAAGCCCGAAGCGTGCTCAAACCATCCCGCCTCCCTCATGTGCCACAGGGCGCGTCTCATGTCCATAACTCCTAAGTCACAGGCCTCCAAAAACCACAGAATGCCCTCGTCATTATATCTGTTAACAAACTCCTTAACGCGGTCGTATTTCGTGCCGACTAAGTTGACCAGACAGTCCATGCAGCCGCCGATTAATCTTCCCTCTGCGTACATCTTCTGAACAGGCATTTTGCCGTTATATGGGAAATACTTCGTGGGCTCCGTCACATGGTATGAGGCGAGAGGATTCTCCTCGCTCTTAAGCGCATCCTTCTCCCAGTTGTCATAGCCGTCCATCAAAAGCTTCTCGCCCCTTAGAAGCGCGTACGAATCGCCTATGGCCTTATGCCATGGCTTCATGCCAAACTCTGAGGCGCAGGGGCCGTATATGGCCGCTGTGTCACATATGGTGTTTAACAAAAATGTGAGGTTTGTGTTGTCAGAATAGCCCTGAAACAGCTTGGCAGGGGCTGCCTTAATCGCCTCAAAATCCACATATGGCAGGATTTCGCACATAAGCTCACCGCCGCCGCAGGATATAACCGCGTCGAGGCTGTCAGCCGTGAGGGCGATATTAACCTCTCTCGCGCACTCCACAGGGTCAGTGCTTATTCCAACTCCGTCGCTCTTATATACATTGGGGCCCAGGATGGTTTTGTAGCCCGCCTGCTTAAATGTCTCAAGAGCACTCTCAAATGCTGTCTTATAGGGCTCGGTCGCGCAGCCAAAGCTTGGCGCGATGAAGCCGATTGTTCCGCCGTCTTTTAAAAATTTAGGGTATCTCATAGTCAAATATATCTTGTCTTTCTAATGTAATCAACAAGCTCCGCGTTTGTCCTGCTCTTGTTAAACAGATCAAGCAAACGCTCGGCAACCTCCTCGCTCTTGCTTCCCGCCAAAGCGCGTCTCACTATTCCCGTGGCCTCAAACTCCTCGCGGCTAAGTAGCAGCTCCTCATTTCTCGTGCCTGAGCCCGCCACATCTATCGCAGGGAAGAACCTTCTCTCGGAGAGCTTCCTGTCAAGCACAAGCTCCATATTGCCCGTGCCCTTAAACTCCTCGAAGATGACATCGTCCATGCGGCTTCCGGTGTCTATAAGCGCTGTCGCAAGTATGGTCAGGCTTCCGCCCTCACGCATGTTTCTGGCCGCTCCAAAAAACTTCTTCGGGAAGTAGAGCGCCGTGGGGTCTAAACCTCCTGAGAGCGTTCTGCCGCTTGGGTTTACTGTAAGGTTGTAGGCTCTTGAGAGTCTGGTGAGCGAATCTAAAAGTATCACCACGTCATCGCCGTATTCAACCATTCTCTTGGCCTTCTCTATAACCTTCTCGCTGACAGACTTGTGGTGCTCAGGCTGCTCGTCAAATGTTGACGCCACAACCGATACATTGGGTCCTGCAATCGCCTCTGTTATGTCCGTAACCTCCTCAGGTCTCTCATCTATAAGCAGGACGATTAAGTTCACGTCAGGGTTTGATTTGGCGATAGATCTGGCAATCTGTTTGATAAGAGTAGTCTTGCCGGCCTTAGGGGGCGACACGATCATTCCTCTCTGGCCCTTGCCTATCGGGCTTAGAAGATCCACCACCCTCATGCTCATGGGGCATCCCATGTGCTCCATTTTAAGCCTCTCCATGGGATAAATAGGGGTCATCTTATCAAAATCTTTGCGTTTTTTGCTCTCCTCCACGCTGTGGGAGTTGATGCTCTTCACAAACAGAAGTCCAGGGCTTTTGTCAGCGGGCAGCTTGTTTCTCGTGCCGCAGACAATATAGTCGCCGCATTTTAGATTAAAACGTCTGACCTGACCCGCGCCTACGTACACGTCCTCGTCGATGGTTCCGTTGCCGTCGCTTCTGATGAAGCCGTAGTTGTTGTCAGGCTGAATGTCAAACAGACCTGTGACGATATCTCCTGAGACGGACTCAAAAAACCTCTCACGGCTCATGCCAAACGGCGCCTGCGGCTCCCACGCGTCTGCCGCGAGCTCATCGATTTCGTCCTCCCTCATGATGCGAAGCACCCTCTCAGGGATGGGGATTTTGACAGGCTCCGGCTTGGGCTCGCTCTTAGGCTCGCTCTTTGGCTCACGCTTGGGCTCGCGCTTTGGCTCACGCTTGGGCTCCGGCTCTGCTGCAACTGAAGGCCCTATTATGGCCTCTATTTTTTCCAAAAGTTCCTGTTTTTTTAGCTTGTTAGGCTCAGGAATCATAAGACTGGCGGCAAGCTCTCTAAGCTTATCCACCTTAAACTTTGCATATTCCATTATAAACTCTCTTTACTGTTCTGGGATTTGTCAGGCAAATATGTCTGACAAGGGTTAAAAGTATAATTAAGACGTAAAATATTATACACTAGATGTCGGGATAATTCAAGACATGTTTAAAAATAGGCGCGGCAGATGCCGCGCCGTGATGTTAAAGTAACTTTTGCATAACCAGAGTGTAGATATCCTGGTTCTCCTTCTCCCACTTGTCGCAGACTGATATGGCCTGCTCCTCGCTCGGAACGCTTATCTTAAGCTCTATCAGGTTCTCCTTGCCCTCCCTGATGCGGCAGTCCACGATGTAGCTTCCCGCTGCCCCCTTATAGTAGTCAGCGGTCACGCCCACCTCGCTTCTGAGCTGGAACTTGTTCTCTGTCAGGAACTTGTCCATGTCCTCCACGATGGTCGGGGAAATCTGCTTGCCAAAAAAGTAGAGTACGTCCTCCCCCTCCTTGGTAAGCTCATATCTTGTAGAATTTCTGATGGTTTCCGCATGGATAAGGTTGGCATCTAAGAGCTCACTTATAACCTGCTGAAGCGTAAAATAATTCGCGTAATCCCTGCTGTTGAAGAAGTCAGTAAGCTGACTGTTCGTGAGGGGAAAATTAACCTTCTTAAGCATATGAAGAATCATAAGCTTGTAAAGAGTTGTAGGTTCCGAAACCATGCGGTCACCTCCTCTCTGTAAGATTCTTTAAATATTAGCGGATAAACTCCTTAACCTTGGCTGCAACCGTGTTGGCAACTCTAGGGTCAAATGCCTCAGGAAGAATGTTGACATCACTGAGCTCATCCTCCGGAACTAATGCCGCGATAGCCTCTGCGGCTGCGAGCTTCATTTCCTCTGTGATGGCTGTTGCTCTTCCCTCGAGGGCTCCCTTAAATATTCCAGGGAAGATCAATACATTGTTCACCTGGTTAGGGAAATCGCTTCTTCCTGTGCCCACAACTCTTGCGCCTGCTGCCTTCGCCACGTCAGGCATAATCTCAGGAACAGGGTTTGCCATGGCAAACAGTATGGAATCCTTATTCATGCTCTTAACCATCTCAGGGCTCACAATGTTTGGAGCTGAGACGCCGACGAAGATGTCAGCACCCCTAAGAGCGTCTGCGAGAGAACCTGTGGCATGTGAAAGGTTGGTCACCTCCACCATCTTCTCCTGCATCCAGTTGAGACCCTCCATGCCCTTACACAGAATTCCCACCTTGTCAACCATGGTGATGTTTGGAAAACCATAGTTTAAGAGGAGCTTGGTGATGGCAACGCCCGCGCTTCCCGCGCCGTTTACTACGACCTTGCAGTCCTCCTTCTTCTTGCCGGTGACCTTCAGGGCGTTAATGATACCTGCGAGCACCACGATTGCCGTGCCGTGCTGGTCATCGTGCATAACCGGGATGTCGAGAAGCTTCTTAAGCCTCTCCTCTATCTCGAAACATCTTGGAGCCGCGATGTCCTCAAGGTTGATACCGCCAAATGCGGGCGCAATCCTTACGACTGTCTCGATAATCTCCTCTGTGTCCTGTGTGTCTAAGCAGATTGGAAATGCATTGACACCGCCAAACTCCTTAAACAAAACGGCCTTGCCCTCCATGACAGGCATGGCGGCGAGAGCCCCTATATTGCCAAGTCCCAAAACCGCACTTCCGTCTGAAACTACAGCCACGGTGTTGGACTTGATTGTGTACTTGTATGCTGCTTCCGGATCCTTCGCGATTACCTTACAAGGCTCAGCAACGCCCGGTGTGTACGCAAGGGAGAGATCCTCTCTTGTATTAACCTTAGTCTTAGAAACGGTCTCAAGCTTGCCGTTCCACTGCTCATGAAGCTCTAATGCTCTCTCGTTGATGGTCATGATTATCTCCTTCTCATCTATATACTTGCCCGCCGATTCCTCCCCCAAATCCTGCGAGTAGCGTTCTAAATAATATCAGTTATTAAAACCGCAGTCAAGCAAAACAGCCAAAAATTAGAGAACAAGCAGTATTTCCTTGTTGCTGCCCTCGTATGGCGTGTATTTAACGCCCGCGGCGTCAAACATTCTCTTGCTCGCCTTCACGGCGCTTGTCTGGGCGTATTTGTCGGAGGCGTAGATTACCTCCTTGATGCCTGACTGGATGACAGCCTTCGCACATTCGTTACATGGAAACAGCGTCACATACAGCCTGCAGCCCTCAAGGCTGGAGGTGCGGTTGTTAAGGATTGCGTTCATCTCAGCGTGAGTCACATATGTGTACTTCGTGTCAAACGGATCCTCTCCGTCCCTCTCCCAGGGGAATTCATCGTCAGAGCAGCCCATCGGAAAACCGTTGTAGCCCATGGATATAATCTTGTTAGACGGGCTCACAATACAGGCTCCCACCTGTGTTCCAGGGTCCTTGCTTCTCCTCGCGGACAGCTCAGCAACCCCCATAAAATATTCATCCCAGCTGATATAATCCTTTCTCTTAGCCATCGCACACCTCTCTATCTCTTATTCTTCTTAAGGTTAAGCTTCTTAACCTTCTTAGAGTTCGGGCAGCCGTAGTAGCTCATATACTCGCCTCCCCCTCCGTCAAATACACTTGTGAAATTACATGCTCCAAGCGCAAGGCTTGCAAGCAACAGCATAACCGCAAGAATAATCCCCTTATGTCTCTTCATATTAATCCCCCACATTTACAATCTTGAGATTTCCCTGAACGATGTCATCGCCGCCCACATAGGCGCCAATCAAATCGTGTTCAGGATTAACTAACAGTCCTATATAATCCCCAAACTTCTTATACAGACTTTTGTGAATTATCTCGTCTCCCACGCTGTAGCACAACTCCTCCTGCATGGGATGTGAATGTATGAAGCCCAAAAAGCGAAGCCTGTCATTGCCAGGCATGTCGGCCCAGTCAGAGTGCATGACATTGCGCTTAATGATGGCCGTCTGCTTCCTCGCGTGCGATAGCGTCCCAGGCGTAAACACCGCAAGGTCCGCCGCCTTCGCCTCAATCACAGATGGAAATGCATAGCGGACTATGTAGTCGCCGTCAACCTTAAATCCAACAAGCCCCATCTGCTGCTCAAACATGCTCAGGGGATGTCTGACCCCCATGTGAAAGTATGACTTAATCTCCTCATAGGCGCCAGGCTCTATGTAGATGGCTGGCGCCGGCTCATCCGGCGAAATCTCTGTTATCTCAACACTTCCGTAGTGTTTTTTGAGCCAGTTTTCGTATTTTCCTATATTCACGTCAAATATTTCCTTATAGCAGAAGTTTGGCGCTTTCCTGTCAAAGTCAAATGTGTGGAGGCTGTCGCCCGCGCAGTCGTCGCGGTATTTACAAGTCTCACATTTCTCGGGAAGCACTCTGTGTCTAAAGTAATCATAGCCGTTTTTCCAGACCTCGCTGAAGCGCTCGGTCTTAATATTGCCCTGAATAAGCTCAGGTCTTCTGGGGACATTCGGACACACAAATATGTCTCCGTTATAGAGAATGCTCGCCGCATATATCCCCGCAAAGCAGAAGAAGTGCCTGTTTTCAAGCTTATCTCCCAGAAAATGCGGACAGCCCCAGATGACAGGCATCCTTCCAGCCGCGTTCACACGGTTGGCGAAATCCATCATGAAGCGTATCTCCTCGCGCCCCATGAGTAGCTCACTGTGATCGCAAGCCCTTCCGATAGGGTCTATGATGCTGGTCCTCACAGAATCTATTCCGATCTGCTCAAGCCTCTCGTAGAGCTTAGGAAACTCCCTGTAATTCTTCCTGTTTGATGTAAATGTCACCTGCACACAGTCTAAAAACGCCGCATCCTTAAGCTTCTTAAGGGACTTCATAATGCGCTCAAAAGACCCCGGAAGATGTCTGATGGTCTCGTGTGTGTGCGCCAGACCGTCAAGACTAATCGTTATGGTCCTCATGCCGGCACTACGCATCTTCTCTATGATGTTGTCGTCAATCATGGAGCCGTTGGTGACCATCCCCCAGTCAAATCCCATGTCGTGGGCCTGGCCCATAATATCAAACAGGTCACGCCTCATAAGGGGCTCGCCGCCTGTGATATTAATCATGACATCGGTCCCTATATTGTCCCTGACATCTCGAAAAACTCCCAAAATATCCTCGGCTGTCAAAACCTCCGCGCTATGGATATCACATCTGCTTCCGCAGTGGTCGCAGGATGCATTGCACTTCTGCGTGACCTCCACGAGCAGAATTCTAAGATCTGGTGTCACTTCTCTAACCATAGATTATCTCTTCTTTTTTGCCAGGTTGAGCTTCTTGACTCTCCTGGAGTTCGGGCAGCCGTAGTAGTCAACATAGTCGCCTGCACCTGTCCTGTCTATTCCCCTGTCGGTGTTAACGCCGCATGACCCCAGCGCCAGCATGATAATCAAAACTATCACGCCAAGTATTCCAAATCCTGTACCCCTGCTCATAGTTTTATCCCCCATAAAACATCTTACACAAGCTTGCCTGACTCGATCAGATCAATTCTTCTCTGATGTCTGGCCTCGCCTGAAAACTCTGTGTTTAAAAATGTGTCAACTATCTCGAGCGCTAAGTTGTCCCCCACAACCAGTCCGCC
This sequence comes from Lachnospiraceae bacterium, assembly GCA_024699325.1. Classification (GTDB taxonomy): domain Bacteria; phylum Bacillota; class Clostridia; order Lachnospirales; family Lachnospiraceae; genus UBA4292. The sequence continues at coordinate 76,358 of JAILPS010000006.1, read as the reverse complement.
CATGCACAAAACATTGGCATCGTTGTGAAGTCTGGTCATCTTGGCACTGTATGGCTCTGAGCAAAGAGCAGCTCTTATGCCTGTGCACTTGTTGGCAGCCATGGAGATTCCTATTCCCGTGCTGCACACCAGTATTCCTCTGTCACATTTGCCTGACTGTATCTCTCTTGCAACCGCCTGTGCGTACACAGGATAATCCACGCTTGAAATGTCGTAGCAGCCGCAGTCCACATAGTCAAGTCCCAACTCCTTCAAATGCTTCGCCACAACCTCCTTAAGTGCGAATCCGCCGTGGTCACTTCCTATCGCTATCATTACACATCCTCCTTCTGTTCCCCAAATCTTATAATTTTCTGAGCAACCATCTTGACCATCAGGTCGATGTGCTCATATACCATCTCATAGTCTTCCTCGGTTCCGCCGTAGGGCTCGTTGATGTCCCCCACCTCGCCCACGAACTCCCTCAGGGTGTAGAGGTTTGACAGATGCGGAACCATCTCCTCAACCATTCTCTTCTCCCTCTCGGTCATGGTGAGATACAGCGTTCCCTCCTTGCAGTCAGCGTCCGTAAACTGCTGGCTTGTCTCCTTGGCGGGCTCTAGGTGGTTTTTTCTCATAACCATGACCGCCTTGGGGTTTATCGGCTCGCTAAACAGCACTACAAGGCCCCTGGAGTGCACCCTGGGCCTGTTTTCCTCGCTTATGCTGTTCTCGATGCTCTTCATAATGGCCTCAGCCATAATGCTCCTGCAAGTGTTGTCGTTACATATAAACAAAATCCGCTTATAATGACTCATAGATCGCCCTTCTGCTTCAGGTTGAGCACATGTCCCCCCGCAGCCTTCATAATTCTGTTCTGCACAGCATACCCCAGCGCCTCGTCGTTCTCAAGCCCGAAATCGTCACTGTATATGACGTCGAGCTTGTCGGCGTCGCACTGCCTTAAGCAATCGTAAATATTGTGCGCGATGGTCTCTGTGTCCCCGCGCCTTCCTATGTGATAGACTCTGTCGGCGCATCCGTCAAGGTCTGCCCCGTCAGAGCATATGATTCCAACTCTCAGCCCGTCGCTCTTGCCCTGTGCGGCGAGCTTTCTAAGCTCTGCCTCGACCTCCTCCTCGTCTCCGCAGATTAGATTAAGCGGAGCCTTCGGGGCGTAGTGGCGATACTTCATGCCTGGAGCCTTCGGCGGCTCCTTGCTTGTGATCAGCTGACCCTCGTTAATCTTAGCGACCGCCTTATCGATTGTCACATCGCCTATGGCCTCGGTGAGCATTTCCTTCGTGATGTAGCCCGGGCGAAGAATCATTGGAACCTCACCCGTCACGTCCACGATGGTGGATTCAACTCCTATCCCGACGCTTCCGCCGTCCATTATCATGTCCACTCTGCCAAACAGATCCTCGATGACGTGCTCAGCCTTCGTGGGGCTTGGTCTTCCGGATGTGTTGGCGCTTGGCGCTGCTATGGGAACTCCTGCGCACCTGATAAGCTTCATGGCCACGGGGTGCACGGGCATTCTGACTGCCACGCTCTGAAGGCCTCCTGTGGTCGCCGTGGGCACTATGTCGCTCTTATTCATGATTATGGTAAGAGGGCCCGGCCAGAACTTCTTCATGAGCTTATCCGCCACAGGGGTAATCTCCCTGACAAGGGGCGCCACATCAGCAAAATCCGCCACATGGACAATCAGAGGGTTGTCGCTTGGACGACCCTTGGCTGCGTATATTTTAGCTGAGGCCTCCGGGTCAAGAGCGTTGCCGCCAAGCCCGTACACGGTCTCTGTGGGGAATGCCACTAAACCTCCCTCTCTCAGTATCCTTCCGGCCTCCTCATAATAGTCATCCAGTTCACTCTCTCTAACGACAATTGTCTCCATATCCGCCTCACGAAAGTTATATTCCGTTATATTATACTCTTATATATTTTGATTTGCAAGAAGTGTTATCAACTCGTCCAGGGTTTCAAGCCTTGCAAACAGCAGTTTTTTGAGCTCCTCGTCAGGCTCCGTCTGGTCAGGCACCATGACGACCTTGCAGCCCGCCCTGTAGGCGCTTAGCACGCCGTTTGGAGAATCCTCCACGGCGATCACTTCCCCAGGAGTGACGCCAAGTTTTTCACAGGCATACAGATATATGTCAGGGCTTGGCTTGCCCTCTGCCACCTGTGTGGCGCTTATTATGTCCGTGAAATAGTCAAATATTTCAACCTCACGAAGGTATTTCTCTGTCCTTATAAGGTCCGTCGCGGTGGCAACTCCCGCCCTGTAGCCGTTATCCCTAAGCCATGTGAGAAGCTTAAGCGCCCCGCTTTTAAGCTCTATTCCGTCGTTTTCAAGCATTTCGTTCATGAGGATTTTTCTGTAGTCGCGAACGCTTATGTAGTCGATATCCTCGCCAAACATTTCCTTAAGATGCTTAGGCGCAAACGGCCTTCCGAGACTCCTCATGGACAGCGCCTGCTCATCGCTCATGTCATAGCCAAAATGCTTAAGCGCCATGGGCCAGCAGCGTCTGTAGTATTTCTCCGTGTCGATAAGTGTTCCGTCCAAATCAAAAAGTACTGTTCTAACCATGTTTACCTCTTTAAAACCAAATGTTTTAGTGCTAATATGAACACATGAAAAAGCTGATTAAAAACCCTAATTTTATTATGATTATAGTCCTGGCTGTGATTGGCGCGGTGATGCTTTGCGCGAGCCTTCTTCGCCCCGGGGCTGACACCGTGACCGTTAAGGTTGACGGCAAGATTGTCGCCTCGTACCAGCTAAGCGATAACGGCACCTACATAATAGAAGGTGTAAGCGGCACGAACACCCTGGTCATAGAGGACGGTCAGGCCTATATTTCAGAGGCCACCTGCCCTGACGGGCTGTGCGTCAAAACCGGACATATCCACGCCACAGGCCAGTCCATCATATGTCTTCCAAACAGGGTGGTTGTTGAGATCACCAGGGGCAGCGCCTCAGATATCGACGCCCTAAGCCGCTAATCACTTCACAGAAACTATATCCACGACCGCAGGGAATTCCCTGCGGTATTTTTGTGCATCGCTTAAATCTATCTCGCAGGGGATAATCCTCTGCGCAGCACCTGCCTGGGCTAAAACCTCCCCCTCAGGGTTAATCACGCACGAGAGCCCTGCGCTCTCACCTCCGGCGCAGTTTGTGGCAACCAAAAAGCTCTGGTTTTCAAGCGCTCTCGCCCTGCAAAACAGCCTGAAGGCTTCGCCCCTCAGAGCCGGCCAGTCGGCTGCTATTATAAACATTTCCACGTCCTTAAGAAGCATTATGCGAAACTGCTCAGGGAAGCGCAGGTCATAGCAGGTCGCTATTCCAACCCTTCCAAAATCCGTCTCCACCACAACAGCCTCCTCGCCGGCTGTGAGTATCTTCGACTCCCTGGATTCGTATCCAAACAGGTGGATTTTTCTGTATCTTGCGGCGATATCGCCCCTTCTGTCCAGGAGGACAGAGGTGTTGTACAGGTTGCCGTGGCGCTTCTCCACCATGCTCCCCGTAAATATGTATGTGTTGTATTCTCTCGCGTATCTCTTAAGCTCGTCCAGGGTTTTGCTGTCGTTTAACCTCTCGGCGCAGTCCTCGTAGTCGTCGTAGTTGCCAAAGCCCACGCTCCACAGCTCCGGGAGCGTCACCAGATCCAGGCTCTGCCCCGCCAGGCTCTCAAGCAGGGAGTAGACATGCTCCCTTCTCTCGTCCATGTTTTTACAGCCCGAAAAGTCAGGCTGGATAACTCTTATGTTAGTTTTCATTGTCCTCCTCCAGTATGCCCCTGATGCTTTGAAGTGCGCCCCTTAGAGCCCCTATATCAAGGCCTGAATAGTTTAGTATGAATTCCCCGGTATCCCTCGCAGTTTCGTTCATGTAGCACTCCGAGAGCGCTGTCATGTGGATTTTCTTGCGCCTTAGTCTCTCTATAAACTCCCTGTCAGACATTTGCATGGCAAACTTAAGCAGGAAATGCAGTCCCTGGTCCCGCTCTATCACCCTGCACATGCTCTCGTCAAACTCTTCCCTGATAATCTCTAAAACACGCTTTCTCTTATCTGCATAGAGGTGCCTCATGCGGTTTATATGCTTCTCAAAATACCCCTCGGATATAAAGTTGGCCAGCGTGTACTGCTCGAAGTTAGACACCGTGCAGGTGTAAAACGACAGCCTCTCATAGTACATGTTTGCAAGCTCAACAGGCAGCACCATGTAGCTGATTCTTATGGTCGGAGCCAGCGATTTGGAAAATGTGTTCATGTAAATTGTGCGGCCTGCGCTGTCCATGGAAAACAGAGCCGGCATAGGTTTCTTGTCCACGCGAAATTCGCTGTCGTAATCGTCCTCTATTATATATCTTCCCTCTCTCTTAAGCGCCCAGCCTAAGACCTCAGTTCTTCTGGTGGCTGGCATGGATATTCCCGTGGGGAAATGATGCGTCGGAGTTATATGCAGCACATCGGCTGACACGCCGTCCACATTCATGCCCTTATCGTCCACGTCCGCATAGACGGTTTTGACGCCGTAGCTTGCATAGACCTGCAAAACCTTCCTGTAGCCTAAGTTCTCCAGACAGTACACCTTATCACGGCCTAGAAGCTGGATGATAAGCCCGTAGAGATACTCCGTTCCCGCTCCCACTATAATCTGGTCGGGGTCCACGCTGATGCCCCTAAACGCCGCGATGTGGTGGGCAATCGCCTCCCGAAGGGGTCTGACCCCCGCACATGTGGAGTTTGTCAGAAGCTCCCCCTCATTGAGCGTGATACTCTGTCTTAGAAGCTTCGCCCAAATAGAAAAAGGGAAATACGCATAGTCCATCCTGTTTGAGGACAGGTCCGTCACATAATCCCCTCTGTTCGGATAGCGTATATCCCTGTTTGTCTTCTCTGTGCTGTTACCTACGTGCATAAGACCTGAGACGTCGGCCACGTAATAGCCCTTCTTGGGAAGCGCATATATGAAGCCCTCGTCCATAAGTCTTAAGTAAGAATTCTCAATTGTTATGGTGCTGACGCCTAAGTTTGAGGCGAGAGTGCGCTTGCTGGGGAGCTTCTCCCCTGCCGCAAGTCTTCCCTCGCCGATATCATCTCTTATACATCTGTAAATATATTCGTAAAGGGGTCCCTTCACGCCGGACAGATTGTATGTCAGCATTTTCCCTCCTAGAAAAGTGTGGCCACGATCTCGTCGGCTATCTCTGTGGCGCTCTTGGCGTCCGTGCTAACCTTATAGTCCGCAGCCGCCTCATAGAGCGCTCTTCGCTTCTCCATAAGGCTCTCAATATATTCAACGTTCATGTTGCCGTTAAGAATGGGCCTGTTGGTCGAATCCTTAACTCTCTCATAGATGGTCTCAGGCGTTGCAGTCAGAAAAACGATGGTTCCGCTCTTCTTCATGTTGCCCGTGTTCTCTTCTCTGACAACCACGCCGCCTCCGCAGGAGACAACGCTGTTGCCCTCAAGCCCAATATTTACCACCAGCTCGCTCTCCACATCCCTGAAGTGCGCCTCGCCGTATCTGGCAAATATTTCGTTGATGCTCATGCCCTGCTCTTTTACTATCCTCTCGTCCATCTCGACAACCTTCATGTTAAGCCTGCTGCCAAGTATCGCTGCGACCGTGCTCTTGCCGGCGCCCATAAAACCTATTAAATAAATGTTTTTCATAAAACCTCTCTTCAGACATCTCATACAGACTATGAGAAGAATCTCTCCTTGACCTCCTCAACAGGCATGTCCTCGCCTGTGAAGAGCTTAAACGCCTCAACTCCCTGCCACAAAAGCATGCCCTTGCCGCCTACTGTTATGCAGCCTGCCTCCTTCGCCTCTCTAAGCATCTTCGTCTCCTCTGGGTTGTAAACAGCGTCCGCAACCACCAGTCCCGGCCTGAAGGCGCTTAAATCCTTCACAACGCTTAGGTTGTCAAGGTTTGGCTTCATGCCCACTATAGTAGCATTTACAAATATATCGCTGTCCTTAATCTCCTCGGTCATCTTGGCTGTGTCATCTATGTCATATACATTCACAACAATTCCAGGAACCGCAGCCCTGATTTTGTCGGCTGTGGCGAGCGTTCTCTCGAAAAAAGCGTCCTTCTTGTTAAATATGGTTATCTCCCTGACACCGTCGAGGGCGCACTGCACCTGAATGGCTGTGGCAGCGCCGCCGCCGCCCGCAACGCATATCTTCTTGCCCCTAATGTCTATTCCGTGATCCTTAAGATTGTTTACGAAGCCCACGCCGTCCGTTATGTGGCCTGTGAGCTTGCCATTGTCGTTGACTATCGTGTTGATGGCGCCGATAATCTTCGCAGCAGGAGATAATTCGTCCATGTATTTAGCAGCCTCTGTCTTATCCGGCATGGTCACATTGCCGCCCCTCATGTTAAACAGTCTGAAAGCGTTTATAGCATCCTTAACGCCGTCCTCCTTCACATCAAGTGCCACATATACATAGTCTAGTCCGAGTTTCTTAAAGCTGTAATTGTACATTGCAGGCGATCCTGAGTGCCCTACAGGTGAGCCTATAAGAGCCATAAGGCCTGTGTGTCCGCTAATTCTGTCTTCCATAAATGCCTCCATTCACTTTAACGTGTTAAAACTTTAATTACTTTACCACATTAAAGGCTGTTTTATCAAGTCTTATGCTCTATTTTGCAAACACATTTTCCCAAACTTGTAACTCCTGCCAAACTGTGCTAGTATTTCCATGCACAAGGAGTGGATTATTTATGAAATACAGATTAGCGATATTTGACATGGACGGAACCATTCTTGACACGCTTGAGGATTTGGCGGATGCCACCAACTACACGCTTAAGGCGTGCGGCTACCCCGCCAGAACTCTCGAGGAAATCAGATGGTTTGTTGGAAATGGTATAAGAAAACTTATAGAGAGAGCCCTTCCCGAGGGCGCGCCTGACGCAGAGATTGACAGGCTGTTTGGCGTATTTATTCCCTACTATCAGGAGCACTGCGCCGTTAAGACCGGCCCGTACGCGGGCATAAACGAGCTTATCAAAACGCTCAGAAGTAGGGGGATTGCCACAGCGGTGGTCTCTAACAAGGCTGAGGCGGCAGTTGGCGAGCTGTGCGAGACATATTTTGACGGTTTGTTTGACGCATACGCTGGCGACAGACCTGACATGAGACGAAAACCAGCCCCGGATTCAGTCAATCTTATACTTCATAAACTGGGCTTTGACAGAGCGGATGCTGTGTACATAGGCGACTCGGATGTGGACCTCGCAACCGCTAAGAACGCCTCCCTCCCCTGCATAGGTTGCGCCTGGGGGTTCAGGGGCAGAGAATTCTTAGAGAATAACGGCGCCACAATGATTGCCGACACCCCCTCGGATATTTTAAGATTCTTCTAAAACAAAACGGCTTAAGAACCATGTTCTTAAGCCGTTAATACTATATTCCTGATGCCTGTTCCTGCGCCTCAGTCACGGGAAGTGACTTGACCTGAGCCAGCTTCTTAGCCTTCTTGGCCTTCTCCTTGCGCTCCTTCCTGCGCTCTAAATCCTTCTGTCTGAACATGATAGTTCTCTCTCTCAAAGCCTTCTCATCAGCATTTTTCTTGCCCTCGAGTTCATCCATAACCTCGCTCTGAGCCTTATCATCAACAAATTTTAAAAACTTTTCAAATGAATCAGGATACGGGAAAGCCTTCTCTCCCTCTGCGGCAAACTGCACACGGATTCTGTTATCTTCGAGTGCTACCACTGTGCCTGATCCGAACTTACCATGAACAACTGTCATCCCTTCATACATTTTAATACCTCCAAACTACCTTTCGGCCAAAAACAACTAAATCAAACCAACATTGTTAGTATTCTAACACTTTTTTTGTTCAATTGTCATTAAAATGAAGGCATTTTTTTAAATTTCGTCACTTTGCACACCCACCGCAAGTTAACCATTGTGGAATTTAACAAGGTTTTTGTGCAAAATATTGCGCAAATCAAATCATACCGCCTGTACAAGTTCTACAGTATCCTTCCATCCTCGATTCTGATAATATAGTCAGCCATAGCCGCCACATGTTCATCATGGGTAACCACAATAACAGTTTTCTTCTCATCCGTAAGCCTGAATTATTCACCGTCACGCGGTGGGATGCTCTGGCTTCACAGCCTACATTATCCCGTTTCTGGAACAGGATGGACAAAGATACACTCACGCAGTATGATACTATCTTTGATTTTCTTAAATGAGTGTGTGAAAAAACAAGAGACTAATGTCTTAGAGATCAATCAGTTTTCTCCATAGCACGCAATATAACAACAGCCAGCATTAATAAAGCAATGATCAACTGGGTCAAAGTTATTTTTATTCCGTCTTTTTGAATTATAAGCGACAGAACAAAAGCCAGTTCCGAAACAACGGAAACTCCTATCGCTTCTTTTTTTGTTACAGTAATAAAACGTTTAGGATGTATAACATAAAAAATGGATGCCATTAGGTTGATGACCATCAAGCCAAAACATATTGCATCTATTGTATTTAATCCAAATGCTTTTATATAACTCGCATACTGATAAGAGGCTCCTCCATAGTTAAAACATCTTGCATAAGGATTTAATGCCAATGCAATACATAACACTTCAAAAGCGATGCAAATATGATGATATCTTATTTTCTTCATACCACTCACCTTCCTTTCTCAATATAAATTTCCGTCAATTCATTTTAATTGTTATACTCTCTCATCAACTATAGTCAAGTCCAATTTTGCGTGTAAATTCATTTTCTAATGTTAAACGTTAGCCTGAATTATAACTTGAATTTTAATATTGAGTTAATAATATGTCAACGATATAAATATTTGTAAAATAAAAGACTCTGTCCGGTAAGTGGACAGAGTCTTTTGTAAGAACAAAACATGTTTAATTATGATCTTGTAGTTACAAATATATCATAGATAGCTCTGATGGCCATCTCGAAGTCCTTATTGTCAACGCCGATGATGATGTTCTGCTCTGATGAGCCCTGGTCGATCATCATGATGTTGATGTGGGCATGTGCGAGAGCTGAGAAGATACGGCCTGCTGTACCGCGGTTGTCCTTCATGCCACGACCTACGACTGCGATGAGCGCCATGTCTGTGACTAAGTTAACTGTGTCAGGCTGAGCCAATCTGTGGATGGCAGCTAAAACCTGCTGCTCCTTCTGCTCAAACTCGCTCTGGTGAACGACGATTGTCATGGTGTCGATGCCTGATGGCATGTGCTCGAATGAGATGTTGTAATCCTCGAAGGCCTGTAAAACCTTGCGGCCGAAACCTATCTCAGAGTTCATCATATCCTTCTCAATGTATACGCCAACGAAGCCCTTCTTGCCGGCGATACCTGTGATTGTGTACTCTGACTTGGCACATGTGCTCTCAACGATCATTGTTCCCGGATCGTCAGGAGCGTTGGTGTTTCTGATGTTGATCGGGATGCCCTCCTTGCGGACAGGGAAGATGGCGTCCTCGTGTAAAACTCCGGCACCCATGTATGCGAGCTCTCGAAGCTCCTTATATGTGATCATGGTGATGGCCTTCGGTCTGTCGATAATTCTAGGGTCGGCAACCAAAAATCCACTTACATCTGTCCAGTTCTCGTAAATGTCTGCGTGAACAGCCTTAGCCACGATTGAACCTGTGACATCTGAACCGCCTCTTGAAAATGTCTTGACTGTTCCGTCAAGCTTAGAGCCGTAGAAGCCTGGAACCACTGCTCTGTCCACGCCCTCGAGACGCTTAGATAACACATCGTTGGTCTCATCAGGAAGGAAGTTTCCGTCATTGTCAAAGAAGATAACGTCGGCAGCGTCGATAAACTCGTAGCCCAGATAGTTGGCAGCCACTAAACCGTTTAAATACTCTCCTCTTGAAGCTGCGTAGTCGCTTCCTGCGTGAGCCTTAAACTGCTCAGCAATAGTCTTGAATTCGTCGTCTAAGTTTAAGCTTAAGCCAAGTCCGTCAATAATCTCCTGATAGCGGGCCTTAATATCGTCTAAAACCTTAGTGAAATCCTCATCCTTCTCTGCAAGGGCATATGCCTTATAGAGCATATCTGTGACCTTGGTGTCGGCATTGTAACGCTTACCTGGCGCAGATACTACAACATATCTTCTGGCGTCCTCGCCTCTGATGATGTCGCCAACCTTCTTAAACTGTGCAGCTGAAGCGCAAGAGCTTCCGCCAAACTTGACTACCTTCTTCATAATCATCCTCCTAATATCCAAACATCTGTCAATCCCCCACAGGTATCAACATTATGCTGCAAACACTACGAATCCCATGACACATCCAACTATCGCGCCGACAATAAAGCCTGCCGCAACCTGAAGTGGTGTGTGTCCCACAAACTCCTTCAGCTTCTCGTCGCTCCAGTTGCCGTCAATCTGCATAGAGTTGAACATCTCGATGATTTCGTTCAAAACCACCGACTGTTTGCCGGTCTCGCGTCTGACTCCCATGGCATCGTGCATGACGATGATGGCGAGCATGGCAGCTATTGCAAACTGAAATGTTCCGACGCCCTCTGTGATAGCCGTCGCAACCGCCATGGAGGTAACTGTTGCTGAGTGTGCGCTTGGCATTCCGCCGTCGCCAAACAGTCTCTCCATTCTAAATGTCTTATATATAGCCGCGTGAATAAAAAACTTAATCACCTGAGCCACAACCCAGGCGCTGCAGCCTGACATCAACACAACATTGTGTGTAAGTTCATAAAGCCAACCCATGTCTTCTCCTAAAACGTAACTACTGTATAAATCTCTATAAAAAATCGAATTCTAGTCTATTACAAAAAAATGTTTAAATCAAGTACTTTTTTATGCTGTTATCGCACAAAAAACGCTATAAATGTTGAAACACCACTTTTAATCTGCTATTATAAGTTGGTTAAGACTAACACATAAGGGAGGAAGGTTAATTATGTTAACTGACAACCACACACATACATGTTTTTCGGGGGACAGCGATGCCCCTGTAAGAGCCCAGATTGAGGCCGCCATATCGAAGGGACTTGGCGGCATAACATTTACAGATCACTGCGACCCGGACTTTCCGGTAGAGCCTGACATGTTCAGCCTGGACTTTGAAAACTACTTTAAGCAGATGCGCACCGTGCGCGAGGAATACGCCGGCAAAATCGACGTGCAGATTGGACTCGAGCTTGGCATGAGGACTGACCAGGAGGAGCTCTTAAACTCCATCGCCTCATCCCACCCCTTCGATTTTATCATCGGCTCCATCCACGTGGTGGACGGCTACGACCCCTACTATAAGGAGTACTGGCAGGATAAGGGTGCCTACGAGGGGCTCTACAGATACTTCCAGTCGGCCATCGACTGCCTGAAAATGTACGACTTCTACGACACATTTGGACACCTGGACTATATTTTCAGATATGTTCCTGAGGAAGAAAACCACTACACCTGGCTGGATTTTAAGGACCAGATAGACGAGATTCTTCGCATAATAATCGAGAGGGGCAAATGCTTAGAGATAAACACCGCAGGGCTTAAATACGGCCTGGGCTATGCACACCCCCACCCCGATATTCTGAAGCGCTACGCCGAACTTGGCGGAAGCCGCATAACGCTCGGCTCAGACGCACACGCTCCCGAGCACATAGGATACGGTTTCAAAGAGACGGCGAAGGTTCTTAAGGAGTGCGGTTTTACAAACTATATAAGATTTGAAAACAGAAGGGAAGTCACATATAAACTATAAAAGAAGGGGCCTAGACCCCTTCTTTTTAGTTCATTATCTAGTTAAACGGCAGATTCTCATCAAAAACATAGATGTAGTAGCCTTCACTCTCGATAACCTCTGTGGCATCTGCCAGGACACCCGGCCATTTCGTCGAGGACTTCTCGATGGTTGAGAGCTCGCCCTTAGAAAGTATCAGGTAGTAATTATCCTGCCCCTTAACATCCTCAAACCATACCCTCTCGTTCTGATAGTAATAGGGGCTCACGCCCTTATCGTCTATGGTGACAGATACGGACTGCGTATAGCCGTCCGAGAGCACGGTCACGCTTCCCGCGTGCCAGAACGTAGCATACCCCCTCGTAAGCTCATGCTCCTTAAGAGTCTGCGCAAGCTTGTAGTTTACATTGTCCTCGATGCTGTTTGATGGGATGGAATACACATCTATAAGCACCACCAGACTAAAGCCCATGATCATGGCAAACAGCGGATATGCAAGCTTGGCCAGGCTTCCCATCCTCTCCTTCGCGTACATGAAGCATGTCAAAAATGCTGTGGCGTAAACAGGCGTCAGTCTCCAGTTTGCTGCTGAGAGCTTGCCAAATATATATCCAAACAGCACAAATGCGCTCATGCCCAGATGCGCGATAACCATGAACTTAAGGCTGTCACTCTCCAGATGCTTATACCTGAAGAGCAGCACAAAAGGCATGATAAGTAACACCAGACCGTAGAAGATTCTAAGCATTACCATGATTGAGTCGAGGCTTATCAGAGGCTCACCGCCGCTTATATCCACGCCTAAGAGCGAATACCACTGGTTGGGAAACTTAAGGAGGTTATCCGCCCAGTTGTCCATATCCGAGTAGGTTGAGTAGGCGTTCTGATATCCTGCGCTTACGCCGTGGCTTACAACATATAAGCCAATCAGACCTGCCACAGTGGCTAAGCCCAACACCGCAATCATAATATATGAGCTCTTATTCTCCTTAAATCCCATGGAGGTGTTTTTAAGATAAACCCTTCCGGCAACTCCCATAACCACCGGGAAAACTGACAGCAGAATAATCTGCATGCCGTTGCCGCCGCATAGAAATCCTACTATAAATGTGAGAATAATCATCACCCACATTTTCACATCCTTAACGCCCTTCGTCTCATCAAGCGCCTTGCGGGCATAGTTAACCGCAGCCGTAAGATACAAAAACAGAATTATGCCAAGCGAATAGTAGATGATGTGCTGCCACATAATCTCGCGAAGCTTGACGCTTGCGGACATGCATATGAAGAACAGCGCGGTGCCGATATAGGCAAAATTCATGCTGTAGCCGAAGCTTTTAAAAAACAGCACCAACCCCACCATGAGAAGAACCGTGAACACGCACATGGACACCATCTGTGTGGCCATGGACAGGCCAAACATGGCCACGAAGGGCTGAAATATAAGATTGCCGCCAAACGGAAGCAGCGCCGCGTATTTAAAATCATCGCTGACCAGCTTTCCTGCATCCACGCTCGCCTTCGCCCAGTACATGCTGTCAGAGCAGTCAGAGTGGTACGTGCCCCACCCTGATTGCACTATAAAATTAAAAATCGTAAAAATGCTTATCGCCAAGATAAACAGGGCACAAAAATAAGCAATTAAATCTCTCTTACCTGACTTATCCAAGACACCCTCCTAGAGAAGCTCTATATTATTCTCCTCACAAATCTTAACTGTGTCCTCAGGCCACATGGAGGACTGAACCTCTCCGATGTGTGCTTTGCGGAGGAAGAACATACATATTCTGGACTGACCGATACCGCCGCCGATGGTGTATGGAAGCTTCTTCTCGATGATTGCCCTCTGGAATGGAAGCTCCATTCTCTCTGTGCAGCCGGCCTTCTTAAGCTGCTCCACCAGAGAAACCTCGTCAACTCTGATGCCCATGCTGGAAAGCTCAAGCGATATGTCAAGCACAGGGTAGTAAACTATAATGTCAGCATTTAAAGCCCAGTCGTCATAGTCAGGAGCTCTGCCGTCGTGTGGCTCGCCGTCAGCGAGCTTATCGCCAATCTTCATCAGGCACACTGCGCCCTTCTCCTTAGCTATCAGATACTCTCTCTCCTTGCGGGTCTTGTCAGGATACATGCTCTCAAGCTCATCCGTTGTGATGAAGAAAATATCGTGAGGCAGTATCTCCTCGATGTAATCGTACTGTATGGACATGTACTTCTCGGTTTTTCTGAGGGCTGAGTAAACATTTCTCACAACGCTCTTAAGCGTCTCAATGTTTCTCTCCTCCTTAGCGATAACCTTCTCCCAGTCCCACTGGTCGACAAATATAGAGTGGATGTTGTCTGTCACCTCGTCGCGTCTGATTGCGTTCATATCTGTGTAGATTCCCTCGCCGTAGCCGAAACCGTACTTCCTCAGCGCGTATCTCTTCCACTTCGCAAGAGAGTGCACAACCTCTGCCATGCGACCGTTCTGCTCGAGAATATCGAATGCTACAGGTCTCTCCACGCCGTTTAGGTTGTCGTTAAGGCCCGAAGCCGGGTCTACGAACAGCGGCGCTGAAACTCTGGCAAGGTTCAGTCTCTGTGAGAGCTGAAGCTGAAAATAATCTTTGACAGTCTTGATGGCTATCTGTGTGTCGTGCAGATCAAGTCCTGATCTGTAACCCTCTGGAATGATTGTCTTTCCCATTAGTGTTCCTCTTCCTCAAAATTATTATTTTGTTGCATTTTTTTGTCTCTGTGTTTTTTGAGCACATCGGCCAGAACCTTGCCAATGTGAAAATAAACCGCCAGATACATAGATATCATAAGGCATGCCATGACCACAGGAACCGCCATGTTTCCGCCCTTAATAGCATAGATTAGCGCCACAACATAAACTGCCATTATGGCAACGACCGCGATAAGCGCCAGCACTCTCTTAACCTTCTTGTTCATATCCACCTTTTCTAATTACGCCGCATAGGCGTATGATAATCGCACCTAAAAAACCACAACAGTCTCAGCCGGCTGCACAGATATTAACTCCACATCTGTCACAGACGCCAGCACGCCGCTGTATGTGACTCTAATATATTAGTTCACTGCATCCCAATATCCACAAACCATGTCAATGTGTGACGTTTTTTAACAGTTCTCTCAGTTCCTCCACGCTATATGTGTATTTCTTAGAGCAGAAGTGGCAGTTGACCTCTATTGGTTCATTCTCTTCTATAAGCGAATTAAGCTCCTTGCTTCCTAAGCTTATCAGGCCTCTTGCAAATCTGTCCTTGCTGCAGTTGCATTTAAAACGGCACTCCTCACGCTCGGTGATCTCAAGCCCCATGTCGCCTAAAAACATGGCGAGAATATCCTCAGGAGTTTTGCCATCCTCGAGGAGCGCTGTTATGCTTGTAAAGCCCTTGAGCTTCTCCTCGAGAGCGCTTATAACCTCCTCGCCCGCGTCGGGCATGAGCTGTATCATGAAGCCGCCGGCACATTTGACTGTGTTGTCGTGGTCCATTAAGACCCCCAGCGCAACCGTGGATGGCACCTGCTCGCTGACTGCATAGTAATATGTTATGTCCTCGGCAATCTCGCCGCTGACTAAGTTAACCTGTCCAACATACGGGTCCTTAAGACCTATGTCCTTGATAACCTGAAGCGTTCCGCTTCCGATAGCGCCTGAAACGTCAAGCTTGTGGTTTGGCTTGGCAGGTATCAAAACCTTCGGATTATTCACATAGCCCTTGACATTGCCGTGGCTGTCCGCTGTCACGCACACGCCGCCCGCCGGGCCGTCGCCCTCTATTCTCAGAGTCAGAAGATCGTCGTCCGCCTTCATGGTGACGCCCATCATGGCTCCCGCTGTGAGGAGTCTTCCAAGGGCCGCCGTCATAACAGGGCTTGTGTCGTGGGCAGCTCTCGCATACTCAACCATATCCCTTGTGGTCGCGGCAAACGCCCTGATTCGAAGATCGGCCGCCGTCGCCCTAACTATATAATCGCTCATAATTTACCTCAAATATATAACTTTCCCTCGTGGTGTTTTTCCCTAACCACATAGTATACGCGCTCGGAGGTCTCTGTTGCCGCCTCCCTCGTAAATGCATTGTAGGAGGCCACAAACTCTAAGCCCGCCTCCTCGATAAGAGCCCTCATTTCCTCTATGGAGTAGGCTCTCTGCGTGTGAAACTCCTCGCTTCTTACATATCTGCCGTCCTCATCCCTGTCAAACAGCGTGAGGTTGTAGCTGTTAATCCTGTTAGCTTCGTCGTATTCGTTCTCCCAGATCATGGCGCAGTCTTCTCTCACATCTGTAAATGTGTTGTCGCCCATGCGCGTTCTGTAGAAGTAGTCCGTCTTCATGTCAAATATGAACACGCCGCCGGGGTCTAAATAGTTGGCCGCAAGCTTTAACACCTTCAGAACATCCTTGCTGTCTGTCAGATAGTTTAAGCTGTCGCAGACGCTCACTATCGCCCTCACCGTGCCATACAGCTCGAAGCTTCTCATGTCCTGGTTCAGGTAGAGAATAGGAGGTTCGCCTTCAAACTCCAACTCGTAGAGCTTCTCTCTGGCGACGTCCAACATGTCCTCGGAATTGTCTATTCCGATCATGTCGTAGCCTGCCTCCATGAGAAGTTCTGTCATATTGCCCGTGCCGCAGCCAAGCTCGCACAAAAGCCCCTCTTTAACCCCTTCTTCCACGAGAATACTTCTTAAATATTCACACCACTCCTCATAGGGAATGTTGTCCATAAATACGTCATATAAATAAGCAAATGCCTCGTACATATCTGCCTTTCATCAGTCCGGCATGAAATCCGCCAGGACAGTGTTACTCACATCAATTCCCCTGTCGGTAAACCTCAGATTGTCGCCGCTGATTCTTAGAAGCCCCATCTGGGCATACTTCATAACCACGTCGCCGTAAACTCCCAGAAGCTTCCTTCCAAACTTCACCTCAAAACGGCTAAGCGACACGCCCTCGCACCTTCTAAGCCCTAAAATACAGTATTCACACATTTTGTCAGCGTCCGTGAGCTTCTCGACATTTTCAAACATGTCGCTCCACTTCTCCTTAAACGCTAAGTCCATGTATTTGTTGATATCCCTGACAACGCTGTAGCGAAAACCGCGGTCGAGGGATGCAGCCCCTATTCCGAAGCCCAGATAATCCCTGCCCGTCCAGTAGATATTGTTGTGCCTGCACTGCTTAAGCGGCTTGGCGTAGTTAGATATCTCGTATCTCTCATAGCCAAACTCAGCGAGTCTCCTCTTCGTCAAGTAGTACATTTCCCTCTCTGTGTCCTCGTCGGGAAGGTTAAGCTCCATGTGTTCAAACGGCGTGCCGGGCTCGATAATCAGGCTGTAGGCCGATATGTGCTCGGGCGCCAGGCTCAAAACTGTGTCAAGAGTCTGGGAATAGTCCTCCAGCGTCTGGTCCGGCAGACCGCTCATAATGTCAATGTTTATGTTGTCAAATCCAACTCTTCTGGCGGTTTTGTAAACCTGCAGAAACTGTGAGAAGTCATGCACCCTTCCGAGAGTGCACAGTATGTCGTCGTTGGTTGACTGAAGTCCGATGCTGAGCCTGTTGATGCCGGCCGCAAGATATCCCTCTAACTTCTCCTCGTCGGCGGTGCCCGGATTACACTCTATGCTTATCTCCGCATTGTCATCCACCACGAAGAACTTCTTCACCGTGTCTAAGAGTTTGCCAATCCACTCCGCGCTCACTAGCGATGGCGTGCCGCCTCCAAAATAAATGCTTGTGACCTTGTGACTTCTGTTGTAATCCTCCTCGTAGAAGGAGGCAATCTGGCCCTGCAGGGCGCGAAGGTATAACTCCTTCACGGTGTTGTCCGCCGGGGCCGACAGAAAATCACAGTAGTTACATTTCTTCACACAGAATGGAATGTGTATATATATTCCAATGTTTTTCATATATTATCACTTCTCGTCGTCGAGTTTTAACACGCTCATGAAGGCTGACTGCGGAATCTCCACATTGCCTATCTGGCGCATGCGCTTCTTGCCTTCCTTCTGTTTCTCAAGAAGCTTCTTTTTTCTGGAGATATCGCCGCCGTAGCACTTAGCTAAAACGTCCTTTCTCATGGCCTTAACGG
Source organism: Lachnospiraceae bacterium (assembly GCA_024699325.1). Taxonomy (GTDB): domain Bacteria; phylum Bacillota; class Clostridia; order Lachnospirales; family Lachnospiraceae; genus UBA4292. The sequence goes on along the minus strand of JAILPS010000006.1, from coordinate 58,530 downwards.
TCTCGCGGGCGATGATCTTGTTGCCGATAGCCGCCTGGATAGGTATCTCAAACAGGTGTCTCGGTATCTCATCCTTAAGCTTCTCGCACATCTTGCGGCCTCTCTCGTAGGCGCTCTGCTCATGCACGATGAAGCTTAAGGCATCCACCTCCTCGCGGTTTATGAGGATGTCAAGCTTCACAAGCGGCGCCGGAACATACTCCTTCATCTCGTAGTCAAAAGACGCGTAGCCCTTGCTTCTGGACTTGAGAGCGTCGAAGAAGTCATAGATGATCTCGTTGAGCGGAAGCTCGTATTTTAGAAGGGCTCTGGTGGTCTCCATGTACTCCATGCCCATGTAAATTCCTCGCCTCTGCTGGCACAGATCCATGATATTGCCCACATAGTCCGTGGTTACCATGATCTCAGCAGAGACCATGGGCTCCTCCATGTGCTCAATCTCAGAGGGATCCGGGAGGTTTGACGGGTTGGTGAGCTCAATCATGGTGCCGTCCGTCTTATAAACCTTATACACAACGCCTGGCGCTGTGGTTACCAAGTCAAGATCGTACTCTCTTTCGAGTCTCTCCTGAATAATCTCTAAGTGTAAGAGTCCTAAGAAGCCGCACCTGAAACCGAAGCCTAGCGCGACAGAAGTCTCTGGCTCAAAAAACAGCGACGCGTCGTTTAGCTGAAGCTTCTCTAAGGCGTCCCTCAAATCGCCGTATTTGCTGCCGTCTGCAGGGTAGAGTCCACAGTAAACCATGGGCTTGACCTTCTTGTAGCCCGGAAGCGGCTCTGATGCCATATTGTCAGCGTCCGTCACGGTATCGCCCACCATGGTGTCGCGGACATTTTTGATGCTCGCTGTGATATAGCCAACCATTCCGGCGCTAAGCTCATCGCAGGGGATGAACTGGCCCGCGCCAAAATATCCAACCTCCACAACCAGCTCCTCAGCCTTCGTGTCCATCATGTGGATCATGGTGCCCTTCCTGACTGTGCCCTCCATCACGCGGCAGAATATTATAACTCCCTTGTAGGAATCGTAGACTGAATCGAATATGAGCGCCTTAAGTGGAGCATTCTTATCCCCCTTCGGGGCTGGAATCTTCTCCACAACGGCCTCTAAGACCTGGTCAATGTTTAAGCCCTGCTTGGCAGATATGAGGGGCGCATCCTGTGCCTCTAAGCCAATCACGTCCTCTATCTCGTTGATGACGCGCTGAGGCTCTGCGCTTGGCAGGTCGATTTTGTTGATGACAGGGATGACCTCAAGGTCGTGGTCAAGTGCCAGGTAAACATTGGCAAGAGTCTGAGCCTCTATGCCCTGTGCCGCGTCAACCACAAGTATCGCTCCGTCGCAGGCTGCCAGACTTCTCGAAACCTCGTAGTTAAAATCCACATGTCCTGGGGTGTCGATAAGGTTTAATATGTACTCCTGACCGTCCTTAGCCTTATAGACTACTCTCACGGCCTGGCTCTTTATAGTTATTCCTCTCTCCCTCTCAAGGTCCATATTGTCGAGGACCTGGTCCTGCATTTCGCGGGCAGTTAAGGTTCCCGTGCTCTCTATAATTCTGTCGGCAAGTGTTGATTTGCCGTGATCAATGTGCGCAATTATACAAAAATTCCTGATTTTACTCTGATCCAAACTTAACCTCCGTGGGCAGACGGTAGAATATGCCGACACTTACCCATAATCCATTGTATTTTATCAGAGCTTAAGATGGATGTCAACAAACTCATATCTGCATTTACAAAAAAATAAATATATGTTATTATATAGCCAAATGTAAGAAAACACGACAAAATGAGAGGGGAAACATGGCAGTAGAATTATATCCGGATCTTTTTCAGAATTTCTTTCATGAGATGGAACAGCCGACTTCGCTAAATGACGGATTTCAGAAGGCTTTTGAATTGCTTGAGCATCCGCTTCACATTGGCAAGGTTAACGTATCCTTCAGGCCTCGCCGCCCCGGGTTCGTCTCAGGCGCGAAGAACGCAAACATAAACATGGTTGTGTTTGAATCCAAGCGAAGCTTCAATTCTGAGGTTAACCAGACCTACCAGTTCATCATGCAGGACGAGATCATAGTCGAGATCACCATATTTGCGACCACGTCGTGCGACCAGTGGTCCATGAAGGCCATCGCCAGTCTCGCAACGATTGCGGAGACCACATATGTGTTTGCCAGCAGGCTGCGCCTGGCTGACATCGCACAGTCAAATGCCATGACTGACACGCTGACCGGACTTCCCAACTACGTGTCCTTCTGCACCACGGGACGTGCCCACTGCACAGTTGGAAGCATCGGAAGATACACAGCTGTTCTCATAAACATCAGGGGATTTAACGACATTAATTTTAACCACGGCTTCGTCATGGGCGACCAGGTTCTCAGGAAATACGGAGCATTTTTACAGACGGGAATGCTTCCGGAGGAGACAGTTGCCAGACACGGCGGCGACAGCTTCGTCATGTTGGTCAAGAAGGACAGAGCCGCTGACATAGTCGAGAAGGTTTCTAAAACCAACATTACCGCCATCGCCTCAGACGCATCGGAGATACCTCTTACCATCGAGGCCGACGTGACCAGCTATGACATTCCTGAGGGCACCATGGATTTTTCGACCTGCCTTATGGAGTTGTCCAAGCGCATACAGGAGCGCATTGGCAGGGAGGCGGTTAATGACAAGACCGAGAAGGTTGACGAGACCGTCGCCAGACTTGAGGAGTTTAACAAGCTTCTAAAAAGCGACTGCTTCACAGTCCACTATCAGCCCAAGGTGTCTCTTGAAGACCGCTCGATACTTGGAGCTGAGGCTCTGGTTCGAAGGATTGACGGCGACGAGATCTTGCTTCCAGAGGAGTTTCTCCCAGAGCTTAACGAGGACGAGCGCATCTGCCTACTAGACTACTATGTTTTAGACCTGGTGTGTCAGGATCTCTTCGACTGGCTTAACGATGGCAACGCACCGCTCGTAAGCGTAAACTTTAGCATCAGACATCTCTCAGATGACGGTTTCGTGGAGCGCATCATGAACATAATAGACCGCTACGGAATAGACCCAAGCTACATAGAGATAGAGTTCACCTCTCTCCCGCCTGTGAAGGACTATCCAAGGTTTAAGGAATTCATAGAGAAAATGCAGTCCTACGACCTCACAGTGTCCCTAGACGATTTTGGCAACGGCAGCAGCGCCATCACATCTCTCACAGAGCTTGGCGCCAATGTTTTAAAGATTGACCAAAGCCTCACAGAGCACATAGGAGATAAGAATATCGAGCTTATGATTAAGACTCTCATGGACATCGCCTCCGACAGGGAGATGGAGGTTATAGCCGAGGGCGTCGAGACCGAGGAGCAGGAGCAGTTCTATAAGGACGCAGGCTGCCTTACAGCACAGGGTTATCTCTTCTATAAGCCTATGAGCCGCGAGGAGTTAGATAAGAAGTTATAATGACAATAATAATGCCGGACCTCCTGGTCCGGCATTAATCATTCATCAGTTAAGTTTTTTGACTGAGGCGCCCTCTAGGAGCTGACCCTCGATAACAACCTGCTCCACCTTCTCGGTCTCAGGATGCTCGATAATATTGATGAGCTTGTCGGCAGCTGTTCCGCCGATGAGCTTCGTGTCCTGCTTAAGGGTTGTGAATCTTGGGCTTACAACCTGTCCGATCTGAGCTCCGTCGTATCCCATGACTGATATGTCGTCCGGGATGCTAAGTCCCATGCTTCTGATGGCGTTGGTTCCGCCGATGCATGCCAGATCATCAGGATAGATGATGCATGTAGGGCGATCCTTAAGGTTTAGAAGCTCGATTGTCCTGTCGTAGCATGCCTTATAGTCGAGGTAATCTCCCTCAACAACGTACTCCGCCCTGGCCTCGATGCCGTGCGCCTTCAGACATCCGTAATAGCTCTCAAGTCTGGTCTCGGTAACCGCTGACGGCTTACCGTGTACATAGGCGATCTTCCTATGTCCCATGCTTATGGCATACTCAACCAAATCGTGCATACCCCTGGCGTTGTCTGAAACTATGGATGTGCATGTGTCAAACACGCGGTCAATCGTGACAACAGGAATATTTCCGTTTAATATCTCCTGTATCTGAGGTGTGTCAAATGACACGCAGGCTATAACAATTCCGTCAACACCACGGCTCCTGCATCGCTCATAGTATGAGAGATTGTGGGTGGTCTGGTTGTTGCTTATAAATGTTATATCGTAATCCTTATCCTCAGCAGCCTTCCTGAAGCCCTCGAGCACGCTTGAGAAATATGTATGTGTCAAACCGCTCTGTGCGTCATCACAGAATAACACACCGAGGTTGTTTGTCTTGTTGGTCTTAAGAGCTCTCGCCGCAGTGTTGGGCAGATAACCCATGATCTTGGCAGTCTCTTTGATACGCTTGGCCGTGTCAGCTCCTACATCTGAATGGCCGTTTAACGCTTTGCTGACCGTGGCAACTGATACTCCACAGGCCCCAGCAACATCTTTGAGTGAAACCATCTGTGTCCTCCGCGTTCCTTAATCGTTTTCGTTGTTAATAATATACCCCTTTTGTACAAAAAATGCAATAATAAATCAATCTCTGAAATTATTTTGTACAAAAACCACAGTTTTATAATGTAATTATACACAAAAATGTGTTTTTTTTGTGCACATTTCTTGAAATGTGCTGTAATTTACGCGCAGGCAAAATGCTGTTTTAAACGTTTTCGCTCACCGTTTTGAGCTGTTTTTTCGTATTTTCGTAATTCTTTTAGTAGTTTTCCACAAAAGAGTGGGAGTCTTGGCTACTTCTCGACAGAGTTAGACTTTTCTCCCAGGGAGTATACCTTTGCAAGACCTCTGGCGATGGGCTCACACCAGAATTTCCTGAACATTACAAGGTCCTCGTCGGAGCGCCTGCCGGAATTAATTATGGCGCTGGTCTCGCTTCCCTCGTGGATTCTGTGACTCATGAGCACATATGGACAGTAGACAAAACTGCCGGCCTGGTTTGAAAGCCTCTCCCACGCCTGCCAGTCCCCGTTGCTCTTAAGTCCGTTCTCAAACACAGGTCCCTCGATATTAGCCATGTTAAATGTGACCGAAGGGCAGCATATGGACGAGCCGATTGAGAGGATCAGCCTCTTGGCAAATCTTCTGTTCTTAGCTCCAGGAAACCTTATCGGAAGCAAGAGCAGTCTCTTGATGTATAGCAAAGTATTTGCATCCTCGTAGTCGTCTCCCCGCCTCTCACAGTAGTCCGTGAAGCATATCTGGGAGTCTGACACAGCCTTAAGTCTTCCCACCACAGTGCGGGCGTAGTGCTCAAAATACAGATCGTCCTGATGAGCGATAGTCACAAACTGTGTCTTCGCGCACGACAGGCCGAAGTTCCAATCCTGCGTGATACCGCTCTCCCCCGTATTCACATATACAGGGATGTCAAACTCCTTCGCTATACTGCTTATGTGCTCGTTAGGCGTGGAGGTTGCGATTATTATGTCGCTTATGCTGCTCTGGTTAAGGAGCGACTGTATGCACTCCCTTAAATACGGGCTCTCCTTGTATGCGCACACCACAAATGTGTGAACACCTCTTAGATTCTTCTTCATGTAATCACCTAAAAAAAGCCTCCGGGCTGGCCGGAGGCTCAAAAATCTGGTTATTTCTCAATAACGCGAACCTTAAGTACGCCTTCGAGTGCCTCTGCCTTCTCGACAAAGTCCTCTGTAACCTTACTTGTAAGGTCGAAGATTGCATAAGAGTACTCGCCGCGGCTTGCTGAAACCATGTTCTCGATGTTGACGCCGTTAGCGCCTGCAAGAGATGTGAAACCGCTGATAACATTAGGAATGTTCTTGTGAGCTACGCAAACACGAGCTGGCATTGTAGCAGGTCCTAAGTTAACTGCAGGATAGTTTACAGAATTTCTGATGTTGCCGTTGTCGATGAAATCAACGATCTCGTCAACAGCCATAACTGCACAGTTGTCCTCAGACTCCTCTGTTGAAGCTCCAAGGTGAGGTGTAAGGATAACACCCTTCTTACCTGCTGTTGTAGCGTTAGGGAAATCTGAAACGTACTTGCGGATCTTGCCTGACTCGATGCCTGCAAGAACTGCCTCCTCGTCGCAGAGGATGTCACGTGCAAAGTTGAGGATAACAACGCCATCCTTCATCTGGTCGATGGCAGCCTTGTTGATGAGGCCCTTGGTTGAATCCATAAGCGGAACGTGAACTGTGATGTAATCGCAGGTCTGGAAGATCTCGTCGTTGCTGCCAACAACCTTAACGTCTCTAGAGAGCTTAAGTGCGTTGTTAACTGAGAGGAATGGATCACATCCATATACTTCCATACCGAAATGTCTTGCTGTGTTGGCAACTAAGATACCGATGGCGCCAAGACCGATGATACCTAACTTCTTGCCCTTGAGCTCGTAGCCAGCGAAAGCCTTCTTAGCCTTCTCCATATCCTTCGCAATATCAGCGTCATCCTTGTTAGCCTGAACCCACTCGATACCGCCTACGATATCTCTGGCTGCCATGAGCATACCAGCGATAACTAACTCCTTAACACCGTTAGCGTTAGCGCCTGGTGTGTTGAATACGACGATACCCTTCTGTGCACACTTGTCAAGAGGAATATTGTTAACGCCTGCACCTGCTCTTGCGATTGCAAGAAGGTTGTCAGACAGCTCCATATCATGCATCTTGGCACTTCTGACTAAAACGCCCTGTGCTGCTGCAAAATCATCTGTGAGCTCGTAGTTTGCAGGAAGGTTATCAAGACCAACCTGAGCGATAGGATTTAAGCAGTTAATCTTAGCCATTATGCATTCTCCTCCTCGAACTTCTTCATGAAATCAACAAGTGCCTGAACGCCCTCAACCGGCATAGCATTGTAGATAGATGCTCTCATACCGCCGACTGTTCTGTGTCCCTTAAGGTTCTCAAGACCTGCAGCCTTAGCCTCCTTAACGAACTTAGCGTCGAGCTCCTCGTTGCCCGTTACGAATGGAACATTCATAAGTGAACGGCTTCCTGGCTCAACTGTGCCCCTGAAGAGCTTGCTGTTGTCAAGGAAATCATATAAGATCTTAGCCTTAGCCTCGTTCTTAGCCTTCATAGCCTCGAGACCGCCGTTCTTTAATAACCACTTGAATACAAGACCGCAGATGTAGATAGACCAGCAGTTAGGTGTGTTGTACATGCTGCCGTTCTCTGCGTGAATCTTGTACTGCATCATTGTAGGAACGCTGTCGTCAACTGTCTCAGGGATTAAATCCTCGCGAACGATAGCGATAACAAGACCTGCAGGACCAACGTTCTTCTGAACACCGCCGTAAACGATACCGTACTTGGTAACGTCGATCGGCTCTGATAAGAAGCATGAAGAAACATCAGAAACTAATGTCTTGCCCTTAGTGTTAGGAAGTGTATGGAACTTGGTTCCGTAGATTGTGTTGTTCTCGCAGATGTAAACATAGTCTGCATCCTCACGGATTGGAAGATCTGAACAATCAGGAATGTAAGAGAATGTCTTGTCAGCGCTTGATGCAACTGCAACAACATCACCGTACTTCTTAGCCTCCTGGTATGCCTTCTTAGCCCACTGGCCTGTCACAATGTAGTCAGCCTTGTGGTTCTTCATAAGGTTCATAGGGATCATTGCAAACTGAAGTGATGCACCGCCCTGTAAGAATAAAACCTTGTAGTTGTCCGGAATGTTCATGAGCTTTCTGATATCAGCCTCAGCCTCATCAATAATGTTCTGGAACATCTTCGAACGATGGCTCATCTCCATGACTGACATGCCGCAGCCCTTGTAATCCATCATATCAGCTGCTGCCTCGCGGAGAACCTCCTCTGGTAATACAGCAGGACCTGCAGAGAAATTATACACTCTTCCCATCTTTATATCCTCTTTCTATACTTATAATAATATATTGTCGGTCGGGGACCGCATTAAACTAAACTATAGCACTATTGGTCTGAATTGTAAATGTTTAATTTAAATCAGCCAAAATCCTTCTTCTTAAGGTCATCCTCGTCAAAAGCGTCTGCGATAGGCGCGCCTGGCGCAACCATAGGGAATACCTTATCATCGGGATCGATAACACACTCGATAACACATGGAATGTTGAGCTTGATAGCCTCTCTTACTGCAGGCTCGAATTCCTCCTTTTTGGTTACCTTGAAGGTCTTAGCTCCCATGGCGTCGCAGATACCGCAGAAATCAACCTGGTCATTTAAGACTGTGTTTGAATATCTCTGTCCGTAGAACAGTGTCTGCCACTGGCGAACCATACCGAGAACGTGGTTGTTGATTACGATCTCGATGATCGGGATGTTGTATCTTGTGGCAGTTGCAATCTCGTTCATGTTCATACGGAAACAGCCGTCACCTGCAATGTTGAATACCAACTTGTCCTTCTTAGCCATCTTAGCTCCGATTGAGGCGCCAAGACCGTAGCCCATGGTGCCGCAGCCGCCTGATGTGAGAAGTGTTCTTGGCTCTAAGTAGCTGTAGTACTGAGCTGCCCACATCTGATGCTGACCAACCTCAGTGGTGATGATTGCATCGCCGCCTGTGATTTCGTTGAGCTTCTTAACGATGTATGGACCTGAGAGAATGCTCTCATTAAATGTGAGAGGGAACTGCTTCTTGTAATCAGCAATCTTCTTAATCCACTCCTCGTGATCCTGTGGCTCAAGTCTCTCATTTAATAACTTAAGGATCTCTGCGAGATCTCCCACAACCTGATAGTCTGCCTTCTTGTTCTTGTTGATCTCCGCAGGGTCAATGTCGATGTGAAGGATCTTAGCACTTGAAGCAAATGTTCTGGCGCTTCCCAAAACTCTGTCTGAGAGTCTTGAACCTAAGATGATTAAGAGGTCGCAGCCTGAAACTCCAAGGTTTGAAGCCTTCGTTCCGTGCATTCCGAGCATTCCTGAGTAGAGCTCGTCGTTGCCGGCGATTACGCCCTTGCCCATAAGTGTGTCTGCAACAGGAGCGTTAATCTTGTGGACAAACTCGCGAACCTGCTCGCTGGCACCGCTCATGACAGCGCCGCCGCCAACTAAAACATACGGCTTCTTAGATGCTCTGATGGCCTCAACAGCTGCCTCGATATCGCTCTCCTCGATTGTGTTTGTGATAGGAAGGATTGTTGCCGGCTTGACAGGTGTGTAGTCACACTTGTTAGCAGTAACGTCCTTCGTGATATCTACAAGCACAGGGCCTGGTCTTCCGCTCTGGGCAATCTCAAATGCGCGGCGGATGGTGTCAGCCAAATCTCTGACATCCTTAACCATGAAGTTGTGCTTGGTGATAGGTGTTGTAACGCCTGTGATGTCAATCTCCTGGAAGGAGTCCTTACCTAAGAGGCTGACACCTACATTGGCTGTGATAGCCACTACCGGGATGGAGTCCATGTACGCTGTAGCGATACCTGTTACAAGGTTTGTGGCTCCTGGGCCTGATGTTGCCATACATACGCCAACCTTACCTGTGGCTCTTGCATAGCCGTCAGCTGCGTGGCTGGCGCCCTGCTCATGCGAGGTAAGTATATGTGTAATCTCTCCTGAATGCTTGTAAAGAGCGTCATAGACGTTAAGGATCGTTCCGCCCGGATATCCGAATACGGTGTCAACGCCCTGCTCTTTGAGACATTCGATTATGATTTCTGATCCTGTTAACTGCATTTTCTTCTCCTATTCCTACTTGATTTCAAGTATTGCTCCCCTGTTGGCACTGGTAACCATCTTCGCATATCTTGCGAGATAGCCTGTTGTGACCTTAGGCTCGCGAGGCTGCCACTTGGCTCTTCTGGCTGCGAGCTCCTCGTCTGAGAGTCTCACGTTCAGAGTGTTTGCCTCGATATCAATGTCAATGATGTCGCCCTCCTCGATCAAAGCGATAGGGCCGCCTACAGCTGCCTCAGGGCTCACATGTCCGATGGAAGCTCCACGGCTTGCGCCTGAGAAACGTCCGTCTGTGATGAGCGCTACGCTGCTTCCAAGTCCCATACCTGCGATAGCAGATGTAGGATTAAGCATCTCTCTCATACCAGGACCGCCCTTAGGTCCCTCATATCTGATGACCACAACGTCACCGGCAACGATCTTGCCGCCAAGGATGGCTGCGATTGCATCGTCCTCACAGTCAAATACTCTTGCAGGGCCTGAGTGAACCATCATCTCAGGAACAACAGCACTTCTCTTGACAACACCGCTGTCAGGGGCAATGTTGCCCTTGAGAACTGCGATACCGCCGTCCTTTCTGTAAGGGTTGTCGACAGGTCTGATGATCTCAGGATCCTTATTGTAAGCATTTGCTATATTCTCGCCTACAGTTTTGCCTGTGGCTGTGATGAGGTCTGTGTGTAATAAACCGATGTCTGCCAGTTCCTTCATAACTGCATAGACACCGCCTGCCTCCTCTAACTCCTCCATGTAATGTCTTCCGGCTGGAGCTAAGTGGCACAGGTTTGGTGTGCGGTTAGAGATCTCGTTGGCAATGTCGAGGTTAAGCTCGATGCCTGCCTCGTGTGCGATTGCAGGGAGGTGAAGCATGGTGTTGGTAGAGCATCCGAGAGCCATATCAACTGTGAGCGCGTTCTCGAAGGCCTCCTTCGTGAGAATATCTCTAGGTCTGATATTCTTCTCAAGAAGCTCCATAATCTTCATACCTGCATGTTTTGCAAGCTTAAGTCTCTCTGAATATACGGCAGGGATGGTTCCGTTGCCGCGAAGTCCCATACCGATGGCCTCTGTCAGACAGTTCATAGAGTTGGCTGTGTACATACCTGAGCATGAACCACATGTAGGACATGTCTTGCATTCGTATTCGTAGAGCTCATCCTCGCTGATCTTGCCCGCTGAGTAAGCGCCTACTGCCTCGAACATGGATGAGAGGCTTGTCTTCTTGCCCTTCACATGTCCGGCGAGCATTGGGCCGCCGCTGACGAATATTGTAGGAATGTTAAGTCTTGCCGCTGCCATCAGAAGTCCTGGAACGTTTTTGTCACAGTTAGGCACCATTACAAGTGCGTCAAACTGGTGAGCTGTAGCCATACACTCTGTGGAGTCGCAGATTAAGTCTCTCGTCACAAGAGAGTACTTCATTCCTATATGTCCCATGGCGATACCGTCGCAGACTGCGATAGCCGGGAACACAACAGGTGTACCGCCCGCCATGGCTACGCCGAGCTTAACTGCCTCGACGATCTTATCGATGTTCATATGACCTGGAACTATCTCGTTGTAGGAGCTTACGATGCCGACCATTGGTCGCTTCATTTCCTCCTCGGTCTGTCCAAGTGCGTTAAATAATGATCTTGCAGGAGCCGCCTGCAGACCCTGTCTTGCTGCATCACTCTTCATATTCTATTCTCCTATACATATGTCAGAAAACTGTGATTATGCCTCACAGAAACCGGCGATTATATCGCCCATCTGTGTTGTGGAAACCTGTTTGCAGCCCTCGCTCATGATGTCCACTGTTCTGTAGCCCTCGCTTAAGGCTCTCTTAACTGCCGCCTCGATAACATCCGCAGCCTCATCAAGGTCGAATGAATATCTGAGCATCATCGCTGCTGAGAGGATTGTCGCGATAGGATTTGCAATGTTCTTGCCAGCGATATCAGGCGCTGAACCATGGCTTGGCTCGTAGAGTCCAAGCTTGCCCTCTGAGAGGGATGCGCTTGAGAGCATTCCGATGGAGCCTGTGACCATGCTGGCCTCGTCCGATAAGATATCGCCAAACATGTTCTCCGTAAGAATAACGTCGAACTGCTTAGGATCCTTGACCAACTGCATTGCACAGTTGTCAACAAGCATATGTGAAAGTGTGACGTCAGGGTAATCCTTAGCCACCTCCTCAACAACCTTTCTCCAGAGTCTCGAAGTGTCGAGCACGTTAGCCTTGTCGACTGAGATCACGTTCTTTCTTCTCTTTCTCGCAATCTCGAAGCCCTTGATGGCTATTCTTCTAATCTCGTTCTCATCATATGAGCAAATGTCGGTCGCCTTCTTAACGCCGTCAACCTCCTCAGTTGTGTGAACGCCGAAATAAATACCGCCTGTGAGCTCTCTCATGATGACCATATCGAAACCGTCGCCGATAACGTCTGGGCTTAAAGGACATGCCGCCTTCAGCTCATCATAGAGATATGCAGGTCTTATATTTGCAAACAGTCCCAGCTCCTTGCGAATTCGAAGAAGCGCTGCCTCAGGGCGAAGGTTTGGCGGAAGCTTATACCAGCTGCTCTCTCCAACATTGCCACCGACGGCTCCGAGGAGCACGCTGTCGCTTGCCTTCGCTATCGATAATGCCTCATCCGTGAGCGGAACGCCTGTGGCGTCGATTGAACAACCGCCCATGAGGATTTTTGTATAATTAAATTCCACGCCGAATCTGCTGCCGACTCGGTCAAGCACCTTGACTGCCTCAGTGACAATCTCTGGTCCGATACCGTCACCAGGTATTAATGTTACGTTAAATTTCACCTAAATACCTCCTAACCTAGTATGCATCGCCCTTAGGCGAAGCACCGAAAACTAAAAAAGCATATAGTTTTCGAAAATACTCCCCCTAGTGTAACCAACTTGCGATTATTTTTCAAGTCCAAATGATTCGTTAGTTAAACAAAACTCATACATTTTTGGAATTTTAGATATAATTAAAAGTAATATCTGATGTTCATATCATAACTTGTGTAAAAACAAAGCAAGCCACACAGGAGTTTTGTGCTCCTGTATGGCCTGCGTTTAATCAGCGAAATGTCACGACCCCCATCGTGTTAGTCTCATCCACGGATAATCCGAAATCAGGACACGGTGTACATATATGCAGTCCTCATCGGCGCAGTAATATATCTCATCACCTTCGTCCATGCTTGAGCCCTCTTTATCATTTTTCGGAAGACTGCGCCTGATTTGAAGATTTATTTCGCCCAGCCAAACGAATGCACCACAGCCTTCTTCCAGCCTGAGAGCTTCTCGCTTCTCTCACCTGGCGTGATCACAGGAACAAACTCCCTGTCTATGATGGCATTCTTCTCAATCTCTGCCGTGCTATCCCAGTAGCCAACTGCCAGACCTGCCAGATATGCAGCTCCAAGGGCTGTTGTCTCAACGCACATAGGTCTCACGACCGGCATGTCGCTTATATCAGCCTGCATCTGCATGATCAGGTTGTTTCTGCTGGCGCCGCCGTCCACGTGCAGGGATTCTATAGGCATGCCTGAGGCATCCTTCATAACGCCCAACACATCATTTACCTGATAGGCTATGGATTCTAGGGTAGCTCTCACAATATGCTTCTTGTTGGTGCCGCGGGTTATTCCAACTATCACACCTCTGGCGTATGGGTCCCAGTAGGGCGCTCCCATTCCCGTAAATGCGGGCACGACATATATGCCGTTTGTGTTTGGCACTTTGTTCGCCACCACCTCGCTGTCGGCGGCGTCCTTGATAAGCCCCATCTCGTCGCGAAGCCACTGAACGCTGGCACCGCCCACAAAAACTGATCCCTCAAGGGCGTAGGTCACCTCTCCGCCTATGTTCCAGGCTATGGTGGTGACGAGACCTGTGTCCGTGATTATCGGCTTCTCGCCTATGTTCATGAGAAGGAAACAGCCCGTTCCGTAGGTGTTCTTCGCCTGTCCGCTCTTAAAACAGTTCTGTCCGAAAAGTGCAGCCTGCTGGTCGCCTGCTGCTCCCGCAATTGGCACGGCAGCTCCGAAGAAGCGCTCTAGGGCATAGCCGTAGATTTCGCTGTTTGGGCGAACCTCAGGTAGCATGTTTGCCGGGATGTTAAACATTTTCAGGATGTTTTCGTCCCACTTGAGCGTGTTAATGTTAAACAGCATGGTTCTAGACGCGTTGGAGTAATCCGTAACGTGAACCTTGCCGCCTGTGAGCTTCCATATGAGCCATGTCTCGACCGTTCCGAACAGAAGTCTTCCCTCCTCGGCCTTCTCCCTGGCTCCATCAACGTTGTCGAGGATCCACTTGACCTTCGTGGCTGAGAAGTAGGGGTCCAAAACCAGACCTGTCTTCTGCCTGATAAGCTCCTTCTTGTCGGAGATTCTCTCGCAGAAATCCGCAGTTCTCCTGCACTGCCATACGATGGCGTTGTACACAGGCTTGCCCGTGATCTTATCCCACACTATGGTGGTCTCGCGCTGGTTGGTGATGCCGATGGCGGCAATGCTTTCCGGGCTGATGCCTGACTTGGCGACCGCCTCAACTGCCACGCCTATCTGTGTGGACCATATCTCCTCCGGGTCATGCTCAACCCAGCCGGGCTTCGGGAAAATCTGTGTGAATTCCTTCTGGGCAACGCTTATTATTCTGCCTTCTTTGTTAAACACTATACAGCGGTTGCTTGTAGTTCCCGCGTCAAATGCAAGTATGTATTTTTCCAAATCTGCACCTCTATCAGTTATTATCCTCTATGAAATCCAAAATATCCTTGTAGACAACCATTTTGCGCTTCTCGTTTAGTATCTCGTGGCGCATGTTTTTGTAGAATTTGCCTGAGACACATGTGTAACCGTGGCTCTTGAAATTCCTGATGGCCTCTGAGAAGCCCTTATCGTTCACGGCGCAGGGATCCTCCTTGCCCGACATGAATATGACGGGAAGCGAAGCATTTACATCGTCCCAGCCCTTCGTGCTGTATGCCTCTGCCATGAGCTTCATGAGATTCTCATAACCGTTTATTGTAAATGTGTAGTTGCACAGGGGATCCGCGTTATATGCGGCAACCACCTCCGGGTCCGAGCACACCCAGGCGTGCTTCGTCTTCTCAGCGGCAAACCTCTTCTCGTAGCCCGAATCTATAGCCATGTAGTCGAGAAGCTTACTGTGGGCGCGCTCGCCCTTAAACTTCTTAAGAATCTTGACAAGCGTCTCGCCGACCCCTGCTGCAGGATTGTATGACGGACTTCCCATGACGATAAGTTTGTCAATCTCCCTGTCATACTTCTTCGCATAGCATCTGACGGCAAACGAGCCCATGCTGTGTCCCAAAAGCACGAAGGGGTGAATATCCCCAAACGTTTCCTTGGCATAGACTGTCATCTGGTGGATGTCCTCAACTAATGCCTCTGCGCCGTTTTCATAGAAGAAGCCTAAATCCTCCGGCTCCTTGACGCTCTTGCCATGGCCTCTGTGGTCGTGAATGATGCAGGCATAGCCGTGGCCGGACAGATATTCCATGATAGGAATATAGCGCTCCTTGTGCTCGCACATTCCGTGGACAAACTGTACTATTCCCTTGACTTCTCCCTCAGGCATCACTGTCATGGCGCTAAGCTCAAGTCCGTCCTGCAAAGAGCTGACAGTGAATTCACTTATTGTTCCCAACCTCTGTTTCCTCCTTATACCACTTTAAGAAAAATGTATCTCTCTTCATGCAGTCCTTAAGCCCGTGGCGCGAATTGACCTCTATAATCTCGTCAATGTCTGCCCACGTGGCGTAAAAGCCCGCTTTTTCTTCGCTCTGTGTAAGCTTCAGCTCGTGCTCCTCATCTGTTATGTCACATTTATAAAAATACGTATCCCTGATGAACTTGACCTGCGGATCAAACACATCCCTTCTGACCTCGCTTATCATACCTATCTCCTCGATGGTCTCGCTCACAATATCGCGGCCAACCTCCTCTAAGACCTCGCGCCTTAGCGTGTCGATAAAATCCTCGCCCACCTCTACACCACCTCCCGGCAGCTTATACACGCCCGCGCCGTCGCGCTGCAAGAGAAGCCTGCCATCCTTCACGATGACGGCTCTCACCGTCACCTTCTTGACGATTTTTGTTGTGGACATATAGTCACCGCTGTCAAGCACCATAATCGACTTCATAGGAATACCTCGCTTATTGAACAGGTAATGATGTTTAAATATACTATACTAATACTAGCACAAAACATGGCATTAATCAAATGCCATATTTAACACTTTACACATGCGTCACATCAGACTTTTTATTGACAAAATACGGGCCAATCTGCACGATAACAATAGCCGCAAACATGATAGCGCAGCCGGTTATCTCGCGCCTGCTCATCATTTCCTCAAGGATCAGCGCGCCCGCAATCACCGCAAACACGGATTCTAAGCTCATGAGTAGCGATGCCACCGTCGGGTCGGTGTGTTTTTGCGCAACCATCTGCAGCGTGTAGCCCACACCTCCTGACACTATTCCACAGTATGCTATCGGAAGAAATGCTTCCCATATGGCCGCCCATGTCGGGCTCTCCACAATAAAAGCCGCCGTCCAGGATATGACCGCCGTGGTCAGAAACTGTATGGCGGATATTCTTATGGGGTCTCCCCTTCCCGCAAAGTGGTCGCAGCACAGTATATGTCCGCTAAAAAGAAGCGCGCACACGCAGACCAAGCTGTCGCCGTATTCCAGGCTGAAGCCGTCTGTTATGCAAAGCATATACATTCCCACAACGCCTAATGCCACCGCAAGCCACACGATGAGAGGATTGCGCTTCTTAAAAAACAAAAACCCTATCACGGGGACTAGGAGCATGTACATGGCTGTGATAAAGCCCGCCTTGCCGGCAGAGGTAAACACAAGCCCCATCTGCTGGAAAATGCTGGCGGACGCTAAAAACACGCCGCAACATACGCCTCCGATTATATCTCTTTTAAGGGATATGCCCTCCTCTGCCGCCCTGTCAGATGACCTTCCCCTGACTAAAACCACTATTCCAACCACAATCGCCGAGAGCGTCATGCGGCTCGCGTTAAATGTTATGGGCTCTATCTTGTCCATGCCGACTCTCTGAAAAACAAATGCCGTTCCCCAGATAGCTGCGACAAAAACCAAGAGCAGATTGCCAAACCAAGCTGTTTTCTTCATGTTTTCCTTCCTTATGCCGCCTGTTAAAACCTGGCGGCTCGAAAATCAAAATATATTTGAATCATTATACATTCTCGTGAAGATGTTTTCAATTGTCAAGTTCCATAAGGAATTTGACAGTCAGTCCGCGCGACACTTGACAACAAAACAGCTCATGCCAATGCATGAGCTGTTTTACAGTTTTCACAATATTTATGTTATTCGTCCGAATCCTTCATGAGTCTGTACATGACAAATCCCACAACTATGAGCGCAATTCCCGCAAGTATCAGAAGCGCCCTGAATGATAAATCCACCAGGAACACTCCAAAAAGCAGGAAAAATGCGCCAATCATCATGAGAATCAGACCCGTTATTTTCCTAAATGCGTCAGTCATCTGCAGCCTCCTCAAGTCTTCTGTAAGCGCCGCCCACGCGAAGAAGCTCATCTCTTCTTCCGCTCTGTGCGATGCGTCCTCTGTCGATAACAATAATGTTGTCAGCCTCCCTGATGGTGTAGAGTCTGTGGGCGATTACAATAGTAGTCTTGCCCCTGCACAGCTCAGTCATGGCCTCTCTTATATTTTTTTCGTTGTCGGCGTCAATGCTCGCCGTCGCCTCGTCAAGAATTATGATCGGGGCGTCCTTAAGTATGCATCTGGCGATGGATATTCTCTGTGCCTCTCCGCCTGACAGGCTCGAGCCACCCTCGCCAATTATGGTGTCGAAACCAAATGGCAGCTTCATTATAAAATCGTAGCAGCATGCTCGTCTGGCAGCCTCGAAGACTTCCTCTCTGGTGGCCTGCGGTTTTGCCATGGCGATATTGTTGTAGATAGTGTCGTTAAACAGATAAACCCTCTGGAAAACCATGCTTATCATGTTCATGAGGGCCTCAAGGGACATATCCCTTATGTCCACACCTCTTATTTTGATGCTGCCGCTCTTCACATCCCAGAATCTGGCAAGAAGGTTTGCGACCGTCGATTTGCCGCCACCTGAGGCGCCGACTAAAGCGGTCATGCTTCCCCTGTCCGCCTTAAACGATACGTCGTTTAAGACCTCCTCGTCCGTGTATGCAAACGAGACATTTTCAAACTCGACCTCGGGCTTTACATCGTCAAATGCGGGCTCATCGTTCTTCTTCTCCTCTATCTGCGCCATGTCAAACACAGCCTTGATTCTAGAGAGACTGTCCGTCATAAGCGTAAGCCTTGTGGTCTGTTGGTAGAGATGCTTGATGGCGGTAAATGCCGTGAATATCAAAAAACATGTCGCCACAAAAAATGTTGGCGTAAGCTCCCCTTTCTGAAACAGCCAGATGGTCCCGACAAGCAGCGCGCATCTTCCAAGACCGTACAGAAGCGCCATAACTATCTCGAAAGGAACCAGCCTGTTTTCAAACTCCAGGCTTGAATCCTTCATTTTAGCAAACGATTCCCTGACATCCTTAGCGCTCCTTCCCGTGAGGCAGAAGCTCTTGATTATGGGCATTCCCTCCGTGTACTCCAAAACCGCGCTGGTCAGATCCTCTATGGCTATATTTCTGCCCTCGGCGCCCTTTTTCGACTGCACAATCATAAACTGAGCCACTATGACGATTATAGTTACAAACGCCAACGCAATCGCCCCAAGAAGCGGATTGATCACCGCCAGGAAGATTATCATGAGCGCCTGTGTGCACATATCCATAACCGCGTCGGCGATTATGGTCATGGACTGCTCCTCTATGTAAACCATGTCCTGTGACAAAATAGTGCTTATCTTTCCGACATTGCCCTCCGTAAAAAATCCCATGGGAAGGCGCTTTAAATGTTCTCCAAATTCTTTTCTCTTGTCTGCAAAAACCATGTATCCGGTGCCGGACTGCAGTCTGTCGGACACGACCTGAAGAGCGCTGTGAATTCCAAATACAGCCATTATGGCTACGGCTGCCAAAACGCACTCCCCTATTCCTGCCTCGCCCCTTATGAAGGCATCCACCACAAAAACCGCCATCATGATCGGGAAGTTGGTGCAGATACTCTTAAAAAACGAGACGATGTAGGCAAGCCTTATTCTCCGGGCGTATTTTCCTGTGAAACGCAGGATTGAATGAAGCATTTTTATCATATCTGCGCCTCCTTCTTAAGCTGCCAGTCCTGTGTGGCCTCGTTGAGGTTCCACAGCCTCCTGTACTCCTCGCAGTTTCCCAGGAGCTCATCGTTTTTGCCACATCCAACTATTCTGCCGTTGTCGATGACAACTATGCGGTCAGCATTTTCTATGGATTTAAGCTTGTGGGCTATCACTATGACCGTCTTGTCTCTGGTAATCTCAGAGATTGCCCTCTTCATCTTTTTTTCGTTCTCGGCGTCAACATACGCGGTCGCCTCATCAAAAACTATAATGGGGGCATCCTTGAGTATGGCTCTGGCAAATGATATTCTCTGCCTCTGACCGCCTGAGAGAGCGCCGCCTGCGCTTCCCGCCATGGTCTGATAGCCGTCCCTAAGCTCCATTATAAAATCATCGCACTCTGCCAGCCTGGCGGCAGCGATAACCTCCTCGTCGCTTGCATCAGGGCGCCCCATCCTGATATTTTCCATGATGGTTTTGTTGAACAGAAACACGCTCTGGGACACGAAGGATATGCGCTCATTCAGTGCGTCAAGCGACATGCTTCTGATGTCCTGACCGCCTATCGTTATCTCTCCGCCGCTAATCTCATAGTAGTGAACCAGGAGCTTGGCCAGAGTGCTCTTGCCGCTTCCGCTCATGCCCACAAGCGCTGTGGTCTCGCCCTCAGCGGCTGTAAAGCTTACGCCCTTGATAACCTCGGCATCCTTGTATGAGAAGTGAACATCCCTGAACTCCACAGTGTTGTCACTTCCCGCAAACTCCTCCTCCATGGTCTTAAGCGGAACTGAATCCATGGCGCTCTCAAGCGCCTCGATTTTGTAGCTGACCTGCGGCACCGCCCCGATAAAGCTCATACAGTGAAGGAGCATCGGCCCCGTTCCAAAAGAAATCATGAGCGCTAAGATATAGTTTGAAATGCTCATCTGACCTAAAAGTACGAACAGCGCGCCAAATGGCAGCGAGTAGAGCACAATATTTGCAAAAACGCTCTTGTAGAGCGCCATCCACGGCCAGCTGACGCGGTACCACTCCAGGGCATAATCCCTGTATTCGTTTACAGCCTTCTCGTATTTGTAGTCGGAATCCTTCTGGCGGTTGAAAACTCTCACGACCTCCATTCCATTTACATATTCCACGATTGCGTTGTTCATCCTCTTGCCTGCCGCGAAATAGCTTCCCATCTTGTTCATTCCGACGGTGTACATCTGCCTTGAGACGCTTATGCCAATGAATACCATGAGCATGGTCAGAAGAGCCAGCTTCCAGTCTATGGCCACAAGTATCACAAGGGCAATCACGGGGACGCACAGGTTTGCAAGTCCCTCAGGAATCATGTGGGCTAAAAGCGCCTCAATCGACTCCACATCGTCCGTGAATAACTTCTTGATCTCTCCGCTTCCCTTGTTCATGACAAAGCCCAGGGGAAGCTTTTCCATCTTCTCCTGAAGAGTTTTTCGTATGTTTTCAAGCGTTCCGTATGCCGCGTGGTGTGAAACTATGAGACCTAGCATGTAGAATATCGCGTAGATGACCTCCGCTATGACAACTCCAGCCACAATGGTCAGGGAGTTGTCAAGAGTGACACTCTTCGCTTCAATCACGCGCCTTATAAGCTCTCCTATTCCCACGTACGGCACAATGCTTGCCATCGCTCCTATGGTCATAAGAAGAAATGCAAAAAATATGCTGAGCTTGTGTTTTCCGGCATATCCGAGAATCTTGCCCACACTGCTTCTCTTGTCTCTTTTTTTGCTGGTGTTGTCATCGCTTGGGGACAGAAAATACCCCTTAATTCTCTCCACACCCTCCTCGTCAAGGGGATAGAAACCGATCACTCTGCCCCTCTCAAGGTGCAAAACATGTGTGCAGCAGTGCGTTATCAGCTCCGGGTCATGTGTGATAATCACGGAAACCGCCACATCGTTCTTCATATCTCTCAGGATATTTCCAAACCTCTCCATTCCCAGTCTGTCCAGACCGCTCGTGGGCTCGTCGTAGAAGAGAATATCCTTGTCAGCCAGAACAGCCGCCGCTATGGCAGTCCTCTGCTTCTGTCCTCCTGACAGCGACGCAGGATGTCTGTCGGCGTACTCCAAAAGCCCCAGTTTTTCAAGGGTTTTCTTAGCCTCCTCTTCATCCTGTGTCGCATTTAACATGACCTCCTCGAGGCAGCTGTCAGAAAACAGCTGGCGGTTTACATCCTGCATGACCATGAAGCATTTTTTTCTTCTCTGCTTGTCATTTAGATATGCGCCGTTAAATGCAACGCTTCCGCTTGAGGGTATCAGACCGCACAGCGCCTCCGCCATGGTGCTCTTGCCGCAGCCGTTGTCTCCTATGACAGCCACGACGCTGTGTTTTGGCAGAACTATTCTGTCTATATCTATTATTCTTGCATTCTGCCTTGAGCATGTGAGGTCTATGACCTCGACGCTTGGCGTCTTCTCAGAGTAATCATTTTCCGTGCGAGGCTTAAGGTTTTCTATGGCGGTGCTTCTAAGCCCCAGAGCGAAGAGCTCCTCCTCGGGGATATTCCTAAGCTCCTCGCAGGTAAACTCTCTGTCGATGCGGCCGTTTTTCACATACACGAACCTGTCGGCTATGTCCATGAGATAGTAGAGCCTGTGCTCTGAGATGACGATGGTTTTGCCCAAAGCCTTCATCTTCTTAAGGATGTCGGACAGCCTTCTTATCGCCTTCCTGTCAAGGTTTGACGATGGCTCGTCCATGACAAACACCTGGGGCTCTGTGGCGTAGACGCTTCCGCAGGCAATCTGCTGCTTCTCTCCGCCTGAGAGCTCGAAAATATTGCGGTTTAGGAGTGCCTCAAGCTTCATATCCGTGACGGTCTTAGCAAATCTCTTACCAATCTCCTCCCGGCTCATGCCCAGATTCTCGCAGCCAAAAGTCAGCTCTCCCGTTGTGTCCACATTGAAGAACTGGCTCTTGGGGTTTTGAAACACGCTACCAACTAACGCCGCCGTCTCACAGAGCTCGTGTTTGCTGACATTATAATCGTCGATTAGGACCTCCCCCTCAAATTCACCCTCGTAAAAATGTGGTATCAGGCCGTTAATCATTCTGGAGATGGTGGTTTTGCCGCAGCCGCTCTCGCCGCACAGCACAACCACCTCCCCGGTTTTTATGGTCAGGTTGATGTCCTCGACGCCGTCGCCTGGGCCTTCCTCACCGCCGTATTTAAAATTCACATTTTTAATCTCTATCATATCAGTCTATTATTCCAATCTAAACATTTACAACCCTTTTCTGCCAATTATGAAAAACGCCGCAAGCCCTATAAACATAAATGTGACCAGATAGTCCACCGCTCTGAATTTGACCGTCTCGTAGGAGGTTCTGTTGTTGCCGGAATCAAGGCCTCTCGCAAGCGCAGCGGCCGCGAGCTCCTCCATAATCGAGATGGACGAAAACAGCAGCGGAATAAGAATATATTCTATGGTCTTTAGCGGTGAGCGTATGATGGCCCAGGGCTCAAGAGAAATCCCCCTGAAAGCCATGGCCTTCCTGATGCCGTCCCACTCCTGCGCAACCGTCGGAATAAAGCGAAACATTACGGCGATTGGAATCACCACAATATTTGGCATATGCATGGCATCGAAAGCCGCGAGGAACTGGTTGATTCTTGTGGTCTGTGTTATAAGCATCAAAGACATGAACACAGGGAAGAAAAAAAGAAATATCGTTATCAGGCTGGTGAGCAGTCCGCCGATTGCGGCAGAGCCCTTCCCAGAGGTAACGATCTCGTATCTGAAAAATATTAAAAAAAGAAAGATTAACAGGGATTTAACTCCAAGCCATTTCTTGCCGCACAGAATGGTTATCACACACAAAACGATTCCGTAGATGAGAAGATTTTCCATGCTGTAACAGGTCAATGACGCAACGGAGCTGGTCAAAAACATGACCAGCTTCGTTCTTGGATCTAATTTAAGTATCGCCCCTGAATCGTCAACACAAATATCGAAATCCACTTAGACAATACCCGCCTTTGTAAAATGTTTTTTGATAAGCTTAGAAGCGATAAGCGCTCCCAAAATACCGCCGATGATTGCAAATCCGACAAGCGCATACCAAATCCATGGTGTCATAAGCTTGCTAAGACCATTTGCATACTCCTCGCCGTAGTAGTCTCTGGCCCTTGTCATGAAGCCGTCTCTGTTAAATGTCATTATCATATATGGGCATGACATGTTAATGTTAAACACCACAAATGATAAGAGATACATGAACTTGGACTTGTATTTGCCAAGGAAAATGATAAGCTCTGCCAGAAGTGCGCAGGCCGTAGCCGTCACAAAACAGTACCATGCACCGTTGCAGGCGACAAGAGCGAACAGAAGTCCCATAATTAATGCAGGGCCAAACTTTCTGACCTTCAAAACACAGAGCTCATAGACTGTTCCGCAGAACACTCCGACTGTGATTGGCGCCAGAATGTAGAGAATAGGAACCATTCCGGAACTCATGACCAGAATTAGCATTAAAACGATGTACAATGCCCCGAAGGCACCCGCATATATCAGATCCTTAGTCCTAAGCTTTTTGTTGTTCACTTCACTCATAAAAAATCTCCTCCTGAAAAAAAAATGAGAGTTAGTTATAACTAACCCTCAACCTTATATCACATATTTTCTAAGTTTTCAACATTAAATTACATTATCGATAATCTTTATCCCTAATCAAAGCCTATGCTTCTTAGATTCTCAAACAGAATCTTCCTGTCTACAACCTGTATGGTCTGACTGGTTACAGTTATCCTTGCAAGCTTGCCCTCGAAGCTTATGTATTCGTCGGTTGCGGGATTCTTATATATGACCCTTATTATGGGGTGCTCATCTCTTGCGAGCATATCCATAAGCGTATTCAGGGTGTTGTTTAGCTCCTCTAGCATATTCTCGGTCATGTCGGAGTGGGCCACCCTTATGAGCTTCCTCTCCTCTATGGATTCCTCGTAGCCCTTGAGCGCCTGAAACGGCGCAAATATTTTGGCGCGGTTTAGGCGGTCCTGACGGCGGTGGTGTTTCGGTTCGTAGTGAGGAAGGCCGATTATATCGTCATATTTCATGCCTTGTGACCTCCTATCTGGGCGTTTCGCTCCATCATGGTCGCCCCCTCCTCAAGATCCGTGCCCTTAAGTATGGCGTTCTTGCCAAACTTCTTCTTGATGGAGAGCATGGCTTTTTGCATGCTTCTCTCCTTTTCGAGAGCCACCGGGTCTGTGAACAAATCATACTGCTCAAATGCGTCGCTTCGAAGGGAGTTGGCGCTCACATTTATGCGTCTGACCAGAAGATTCCTGTCGATTATCTGGTCAAAAAGTTTCATCACGCCGTCCGTAATCTTCATGGTTGAGGAGGTGTAGCCTCCCATGTTGGCAGTGCCGTGGGCGGATTTGGGCAGAAGTCGTCCGTAGTGGTCCACCTCCACGGGGCCTAAGTATTTGCCGCCCTTTGGGATGCTCTCGTGGTCAAATCCAACGTGGAGAGTCACGCTGTCAGTCTGGAAGCCCTTGTCCACCATGTCGAGAACCAGAAGCTCAACCATCTCCCTCACGACGATCCTAGCCTTGTCAAATGTGTAGGGGCTCTGCAAAACCTGGCCCTGCGTGAGGCTCTTCGTGCTGGTCTTGTAGTTCTTGATATCCTGCATGGTGCAGGGCTCATATCCCCAGGCGTGGTCTATTAGGATCTCCGCGTCCACGCCAAACATTTTAAACAGGAGGTCCTCATTGTACAGGCTGAACCTGGCCAGCTCGCCCATGGTATTGATGCCGCAGTTTTCAAGTTTTCTTACCGTTCCGCCACCCATGCGCCAGAAGTCCGTCATGGGAATATGGTCCCAGAGAAGCCTTCTGTAGGAGACCTCGTCAAGCTCTGCAATCCTCACGCCGTCCTTGTCGGGGGCAGAGTGCTTCGCCACGATATCCATGGCAATCTTGCACAGATAGAGGTTCGTGCCGATGCCGGCCGTGGCGGTTATGCCTGTCTGGCTTAGCACATCCCTTATCATGGTCATGGTAAGCTCGTGGGCAGTCATTTTATATAGCGGCAGATAGTCCGTCACGTCCATGAAGCATTCGTCCACGGAGTACACATGTATGTCGTCCGGGGATACATACTTCATATATATGGAGAAAATGTCCGACGAAACCTGCATGTATTTGGCCATCTGGGGAGGCGCGGCGATATACTCCACCACCTCACCTGTGCGCTTCTTAACGTCCGACAATATCTGCTCAACCTCGAACAGTCTTGGTCTACCGGGCACGCCGTAGGCCTTAAGCGCAGGGGAGACCGCAAGGCATATGGTCTTCTCTGTTCTGCTGACATCTGCAACCACAAGCTTGGCCTTCAGCGGGTCCAGGCCGCGCTCGACGCACTCCACGGACGCATAGAATGATTTAAGGTCTATCGCCACATATGTTCTTGCCATCTCTTCCTCCTTAAGCGAACTATTGTTCTATATATTCTACTCCCTGAGGGAAAAAATGTAAACACCAAAAAGGCAGCCCCGAAGGACTGCCCTGAATTAATTATTCAACTGTAACAGACTTAGCTAAGTTTCTTGGCTTATCCACGTCTAAGCCTCTTCCGATTGATACATAGTATCCGAGAAGCTGAAGCGGAACTACCGCAAGGCTTGCCATAAAATGTGTGTCGAGCTTAGGAACGTAGATAGAATAGTTTGCAGTGTTTTCTATCTCGAAGTTTCCGTAATGTGTTATGCCAACGATGAATGCGCCTCTTGACTTAACCTCAACCATGTTTGACTTGGTCTTCTCATAGAGGTCATCCTGTGTGGCAACGCTTATAACTATGGTTCCATCCTCGATAAGGCTGATTGTGCCGTGCTTTAATTCGCCGGCAGCATATGCCTCAGAGTGGATGTAGCTGATCTCCTTCATCTTGAGAGATCCCTCCATGGAGATGGCGTAGTCGATGCCTCGTCCGATGAAGAATACATCCTGGCTGTTGGCGAGTCTGGCAGCGATAAACTGCAGTCTCTCCTTATCCTCTATAATCTTCTCAATCTTCTCAGGGATTGATGCGACCTCTGCAATAAGTGACAGATAGCGCTCCTCGTCCATGGTTCCGCGAACATACGCAAACTGAAGAGCTAAGAGGTATCCGCAGATTAGCTGTGTGCTGTAAGCCTTCGTTGTTGCAACCGCAATCTCAGGACCTGCAAGTGTGTAGAACACATTGTCAGCCTCTCTGGCGATTGAGCTTCCCACAACATTGACGATGCCGAGGGTTCTGATGCCCTGGGCCTTCGCCTCTCTGAGAGCCGCCAGGCTGTCCGCCGTCTCTCCTGACTGGCTTACGATAACAACCAGATCGTTAGGGTTTAAGATAGGATTCCTGTATCTGAACTCGCTGGCAAGCTCAACTCTTACAGGAATTCTCGCAAACTCCTCCATGACATACTGGTCAACCATTCCCGTGTGATATGCACTTCCGCAGGCAACGATGATGACCTGTGAGATGTCCTTAATGATGTCGTCTGTGAGGCCCACGCTTGACAGATCAATGCGTCCGTCCTTCACAACAGAATTAAATGTATCTCTGATGGCCTTGGGCTGCTCATGTATCTCCTTCATCATGAAGTGCTCGAAGCCGCCCTTCTCAGCTGCCTCAGCGTCCCATGTAATCTCTGTGAGCTCCTTCTTCACCTCGTCGCCGTCGAGGTTGTAGAAGTGAACCTCTCCGTTTCCAAGGTCTGCCATCTCGAGGTTGTCAATGTAGTAAACATTTCTTGTGTAAGAGAGCATGGCGGGAACATCACTTGCCACATAGCACTCTCCGTCTGTGACGCCGATAACCATCGGGCTGTCTTTTCTCGCAACCCAGATGTGTCCTGGGTAATCCTTGAACATGATGGCTAAAGCGTAAGAACCGCGGACACGAACCATGGTCTTAGCGATGGCATCGATTGGTCCGATGTTGTACTTCTTGTAATAATAATCTACCAGCTTGGTCACAATCTCAGTGTCTGTCTGAGAGTAAAATGTGTAACCCTTTCTTGAAAGCTTGTCGCGAAGCTCCTGATAATTCTCGATGATTCCGTTGTGAACGGCAACAACATTCATGTCGTCGCTGCAGTGAGGGTGTGCGTTGTTCTCTGATGGCTCTCCGTGAGTCGCCCATCTTGTATGACCGATACCGCATGTTCCCTCCATTGCCTTACCGCTGTCGGTCTTCTCATATAATCCCTTAAGTCTGCCCTTAGCCTTGACAATTCTTACAGGGGTGTCGCCCTTCCTTACGGCGATACCTGCCGAGTCGTATCCTCTGTACTCAAGTTTAGATAATCCCTCGAGGAGTATCGGCGCTGCCTCATGTCTTCCTGTAAATCCTACTATTCCACACATACTTCTCCTACATCCTTCCTTAGTTTTATGGTTCTCTCCCCTACGTTCTGTTGGAATGTGAGCCTATCACATATCCTTCCGGAACCGGCACTCCTTCAACCGGCTCAGGTCTCTCCCAATCCCAGACCTTCTCGACATCTATGATGTCTGAGAGCAGATTTCTGTAACCACAGATTGCCTCATACAGACGCTGTCCGTCAACATTTCTACGGCCCTGACGCATGTACTGGTCAGTTATCTGAACCCAGTACTGGTTGCTGTCCACATTACAGAAGTAGTTGAAGCCCAAATTCTTCATGTAGGTGTATTTGTCGAGCGTGTCTGCCTTCTGCTTCTCTGTGTTTGTGTAACCCCAGAAATATCCGATGTCGTCGCCGAACGGATAGATAACTGTGTCGCACTCCCCGATGATTGGAATAACCTCTTCCATCCAGCGGTTCAAATCTGCCACGAAGTTTTCATACGCCGCAGAACCCATGGCTCTGTGACCCCAGCTGTGTGTTGCAAATGTCCAGCCGTCTGCCTTAAGAGCAGCTGCAACCTGTTTTGCAGTCTCTGTGTCGGCGTCGATATTGTAGTTTGGATACAGATATCCACTTCCGGCACGGCCTTCATTTTCAGGGCCGTAGTTGTAGTGGGATGTTCTGTAGCCGAAAACTCCGTTGTATCCTGTGAGGGCGATTATTCCCTTCGCACCGTGATAAGAGAAATCAGGGTGGAGGTCGATGAAATCGTCCAGAATTGGTATCATGTCAAATGAGCCTCTTACGACTGTTCCGTCTATAAGCTCCATCTCGCAGGTGACTGTTCCATCAGTGTCCACTACAAGTCTGTTGGCAAATCCCTTGCCCGTCATGTATTCGTAGTAGCAGACGTCATCCTGGCTGATTACGAATGGCTGCTTGCCCGGCGGCAGATAGATAGCCTGGCTGACCATCTTGTAGCTTCCGTCCGCCTGAAGCTCCATCCTCGCGATATCCTGAAGGCTTACGATTACATATCCCCTGTCATACATCTCCTGCATGATCTCGTTAAACTCCGGGATTGTGGTCATAACCTTGTTATACTTAGCTATATCTCCCTCGCTTCCAAATGACAGGTTAGGGTCAAAAATCAGCGAGTGGAAGAAAATATGTGTGATCTGACCGTTGTCAGCCCACTTTACAAGCCCTGCCTTAGCCGCCTCATAGTCTGTGACAGCCTGCTGGTATGATGTGTTAGTGGCATACTCTGATGAGCCTGTGAGCATGGAGATTGCCGTGTCATAGTCATACATGGCAGCCTTCAGGTTGGCCGCATCAAGAAGCGCGTCGCCTGTGAGAGCAGGCGCTGTAGACTCAGCGGTTGTCGGCTCCTCCGGCTTCGTTATCTCTATAGTCTCTGCAGTGGTGTCCTCCGTGACAGATGCCTGTGTGTCCTCCACACTCTCAGCCGTGGTGGTTATCGAAGCCACTGCGTTAGTTGTTGTCTCATTCTCCTGCTTATTCACAGGCGCTAATCCTGTTGTCTTCACGACAAGAATTATCAGGCAAACCGCGATGACCGTGACGATAAGTATTCCCGCAACGCTCATCAGCATAATAAGTCTGGCCTGCTTTTTTCTTCTTGCCTTCTTACTATTGCTTCCCATTATATTCCTCCCTGGCCTATAGCCGTACTCTTTATGCTAGCACATTTTTATGGCTTTGTCATCTTAAAATAGGAAAAATTTTTATACTATGTTTATAATTAGGCCCTTAAGGTATTCTTAAGCATTTGTCCATTGTTTTGTTTTTTTGTTATATGATACAATAATCGCGGCTTAAGGCCAGCCCTTCGGGCAGAAAGGATTAACATGTTTACATTTATTTGTCTTATTGTCTCCATGATTGTGAGCTATTTTGCAGTGTATTTTATTGCGCTGCCGCCCATCAATCCAACATCCCTTGGATTCTGGATTTCCATTCTGGTTTCCATGGTCATCGCGCTGGTGTTTACCGCGCTTGTAACTGCTATCCGCGAGAAAAAGCGCGGGCAGGAGAATCTCAAGGAAGAGCGCGTGGTCAATATTTTCTTTGCGCTTGGCTGTCTCATAATTCTGATTATGATTATCGGCGGAATAATTTCCACCAAGATCTTCCATGTGAATACATACCGCAGCCAGATAAGTGTTGAAAATGTTGAATTTGCAGACGTCATCCCTGAGAGCGCCTCAGTTTCAGACATTGCAATTATGGACACTGAAACCGCAGAGATTATAGGCAAGCGCGCCATGGGCTCCTTAACAGAGCTTGTGAGCCAGTATGAGGTTGGCGAAAACTACAGCACCATCTCATTAAACAACAGGCCCATGAAGGTTTCATGTCTTGAGTACGGCGGACTTATCAAATATTTAAACAACTCCTCCACAGGTGTTCCGGGCTACATCCAGGTTGACCCTGTGAAGAACACAGCAGAGTTTGTAAAAACTGACAAGCCCATACAGTATGTGGAGAGCGCTATCTTCAGCAAGGACCTCTACAGACATATCAGAAGCAAATATCTCTCAGAAATCATCTATGACATGTATTTCGAGATTGACGACAGCGGCAATCCATACTGGATCTGCCCTGTTGTGAAGCACATGGCGTGGCCGTTTGGCGCTGAAGAGATCACAGATGTCATCATTGTGAACGCATGCGACGGCTCCATGGAGAAGGTAACTGTCGCCAATGTTCCGCAGTGGGTCGACCGCGTATATGACGGCGATCTCCTGTGCGATTACTACGACAGCTACGGCACACTCCAGTCAGGCTTCTGGAACTCTGTTTTTGGAAACCGCGGCTGTACAGTTACAACTGACGATTACGGCTACAAGATTATCGACGACGACGTGTGGCTCTACACAGGTGTCACAAGTGTTGCAAGCGACGAATCAAACTTAGGCTTCCTTCTCATCAACGAGAGAACCAGGGAGGCAAAATACTTCCTGTGCGCAGGCGCTGAGGAGTACTCAGCCATGTCAGCCGCCGAGGGTATGGTTCAGGATCTGGGCTACACCGCAGCATTTCCAAGCATCATAAACATCGCAGGTCAGCCCACATATATCTGCTGCCTGAAGGATGGCTCAGGGCTGGTTAAGATGTACGCCCTTGTAAATGTCACGCAGTACAACCTAGTCGGCACAGGCCAGACTCCAACTGACGCTCTCAAGTCATATCAGCAGATACTTCAGGCCAACGGTCTGAAGAGCAACACCGCCTCTGACAATCTCACAGAGACTTCCATAACGGTTGAGTCCATAGAATTTATCGCTGTCTCAGGCGACACGACAGTCTATATCAAATCCACCGACGGCAAATGCTTCAAGATGGCTTTTGCAGACAACGAGGAGTTAATCCTTATCGGCGAGGGCGACAAGCTCACCGTCACACACGAAAACACGGATAAGCCGATCATCGACATAGTAAGTTTTGTAAGATAGACAAACGCCGGGCAGCCGCCCGGCGTTTGTTATGCTATGATAAAATCTGTAAACTCGCATGTGAACGCTTCGCCTCCACCGCTGTAGGCATATATGCCCACCATGGCGCCCGTGAAGCGTTTGCCCATTCTCAGGCCTTCGTCACACAGATACTCCACGCTGTCGAGCACAAATTCTCCACTCTCTTTAGCGTCCGAGCATGTCTCATATGCAAATGTTCTGGCATTGCCCACAGTTTTTATGTCAAGCCTAAGTTTTGTGCACTGTGAAGAGAGTCTGGTCCTGTCTGCGCGGTTCTCTCTTCCCACATGCTCCAGAACGCCCACATACAGGCCATCATTTTCCATAAAAAGGCCAAATTTCACATAGGAATTCTCGTCGTAGTAGCAGACCATTCCGGCGTTCTGCCCGGTTCTAAGAGCAGGAACCTGAAGTGTCACACCTGCGCTAAAATCAAACGCCGTCTGCCTTCTAAGCAGAGCGCTCACACTTCCAATCTCGCACAAATCCCTGCTTCCTGAGCGCATGAAAATGTGGTCCTTCCCGGACATTCTGAACATATTCTCCTGAGGCTCCCTCACGCACATCCAGTCTGCAAACATGTAATCGCTGTCCACATCATCTGTGTCACCGCTGATTACAGGCTTAACCTGCAGGCAGCTCGGACCCTTGAGATTGTTGACAACAGGCCAGCCGTCCACTGTCCACGTTATGGGATCGATGGCGGTCTCACGGCCTAAAATGCTTAACTTCTCGCCGTTTTTTCCTATAAGTTTTCTGGCGCACAGATAGACCATATACCACCTGCCGTCAGGGGTGCTCACAGGCTTGCCGTGGCCACAGCGCCATATCGGTGCCTCGTGGTCTCTCTGTATCATGATAGGATTATACGGGCAGGGCTCGTAGTTGCCCTTAAGGGTTCTGCTCCTCGCCACGCTTATGCGGTGTCCGGGGCCGGTTCCGCCCTCTGCCTCAAACAGATAGTAGTAACCGTCCTTCTTAAGCAAATGTGGTCCCTCCGGCGCCCTCTTCTGGTCTCCGTAGTAGAGAAGCTCCGCCTCAGATATCTGGCGTGTCGCGTCCTCATTTAATTCCAGAATTCTCGCGCCGCGGTTTAAAAGCATGTAGCGGCGGCCGTCATCATCCGCAAAAAGTGACGGATCTATTCCGTCCTCGTCGATGTATACAGGCTCAGAGTACGGTCCCTCAGCCCTCTCGGAGGACACGATGATCTGTCGGCGAAGCATTTCCGGGTTCTCGTTCAGGCGGTAGGTTGCCGTTATATAAAAACGCCCCCTGTAATATGATATGTCTGGCGCCCAGTATCCTCTTCCGCCCTCCAGATCTCCCAGCTTACTCCAGTCAGGGTTTGTTATGGCGTGTCCTATCACCTGCCAGTGAATCAAATCCTTAGAGTGCGATATCGGAATGCACGGAAAATACACGAAGGAGGAGTTTACCATGTAGTAATCCTCCCCGACGCGCACTATGGAAGGGTCCGGGAAGAAACCTCTCCTCACAGGGTTTTTGTACATTTTTTCAAGAGGCGCGCCAACCACCTGCTCAAAATATTTCTCTATATCCTTAAAGCCCAGGCTCTCAGACAGCTCATATGGTGTCACGAGATCACTGTCGCCGTCCACGGGGCTTAGCCCAACCTTCTCAGTCAGGTATTTAGAAACATCAACACTGCCGCTCATAACGCCGTAGTGAAGCATGCTCCTGTACTTAGGGTCACGGATGTTCATGCTGGCTCTTGAATACTCCACGATGTATCTGAGAAGCGCCAAGTCTCCTGTCCTTGCCGCGAGAAAACTCATGGCCACGCCCTCGCTGTCTACATCGTCTATGCAGGCTGGGTCCAGACTTAGAAGGAGTTTTACATGTTCAAGATCCGCGCTCTTAATCGCCTTCTCTAATTCCAAGCTCATGCCCTACCCCCTGTCACGTGTACATAGTCAACAGTCACATATCCTCTCTGAGCCTCATCAGGCTTTACAGGCGCTGAGGCATCCGCCGTCTCGGTCCCTGCAAGCGGCTTATTGTAACAGAACGGCCCGTATTTCACGCCAACCCATCTGCCTGCCCTTGCGGGAAATGTAAGAACTGCCCCGTCAATCTCTGACTTAACACCGTCTGTCAGATAGTACGCTCTCATCGTTATGGTCTCTCTCGGGCTATTCTTGACCCAGACCTCTACTCCTAGACAGTTTTTTCTCTCTAAAACATCAACCCTTGAGGTCACTTCCACGTTATATTCAAACAAAATATTATAATGCGCCTCTAAGAGTTTCTGTTCGTCAACCGGCCAGAGTGTCTCCTCGCTTTTAGTAAATGCTTCCTGGCAGTCAAACTCCTGGCTGCCCGATATTAAGACCACTTCGAAATCGCCGTAAACATTTTTCCTGAGACCAATCCCGCCAAATATCATGCCAAGGGAAACCATTCCGGCCACATCCCCCGCCTTAAGATTTTCGACATTCATCTTCATGGACGCGCAAAACTGTGGCGCTGCCCACTTGGTCAGCATAAGATTCCTGATATCGCTAAGCTGCCTGAGGGCATTAGCCCTAACGGCATTTAATCTTATGGCGCTCTTTTCCGGCTCAAGCTCATACCAGCCATCATCAGGGTTTGCATTCCACTGCCACATATAGCTTAGTCTCTCGCCCTCAAAATCATCGCTGTTTTCAGGCTCGCACGGTTCCTCCGGCCTAACCCTCACGTCAGGCTTATCATAGGTGTCAACCGGCTCTCCCCAGGTTTGTCCCGCTACAGGCCTTCCGATAACAGGCCAGCCGTCCCTCCAGCACATGGGCTGCAGATGCGCGATGCGCCCGCAGGCGTAGACATCCTGAAAATGTATGAAGAAGTCCTGCCCTGTGACCGTGTCCACCCAGGCTCCCTGGTGGGGTCCGTTGGTTTTGGCATCACCCTGGCGCATACAGACGCGTATCTCGTAGGGTCCCTCGATATTGTCCGCGCGAAGCACGGCCTGAAAACCGCCCTTGACGCCGCCCGCAGGGGCAAAAATATAATATCTTCCGCCGCGCTTGTGAACCTTCGGCCCCTCGATGGTCTCATAGATGGTGCCCCGGCCGTCATATATTATTTTGTTGTCTGAGAGCGGAAGCAGGCTTACAGGGTCAAGACATGTCAGTCTAAGGACGCTGTTATAGCCCTTCCTCGCGCCCGAAACCGCGCTGACCATATACAGTTTCCCGTCATCATCCCAGAACGGACAGGGATCAATCACCCCCGCCTCGTGCAGGATTAGCGCAGGGGCGCTCCATTTGCCGTAGGGGTCGCGCGTCCGGCTTACATATATGCCCTCGTCGGGCATGGGAAAGAACACAAAAAACTCCCCGCCGTGGTGCCTGATGGCAGGCGCCCACACACCGCTTCCGTGCTGTGGATTGATATATCTGTACTCCGGAAGCGCGTCGCAGACATAGTTTACCACCCTCCAGTTTACAAGGTCCGTGGAGTGAAGCAGCGGAATGGCCGGAGCATTTGAAAAACTGGATGCCACCATGAAGTAGTCATCACCAACTCTTATCGCGTCCGGGTCAGAGTAGTCCGCGTAGAGCACGGGATTTTTGTATTGTCCGTTACATAAGTCAGCCTGATAAAGCATAGTACCCCCATTATTATGTCAATGTTTTACAACCGCCACCTGATACGGCTTAAGGGCGCTAATCTCCTCGCCCGTCAGCATATCCGTGCCGATATTTCCAATATTTTTAGTCTCCTCGCTGTAGTTTAAAAAGAATTCAAATGTGTTGTTTTCGCCACAGCGAACGAAGTAGCCCACCTCTTCAGGAAGCGCCCTCTCGCACTCTGATGCCAGAGTTTTGGTGAGGCCCAGACAGTGCTTAATGAGCTTCTCCTGTGAGGTCTCGTCAATGCGGGCCGCCAGGTAGATGGCGTGACCGCTTCCGCAGGCGTTCTCAGTGATTGCAGGGCTTCCCTCGTAGAAGTCACCGCCGTAGGTGGCCAGGACTCGTGCCTTACAGTCCCTAAGTATCTCAGCGTAGTCCCTGACCGTATAAACCTCTCCGTCATCTGTTTTGACAGTGTTTCTCTCAGACGGATAGTAGGCGTCAATCTCCTCTATTGTAACACCAAACACGTCCTTAAGTCCATCGCCCGGGAAACCTCCTAAGTAGCACAGCTGGTCCTCGTCCACATAGCCGCACATGTAGGTAGCAAGAAGCACTCCGCCGTTTTTTACGTAATTCTTAAGGTTGGCAGAGGTTTTATTCCTAAGCATGTACATCTGTGGCGCAATCACGAACTCGTACTGTGAGAGGTCTGAATCGCTCGCCACAATATCGCACTCTATGCCAAGCTTTGCCATGGTTTTGTAGAAGCTTATGCAGGTGTCGTCGTATCTGATGGTGTCGTGGGCGAAGGCTCTGACCTCGTAGAAGGCCCATCTGGTGTCCCAGTCATATATTATGGCCGCCCTGTTTTTAAGGGTTGTGCCGCACACATCCTTAAGCTTTAGAAGTGTCTCGCCTACGTCAGCCACCTCCCTGAAAACTCTGGTGTCGTCGCTTCCAAGGTGGTCAATCACCGCTCCGTGATACTGCTCGAAGCTTCCGCGCCCCTTTCTCCACTGGAAATACTGCACGGTGTCGGACCCCATGGCCACCGCCTGCAAACATGTCAGCTTGTGAACCCCCGGCTTCTTAAGCTTATTCACATCGTGCCAGTTTACGAGACTTGGAACGCTCTCCATGAGCATGAAGGGCTTATCCCTCTTCATGGAGCGCATCTGCGCGTGGCAGAAGGCGTTAAAATAAAATGTGTCTGAGAGCTTCTCGTAGTCGTTGTGGTATCTGGGATAGCTGTCCCAGCTGATAACGTCCAAATCCTTCTCCATAACCCTGTAGTCCAGACCGTCGTACATGGTCATGAAGTTGGTTGTGGCGGGCTTATCCGGGTTATACTTCTTAAGAGTCTCAATCTCTGCCCTGCAAAAATCCGCCGTGTTTATGGTCGTAAACCTCCTCCACTCTAAGGAGAGCCCCATGCTGGAAAACTCACCGTGGCTAAACGGAGGATTAATCTGGTCAAAATTGTTGAAATTGTGGCTCCAGAAGGTGTTCCACCAGGCGTGGTTTAGCTTCTCTATGTCGCCGTCAAACTTCTGTCTCAGGTAATCCCTGAACTTCTGCACACATTTGTCGCAGTAGCACTCCCCGCCGAATTCGTTGGAGATATGCCACATGATGACGCCCGGGTGGTTGCCAAACATTTCCCCAAGCTTCTCGTCCATGATTCTCACAAGTTCGCGGTACTTAGGCGATGTCATGCAGTGGTTGTGCCTGATGCCGTGAAGCTCCCTCACGCCGTTTTTGTTGACTCTTCTGGCCTCCGGGTACTTCTCGTCAAGCCATGCAGGCCTTGCCCCCGAGGGCGTCGCCATAATCGTGTAGATTCCGTTCTCGTAGAGCTTATCCACAATCTCCTTAAGCCATGTGAAGTCAAATTCTCCCTCCCTTGGCTCAAGCATTGACCATGAAAACACGCCAAGTGTAGCCTCGTTGATGCCCGCTTTCTTCATAAGTCGTATGTCTTCCTCTAATATGTCCGGCCTGTCAAGCCACTGCTCGGGGTTGTAATCCCCACCGTGTATAATTCTTCCAACCTGTGGAAATAATGCCTTCTTCTCCATCTCAAACCTCTTAGTCCATAACCTTCATGCCGCCGTATTTGCGGATTTTTAAAATATGGCATGTGCCCTCTCCGAAGAGCTTCTCCATGGCAGCCTTGTAGTCTGCAACCGCCTCATTTTTTACAAATGCCTGGATGGTTCCGGCAAAACCGCCTCCGTGAACACGACAAACTCCTCTGCCACCCGCTAAAACTCCCTCGCTCACGCACAGGGCAAGTGACACGTTCTGGTGGTCAACGTCTGAGCTTGTGTAGACATTCTGCAGGAATTTATATGATGAGTTGCCGCTTGCACAGATATTTGCAAGAAATGCTTCGATGTCCTCGCTCTTAAGTGCAGATACAGCATTTTGAACACGGCTGTTCTCTCTGATGAAGTGGAGGGCTCTTAAAACTGCCCTGTCAGAGGTCTTCTCGCGAAGCATGGCGATGTTATCCAAGATATCCTTCTCGCTAATTCCGAGCAGAACCTCCCTGCCAAAACAAGCTGCAACCGCCTTCATCTCCTGTGGAACTGCCGCGTATTCGTGTGTGAGATCTGCGTGTGAACCCTTCGTGTCAGTGATGCACAGTGAATAGCCGTGCTTATTCATGTCGAAGGAAACCTTCTCCACAACAGGTTTCTTAGGGTCAGCAAAATCCACGTGAACCAGGCTTCCGACTGAGCATGCCATCTGGTCCATAAGTCCGCATGGCTTGCCAAAATAAACATTTTCAGAATACTGTCCGATGATTGCGTTGGTGACAGCGTCAAGTTTTCCGTCGTTATAGAGGTATGATATGATGGCGCCGATAAGTGTCTCAAACGCAGCTGACGATGAGAGCCCGGCTCCGATTAACACATCGCTTGTGATATAGGCCTGGAAACCGCCAACCTTGTAGCCTCTCTCCTTCGCTCCTGCCAAAACACCCTTGATTATGGCAAATGTTGTGCCCTCCTCGTTAGGAGTGTGCAAAAGGTCAGTCGCGTCAAGTGTAATCATGGGATAGGTTCCTGAGACGACCTTAACCACGCCTGTGTCTAACTTTTTCACAACGGCGATAGCGTCAAGGTTAATGGACGCCGCAAGTATCTCTCCGTGCTGGTGGTCTGTGTGGTTTCCGCAGACCTCGCTTCTTCCGGGCGCGCTAAGTATCACCACATCGTCCGCACCGTAGAGGCTCTCATACTTCTCAATCGCCTCCACATATCTCTTCGTCTGGTATGGTATCATCGCCTCGTCGACATATATATCTGCCAGAACATCCCTGTAATCACCCTTTAAAAGCTTCGCCTTAAGTTCAACTGTGTTGCTCATAGTAATCCTCCGATAATCAAATGATTTGGCCGCAGCCATCTTAAAGCAAATATATATCTCGTTTACTAAAATGTCAATACTGTTTACCGTCTGTTTAAGAGTAAATGTTTCAAAAATCCCTTTACTTAAAGGCTTTTGTGTGCTATAACTTGTTTAGTAAACAAAGAGAGGATATGCGCATCATGGCAACAGTCAGAGATATCGCTTCACTGGCAGGCGTAAGCGCCGCCACGGTTTCAAGAATACTAAATAACGACCACACGCTCAGCGTGACCATCCAGACCAGGGAGAAGGTTTTGGAGTGTGCGAGGGTTTTAGGTTACGAAAAACCTGACAGGGCCAAACCTTCGAAGGCGGTGTTCACCCTGGGGCTTGTGCTGTGGTTTTCTGCGCAGGATGAGGCGCGGGACAGCTACTATATCCAGGCGCGCCACGGCGTGGAGGACTTCTGCTCCAAGAATATGATCGACATCGTGAGATATTTCCCGGGCGACGGCGACATGGCGCAGATTCTTAAAAATGTGGGCGGAATAATCTGCCTCGGCAAATTCTCCAAGAGCATGATCATGCGAATCATTTCCATAAGCTCGAATGTGGTGTTTCTTGACATGGAGGTCGAGGACTTACACATTACCTCTCTCACCATGGATTTTGAGGAGGCGGTCTACAGCGCCCTTAACCACCTGACAGGTTTAGGCCACAAGACAATCGCCTACATAGGGGGCAGGGA
Organism: Lachnospiraceae bacterium; assembly: GCA_024699325.1. Taxonomy (GTDB): domain Bacteria; phylum Bacillota; class Clostridia; order Lachnospirales; family Lachnospiraceae; genus UBA4292. Next base: position 20,019 of record JAILPS010000006.1, on the reverse strand, counting down.
ATATATCGACGACGGCGAGGCCATAGCGGACCCACGAGCCGCGGCATTTAAGCAGTACATGGAGCACCGCGAGATGGACTATAAGCCGTATTTTTCGGAGGGAGAATTCTCGCCGCAGTCAGGCTACGAGCAGATGCGCGCGCTCCTATCTGCAAAAAACAAACCGACCGCAGTGTTTGCGGCAAGCGACGCCCTCGCTTTTGGCGCCATGAAGGCCATAAGGGAGGCTCATCTTCGCATCCCCGAGGACATATCCATAGTTGGTTTTAACGACGAGGAGGCATGTCAGTACATGACGCCGCCTCTGACCACCATCCACGCCCCCGCCTACGATATGGGCCAGCACGGGGCGAACCTGATCTTCGTCTCCCAAAACCTGAGCATTCACACACCTCTGAGGGCCAAGATACCCTGCGAGTTGATAATAAGAGGAACAACAAAGGAGCCCGGACGCTAGTCCAGACTCCTTATTTTAGTTATAATTCTTCTTCTTGACCTCTATAACCGCCTCTGTTCCGACGCCGGCCTCAGAGGTTATGGTAAGCGTCGCGTCAATCGACTTAAGCTTCTCCTTCAGGGTGTTGATGCTCTTCGTGGCATAGCTTCCCGAGTGAAGTATCATGGTGTTGAAACCAATTCCATCATCCGTGACCTTCACGAAGTTGGCTTCCTTGGTGGAATATGTGCTGATTCTCACGGTTCCGCCGTTCTTCTTGGACTGTATGCCGTGCTTGACAGCGTTCTCAACGAGCGACTGTATGCTAAGCATCGGAACCAGGAAATCCGTCTCCTTCACATCATAGTCAACCGTAAGTCTTGCGCCAAGTCTGATCTGCTCGATGGTCAGATAGTATTCAACCTGCTCCATCTCCTTCTCAATAGTCACAGGCTCAGGGTGGTTGAAGGCTATGAGATGTCCCTGCATGTAGTTGGATATGGCGCCAACCTGCTTCTGCGCCCTCTTGGGGTTGTCATCGCAGAGCTTGTAAACAGACTCAAGCGATGTCTTCATGAAATGCGGATTGACTATGCAGGCTGCGCTTCTGTTTGTCTGCGCAGGCTCCACCGTCTTCTTCTCCTCCATGATCTCGTTAATCCTCATGAACTTGCGCCGGTTGTTCTCCGACAGAAGCACTGTGTATGTGAGGATCACCAAAAACATACATACGAAGTTGATAAGCGATATTCCAAATGTGAACTCCTGGACAACCGCACAGATTAGAACCGTGACAACATATGTCAGGAACAGTCTCTGGTAGACCACATCAATCTTCATAAAGTTCACTACAATGTAGATGCCGACCACCGCAAACGGCAGCGAATGCATGATGGTCTGCAGAAAATGCAGGCTTCCTCTGGCATACTTGTTGCCGTCTATCACATAGAAATATCCGCCCCACAGGTTGCCTATTAGAAGAGCTATGGCCACCGCGATAACGCCGTAGCATATCTCCTTAATCATGAACTTGCTCGATTCCTCCTTCGGAACCAGCTCCAGGAAAAAGTCCACCACAAAAATAACCGTGAAATCAATGCTCAAGAAATATGCGAAGTTACTTATAATCAAAAGCCAATAGCCAATGTTTGTCCTGGCATTGTCAGACACAGCGGCAAGTACATCAGTAATCAGCATGAACATAATCCCTACAACACACTTTAATAGTTTAATCTCAGGTTTTTCCTGTTTTGTGTTGTTTGACAGGATGAAAATAACAAGCATGAGGCAGAAAACCACTCCCCAACTCTCCATTGACACCTGTATCAAGCTTGATTCTGTCATATATTTCTCCTTAATGTAAACATAAACCCCTTACTATACGCCTACATTATATCACATTTATAAAAATAATCCACAATTATTTTATACATAAGTCGCGAATTATCTCGGAAGCGATGACTAATCCGCACACGCTTGGCACGAAGGCGACGCTTGCGGGAGTGTCCTTCCTGGGGGCGCCCTCAACAGCCTCCACGCCCTGGTTTTCATCCCTCACAATTCTGACGGGCTGCTCATCTGAGTAGACCACCTTCAGCGCACCTATCCCGCGTTTTTTAAGTTCTCTTCGCATGACCCTTGCAAGCGGGCAGCCGCTTGTCTCATAGATATCTGCCACGCGAAATCTGGTGGGATCCAACTTATTGCCAGCCCCCATGGCGCTTATCACGGGAGTTTTCGCGGCCTCACACCTCACTATAATCTCAAGCTTGGCGGTAACCGTGTCCACGCAGTCCACGACATAGTCGTAGCTGCCAAAATCAAACTCGTCGGCATTTTCGGGGAGAAAGAAGGTGTTTTTAATCTCCACCTTCACGTCAGGGTTAATGTCTAACATCCTCTCCCTCATGACCTCGGTCTTATACCTTCCCACCGTACTGTTTAACGCTATAATCTGACGGTTAATGTTGGTGGTGCTTACCACATCCTTGTCAACCAGGGTGAACGCTCCGACGCCGCTTCTTGCCAGGCCCTCGCAGACATAGCCTCCGACGCCACCCACGCCAAACACACATACTCTGGAATTTTTAAGCTTCTCCATGGCCTCATCGCCAAGTAAGAGCGCCGTTCTGGCAAATATTTCCGACATATCCACTCCAAGCCTAGATGGCATTAATATTCTTCAGGAAATCCTTCACAAACTTCTCATATCTGATAGGGTCCGTGAGAACTGAGGCCGCATGTCCTGCCTTCTCGATCATGTGAACCTCGCTGTATCCGCCGGTCTCCTGGGCAATCCTGAGAGAGTTTTCAGGCACTATAAATGTGTCATCCTCCCCGTGCATGCACAGTATCGGCACCTTGTTGTCTGAGAGCCCCTTCACAGGCTTCATATCGTCCACGTCCATATGGTACAGCATCTTAATTCCAAGCTTCACAAGCATGACCGTGAAGTCTGCCGGCAGATGAACTGAGCCGTAGCCTGCCTTGAGAACATTCTCAAGGTCCGCAAAACCGCAGTCATCCACAACCCAGTTGACCAGGGGGTTATATTTAAGACAGGCAACGCTTGTGGCGCCTCCCAGGGATTCGCCGTGGAGTCCCAGCTGTTTGATATTCTCATAGCGCCTGTAGGTGTCGCTAATGATTAGAGATAAATCCTTCGCCTCCTGTATGGTGTATGTGCATATCTGGCGCTTATTCAGACCGTGGCCTCGAAGATCGTAGATAATGCAGTTGTAGCCCATGTTCATGTACATGGCCATGTATTTAAGAGTTCCGTAGCGGTTGTCCGTGTAGCCGTGTGAGAGGATTACATACTTGTCAGTCTTGTTGGGGTTCCTCACAATCTGCACGTGGAGCTTGTATTTGTCCTCCGTCCTGACGATGTATTCGTATTTATCCAGCTCATCATACCAGCTGATGTCATAGTGCTCTGACTGCCACTTCTTCGCCTCCTCGAGAGACTGACGTTTTCCGTGCACTGTGTATCTCGCGAGCAAAAGCATGGCAACCACGAGCGACACCAGAACTATCACAACCACAATCAACAGCGCAATTAATACCTTATCCATCTTAATCCCCCTCTGTAATATTCGTTCATCACGGGTTATTTACAACATTTAGTTGTCAAAAACACACATTTCAAGGACATCATACTACATATTGAGAGAAATTACCATACTAATTAAAAAATAAGACGCACTTTTTTGTGCGTCTCATAAAAAAATGTTTTAGTTTTCCTCTGGTTTGTTTAGAGCCACCAGGCTGTGGTCTATGCGGATGTGTATCTCGTAGTCGGGATACTTCGCTGTGATACGCTTCTTAAGCTCCTCGCAGACCTCGTGCTCGCCCATCCGGGCGCTCTGCGGAATTCTGCAGTCGAAGAACAGCTTCTTTACCTTGCCGGAGATAACCCTGACCTCGTGAATCTTAAGCCCCTCGTCAATCTCCTTACTCTGGCTTATGATGAATTCTCTTAAAACTGCGACCTCGCTTCCGTCCATGACCACGGGATCCGCGTGGATGACTAAGTTTATGCCAAACTCCTGCTCCACATCCCTCTCGATCACGTCCACTATGTCGTGGCACTCAAGCATGGTTTTGTCCGCCGCAATCTCCACATGTATGCTTGCAAAGCAGTGGTTTGGGCCGTAGTCGTGAACCATCAAATCATGCGCTCCCAAAACGTCCTCGTAGCCAAGTATCTTCTTCTCCAGCTCATCCACCATCTCCGCCTCAGGCGTAACGCCGATGAGAGGGTTGAGTGTGTCCATCACAAGTCCCACGCCGCTGTAGACGATGAAGAGGGCAACCATAAGTCCCATGATACCGTCCAGCTCCACATGCCAGGTCATGCTCACAAATGTTCCGATAAGCACCGTGGTTGTGGTTATGACGTCGAACAGGCTGTCCTTGGATGCCGCAACCATGACGGTTGATTTGATGCGCCTGCCCATGACGGTGTACATAATCATCATGAAGGTCTTGACCGTTATGGACAGGATGAGCACCAGATACATCCAGATGGAATAGTCAATCTCAGTCGGATGTATGATCTTCTCGATACTGCTCTGGATAAGCTCCACGCCCACCATCATAACAAGGAATGCCACAACCAGACCTGAGATATATTCGTATCTCGCATGTCCGAAGGGATGCTCGTCATCCGCCGGTTTGGAAGATATCTTAAATCCTATAAGACTCACGATTGAAGATACGGAATCCGAAAAGTTGTTAAGTGCGTCGGCGGTGATTGAAATCATTCCTGAAACCATTCCGATGATGATTTTAAGAACCGCCAGCAAAATATTGCACCCTAAACCTATGGCGCTTATCAAAGTGCCCTTCTTAAGTCTGTCGTCCCCCACGTTAACACCTCTTTTCAATAAATTCAAAACAAAATCTATTATGAAATCTGTGCTGCCCGTCTAAAGAGTAGTATTACGATTATCCACTATTTGACCCCTCATGTCAAGTAAAAACTAGCCTCTCCACCTGGACGGAGCGACATTCTTAAGCTTCTTAAACTGTCTGGAGAAGTGCTCGATATTGTCGTATCCGCACATCACCGCCACCTGGCTCACAGTGTACATTCCGGAGGTCAGAAGTCTGGCGGCGTGGTCAACTCTTCCCTTTATCATGTCAGCATTTAGCGTGGTGTTGAAAAAATCGCGGTACAAATGCTGGAGATAGGAGACGCTTATGTGAAGCTCTTCTGCCACATCGGCCGCCGATTGGGGCCTGTAGGAGAAGTCTAAGATGCTTTTTCTAAGGCTTGAGAGCCTGTAGAAGTAGTCCGTAAGCTCGGGGCTGTTCTGCTTCTCAAACTGGTAAATGTCTGAAAGCTTCATAAACATAGTGTCAGCCATCTGGTCTAGTATCCTCTCGTGGGACCCGCCGACCCTGAAAAACTCCGTCATAAGGTCAGAGATGATGTTGGTTATCTCCCGGCTGTCGTTGATCTTAAACGGAACACCGCAGGGCAAACCAAGCTTCTCAAAATAGTCGTCGTAGGGGTCAACATTGAAATGCATCCAGTCGTTGATGTAGTGACCGTCCAGTTTTCTGTATATCTGTGGCTGCCCCTTCTTATAGAGGATGAAGTTGCCCTCCTCCACGGGGGTGTAACTGCCGTCCATCATAACCTCGGCGTTACAGCGCAGAAAAACAAGCAGATAGTCGCCGCTTCCCTGAGGCCTCACGACGTCTATTCCGCCCAGATTGACATACTGATAAGCCACCGCATGTATCTTGATCATAGCATTCCCCTTTCCTCATTGTTACAGTTAATTATACACCGTGTGATCAATCATTTCAATAGCAGAATAAATCAAATTCTTTGCACTAATCATCATAGATATATAATGAATGTTGCGTTATTCTGATTACAAGTTTTGCACGAAAAATCAAAATGTGTTTAGGGAGAGACTATGAAAACTGAATATTCTAAGAGAGTGCTCTGTTCTCTGACCGCAGCCACAATGCTCGTGGCTGGTGCCTGTGCGCCTGGTGCACCAAGCGATGAGAAGACAGAAACCACTACCACTTCTACAAGCGATAACTCTACCTTAGCAGAAGAGACAACTACTATAGCAGAGACCACGGCATCTGACACATCCTCACAGACTGAGGTTTCAGAGCCTAAGAATTACACGATAAACATTGACGCAGCAGATAAGGTTCACGATATCAGCGATATGCTCTACGGCATCTTCATCGAGGATATCAACTTCGCAGCCGACGGCGGACTCTACGCCGAGATGGTGCAGAACCGCTCCTTCGAGTTTGGAAGTCTGGCAGCGGGCGATGAGCTTCACGCCTGGAGTAAGGTGGGAAGCATAGATTTTAAGGCGGTCACAGACGACGCAGAGGGTTGCCTTAACATGAATAATCCAAACTACGCGGTGCTGACAAACACCTCGGGAAGTGTTGCCGGTATCGCAAACAGAGGATTTTTGGACGGATTAAGCATTACAAGCGGTGCATCCTACACCTTCAGCATCTATGCGAGAGGTCTTGAAGGGTACACAGGCCCCATATATGCCACGCTTAGCGCAAGCGGCAAAACCGCAGGTGAGGCTGTCATAACAGCGGTGTCAGACACCTGGAATAAATATGAGCTCACCATCACATCCGATGTGACGGCTTCCTCAGGAGTTTCATTAAATGTCTGCATAGACGACGGAAGCGTTGCCATCGACATGGTGTCACTCTTCCCTGTCGACACATTTAACGGCAGAGCAGGTGGTCTTCGAAGGGACTTGGCAGAGAAGCTTGCGGCTCTTGAGCCCGCATTTCTTCGCTTCCCCGGCGGATGCGTTGTGGAGGGAGTAACCCTTGCAAATGCCTACGACTGGAAGGACTCCATAGGAGTTGACGAAAACCGCGACCCTCTCCTGTTTAACAACACATACGGAGATGTGGCTGCGAGAAAACAGGGACAGAACATCTGGACCAACGAAAACACATCTAACGACCAAAATCCGTCGTACATGACGTACGGATTAGGCTTCTTCGAATATTTTCTCCTAGCCGAGGACATCGGCGCCATCGGCGTGCCCGTAATAAACTGCGGGCTCGAGTGTATGGCGCAGGGTCACGGCCTGGGCCCTGACGTGGGAACGGAAGAATTCGAGCGCTACATTGACGACGCCTTAGATCTTGTGGAGTTTTGCAGGGGCGATGAGACAACCGTCTGGGGCCAGGCAAGAATTGCCATGGGCCACGAGGAGCCCTTCGAGCTCAAATACATCGGCATAGGCAACGAGCAGTGGGGCGAGAAGTTTTTTGACCACTACGAGGCTTTTGTGGAGGCCTTCGAGAAGGCCAGGGAGGAAAACCCTGAGATGTACGGCGATATCGAGCTTATGTTTACGGCGGGAACCGACGACGGCGACAGCGGCGCGGCCATGTACAGGGCGGCCTACGAGAGAATGACCGACTGGCTTGGCGATAACCCTGACAAGACTGCAGCGGACTACGCGGGCGCCATCGACCACCACTACTACAACACTCCAGAGTGGTTCCTCACACATAACGACTACTACGACGAGACCAACTACGCAAGAAGCGCCGAGAACGTATTAGACTACACCTACGCGGGCGGTCTGAACGTATTCCTTGGCGAGTACGCTGCCCAGTCAAACACTTTAAATGCAGCGCTTGCGGAGGCCTCATACATGACAGGTCTTGAGAGAAACGGCGACATCGTCGTCATGGCGGCATACGCCCCGCTGTTTGGAAACACCACAGTGGTTCACTGGGCTCCGGACCTAATATGGTTTAACAACAACACATCCACTGCGTCCATAAACTATTATGTTCAGCAGATATTTGCCATAAATGCGGGCACCACTCTCCTCTCCTCACAGATGGACGGGGCAGAGATACCATTTACAGGGCTTACAGGCGCTGTGGGAGTTGGAACATGGTCCACATCGGCACAGTTTTCTGACATAACAGTTACGGATAACGAGACCGGCGAGGTGCTTGCAGCTGCCAACCTGACAGATGAGAGCGCGCTCTCCACTGAGTGGACGAAGGTTTCAGACGGTTTATGGAGCATCACAGACGGTTGGCTGGTTCAGTCTTCTAAGACCACCAACACCGGCAAATACTCCACAACAGGAACCGCGGCTTATTTTGGCGACAGCACCTGGAGTAACTACACGCTCACCATGACAGCCAGAAAAACAGGCGGACAGGAGGGCTTCCTCATTCCGTTTGCAGTGCAGGATAAGGACAACAACTACTTCTGGAACATAGGCGGCTGGGGCAACACAGTCTCATGCCTGCAGCAGGTTTCAGGCGGAACGAAGTCCGATCAGGTTGCGGGCACAGTCAAAAACTGTGAGCTCGAGACCGGCGTGGATTACAAGCTCAAGATCGTCGTATCATATGACAATGTCAAATGCTACATCGACGACCGCCTATATATCGACTATGACGTCGCCAAGAACACCAAATACGAATGCTACCATGTGGTTAGCACGGATGAGACAGGCGACATCATCATCAAGATGGTTAACGTTACAGGCCAAGCCCACGACGTAGCCATAAACATTGCAAATGCGACCTCCATCTCAGACACTGCGACAGTTTATCAGGTTGCAGGACAGGCTCTGACGGACGACAACATTCTTGCAATGCCTGAAGCTGTAACTCTCGAGACCTTCGAGATTACAGATATCTCTGACAACTTCACCTACACACTTCCCAAGTACAGCGTGACGGTAATCAGAGTTCACAACACAAGCAATTAGTGCATTAAACCGCACATTTGATGCACATTGCCTCCTTAAACACGAAAACCTCTTCACACCGCACATGTGAAGAGGTTTTTGTTTGTTTAAATATGTTTCAGAAGCTTCTGTACTTCATCGTACATGCTGATAAGCTTTGGATGGTTTTCGTCGATAAATGTCTTATCGCCCTCCTTAGCTGCCATCTCGAGAGACTTCGCCAGCTCAAACAGCTCCATAGCTCCTATGGTTTTGGAATTGCTCTTGAAAGCGTGAACCTGTATGCGATATTTGTCGATGTCGCCAGCGTCAAGGGATGCCCTCATCTGCTCGAAGCTGTCAGTCTTCGCAAAATCCTCTAAGATACTTCTGTAAAACTCTGCGTCCTCAGAGCAGAATTTCATGCCCGCATCCGTGTCTATTCCTGAAGCCTTAAGCTTATCTATGAAGTCCGTGCCTGTGCCTTCTTCTGTGGCCTCTTCCCCGGGGCCAAACTCTAAGACATCCTCGTCAGGGCCAAACTCTAACACCTCGTCATCTGCGCCAAACTCCAGTATCTCGTCGTCTGCAGGCTTCTCCTCAGGCTTATAGTACTGCTCAAGCTTATCTGCCAGCCTGTCAAGCTCGATTGGCTTGGACAGATAGTCGTCAAATCCCGCGTCTAAGTAGAATTCCTTGGCGCCCACAACCGCGTTGGCTGTCAGGGCAATTATCACACATTTATCGCCTGCGATACCTAACTCCCTTATGTTTTTGAGAGTCTCGATACCGTCCATCTTAGGCATCATGTGGTCCAGCAAAATTATGTCAAAATGTTTCTTTTTGAGAAGCTCAAGCGTCTCCTCTCCTGAGGATGCCAGATCCGCCTTAACACCTAGAAGTTTTAGAAGGTTAGCTGCAACCTTCCTGTTCATCTCGTTGTCGTCGGTCACCAAAATGCTCGCGCCGGCAAAATTCTTATTCTGCTTCTTCCTGTTTTCAGGCTGTACACGCCTCTCGAGGTTTTCGCCCACAGGTTTGTCGTCTGCCACTCCCTGAATGATCTCGAAGGAGAATTCTGAGCCCTCGCCGTAGGTGCTCTCAACCTGTAAAGAGCTGTCCATAAGCCCTAAGAGCTTCGTGACTATGGCCATTCCAAGACCTGTTCCCTCGATGTTTCGGTTTCTGGTCTCGTCGAGTCTTGAGAAGGATTCGAAGAGCTTATCCCTATCCTCCTCCCTGATACCTATACCTGTGTCCTTGACAGAGAAGAATAAAACTGCCTCGCCGCCGTCAATCTCCTTAACCATAACCTTAAGAATTACGCTGCCCTTCTCCGTGTATTTGACGGCGTTAGTTAGGAGGTTCATAACCACCTGGCTAAGCCTCACATCGTCGCCTATCAACATGGACGGAAGGTTTTTGTCGGCCTCTAGCTTAAACTCCAACCCCTTATCCTTCGCCCTCTGGGATACAGAGTTTGTGAGGTTATTGAGGAAGGAGACTGTGTCATATCTTACAGGCACAATCTTCATCTTGCCATCCTCTATCTTGGAGAAATCGAGAATGCTGTTTACAAGGGTCAGAAGTGTCTTGCCCGCAGTCTGAATATTCTTAGAGTAGTCCAAAATGTTATTGTCTTCAGCCTCATAGAGAATCATCTCGTTCATGCCAAGAACCGCATTGATAGGGGTTCTGATCTCATGGGACATCTGGGCTAAGAACTGGCTCTTGGCCTGTCCGGCCGCAGTGGCCTCGTCGGCCGCCTCCTTCATTCTCCTGTTGACGCTGTCCTGCCATCTGATAAGTCTGGTCAGCAGAACATAAACAATCACAACGCTTGTGATGATTACCACCGCATACAATAGTCCTAGGAGGAAGCTGTTGCCATATACATTCCAGACTCCGTTGGCCTTATAGACCGTGAAGCCTGAGATATCGCTTCGCTTGGCGATTACGACTCTTGAAACGCCGTCGTAGTCCTTAATAATCATGGTGCTCTTGCCGTCTGCGAGGAGCTCGCCGTATCTGAGCTCTGACACATTAGTCGCATCATTTACAGACATCTGATACATGCCGTAGGGGTGGTTTATGATATCTCCCTTGCCGTCTGCGAGGAACGCGTAGCCCTCCTCACTGTAGCTGTCTGAGAGAATTCTTATGAGCTTATCCATGTAGAAATCGATACCGAAGTTTCCGATAAACTCCCCTGTCTCGTCGTCGTAAACCCTCTCCGAGATGGTCACGCAGTAGATGCCCGTCTGCTCATCGTAGTAGGGCGCTGACACGCTCCAGCCCGTTTTGGAGTTGAGCGTATCTATGTACCACTGTCTCTCCTCAACCTTCCAGTTTTCGTCGGGCTCCCAGCCGTTATTCATGTAAACGGTGTGCTCAAGCTTGGGGTTTGTCATGTACACAACGCTAATCTCAGGGTACTTCTGAGCAATTCCGTCGAGGAAGCTTATACACCCCTCGTAGTCGTCAAGCATCTCTGAGTTTGAGGCTATTATTCCCACAAATGTGTCAAGAATGCTCTTCTGCTTGTAAATCCACTCTGACAGATGAGCCTCGTAGCTGTTCACCTCGCTCTTCATGGTGGAGTTTGCAAGCCTTATGCCAAACATTGCCGTGGTAAATACTCCCACCGTCATGATGAGAAGTAAAAGCGCCAGAATAATATTTCTAAATCTCTTGTTGGTCTGAAGGGTCTTCTCGTCCGACTCCCTCATGACATGTCCGGCCTTCTCCTCCGTCTCCACAATCTTGGAGTAGGATATGATCTGCCTGATGGCGTGTGAGAGCTCCTGCCCTGAGACATGAATCTGAGCTAACTTCTCGTCGGCAGATTCCGTCTCCGTGATATTCTTAGGGTCCGAATCGCTTATAATCTTCCTGATTGGCGCGTCGATATCGCTTAGAACTCTTGTGAGGAGCTCATTCCTGTTCTTAAGCGCCTCCTCAGCCTTCCTCTTGCTCTTCGCCGTCATGACATAGAGCATGATGGTGATTATCATGAGACATATCATTAGCAGAGTGGTCAGAATAAGCTGAATATATGCTTCTCTGTAAAGTTCCCAGTCGTTAATGCTGACTATCAGATACCAGCCCGTGCTTGAGCCCGCCGCAAACAGATTCTCATAGCTTCTTCCGGACTTAAGCCTGTATGTGACGAATTCGTCGGCGTTTTTGGCGAGATTGAAAACCGCCGAATACTCCGGCAGCGCGTATTTGAGCTCCTCGCCGATAAGGTTCTCATCGTATGCGCCCGCGATAATACCGTCAAGCGTGACTATTATGGTGTTGTGCATGTCAGTCTCGCTCATCTTGGTCACGTGAGCCTGAATGTTTTCCATGGTGTAGTCAACGCCAAAAACCGTCTCCCCGTCAGGAAGCATGATGGCAACCGTGTAACAGATATTGCCGGTGGCCGCATCCACATATGGCGGTGTCACATAAGCCACGCCATCGTTTTTGATTGCGCCCGTGTACCAGCCTCGCTCCGTGGTCACATAGTCATCAGTCTTGACAAGGTCAGGGATTATGTCCCAGCCGGGTCCGGCTATGTAGACGTTATATGCGCCGTTTCCATAGTCCGCCAGGTGCGCCCTGTGGTTAAATATGAACTTCTCCAGCTCTTCCTTGTCATCTAACTTGCTCTGCGCCGCAAGAGCTAACTGCATGGTAAAATTCTTCGCCTCGTTGATGGTGATCTCCAACTGTCCGCTTATGCTCTCTAACTGGTACTTGCCCTTTTCGAGAGTCTGGCTGCTCGTCACCTTAAAAACCATCACGGCGTCGGCGACAATCGTGACCACAAGCAGCAGCGCAATCACAATCACTGGAATATATTTAGTCTTCTTCATCGTGCCCCAATCATCTCACTCTCGGTCTCAACCGAGATTTTTCCACTGTTTTGTGCATCCCAGGCGTCAAGTATGTGTGATAAAACAACATTTAGCCCTGCCTCATCCACGTCCATGAGCATCACAAGATAGGCATTCTTCCTGACTCTCGTGAATACGTCTGATTTTCTAAGGTGATCCCTTATGTTGTCGCCGAAGGCGTTTAAGAGAGTTGCAAACTCCTCCTCGCCCGTTTCAGGCCTGGCCTTAAGCGTAAACAACAGCTTACACGCCCTCTGGTGGTTTCTGTTGATATATCGCATAAGATATCTGTAAACATATATAAATGCATCGCGGTCAAGCTGCAGGGATGCATTTGGAATATTTCTCTCCTCGAGAAGAACTGATAGCTCGCGAAGGCTCACCTCGCCCTCCTCGTCAAAGCCGTACTCCCCGTGGTACGCAACGCCGTGTTTTCCGTGCTGCTTAACCTGGTAGAGTGCCCGGTCAGCATTTATAGAGAGCTCGTCAAAAATCCTGCCGTCAGAGGGAACCCTCACAACTCCTATGGAGGCGCCAAGGGGTATCTCCATGTCAGGCCCAAGAATTCTTCTGGCCCCCGACTGTATCTGCTCGTTGATGGTCGCCGTAATATGCTTCATGCCCTCCCTGTCGTCGTAGTCGCGACAAAACGCCATGAATTCGTCTCCGCCGTTTCTCGCAATCACGCTTCCTGAGGGAAGATTGTTCTGAAGAATCTGTGCAAAATTTTCCAGAATTCTGTCGCCCTTCTCGTGGCCGTAGAGGTCATTGACCAGCTTAAACGAATCCAGGTCTATCATGAGAAGACTTCCCTGTGAATTCTCGCAGAGCTTCGCGTACTCCACCGCCGACGCGCCCTTGTTTAAAAAACCTGTGAGCTTATCCGTGCTGGCCTCGGTCTTAAGGGAGTGCATCTGCTCCTGCTTGGACAAAATATTGTTAATTCTCCTGAGGAGCACATCCGGCACGAAGGGCTTCCTGATGTAGTCGCTGACACCAGCCTCAAAACCCAGGGTCTCTGTGTTTTGTCCCTCGTCAGCCGTCAAGAATATGACCGGAACCTCGTCCCTTCCCATTCTCTTCTCGAGCGCTCTAAGCTGTCTTAGAGTCTCAAAGCCATCCATCTCCGGCATGTTTATATCTAAGAGTATCAGATCCGGGAATTCGTTCTTCTCCAGATAATCGATAAGCAACCGCCCCGACTTCATAGCCGTAGCCCTCATCTGATTCTTACTCAAAATATGACCAGCCATCTTTAAGTTGGTCACATCATCATCCACAATAATAATCCAGTTAGCCATTATCCCTCCAACATATACACATGTTTCACTAAATTTTTATACTAACATAAAATATTTTCACTTTCAATTATTTGCGCAAAAAAAGACCCGGAAAACTAGGTCCCGGGTCTGTAAATATGCTAAATCATCCTACATGTCTCTCAAATCTCTTAAATCCTAATATGTCATCAATCTGGCTTAAAACGTCATCTGAGAGCTTAAGCCCTGAGGCTAAGAGGTTCTTCTGTAGCTGTGCTGGGCGGCTGGCGCCTGTGATGACACTGCTTATGATATCCTTCCTGAGTATCCAGGCAAGGGCTAAAACAGGCATGCTGACGTTAAGCTGAGCCGCGATCTGGCTAAGCTTTTCGACCTTATCCAGGTTCTCATCTGTGAGGAGAGCGTTGATCTGCCTGTCCGCCTGGTGTGTGGCTCTTGAGCCCTCAGGAAGGGGCTCGCCCTTCTTGTATTTGCCTGTGAGAAGTCCCTGTGCAAGGGGCGAGAACGGCGTGATGCCTATGCCGTATTTCTCACAAACACCCATGATTTCGTGCTCTATATAGCGGTCCATCATGTTGTACTGCGGCTGAAGAGTGGTCATGGGATACAAATGATACTCGCCTATGATGCGCTGCGCCTCCTCGAGTCTGGCCGCACTCCACTCCTCGCTGACACCGTAGTAGAGAATCTTGCCCTGCGCCACCAAGTCTGAGAGGGCGCGAAGGGTCTCCTCCATGGGAGTTGTGGGGTCGAAGCGGTGACAGTAGTACACGTCTATGTAGTCCATGCCCATGTTCTTAAGCGAGCGGTCGATATTATCAAAAATATGCTTGCGCGACAGCCCCCACTCGTTGGCACAAGGTCCTGTTGGGAAGAACACCTTAGAGGAAACCACGTATGAGCTTCTGGGGTAGTCCCTAAGCACCTCTCCCAAAAACTTCTCCGCCTCGCCGCCGCTGTAGGCGTCCGCGCAGTCGAAGAAATTCACGCCGTTTTCGTAGGCCGTGCGCACGGTGTCGCGGGCCACGTCAACCATTTCGCTGCCCCGAAGGTCTGTCATCCAGCTTCCGAGAGCGATCTCGCTAACCTTAAGTCCTGATTTGCCAAGATTGCGGTATTTCATATCACTGTCCTCCCAACTTTTTCAACATATCGTCAAGCTCGGGGCACATATTTTTAAGCGCCACGGGTTTGCCCGCGTCGTTTATAAAACAGTGGACGCTTGTGGCGTTTGCCACCAGCGCGCCTGTATTCTTATTCTTCATCTCGTAGGACAGTGTGAGTCTCACGCCGGAATATTTCAAGACATTTACTTCGATCTCTATGTCGTCGCTGTAGGTGGTTGGCGTCTTGTAGTCGCAGTTTATGGAAACCACGGGGGACATAACTCCCTCGCTCTCAAGCCTCGTCATGGGATAGCCTATCTCTGTGAGATAGTTCATTCTAGCCTCCTCCATGAAGCGGATGTAGTTTGAGTGGTGTGTGATGCCCATCTTGTCTGTCTCGTAGTAGTTCACTCTGTGTGTGTATTTGCTCATATTCACTCCTGATTGCCGATTAGCTCGCCAAGCGTCATCTCGCCCCAGCTGTAGTTTGTGAGGTAGCTTCCCTTGAAGAGCTGCGCATATTCACTTTTCCCTGAGAGATAATTATACAGGTCACAGTCCACCTTGTCCATAACTATGCGACGTTTTCCGTCGACGGATTCCACGATTCCTGCTATGCCGTACTCCTCGAGGGTGCTCTTAAGTCTTAGCGCCACCTTGCGGTATCTTGAGAGTGTCAGGGCGCTCACCGGCTCATCCTCCCACAAGAATCCTATGGCCTCCTCGCTTGAGACAAATCCGCCCTTGCGGTCCACCAGGAGCGCAAACAGCTCCTTCGACTTCTTGTTTCTAAATGCTATGGGGCTGTCGCCAACAAACACATCGAAATATCCAAATGTTCTGATGGACACGATGCGCTTCTCAGGGAGGGACTTTTTCGTCTCCTTCTCCCCCTTGTCGACCTTATAAAGCATGACATATCTAGGGGAGCCCTGGGACTGTTCCTTCGTGGAGCAGATGGCTTTAATCGTGTGCTCTGTCTCAGTCTTATAGTCAAAATATGAAAACTCCGCCTCGCCCTTTGCGAGAAGCTGGGCAAAATCGTCATATGAGGCCTCGCTGTAAGCGACAAACTTATCTATGGGGGTGTAGCACTGCGTAAGCGGCAGCCACTCCTCCTTCGAATAGCCGAAGAACTCACAGATGTTTTCGCTGGCATATAGCGGCTTGACACCTCCGTCAGGATTGACCTCGAAGGCCGCCAAGCCGTCCGAAAACTGCACGATAATGTCGCGCATCTTCTCCTTCAGAAGGTTGTTCTCCTCCTTCAGAAGTCTGGCATCCTCAGTGTTTTTGAGCTCCCTGCAGCAGTAGAAGCTGACTGCATCGTCTACCCTTATAAACATGCCGCGGTATTGCTTCACTGTCCCGTCGTGGGACTTGGCCCTGTATGTGATCTGCGGCGGTTTTCCTGAACCGTCGTAGAGTCTCTTCTGACAGAAATCCATGAAGAATTTCCTGATCTGTGCCTGATTTTCGGGCTCGGTCTGAGCCACAAGCCAGGATTCTAGCGCGTCACCAATCTGCATTCCCAGGTTCTCGAAGCTCTTGAAATACGAGTCGTCGGCGCAGTGCAGACATTTGACCGTGTTGGCGTCCAGGTTAAATTCAAAAACCTTGTCGTAGACATCCGCCAAAGCCTTGATATATCTCTTGGTCTGGGCAGATTTTCGCGTTTGATAGCGCTCCGTCACGTCCATGCAGACGCTCTGAAACTCCTCCTCGCCGTTCTCCCCCACGATTTTGGCAACCCAGCCAAACACATGGGCGCGGGTTCCGTCGCACCTGAGCAGTGTCATATCCCCCGCTACAGGCGTGTCCGCAGAGTAGACGCGGTTTAAATATTTGGAAAATCTTCTGCGCTCCTCCATGGGAATCATAAGAAAAACATTGCTCTTATACATTTCCTGATAATCTATCTCGCCGTCGCGAGCCTCCGGAAAACGCATGAGCTTCGCCATTCTGGCGTTCATATATGTGACTCTCGGCTGTTTTTCGCATGTGTAGCGAAGGAAGCCGCAGGGTATGGAGTCGTTAAAAAACTGCATATCGCTGTTTATGTTTTTGATGTCCGTGATGTCAGTGAGCACGCTGGTCGCCACCATCACGCCCTCCCTGGTTTTCTTGGACGTCAGGGCATCCCTTATGTATAGCACCTGACCATCCTCTCTCACGATGCGGTATTCAGCCGTCAAATTCTGTTCAGCGTCTGAGAGTTTTTTCAAAACCTCCCTGTATCCGCTGCGGTCGGCAGGATGAACAAACTCCTCGTAGACATCCCGAAGGCTGTCCGAGAGTTCCTCCTTATGAACGCCCAGTAATTCACATAAATTCTCGCTGACATAGCTAATATGGACGGGCTCTTCAAGAACATACTGATGGAATCCGCATATCTGGCGGTTTAACACCTCGTCCATGTTTTTTAGCATATCGTTCATAGCTGGTCTCCTTTGCCAATTCTGCCATACATAATACTGCACGAAAATGTATTATAGCATAAAATGTGGCAAATCTCCTATTTTTATAAATCTTTTTTTATAATCCTTCAGACGCTAGGCATGACTTCTAAGCTCTGTCTTGCGGACCTTGCCGCTGATGGTCTTGGGCATCTCGCCTACAAACTCTATCAGTCGTATCCACTTGTATTCCGCAAGCTTCTGGTTGCAGAAATTCTTAATCTCAAGCTCCAGCTCTGTGCAGGGCTTATAGCCTGAGGCCAGAATGATCACGGCCTTGATTGCCTGACCTCTAAGCGCGTCCGGCACTCCTATAACGCTGCACTCAAGCACAGCAGGGTGTTCCATAAGCACATTTTCAACCTCGTAGGGACCCACGCGGAAACCGCCCGTCTTGATGATATCGTCAAATCTTCCGTTGAACCAGTAGCGGCCGTTTTCGTCCATATATGCGGCATCCCCGGTGTGGTAAACGCCGTCCCGCCAAACCTTCTCGTACTGCTCAGGATTGTTAAGGTATGACGAAAACACTCCCGTCTTATGCCTGTCGTGGTCGGGAATTATTACGACCTCTCCGATCTCCCCGGGCTTGACAGCATTGCCTTCTCTGTCCCTAAGTTCAATATTATAAAACGGCGACGGCGTTCCCATGGAGCCCGCCACAGCGTCCTTCTCGTCAAAATTAGCCATGAGAAGGGTGGTCTCAGTCTGGCCGTAGCCCTCTAAAAGCGGAAGTCCGGTCCTCTGCGTGAAGCGCTTAAAAACCTCCGGGGCAAGCATTTCCCCGGCAGTTGTCGCGGCTTTAAGGCTTGGCATGTCGGGGATACCCTTTCGCACCAGATAGCGGTAAACCGTCGGCGGCGCACAGAAGGAGGTTACTCCATAGTGGTTTATCACCGAGGTGAGCTGCTTGGGCTCAAAATTGTCAAAATCGTAAACCATAACAGCGCTTCCAACCAGCCACTGTCCATAGATTTTGCCCCAGGACGCCTTAGCCCAGCCCGTCTCAGCCACCGTGAAATGCAGGCCCCCGTCCACAGCCCTGTGCCAGTATTTTGCCGTCACAATATGTGCCAGGGGGTATGTGAAATCGTGGATAACCCCCTTCGGATAGCCCGTGGTCCCCGATGTGAAATACATGATCATCGGGTCGCTCGCGCGGGTATCCACCCTGTCGAATTCCTCAGAGGCATCTGTAATGGCATCCGTAAGGTTTACAAAACCGTCGCAGTCGCTCTGCACACAGAAACGAATGGCATCGGAGCCTGTATCCTTAAG
Organism: Lachnospiraceae bacterium; assembly: GCA_024699325.1. Classification (GTDB taxonomy): domain Bacteria; phylum Bacillota; class Clostridia; order Lachnospirales; family Lachnospiraceae; genus UBA4292. The sequence goes on along the minus strand of JAILPS010000006.1, from coordinate 1,357 downwards.
AGCTTCTGACAGTTTTTGGGGCACCTCATCCTGTGAAGTGCATACCACCGCCCTTATCCCTGACATTTTTATGCGGTAAACCATATCGCTCACCGTCAGCATATGTGTGGCCGGGATTGCAACCGCCCCCAGTTTGTGAAGCGCCACAACCGCGAACCAATATTCATAGTGGCGCTTAAGTATCAGCATGACGCGGTCCCCCGCCCCTATTCCCGCATTTCTAAAAACATTGGCCATTTTATTGCTGTATTTTTTAATATCTGCAAATGTGAAAATATGCTCCTCGCCCTCCACATTGCACCACACGAGCGCCCTCTTGTCAGGCGTATCCTGTGCTATCTTATCGACAACATCGTAACCAAAGTTGAAGTTGTCAGGGTATTCAAGAGTAAAATCCTTAAGCCTGCCGTTTTCATCCACAAGCTCATCACAAAATTGTTTGTATATGCACATACCTACTCCTTCATGGTCTCGCTGCCCAGACGTCTAAACCTCTCATATCTTCCGAGCGTCAGGTCCACATTGTCCATGAGATTACTTATTTCATCCGCCAGAAGAGCGCGAATTCTGTCATAGTATTCCCTGCTTCCCATGCCCTCCTCCGAGAGAATCTTCTCGATAACTCCCAGGCTCTTAGCATCGGATGCCGTGAGTTTGAGACTCTCCGAGGCCACATCCGCCTTGGATGCATCCTTCCACAAAATGCTTGCGCAGCCCTCCGGGCTGATCACTGAATAGACAGAGTTCTCAAGCATCCACACCCTGTCGGCAACTGCCAGCGCCAGCGCTCCTCCGCTTCCGCCCTCGCCGATTAAAATGGTAATGACGGGCACACACAGAGTGGACATCTCCATCAGGTTCTGGGCAATCGCCTGCCCCTGACCTCTCTTCTCCGCGCCTATGCCGCAGTATGCTCCCGAGGTGTCCACAAAACATATGACAGGCCTTCCAAACTTCTCAGCCTGCTTCATAAGCCTTAGTGCCTTCCTGTAGCCCTCCGGGTGCGGCGCGCCAAAATTCCTGTAGGTGCGCTCCTTGGCCGTGTGGCCTTTTTCTATGGCGATTACGGTTACGGGACAGTCGTTAAGCCTTGCGATACCGCCAACTATGGCGTGATCGTCACCAAAACATCTGTCTCCGTGCATCTCCATAAAGCCCTTAAAAATGTTTTTGATATAGTCTATTCCTGTGGGGCGGGCGCTGTCTCGCGCCTGCTTCACCGTCTCGTATGCACTGCTCATACAACCGCCCTCCCGTCGTGAAGTTTTAGCAGCTGCGCCAGATATTTCTTCTGACCTGCGCGGTGGACAATGCTGTCGATAAAACCGTGCTCCAACACAAACTCAGACTTCTGGAA
>JAILPS010000039.1 GCA_024699325.1 Lachnospiraceae bacterium | reverse complement strand
GGCGGTGCTACAGGTTCTTCCAAGGCACACAACTCAAGCTCACTCACAACATGTGGAGCTGAGGTTCAGAAGGGTAATGCGCCTACAGAGAGAAAGCTTCAGAGACTGTTCAGACGTCCTGAGGTCAGCCATATAATCAAGAAGTGTAACGACTTCGGTGCCGGCGGTGTTTCAGTTGCCATCGGCGAGCTGGCAGCAGGTCTCACAGTAAATCTTGACCTGGTACCTAAGAAGTATGCCGGACTTGACGGAACTGAGATTGCCATCTCAGAGTCACAGGAGAGAATGGCTGTTGTAGTTGATCCTAAGGATGTTGACCAGTTCCTTAAGTATGCTGCAAGCGAGAACCTCGAGGCTACTTGCGTTGCCGAGGTTACGAAGGAGCCAAGACTTGTGCTTAACTGGAGAGGCAAAACCATCGTTAACCTCTCAAGAGCATTCCTTGACACCAACGGAGCTCATCAGGAGACAGATGTGGCAGTGGCTCTTCCTGACAAGAAGGACAACTACTTCACACAGAAGAACATTGACGATGTGAAGAGCACATGGGAGAACATGCTGGGCGATTTAAATGTCTGCTCACAGAAGGGTCTTGTGGAAATGTTTGACGGCTCCATCGGCGCCGGCAGCGTATTCATGCCATACGGCGGTAAGTATCAGCTTACAGAGACTCAGGCCATGGTTGCCAAGCTTCCTGTTCTCAAGGGCAAGTGCGACACAGTTACCATGATGGCATACGGCTATGATCCATATCTTTCGAGCTGGAGCCCATACCACGGTGCAGTTTATGCGATTGTGGATTCTATCGCTAAGATTGTTGCCAACGGTGGTGACTACTCTAAGATCAGAATGACATATCAGGAGTACTTCAAGAGAATGACTTCTGACAAATACGGCTGGGGCGAACCATTTAGCGCGCTGCTCGGAGCATATGATGCGCAGATTGGTTTCGGACTGCCTTCAATCGGCGGCAAGGATTCCATGAGCGGTTCGTTCAACGAAATCCACGTTCCTCCGACACTTGTATCATTTGCTGTCGATGTGGCTGACGAACACGACATCGTGTCTCCTGAGTTTAAGAAGGCCGGCGACAGATTATATGTTTACAGAATTGAGAGAGATGAATATGACAAGCCTGTTTACGAGCAGGTTATGAAGACATACGACGCTGTTCACAAGTCCATCTTAAACGGTTCAGTTGTTGCAGCTTACGCTCTGGGCGCTAACGGCATAGCTGAGGCAGTTTCCAAGATGAGCTTTGGCAACAAGCTTGGCGCGAGAGTTTGCCACAAGTGCGTAACTCCATCAGAACTGTTTGCAGTTAGCTACGGCGATATCATCGTTGAGGTTTGCGAAGATAAGCTTGACAGCCTGGTTACTGAGGGCGTATATGCTCACCAGGTCGGCGAGGTTACAGCTGAGGCAGTGCTCGCATACGGCGACGTAAGCATCGACATTGACAGCGCTATCAAGGCTTGGGAGAAGCCTCTTGAGAAGGTATTCCCTACAGATTCTCTTGCCAAGCAGGAGGTTGTTGAGACAGGTCTCTATAAGGCTGACAGCATCTATGTATGCAAGAATAAGGTTGCAAAGCCTACAGTATTCATCCCTGCATTCCCAGGCACCAACTGCGAGTATGACAGCGCGAAGGCGTTTGAGAGAGCGGGCGCTAACACTAACATCAGGGTTCTTAGAAACCTCTCAGCAGACGATATCAGAGAGTCAGTTGACGAGTTTGAGAAGGCCATCAGACAGGCTCAGATCATCATGTTCCCTGGCGGTTTCTCAGCCGGCGATGAGCCTGAGGGAAGCGCGAAATTCTTCGCCACAGCCTTCAGAAACGAGAAGATGAAGGAGGCCATCGAGGATCTTCTCTACAACAGAGACGGTCTGGTTCTCGGTATCTGTAACGGTTTCCAGGCTCTTATCAAGCTTGGCCTGGTTCCTTACGGACGTGTTACACACCAGAGAACAGATTCTCCGACACTTACATACAACACAATCGGCCGTCACATCTCCAAGATGGTTTACACGAAGGTTGTTTCAAACAAGAGCCCATGGCTTGCAGGCGCACAGCTTGGCGGTGTATACACCAACCCTGCATCACACGGCGAGGGAAGATTCGTTGCCAATGCCGAGTGGATCAAGAAGCTCTTCGAGAACGGACAGGTTGCCACACAGTACTGTGATCCTGAGGGCAATATCGTGATGAACGAGGAGTGGAATGTCAACGGCTCATATGCGGCTATCGAGGGTATCACCTCTGAGGACGGAAGAGTTCTCGGCAAGATGGCTCACTCAGAGCGTCGCGGCGACCACGTTGCAATCAACATTTACGGCGAGCAGGATCTTAAGATCTTCGAGAGCGGCGTCAAGTATTTCATGTAATATAAGTATTTTCAGGGGCAGTTTTAGGACTGCCCTTGTTTTAAATAGGGAGGGAAAATGCAGACCATCAAGATTAAATATTTTTCTGACGATATAGAGAGACTTAGATATATCGACGGCAAGAGTGACTGGATTGATCTTCGCGCAAGCGAGGAGGTAGAGCTTAAGGCCGGACAGTTTAAGCTTATCAAGCTTGGCATCGCCATGCAGTTACCTGAGGGGTACGAGGCACATATTGTTCCGAGAAGTTCAACCTACAAGAATTTTGGCATAATTCAGGCAAATCACTGCGGAATAATCGACGAGAGCTACTGCGGTGACAACGACCAGTGGATGTTTCCAGCCATCGCTATGAGAGACACAGTGATCCACGTAAACGACCGCATCTGCCAGTTCAGGATTTTTGAGCATCAGCCCACCATTAATTTTGAGGAGTGCGAGCATTTGACAGGCGCCGACAGGGGCGGATTTGGCAGCACGGGCACACATTAGTGCGCGCTTTGTCAGGAAACAGAGGTTTTGTGAGAATTTATGCTATGAATTTTTATTGTTTTCTGATATAATATCTACGACTATTTTTTAAATCAAATTGGAGGGTATGATGGCTAAGTACATTATTTCAACTGACTCTGCAAGTGATCTTCCTGAGTCATATTATAAGGAGAATGGAGTTGTATGCGCACCACTGTTTTACAATATAGACGGTGTTGTATACGGCGGAGAGGAGAAACTCTCAACAGAGGAGTTCTATGATCTTCTCGAGGAGGGCAAAACCGCCACGACAAGCGCGGTTGTTCCTGACGACCTTAAGAATGAACTCAGACCGTATCTCGAGCAGGGCTATGATGTGTTACATCTGGCATTCTCTTCAGGACTGTCATCAAGCTGTCAGAACGCATTTATCGCAGCCAACGACCTTATGGAGGAGTTCCCTGACAGAAAAGTCACAGTAATCGACACGAAGTGCGCATCACTTGGACAGGGTCTGTTTGTTTACAAGTGTGTTGAGCTTAAGAATAAGGGAATGGAGATGGAGGAGCTTGCCAAGTGGGCAGAGGATCATGTTCAGAGCACCATCCACTTCTTCACAGTAGACAATCTTGAGTCGTTATACAGAGGCGGCAGAGTTTCTAAGGCAACTCTAGTTGTGGCAAGCATTGCCAATATCAAGCCTGTCATGAGAGTAGACGAGGCAGGTAAGCTGGTTGGATTTAAGAATGTAAGAGGCCGCAAGAAGAGCCTTGCAACTCTGGCAGATCTCATGGCTGAGAGAATGGACACCGGAGATATCAAGAACGACACATTCTTCATATCACATTCAGACTGCGCAGGTGAGGCCAGAGAGTTAGCTGAGACCATCAAGAACAGAACAGGAATTCAGAACTACATGATTGCCCCTATCTCACCTACAATAGGCGCACACACAGGCAGGGGTTGTATAGCACTTTTCTTCTTTGGTAAAAACAGATAATTATGAAAAGAACAATTGTTAGTATGTTTGCGGCTGCAGTGGTGGCCGCATCGCTGTGCGCTTGTTCCGTTGGTGCGGATGACAACCACAACGAGGGCATGAAGCTCTACAGCGAGGGTAAATATGATCAGGCTACCGCCAAGCTTATGGCAGCGGTCGCTGAGAATAATTCCAAGGGCATATACTACGTTGATCTCGGCATGAACTATATCGCTACTGGGGAGTACGATTTAGCCAAGGATAGTTTTGATCATGCGATAGGCATTGGCGATGAGGATGAGCTGGCATACAGGGGTTTGGGCATTATGACCTTAAACCAGGGACTCTACGACGATTCAGTCGCATATTTTAATAAGGCAATCGACGCCATAGAGATGAATGTCGGGGAACTGGAGTATGACATTCTCAAATACAAGGCGGATGCCCTTACGAAGGCGGGGGATTATGAGGAGGCCATAGGTGTCCTCGATTCTCTTATTGAGCTGGGGGTTGACGTCAACGCCAACAAGCTTAAGAAGGGCGATGTCTACCTCCTCATGGGGGATGGCAACAACGCGCTCAAATGGTTCGACCTGGCGCTCGCCGAGAATGAAAGCGTTGAGAATTTTATTTCTATTTATAATTCCTTCTATAATCTGGGGCTCTATGAGCAGGGCATGACATATCTCAATAAGGCTCTGATAGTGGAAGGCGACACCGCACAGGCACATTTAAACCGCGGCAAGATCTACTACATCATGAACAACTATGTCAATGCCGCCACGGAATTCACATTTGCAGTGGAGGGAACGGATCAGGCCATAACGGCTGAGGCATATATGTATCTGGCGTTTTGTTACGAGAAGGAGAATAATCTCACGGACGCAATAGATGCCTACTATGCATCTCTCAGAAACAACGAGAACCCCGTGGTTTACAACTATCTGTCCATGTGCATCTCTGAGAACGGAGAGCATAATCTCGCATGGAGCCAGATACATCAGACCATAGATAAGTTCCCTGACGCAGAGAACATGCAGCAGCTCATATGGAACGAGATAGTTCTCTACGAGCGCATGGAAATGTATCACAGCGCCTACACAAGACTTGTGGAGGACTACATGAGCGTGTACCCTGTGGACAGTGTGGTGGAGAAGGAATACCAGTTCCTTAAGCTTAAGCAATAATTGGGAGAGAGGTTTGCGATATGATTAAGTTAGAGCGCACGAGCGTCATGAATCTTGAAAATGCCATGAGGGGTGCCAGGAATCCCATGAACAGCTGGGACAGAACTGACAGCTACTATGACGAGAATGGACAGTATATATTAGGACCTAACGATCTGGGACTGGCTATGAGACTTGCAAGGGCCGGCTCAGACCACAGAAAATACATGCGCCAGATATTCATCTCTGTGGATATCACAGCGCCCATCTACTGGTGGAAGGAGTATGACACATATAAGGTTGCGACGGTGGCCAATTCCACCTCCACCATGCACAAGATTCACTCCAAGCCCTTCGAGATGAGCGATTTTTCCACGGACCACATGACTCCTGAGAGCTATCAGGCCATGGAGAAGTTTGTGGAGTATTTGGAGAGCGTCAGACTTAAGTTTGTGGAGACGAAGGACAAGAAGTACTGGTATGACCTAATCCAGCTTCTGCCAAGCAGCTACAACCAGATGAGAACCTGCACATTTAACTATGAGACAGCGGGCAACATCTACAGAGCCAGAAAAAACCACAAGCTTGACGAGTGGCACACCATGTGTGACTGGATAAGAGACCTCCCATACTCTAAGGAGATCATAACAATGGAGGAAGAATAGCGTGAAAGCGTTTGAAATCGTAGACAGATTAGAATACGAATATATTAACGGAAACCGCGAAGCTACTATAACCGGCATTGCCACGGACAACAGACGTGTCAATGCCGGCTGTGCTTTTATCTGTATTAAGGGCGCGAGGTTTGACACACACAGCGTTTTTAAGCAGATAGTTGAGGCAGGCGCGGCCCTGATTGTCGTGAGTAGTGAATGGGCTGTTGAAAACCGCGGGACTATATCTCAGGCCGGCGATACAATGGTCATCGCAGTTGAAGACACAAGGCTTGCGAAGGCGTGTATCGCGGCCGCCTGGTATGGACATCCGGCAGATAAGCTGATAACTGTTGGCATCACGGGCTCTAAGGGCAAGACCACCACGACGCACATGCTCTCGGACATGATCAGCGCGGCAGGCTTCAGGGTTGGAACCATAGGAACCAACGGCGCCATCATAGGTGATGAGATACATGAACTAAACAACACCACGCCTGACAGCGAAGAGCTGCAGATGTATCTGGCTAAGATGGTTGAGGCGGGCTGCAAATATGCAGTCATAGAGTGCTCATCCCAGGGCCTTATGCAGCACAGGGTCAGCGGCTTCACATTTGACTATGGAATATTTACAAATATTGCCGAGGGCGACCACGTGGGACCTAACGAGCATGCAAGCTTTGAGGATTACCTCTACTGTAAGAGCATTCTCATAAGAAACAGCAGGGTCGGAGTTGTAAACTGCGACGACGCCCATGTGAGAGAGCTGCTTGAGGGCGTTAAAACACCTGTGCTCTTCTACGGGGAGGACGGAAACCGCCACGGCTATGAGCCTGATTATCTGGCAGTAAATATTGGCAAAACTTTTGAGGACAGGGAACCCGGCACCACATTTTCATGCGTGGGAGCGCTCACGGGAGATTACAACATAAACCTGCCGGGAGAGTTCAATGTGGGCAATGCCATGGCGGCGCTCATAGTTGCTGACAAGCTTGGAATTAAGGATGAGGCCGTTAAATATGCCCTCACACATCTGCACATCAAGGGCAGGATAGACATGATCTACCGCGGGCCGAAGCTCAGCGTGTGCGTGGATTTTGCACACAACGGCTACAGCACGAAGAACCTTCTGATAGCGCTCAGGGAGTACAGGCCAAGAAGGCTGGTGTGCGTGTTTGGCGCAGACGGAAACCGCGCCATCTCCAGGAGAACTCTCATGGGGGAGGCGAGCGCGAAGTTTGCGGATCTATCCATCGTGACCAGCGGCCACAACAGGTGGGAGACATTTGAACAGATATTTAAGGACATTAAGGTGGGCCTCATGAGGGGAACCGGGCAATACATTGTCATCCCTGACCGCAAGGAGGCCATAAGATATGCAATAGAGAACGCGAAAGAAGGGGATCTGATAACCATAATCGGCTTAGGTCACGAGACCTATCAGGAGGCCATGGGAGTCAAGATGCCATACTCAGACACGGAGTACACCCTCTCGGTTCTGAAGGAATTTGGCTATATTTAAGGGGTTATTATGAGAAAGAGGCAGTGGCGAGTATATGCTAAAAAAGCTGATTTTAACGGGCTTGGCGAGAAGCTTGGCATCAGTCCATACACCGTCAGAATTATGCGAAACAGAGGTCTGACCGGCGAGGAGGAGATGCGAGAGTACATAAGCGGTGAGCTTACAGGCCTTCACAGTCCGCACCTTATGAAGGATCTCGATAAGGCGGCTGCCATTCTCATGGAGAAGATCCGCGAAGGCAGGAAGATACGCATAATCGGAGACTACGACATCGACGGCGTGTGCTCCATCACTGTGCTCTATAAGGGCATTACGGCTCTCGGCGGCGTGGTCGACTGGAGAATTCCCCACAGAATTCACGACGGCTACGGCTTAAACATAAACATGGTTAAGGACGCCGTGGACGAGGGCGATATCGACACGATACTAACCTGCGACAACGGAATATCCGCCTCTGAGCCCTGCAGATTTGCCTTAGAGCAGGGGCTCACGGTGATTGTCACAGACCATCACTCCATTCCGCCCGTGGGAAACCCTCCGGCAAATGCTGTGGTCAACCCTCATCAGGAGGGGGATAAATACCCCTGGCCTGACATCTGCGGCGCGGTGGTTGCCTGGAAGCTTATTCAGGCGATGTACGAGCTTGCAGGATTTGATAAGGATAAGTATTTAGAACTTATAGAGTTTGCCGCCATGGCGACAGTTGGCGATGTCATGCCGCTTCAGGGAGAGAACAGATTGATAGTAAGACACGGTCTTAAGGCTCTCCACAAAACACATTATCAGGGAATCATCCAGTTGGCGCTTGCCAGCTCCACCTCTGTCTCAGAGCTTAAGAGCTATCATTTGGGCTTCGTAATAGGTCCTGCATTAAATGCGGGCGGAAGACTCCAGACAGCTGAGAAGTCTGCCAGACTCCTCTTAGAGGATGATGAGATGGAGGCCATGACCAGGGCAATCGATCTGCACTCCATCAACGAGAGCCGCAAGGACATGACCGCACAGGCGCTTGAGGAGGCGGTTTTGGAGGTTGAGACCACATCTCTTAAAAACGACAGAGTGCTGGTTGTATATCTGCCGAAGTGCCACGAGAGCCTGGCAGGAATTGTCGCAGGTAAGCTTCGGGAGAAGTATTATAAGCCCTGCATAGTTTTAACAGACGGCGAGGGCGGCATCGTAAAGGGAAGTGCCAGAAGCATCGAGGGGTATCATATGAGCGACTCCCTCTCAGCTGTTTCAGAGCTCCTTCTTAAGTACGGAGGTCACCCCATGGCTGCGGGCATGAGCCTAAGCCGTGATAACGTGGAGAAGTTTCGAAAGGCGCTTAACGACAACTGCACGCTGACCGAAGAGCAGCTTACCGAGAAGTGCTGGAT
>JAILPS010000033.1 GCA_024699325.1 Lachnospiraceae bacterium | reverse complement strand
CATGCGCGAGTGGCTCAGTTGGTGGAGCGCGACCTTGCCAAGGTCGAGGCCGCGGGTTCGAGTCCCGTCTCGCGCTCGAAGTAAAACAGGAAGATACCCGAAAGGGCATCTTCCTGTTTTCGTTTGAGCACAGCCGTGCTCAAACGGGTTCGAGGTCTCGGCGCTTGTCAGGCTACAAAGTAGCCTGACAGTCGGTCCGCGCGACGCCTGGCGCGGTAGATTCAGAGGAAGTCCGAAGTGGAACGAGGACTTCCTACCATGGGGCTCGCCTCGGTCGGCGTTTGTCAGGCTACAAAGTAGCCTGACATATTCGCCCCGTCTCGCTGAGTCACTTTAGGTGGAGAAGCACAGCCGTGCTGGGAAGGGTTCGAGGTCTCCGTGCTCCATCATTTGGTTCATTTTGGCCTATATATATTTCCCTCTTCCTTTTTGCGCTTTTTTATGGTAAAGTAGTAACGATTTAGTTTTACATTTGATTATATATTGGGAATGAGAGGTATGATTATGTCTAGAGAGGCTATGGTTAACAGAACTACGAAGGAGACTGATATAAGCGTTAAGTTTAATCTTGACGGCAGCGGTAAGGCTAATCTTAATTCAGGTGTGGGCTTCTTTGATCACATGCTGGATGGTTTTACGAGACACGGTCTGTTTGATTTAGAGCTTACATGCAAGGGTGATTTAAATGTTGACTGTCACCACAGCATTGAGGACTGCGGCATCGTGCTTGGCAAAGCTATCGCTGAGGCTGTGGGAGATAAGGCCGGCATCAAGAGATACGGTTACTTCATTCTTCCCATGGATGAGACTCTTGTCATGTGTGCCATAGATTTGTGCGGCAGACCATATTTCGTGTTTGACGCAGAATTTAAGGGCGAGAAATGTGGCGAGATGGACACCCAGATGGTGAGAGAGTTCTTCTATGCCATCAGCTATGCGGCAAATATGAACCTGCACATTAAGGTTTTGTATGGTGAGAATGATCACCACAAGATCGAGGCGATGTTTAAGGCTTTCGCGAAGGCTCTTGACATGGCGACGCAATGTGACGACAGAATCAGCGGAGTTCTCTCAACCAAGGGAACAATATAGTAATATTTTAAGGAGATTTTATCATGATTAACAGATTAGTGGAGCAGATTAAGGCTAAGAAGGCGCCGGTCGTTGTAGGACTGGACCCCATGCTTTCATATATTCCGGAGCACATTTTGAAGAAGGCCTACGCAGAGTTTGGCGAGACCTTAGAGGGTGCCGGCGAGGCAGTTTGGCAGTACAATAAGGGTATCGTGGATCAGATCTATGATCTTGTGCCGGCTGTTAAGCCTCAGATTGCCATGTACGAGCAGTTTGGCATTCCTGGACTTATCGCATTTGTGAAGACTGTGGATTACTGTAAGAGCAAGGGGCTGGTTGTTATCGGCGACGTGAAGAGAGGCGATATCGGCTCCACATCTGCCGCATATGCTTCAGCACACCTTGGCAATGTCACTGTTGGCGCAAACACATTTGGCGCATTTAACGAGGATTTTGCAACTGTTAACCCTTACCTTGGAACAGACGGCATCAAGCCATTCGTTGACGTGTGCAAGAAGGAGAAGAAGGGTATCTTTGTTTTGGTTAAGACATCTAATCCTTCATCAGGAGAATTCCAGGACAGACTTGTTGACGGAAGACCTCTCTATGAGCTGGTTGGCGAGAAGGTTAACGAGTGGGGCAGCGACTGCATGGGCGACGATTACAGCTACGTAGGAGCGGTTGTAGGTGCCACATATCCTGAGATGGGCAAGGTTTTACGCAAGGTTATGCCTAAGGCATACATTCTCGTGCCCGGATACGGCGCACAGGGCGGCAAGGCTGCAGACCTCAAGCCATATTTCAATGAGGACGGTCTGGGAGCGATTGTCAACTCTTCAAGAGGCATCATCGCTGCCTACAAGCAGGAGAAGTACGCGCGCTTTGGCGCTGAGCACTATGATGAGGCTTCTCGTCAGGCGACCATCGATATGATCGAGGATATTGCAAGCATTTTCTAGTATTAAATGTATAGGATGCGCAGCTCTTCGCAGGGCGAAATCAACAGGGCATGCGCTTTGGGTAGTTATTATGGCAAAATTTCAGGAAGTCGGCACAGTTGTCTCACAGAACAGCCTGTGCGACGGAATATATGATCTGGTAATCAGAGCGCAGAAGATTGCCTCTGAGGCTAAGGCCGGACAGTTTGTGAGCGTGTACTGTAAGGACGCGTCACACCTCCTGCCAAGACCTATAAGTCTGTGCGACATTGATAAGAATTCGGGCACAGTCAGGCTTGTCTACAGAGTGGTGGGCTACGGCACGGATGAATTCTCACGCTTAGCAAGCGGCGATAGCATCCGCCTTGTTGGACCTCTCGGAAACGGCTATTCTCTTAAGAATAAGAGAGCGTTTGTAATCGGCGGCGGCATAGGAATTCCCCCCATGCTTCAGACCGCGAAGGAGCTCCTTGCGGGAGGAATGGCTAAGGACGACATTCAGATTGTTTTAGGTTACAGAGATTACTGCTTCCTCAAGGAGGAGTTCGAGCGCTACGGAGTGGTCACTGTCGCGACTGAGGACGGAAGCGCGGGAACTAAGGGCAATGTTATAGATGCTATCAGGGCATGTAATCTTAAGGCAGATATACTGTATGCCTGCGGTCCCACACCGATGCTCAGAGCACTTAAGGCCTACGCCTCTGATAATGACATAGAGGCGTATCTGTCCCTGGAGGAGAGAATGGCGTGCGGCATAGGAGCATGTCTTGGATGTGTCTGCAAATCGAAGGATGTCGATGACCATTCACATGTAAACAACAAGAGAGTATGCGCGGACGGTCCTGTATTTAACGCACAGGATATCGAGCTGTAGGAGGAGTAATGAACACATCAGTAACACTTGCGGGTGTCACATTTAAGAACCCTGTAATGGAGTGCTCGGGAACATTTGGTTCAGGCATGGAGTACAGCGAGTTCGTGGACCTGAACAGATTGGGGGCAGTTGTCACGAAGGGCGTGGCCAATGTTCCATGGGCAGGCAATCCCACGCCGAGAGTTGTGGAGACGCCCAGCGGAATGCTCAACGCCATAGGTCTTCAGAACCCCGGAATAGATGTTTTCTGCGAGAGAGACATACCATTTCTCAAGCAGTACGACACGAAGATTATTGTAAATGTCTGTGGCAAGAGCACAGAGGATTATATCGAGGTGGTTGAGAGACTTGCCCAGGAGAAGGTTGACATGCTTGAGATCAACATTTCCTGCCCCAATGTCAAGGAGGGCGGTATAGCGTTCGGCCAGAACCCCAAGGCGGCTTTTGACATCACACAGGCGGTCAAAAAGGTTGCAAAACAGCCGGTCATCATGAAGCTGTCGCCAAACGTCACAGATATCACGGAGATGGCGAGAGCTGTTGAAATGGGAGGCGCTGACGCGGTTTCTCTTATCAACACCATCACGGGCATGAAGATCGACATAAACAGAAGAACCTTCGCCCTGGCAAACAAAACAGGCGGTATGAGCGGCCCATGTGTCAGACCTGTTGCGGTTCGCATGGTATATCAGGTGGCACAGGCAGTCAAGATACCTATTATAGGAATGGGCGGCATCACATGTGCAAGCGACGCTTTGGAGTTTATTTTAGCGGGCGCCAGCGCTGTGGCAGTCGGAACAGCTAACTTTGCAAACCCTAACGCAACCGTGGAGGTTGTTGAGGGAATAGAGGCTTACATGGAGAAGTATGGGGTCTCAGACATCAAGGAATTAATAGGAGCTGTGAGATAATTCTGTTAGATAAATCTAACTTTCCCGACCTTTTTATGGGTCGGGATTTTTATAAGTTATCGATTAAGAAATCGTTAAGAATTAGGTAATCGTCTGTTCTTAATTAGCGGATAAGTTTATTATAAAATATGCTCCAGTGAGTGGAAAACTCAGAGCAAACTTCATAAAGGAGGAAGAAGATGAAGGTTTTATTATTGTTAGCTGCTTCTGATATTCAGAGCATGCTGACCACAATCGTACCAGTCGCTATTGGTATTATTTTGTTGCTCGTTATTCTTGCGAGCGGTTATGTGAAGGCACCGCCGGACACAGCATTTATCATATCAGGTCTTAGAAAAAAGTCTAAGATCCTTATAGGTAGAGCGGGCATTAAGTTTCCATTCTTAGAGAGACTCGATAAGCTGTCTCTTAAGCTTATCCCTCTTGATATCAAGACTGGGGACGCAGTTCCTACAGCAGATTGCATCAATATTTTCGTTGACTCAGCAGTTAACGTTAAGGTTAGCTCAGAGATTACAATGGTTGAGATTGCAGCACAGAACTTCCTTAACAAGTCTCCTGAGGAGATCGGAACCATCGTTGCAGAGGTTCTCGAGGGTAACATCCGTGAGATTATCTGTACCATGAAGCTTAGAGACTTGATCGGCGATCGTAAGGCGTTCGTTGAGAGAGTATCAGAGAACGTTATCCCTGATCTTCAGAAGATGGGACTTGAGCTTGTATCATTCAACGTACAGCGCTTCTCAGATGCTAATCATGTGATCGAGGATTTAGGTATCGATAACATTTCACAGATTAAGAAGGATGCAGCTATTGCCAAGGCAAATGCTGACAAGGAAGTTGAGATTGCACAGGCTATCGCAGCCAGAGAGGCTAACGATGCAAAGGTTGCTTCAGATGCTGAGATCGCTGTTAAGCAGAACGATCTTGCCATCAAGAAGGCAGAACTTAAGAAGAATTCAGATGTTAAGAAGGCTGAGGCAGACGCAGCTTATAAGATCCAGGAAGAGGAGCAGAGAAAGTCAATCGAGATTACAACTGCTAACGCTAACTTAGCTCGTCAGGAGAAGGAGTTAGAGCTCAAGGAGCGCGAGGTTTCAATTCAGGAGAAGACTCTTGAGGCGAGCGTTAAGAAGCAGGCTGAGGCTGACAAGTATGCTGCACAGCAGAAGGCAGATGCCGCTCAGTACGAGCGTCAGAAGAGAGCTGAGGCTGATCTGTATGAGCGTCAGAAGAAGGCTGAGGCTGAGAAGTTCGAGGCTGAGAAGGAGGCTGAGGCTAAGAGAGCTACAGCTGAGGCTGAGAAGTTCGCTAAGGTTCAGGAGGCTGAGGCTGTCAAGGCTGCAGGTCTTGCTGAGGCTGCCGCTATCGAGGCTAAGGGTCGTGCGGAGGCTGAGGCCATCCAGGCTAAGGCTGAGGCTGAGGCTGCCGGTATCTTAAAGAAGGCAGAGGCTATGAAGGAGTACGGCGATGCCGCTCGTCAGCAGATGGAGCTCGATACCCTCAAGGTATACTTCGAGCAGCTTCCTAAGATTGCTGAGGCCATCGGTCAGGGCTATGCAAATGTTGAGAGCATTAAGATGTTCGGAGGTGAGACATCACAGCTTGCCGGCAACATCATGACAACAGTTACACAGGTTACTGACGGTATCAAGGAGTCCACAGGCGTTGATGTTACCAAGATGTTCACCACATTTGCAGACAAGAAGGTTAGTCCTGCAACAGCAGAGACCAAGCCGGCAGCTGCACAGGTAGTTGTCGAGACACCTGCAACAGAGGTAAACTTCAAGGAAGTTGACGACGAAGAGTAATAATTGTTAGATTTTGGGGCTGTATAGCTTATACAGCCTCAATTTTTTGTTGATAATGATATTGAATAATAATAGGAATGTTGCTATAATGTAAAACGTTTGATTATAGGCATTGCCTAACATTAAGGAGGAGAAATGAGAAGGAAACATTTATTGCCGTTATTTGTTATGGCTGTAGCTATGTCTGTATCAGCTACAGGCTGTGGCGGTGGCGAGTCTAAAGAGACTACTTCGCCAGAGGATAACAAGCCATCTGATGAGCAGGTAGTTGAGGTTTTGAAGGAGTACGGTGCTATTGCAGAGGATGCGACAACTGATGATTATACGCTTACCATTGACAAGGTTAAGCACAACGACGAATATGATAAGGCAACTGTGACGGCTACATTGTCCAACAATACACCATGCAGAGTTGTCAAGACTGTGTACTCAATCGTATTCAAGCTTGATGAGGAGGGAGTCTGGAAGGTTCCATCCTCTAAGATTGACGAGAGAGTGACAGAGGAAGATATTTCTTATGACTATATTATTCCTACCAACGAGGAGTTAGTTAAGATGTTTAGCGAGTCCGAGGAAGAGGTCTATGTAGGCGGTTATGTCAATATTTCCGCTCTTGAGAATGTCACCATCACCAAGAACGAACTTAATCCTGACACATTCTACGGTTCATACGAGCCTGAATTCACAGCTGACTATGTTGACGGCATTGCAACATATGCTATCACAGGTTACGCTTCAGTTAGAGTTGCAGATGACTATTCCGGATGGAAACTCGACTATTTAAATGCCAGCGATTATCAGGTAACATACGATCTCAAGGAGCTTACCGTTGATGAGGCTAACGCTATAGTCAAGAATTACGGCTACAGCATTTACTTTGGCGATGATAGCTTAAGAACAGACAGTGAGAACTTCACTATCACAGAGATTACAAGCCAGACAGTCGACACAGACAATATGTCAGATACCATGTCAGCTGTAGCTACAACTGTTTTAAATGACAAGCTTTACACCATGAACGCAGAGCTTACATTTAACTACAGCAAGAGCAATGCCGAGTGGCAGCTCTACGAAGTCAGCGCTCCTGAGTACACAGTTGATTTTGCACAGGTTGCAGATCCTAACTTCTTAACAGCTAACGCTGACGATGAGACTTCAGGAACAAACATAGAGTTTACAGGAAGCTCTGCATTCACAACCAAGAGCTCTTCAGTTACTACAGAAGAGGGCGCTGGTGTTGACGGAAGCAACGCTTACCTTGTATATGATAGAAGCAGCTACTATTCAACCAACGGTATCTGGGTAGCACTTCCTTATGACTACGCAGGTAGAACATTTAACGTAACATTTAAGGCTAAGAGCACAAACAGCAAGGTTCTTCCGGTTATGTGCCAGGGTCTCTTCTATAAGGATTCAGATGCAAGCGATTACACAGTCAGCCCTTACAACATGGTTGCTGTAAATGCTGGCAGCGACGACTGGTATGAGGTTTCAGGAACTATCTACTTCCCTGCAGACGCATACTACTCATACACATCTTCAACATCTTCAGCGGGCTTCCTGTTTGCAACTCTTGAGGAGACAGATGACTTCTTAATCGACGACATCAAGATCACAGTTGCCGACGAGACAGTTGCCAACTATGAAGAGTTTGAGGCTGCTATGGCAGTTATCGCAGAGAACGGCGAGCAGTTCGTTCCAGTTGACAATTCTTTTGCAAATGCAATCGAGGAGTACAAGGAGTACAACGATTACTACGGACCATACGACGCTTTCGCATTCATGAACGTCACAGATGATGACATCCCTGAGATGCTCGTATTCACAGACAGCTACAACTATCTCTACACTTATGACAAGGAGGAGAAGAAGTGTGGCAGAGCATCATTTTCTGACGACGCAGTTATGTATATTGAAAAGTCTAATCTGTTAGCTTTTGTGACAGTTGAGGATGACGGCGACACATCCTACGTAGTATATAAGATTGAGGGAACAGACTTCACTAAGGTTAACACATTTACATACTACAAGAGCTATGACAAGTACTATGTAGGTTATGACGCAGTTGATAAGGACAAGTATGACAGCGAGTTTGCTGCTGCATTTGATATATCTAAGGCAGTTACTATTTCTGAGGCAGCAGGCGAGACAATCGATGCAGCTTTAGAGGCAGCTGGTTTATAATTAATTTTAATTAAAAATGCTGTGGCGTTTGCCACAGCATTCTTTATATTACAGTAACATTTTCCCGGTTTTCAAATTCCTTCATTATCTCGGCCATCTTAAATGTCACGGCCTCGTCGATGTTTGATATCTGGCTTCCGCGCTCTATGGCTCTCACAAATGCAACTAACTCATAGCGAATCCCCTCGCCGTCTAACTGATAGAAGTGACGCCTGTTGTCGTCAGGGTTTTCATATCTGACCTCGAAGTAGTCCGTCTTCCACCAGGGCGCCGGAACATATATATATCCCTTCGTGCCTGAGATTATGAGCTCGCCCTCGCTCTTGACGCCGTCGCCGACTTTGATGGAGGCGACCGCGTGGTCGTAGAGGAAATCCATCTTGACGAAGCTGTCGTGGAGGTGTTCATCGTCCTCAAAATGTGCAATCATGTTGATGTTCTTATAGCCTGTGCCCAGTATCTCGAGTACGGGCAGAAGAGCGGTGGGTCCCCACTCGTAGATGCCGTTCCAGTCGGTCCTTATGGTGCCTGCGTACTGCTTAAGGCTGGTACAGGTTGCGTCCACGCTTATGACGTTGCCTATTGAACCGCCCTTGATAAGAAGAAGCAGTCTTGCAAATGCTGTGGAGTAGGCGGTTTTAATGGCCTCCATAAGTATCAGCTTCTTTTCCCTGGCCAGGGCATACAGCTCCTCGCACTGCGCCTCGTCGACCGTCACGGGTGATTCGCACAAAACATGCCTGCCGCAGTCTAACGCCTTCTTAATCTGCTCATAGTGTTCAGAGGGGAGGGAACGAAGATATACGGCGTCAACATTTTCAAGAAGCTCGTCGTAGCTGTTGGTGATAAGCTCGGTTCTCTTAAGTTCGCCGTCCGTCAGCTCAGAATTGTTGGTGCACAGGGCGTAAACCTTCAGACCGTTCACGAACGCGGTCTCGTTGTAGACCTTGTTGAGAAACAGCGAATCGCCCACTAGCCCAAGTCTTACCCCTGCCTGTGCAGTTCGTATTTCAGAGCTTGAAACGCCCTCTGTTCTTGGCAGATAGACGACCTTACAGTATTCGTTTAAGTAGTCAAATTTGCCCTCCCAGTCGCTTCCGACTGTGAAGATATCCACACCGTATTTCCTGATGTCATCGATTTTCTGGCCTTCGTATTCCTCGACGATAATCTCGTCGGCAATCCCTGTGGCGCGAACCGCCTCGATGCGCTCCATAAGGGACTGGGACACGTTAATCTTGCCGCGCTTTTTGTCGAAATCGTCGGCTGTGACGCCCACAATCAGATAGTCTCCAAGCGCCTTGGCTCTCTCTAAGAGCTTAATGTGCCCGTAGTGCAGAAGGTCATAGGTTCCGTATGTAATAACCTTAATCATGTCTCTCCTTATATGATTCCACGTTTTTTGAGATCTAAAAATGCATTGATAAGAGTTGTGTTGTCGTCGACGGTGAGCGCTCCCATGTGTCCCACGCGAAATACTGTGTCGCGAAGTGCTCCGCCGTTGGGGCAGATCCAGATGCCATATTTATCCTTAAGCGTCAGGAAGATATCGTAGGCGCTTGCGGTGGTGGGGTGGAGTGCCGTCACGGAGTTTGACAGGGCGTCGGTAAACATTTCAAATGGCAGAGATGCAATTCTGCTTCTAAAATCATCTGCGATAGCTGCAATCTTAGCGTGCTCTGCGCTCACGCCGCCGTCGGCCTCAATCTGCCTTAAACGCTTGTTAATCTGAAGGAGCGTTCCAACTGCGGGAGTGAACGGAGTCTGTCCGCGCTCGCCGTTTTTGAGGGCGCTCTTTAAGTCTAAATACATGCAGCCGCAGTCTGTGGCGTAAACTCTGTCCACGCCTCTTTTTGAGAGAACGGCAATGCTTATGCCTGGAGGGCATGCGAGAGCCTTCTGAGAGGCTGTGACCATGACATCTGCGCCAAGTGCCTCCATATCAAATTCATCGGCGAGAAATGCGCTGACCGTGTCGGCTATGAAAAACAGGTTGTTCTTCCTGCAAAATGTGCTGATAAGATCTAAGTCGTATAAAACTCCTGTGGAGGTCTCGCAGACATTTACAACGAGGGCGGTGTAGCCCTGGTTGTCATAGCTGTAGAGCATATCCTTCGTAAGCGGCTCGCCGGCGTTTAGCTTTATGACGGTGTGGGGAATGTGATGTATCTCACAAATCTCCACAAACCTGTGGCCGAAGCTTCCGCCGTCAATCACGATGGCCTTGTCAGCACCTGTAAGTGTGTTTACGATGGCAGCCTCCATGGACGCTGAGCCTGAGCCCGTGATAAACACGGCTCTTGAGCCCTCGCCAGCCCCTGCAAACTTACACATCAGGCGCTCATTTTCAAACATTACGTCTGAAAACTCGCTTGTTCTAAAATAAGGAACCTGCATGGCTCCGATGTTTAATATCTCTTCACTGCCCATCACAGGGCCCACTGTAAAATTAAGCATTGTATGCCTCCTGAGATTTACAATCCGTTAAATTATAGCATAACAATTGCTCTAAAACAACATTGTAAATTAATAATAAAAATATCTAATCGGTTGACACCATTCCTTTAAAGCGTTATAGTAATAAAGTCGGCTGTGGGACATTTAGGGGTATATGTCACAGGCCGCATATCTCCAGTTATTGGGGAAATGATTTATTAGAATGGAGATTTTAGCTATGCCGGTAATGGATTATCTTGAGAGAAATGCCAAGCTCTACACGGACGAGGTGGCTTTGGTAGAACTTAACCCTGATGAGCCTGACAAGAGCAGGAAGACATGGAAGGAATACGACCTTATTGAGTCACAGACATTCCAGCCATACAGAAGAGAGATCACCTGGGGAGTATTTAACGAGAAGGCAAACCGTTTTGCACATCTCTTAATCGACCGCGGTATCAAAAAGGGAGATAAGGTTGCCATCATCATGTACAACTGCTTAGAGTGGCTCCCTATATATTTTGGAATTCTTAAGACTGGAGCCATCGCGGTTCCATTTAACTTCAGATATGACGCAGACGAGATCTTATACTGCGCAGAGCTTGCAGAGGTTGACGTTATCGTGTTTGGTTTCGAGTTTATCGGACGTATCGAGGCCAATGCTGACCGCTTGAGCAAGGGCAGACTCTTAATCTATGTTGGCGACAACTGTCCGCCATTTGCAGAGAGCTACAGAGAGTTAGTTGCAGACCACTCCAGCAAGAACCTGCACCTTGACATAACAGATGACGATTTTGGAGCAATCTACTTCTCATCAGGAACAACAGGTTTCCCGAAGGCGATACTTCACAAGCATTTAAGCCTTACACAGGCGGCAGAGATGGAGCAGAAGCACCACTCAACAGACAGGGATGACACATTCTTATGCATTCCGCCTCTCTATCACACAGGAGCGAAGTTCCACTGGATGGGCTCTTTGATTGCGGGAAGCAAGGCGGTTTTACTTAAGGGAACCAAGCCCAAGACCATTCTCAAGGCTGTTTCAGACGAGCACTGTACTATTGTATGGCTTCTCGTTCCGTGGGTTCAGGATATATTGGACGCCATCGACAGAGGAGATATTAACCTTGCCGATTACAAGCTTGACCAGTGGAGACTGATGCACGTGGGAGCACAGCCTGTTCCGCCATCACTTATCAAGAGATGGAAGGATAAGTTCCCTCACCACGACTACGACACCAACTACGGTCTCTCAGAGTCCACAGGTCCAGGATGCGTTCATCTTGGCGTTGAGAATATCAACAAGGTTGGCGCCATCGGCGTTCCAGGCTACAGATGGCAGTGCCGCGTTGTGGACGAGAACGGCGTTGATGTTAAGCAGGGAGAGGTCGGAGAGCTTATCGTTAAGGGCCCCGGCGTCATGACATGCTACTACAATAACCCTGAGGCTACAGCGGAGTGTCTGAAGGACGGCTGGCTCTACACAGGAGATATGGCCATGCAGGATCCTGAGGG
This sequence comes from Lachnospiraceae bacterium, assembly GCA_024699325.1. Taxonomy (GTDB): domain Bacteria; phylum Bacillota; class Clostridia; order Lachnospirales; family Lachnospiraceae; genus UBA4292. The sequence goes on along the minus strand of JAILPS010000033.1, from coordinate 75,544 downwards.
CTTCTACTACTTAGTAGACCGCAAGAAGGACGTTATTGTCAGCGGTGGCGAGAACATTTACCCTGTTCAGATTGAGGATTTCATCAGAAAGTTTGACAAGGTTAAGGATGTTGCGGTTATCGGACTTCCGGACAAGAGACTTGGAGAGAAGACCGCAGCCATCATAGAGATTAAGGAAGGTTTCACATGCACGAAGGAGGAGGTTGAGGAATTCTGCAACGCTCTTCCGAGATACAAGAGACCGAAGGAAATCCTCTTCGAGGAGATTCCAAGGAATGCCACAGGCAAAATCGAGAAGCCGAAGCTTCGCCAGAGGCACGGCGCAGACATGCTTGTTGCACAGGAAACACAGCATTAATTTTGAGGCACATGTCATCGGCATGTGCCTTTTTTGGCAAAAATTTGCGCAAATTTTTAGAAATAATGCCGAAATGTAGCCCTTGACATCGTTTTCATACTGTGTTAAGGTTATTTTGTGTGCAAACGCTTGCCCATGAACGTGTATGTGGACAGGCAAAACCGACGCATTCGGGTGGCAACGAAAGCGTCCACAATTAAACCTAGAGAGGGCAGAACATGATTAAGAGAAGAGGCGCAGGTCGCGTATTCTTAGGTTGCATGTCTGCAGGAATTCTCGCGTGCGGTTTGCTTGGAGGATGCGGTAACGATACCACCGAGACAACTGCACCATCAGCTGATGTTACTACGGCGGATGTTGAAACCGCAGACACAGCTACTGAGACTAATCCGGCAGAAACAACCACAGAATATGAGACCGAAACCGATGTAGCGCTTAATGTTACACCGGTTTCTATTGTATATGAGGCAGAGGGAGCAACCGAGAGAGAGGTTGCAGATGTTTACGTTGAGCCGATAGAGGGCATCAGCGACGATTTTATGTACGGTGTTGACATTTCAACACTGCTTACACAGGAGGCCGCAGGCGTAACATATTATGATCTTGACGGCAACGAGGCTGATCTGTTTAAGATTTTAGCAGACGGCGGCGTCAACTACATCCGTGTCAGAGTGTGGAATGATCCATATGACGCTGACGGACACGGCTACGGCGGTGGCAACTGTGATGTGGCCACTGCTGCAGAGATTGGAAGAAGAGCAGCAGAGTACGGCATGAAGCTGTGTGTGGATTTCCACTATTCAGACTTCTGGGCTGACCCTAATAAGCAGATGGTTCCGAAAGCCTGGGACGGCATAGGAATCGACAATATGGAGCTTGCGCTCTACCAGTTTACAAGGAATTCCCTAGTTACCATCATCAATGCCGGCGCAGAAGTTGGCATGGTTCAGATCGGCAACGAAATCAACTACGGAATGAGCGGCTACACGGACTGGACATATATGTGCAGACTTTTGTGCAAGGGCAGCGAGGCTGTAAGAGCGGTATCTGAGCTCACGGGCGAGGATATTCTGATTGCAGTGCATCTCACAGAGGTTGCCAAGGAGAACTCCATCACAGGAGTATGTAAGATATTAGAGGACGGCGGCGTGGACTACGACGTTATGGCCCTTAGCTATTACATGTTCTGGCATGGAACACTTAAGAATCTCAGCGAGGTCATGAATGCGGTTGTAAACGACTACGGCAAGAAGGTTGTCATCGCGGAGACTTCATACATTTACACAGCTGATGACGGCGACGGCACTGGCAACAGCGTTGACGCAGGCGAGCTGGCAGAGGGCTACACGGCATCTGTTCAGAGCCAGGTAAATGCTGTGCGCGATGTGTGCGAGGCGGTCAGCGCCCTGGGCGAGGACGGTCTTGGAGTATTCTACTGGGAGCCCGCATGGACACCTGTAAACCACTATGACTGGGAGGCTTCAAACGCCGAGGAGGTTTTAGCTGCCAACGAATACGCATGGAACGAGTTGGGCGCAGGCTGGGCTACAAGCTATGCGGGAAGCTATGACGCGAAGGATGCTGGACAGTACTACGGCGGAAGTGCATGGGACAACCAGGCATGGTTTGATTTTGACAGCCATGCGCTGCCATCTGTAAACACATACAGATATCTTAAGTATGGCACAACCTGTGACCTTAAGGTTGATTTTGTGGACGATATTGAGCTTGAGTTAAATGTTGGCTCAGAGCTTACACTCCCGGAGACTGTTTATGTCAACTACAACGACAGATCCAAGAATGATTATGCCCCTGTGACATGGGACGCTGACGCTGTGGCAGCCATCGACATGAGCGTTGACGGAGATTACGAGATTACAGGAACGCTTGAGGACGGCACACAGATCACTCTGTACCTTAGCGTTCTCTACATAAACTATGTTGTGAATCCTAGCTTTGAGGAAGAGGACAGAAGCATGTGGGTTATCACCTATGAGGGCGACAAGAACCCTTCAGACTTCCAGAAGAAGTCAGGCGATGCCAAGACCGGCGACTACTCTCTGCATTTCTGGGACAGCAACGATTTCGCATTCACATGCGAGCAGACCCTCACGGGACTTACAAACGGAACATACTACTTTAGCGCAAACGCTCAGGGCGGTGACATATCTGATGTATCTGTGATGTACATATATGTGAAGGACAGTGCAGGCAACGAGATTGGAAAACAGCTGTTTAAGGTTGATGGCTGGGTTAACTGGCAGGTGCCTGAGATAGATGGAATAGAGGTTACGGACGGCACCTTAACCATAGGTGTGAGTGTTAAATCCAACTCAGGAAGCTGGGGAACGCTTGACGACTTCTATCTGTGCCTCAAGCCCTGAGCATAGAATACGTATAGGAGCTGTGATTATGGCAAGTGACAAAATAACAATCAACGATGTGGCCCTGGCTTTGGGGGTCTCTAAGAGTACGGTAAGCCGTGCAATCGCGGGCAATCCCCGCATCAGCCAGCAGACCAGGGACAGGGTAATGGCATATATTGAGGAGCACAACTATCATCCCAATATCGCCGCCAAAGCCCTCGCATCAAGAAAAACATACAATATCGGGCTGATACTTCCCAGCGACTATCACCTTATGGACATGCATTTCTTCCAGAAATGTATGCTCGGTGTGTGCGAGATGGCTTCAACTCTGGATTTTGACGTGCTAGTAGCGCTCACCAGCGACAAGGATATCTCACAGTTAGAGCGAATGGTCATCCAGAAGAAGGTTGAGGGCATTATCTTAACCAGAACCAACGTGGATGACATAGCGGTGGAGTTTCTGAAAAACAAGGGCATTCCGTTTATCACAATCGGAACCACCCCTGACCCCAACGTAATGCAGATTGACAACGATCACTACGGAGCCTGCAGGGAACTTACGTCCATACTGCTTAGCCGCGGCATGAAGCGCGTGGGCATAATAGGCGGCAGCAAGAGCTATATGATCACCCAGAAGCGCTACAACGGCTTCCTCGACGCCTTCAGAGAGAGGGGAGAGGAGCCTGAGGCTGATCTTATCTACATGGATATGGATTCAAACCTTATGGTGGAAAATGCGGTGGAGAACCTGGTGGACGCCAAGGCCGGCTGCATACTGTGCATGGATGACAATATCTGTAACTGCACCCTCAACAAGCTTCGCAGAATGCACATCAAGGTGCCAAGAGACATTAAGGTCGCATCATTTTACAATTCATCGATACTCGAGAACAACATTCCGGCAATCACGTCACTGCAGTTTGACGCAAGAGAACTGGGAGTTTTGTCGTGCAAAATGTTGCTCGATAAGATCGACGGCAAGGAAGTTCCAAACCAGACGACGCTGAGTTACGAGGTGTCCATGAAGGAATCAACTAAAATATGACAAGAGATACCACCCTTCGGGGTGGTATTTTTGTGCAACAATAAGCATTTGTGCAACAAAGTGCAATTAGTTGCGCAACAACGAAAACGTTTACGCAACGAATTTGCACACAACCTTGAAACGATTAAGTAATAATGCACAAATAATAAGAATTAAAATAGGCTAAAATGTACATTGAAAACAAATAAAAATACTGATACACTCATTAATGTAAAAAATCGGTTGCACAAATGCACATTTTCTCGTGTGCAACATGCGCTTCAGCTGTAATGCCACTTGCAGCTGAGACCGAGATCGTAAAACATATGCTTAAGGAGGCAGATTATGAGAAAAACTAACAAGTTACTTGCAACAAGTCTTGTTGCTGCTATGGCTGTTTCTGCTTTTGCAGGTTGCTCTAAATCAGGAGACACAACAACCACAACAACAGCAGGCGGATCTTCATCCAACACCACAACAGCAGCACCTGTAGAGACTACAGAGGCTCCTGCATCTTATGGTGAGGGAACAATCACTATCTGGGTAGCAGAGAACGTTGTTGACTTTACTAAGGAGTACGCTCAGAAGTTCATCAACTCTAACGAAGCTTATAAGGGCTACACAGTTGATGTACAGCCAGTAGGCGAGGGTGAGGCAGCTTCTAACATGATCACAGATGTACAGAGCGGTGCTGATATTTACGGCTTTGCACAGGATCAGCTTGCAAGATTAGTTTCAGCAAGCGCTATCGCTTCTTTATCAGAGGCTGATCAGGCTTGGGTTGAGGCACAGAACGATGCAGGTGCGGCTGCAGCGGCTTGTGTAGGTGATTGGGCTTACGCTTATCCTATGACATCAGACAACGGATATTTCTTATACTATGATAAGAGTGTTGTCACAGATGCTTCTACACTTGAGGGTATTTTAAAGCAGTGCGAGGACGCCGGCAAGAACTTCTACATGGAGGTTAACGGCGGTTGGTACAACACAGCATTCTTCTTCGGAACAGGCTGTGAGCTCACATATGAGTCAGACACAGATGGTAACTTCACAAAGTGCAACGTAAACTACGCTTCAGACAACGGCGTTGTTGCATTCAAGGAGATTATCGATACAGTAGCTTCTAAAGCATTCCAGAATGGTTCATCAGTATCTAATGCAACTAACCTTGCAGCAATCGTTGATGGTACATGGGACGCTAACGCAGCTAAGGAAGTATTCGGCGACAACTATGCATGTGCTAAGCTTCCTACATTTACAGGCTCAGACGGTAACACATATCAGATGAGCGGTTTTGGTGGATTTAAGCTTCTCGGCGTTAAGCCACAGGAAGATGATCTTAAGCTTGCTATGTGCAACCTGTTAGCACAGTATCTCACATCTGAGGAAGTTCAGCTTGCAAGATACGAGGCAGTGGGCTGGGGTCCTTCTAACAAGGCAGCTCAGACATCTGAAGCAGTTAAGGCTGACGAGGCTTTAGCAGCACTTGCAGAGCAGCTTGCATTCACAATTCCTCAGGGACAGTATCCAGATGGTTACTGGTCAAGAGCAACAGCACTTGTTGATGATGTAATCACAGGCGTTATTACACAGTCTACATCAGACTCAGACCTTATGGGATACCTTGAGTCATTCCAGAATGACTGCATCAGCTACGCTGAATAATCAATCTGAGATATTTAGTGGATTTACTATAAGTCCAATGATTTCTAAGGATCGGCGGAATTTTCCGCCGGTCCTTTTTTAACAGATGACGTTTTGAGAGGGAGCACACATGAACGGTAAGAAAAGAAAAAACAGTGGCGGCATCGGTGGTTTTTTTAGAGGTATTGGAACCGGATGTGCAAATATAGTTAAAATATTTGCAGAAGGCGACTGGATGACCAAGGTTTCATTTTTGATAATGGGCTTTGGATGTTTTGTGAGAAAAGCCTGGCTGAGAGGAATTGCATTCCTGGCGGTTGAGATTGCATATATCACATATATGGTAACTTTCGGCTGGAAGTACCTGAAGGATATAGGCACTCTTGGTGTTGTTGAATCTGTAAAGCAGAGAGGTGGCAAGATTATCTATGGTGATAACTCTTTCTTCATCCTTCTCTTCGGTATAGTTTCAATAATACTTACCATACTATTCATAGTAGTATGGGTTATCAATGTACACGAGCAGAAGAATGAGGAGGAGATCCTTAAGAAGGGCAAGAGAATGCCTTATGTCAGCGAGGATTTCGCAACACTTCTCGACAAGCATTTTGATAAGACACTTCTTACAATCCCTGTGCTTGGAGTATTTATCTTCACGGTTGTTCCTATCATTTTCATGATTTGTGTAGCATTCACAAACTATGATAAGAACCACCAGTCACCGGCAAACCTCTTCACATGGGTTGGATTTGAAAACTTCGCAAAACTCTTAAACTTCGGTTCAGGCGGTTTTGGTAGCACATTCTTATCAGTTCTCGGATGGACACTTATCTGGGCATTCTTCGCAACATTCTTAAACTACTTCCTCGGTATGGGAGTTGCCATTCTCATCAACAAGAAGGGCATCAAGTTTAAGAAAATGTGGAGAACAATCCTGGTTCTCACAATCGCTGTACCACAGTTTGTATCACTTCTGTATATCTACAAGATGTTCACAGCTGACGGTCTGGTTAACTCTTACTTAATTGCCTGGGGAATAATTGAGAAGGGTAACGAGATACCTTTCTGGACGAACCCGACGCTTGCAAGAATCATGATCATCGTTGTCAACCTGTGGATTGGTATTCCATACCTCATGCTTGTCGCTACAGGTATCCTCATGAATATTCCGGATGACCTCTATGAGGCAGCCAGAATCGACGGAGCAAACTCATGGCAGATGTTTAAGAGCATCACACTTCCATATATGCTCTTCGTAACAGGACCATACCTGCTCACATCATTTACAGGTAATATCAACAACTTCAACGTAATCTTCCTGTTGACACAGGGTAAACCGTTGTCAAACAGTTTGGCTGAGAACGCAGGTAGAACGGATCTCTTGGTTACATGGTTATACAAGATGACTGTACAGGATACGAACTATCGCATGGCTGCAGTCCTTGGTATCTTAGTGTTTGCGGTAGTTGCCATTATTTCACTTGTGGTTTACAACATGCTGCCATCAGTTAAGGATGAGGAGGGATTCCAGTAATGTCTAATAATTCAGTTAGGGTCGCCTCTATGAAGAGGAAGCAGACTACAGGCAATATTGTTGCATACATCGTTTTGATTGTTATAAGCATCATCTGGCTGACACCATTCGTGTGTCTGGTTCTTCAGAGCTTCATCTCAAGAGCAGAGTTCATGTCCACATCAGAGGTCTATCTGATACCTAAGACATGGTCGCTTGACAACTATGCTTATCTGTTCAGCAAGGATTGCAACTTCGTAAGATGGTATATTAACACTCTGGTTATTGCAACATTTGTCTCAATTATCCAGACTGCGATAGTTTTATGTGTAAGCTACGCACTCTCAAGAATGCGTTTTGCAGGAAGAACATTCCTCATGAAATTCTGGTTAATCCTCGGAATGTTCCCAGGCTTCTTAACCATGATCTGTCTGTACTTCATCTTGAGAGAGATGGGACTTACTCAGGCAGGTGCAGTTCCAGGACTTATCCTTGTGGGCACTGCCTCATCAGGTATGGGTTATTATGTATGTAAGGGCTTCTTCGACACTATCCCGAAGGCGCTCGACGAGGCGGCAAGAATCGACGGCGCTTCACGTGCCAGAATCTTCGCCATCATCACACTTCCTATGGCTAAGCCAATCGTAATCTACACAGCCCTCGTCGCCTTCATGGCACCATGGTGCGATTACGTATTTGCTTCTTATGTGGCATTTGGTTACTCCAAGAGCTACAACGTTGCCGTAGGTTTGCAGAACTGGGTTTGGACCAACGACTATCAGGGCTTCTTCACCAGATTCTGTGCGGGCGGTCTCTTAGTAGCCATCCCTGTAACCATCCTGTTCATGGCACTTCAGAAGTACTATGTAGAGGGAGTTACCGGCGGAGCTGTCAAGGGTTGATTTTACACGGCCCGGTTTTCTACAAAAGTTATAAGTGGGACGTCTTGTGCGTCTCACTTTTAATGAAAGCATACTAAACTAATTAATATAATGTGTTGGCTTTACTAGTAAAAACAGGAAGGAAATAGCAACATGAAAAATCAATTTGTTGTAAATGTTATCCATCGTCCTGAGATGGTTCCGGAGTACGCCGAGAAGGTTACCGGACACGGCAAGGAGGAGAACATTAGCAGAAAAGCTCTGCTCACCGAGTCGTTAGACATTTTCAAAACACAGCAGTCCATCGCCCACAAGAACGGCATCAAGACTACTATTCAGATGACATACGCCTCACTTTTTAACGATGAGGCTGTTGAGCTTGCAAAGGCGCACCACGAGCAGTACGGTGACGAGATCGCCCTCACACTTTTGGGACTGCCCTGCAAGGAGTTTAGAGAGAAGTATAAGACGAAGGATTTCTGCATCTGGATGTTCTCCATGGAGGACAAGAAGGAGATTGTAAGGGATGTATTCGAGAAGTTCTATGAGAGGTTTGGCTTCTATCCGGAGTCAACAGGCTCATATTACATGGACGCAGACCTGACAAACTTCATCAAGCAGGAGTATCCAAGCGTGAAATGTGCGGTCGCAACGTGCTGGGAGGAAGGTCCGAAGGCATACCACACATGTAACAATTCATGGTACACGCTGTTTGACGGCGGCCCATGGGCACCGTGGATACCTTCTAAGCAGAACACACATGCCCCTGCAGCCAACGAGGCTGAGGACAGCGGTATCGTGGCCATCCCACATCTCTCAAGAGACCTGATTGCCTGCTACGACGGCAACGGCTCCAACTTCGGAACACATCCACAGAATGTGCTTCGCGGAATGATCTATGACAGCAAGACATGGGAGTATCCATATTTATACAACCTTATCGACCAGTACAGAAATCTTGCAAGATTCAACAACGGTTATTCATACAATATGATGTTTGTAGGACCGGGCTGGATGAACAAGATGGGACGCTGGGAGGCGCCTTATGAGCTTCTCTTAAAGTCTTACGAGGACGGCATGGCTTACTACGGCAAGCTCAAGAAGGAGGGCAAGCTCATAGACATGACCATGGCTGAGTTTGCCGACTATTACAGGGAGAAGAAGTCTTACACAGAGCCTGAGTGTGCTCTCTGGGATGACATTCTCTACGGCTCAGACAAGGAGCTCTTCTGGTACACAGATCCGTTCTTAAGAGCATGTGTAAATATGGACCAGGGCGGCGCTATCGTTGACCTTCGACCATATGCAGCCAAGCTTGACTGGAAGGTGGGCATCGGCACACCTCACGTTCAGGATGCCTCATATCCGTTCCTTATTCAGGAGAAGTACAGAGCAGGTTACTTCACGCACTACGCAGGAGAGGGAACCATCCGCTCAGCGAAGGTTATCCACAACGGCGAGGAGGTTGACCTTGCGCTGTGCAGAACGAAGGCCCACTTCTCTGAGGAGATGATTGACGGTAAGAAGAATAGAATCCTGACTCTTGACGCGACAGATATAGAGTTTGCCGACTTGACCTGCACCATCCAGACCAAGGTTTACTTCGAGGAGGGAACAGGCCGCATCAAGCATGAGCGCCGCGTTCTGAACATGAGCGATAAGAACGCAGAGGTTACTCTCAACGAATACATGGTTGCATGCTACGGCACAACAGAGTATTCTGAGGATATGACAAGCGTTAAGCTTACTGTATCAGGGTCTGACACAAGAACCATCGACTATGCATACAAGTGTCGCGAGGACAGTCTGGACAATGCTACAAGCGTCTATGCAGTGGTTCCTCCGATTGAGACCAAGGTTTCATTGTCCGTGGAGGCAGAGGAAGGCAAAGCATTTACAGGTTATATCAAGGAAGGCTATGCATTTTCACCTATGTTCACTCTCGGTTACACGACCACATTAAAGGAAAGCGAGGTATTTGCTACATGGCTCAGCTTGGAAAAGGCAAATTAAATTACAGATGTCCATCATGCTTCATGAGGGATCTGGACATAGATATGTTCTATGACAAGGAGAAGAAGGAATTCTGCTGCATCCGCTGTCAGTACAGAGGCAGTGAGAAGGATGTTCTCGAGAAGAACGAGATGGTAAGATTCCGCTATGGCGCCATGCTTAAGAGGTTTGATTTCGGTCTTGAGGACATGGAGTGGACTAACGATCCTGCAGTTGAAAAATAATTATTGAGGTTATCATGGGAATTATTAAGATTAAGGGTGCAGACCTGTCAACCCTCATAGAGGTCGAGCAAAACGGCGGCAAATTCTATGACGAGGGTGTAGAGGGTGACTGCATTGAAATCCTTAAAAAATACGGTTTTAACTATGTTCGTCTGCGCCTGTGGAATGATCCATATGCGCCGGACGGACGTCCATACAGCGCAGGAACCAACGATTTTGACATGTTAGTTAAGCTTGGCAGAAGAGTTGTGGACGCGGGGCTTGGGTTCCTCTTAGACTTTCACTACAGCGACTTCTGGGCAGACCCAGGCAAACAGTTTATGCCCAAGGCCTGGGCTGAAAATGCAACTGTGGAGAGCCTTACGAAAAATGTGTACGATTACACATTTAAGACGGTTTCAGACCTGATTGCCCTTGGACTAAAGCCTACGATGATACAGATTGGCAACGAGCTGTCAAACGGCCTTCTCTGGCCCTATGGCAAGGTGCCTGAATATGACAATATTGCGAAGTTTGTGAGCTCCGGAATAGATGCCGTGAGAGCGATTGACAAGAGCATTCCTCTCATGATTCACCTGGATAACGGCGGCAAAAACGAGCTCTACCGCGAGTGGTTTGACAACTACACGAAGCGCGGAAGTGATTTTGACATAATAGGACTTAGCTATTATCCCTTCTGGCATGGCAGCCTGGAGGCTCTTAAGAACAATATGAACGACATTGCGAAGCGCTACGGCAAGGATCTGGTGGTGGCTGAGGTGTCCATGGGATTTACCATGGAGGATTACGGCCTTTATGAAGGTCTTGCAAGTGATGAGCGCAAGGGCTACGCTACGCGAAAAGAGCTTATTGACAAGATTGAGCACCCCATGACGAAGGAGGGGCAGTGCCAGTTTATGAAGGATTTTGGTGATGTGATTAAGCAGGTTCCGCATGACAGGGGACTGGGCTTTTTCTACTGGGAGCCCGCATGGCTTCCCGTGCCAAATGTTGGCTGGGCAAGCGAGGCGGCTCTTGAATACACCCACGAGGCGGGTCCGGGCGGCAACGAGTGGGCCAACCAGGCGCTGTTTGACTACGAGGGCAATGCGCTTCCCGCACTTAAGGTTATCAAAGCAATCTGACTAATTTCATATATTTATTTCTCTCCGAAGAGACCTCCGGTTCACGCCCGGGGGTCTCTTTACATGTAGGGAAAACTGGCAGTGGTCTTCAAACATTTCCCCTCTAATTAATTCTTACTGTGGACAAATTATATATTGAGAATTATAATATAGATAGTTATTGGAGGGGATTACTATGGATAAATTATCACTTAAAAGAATTGAGGGAGTGTACTACATTCAGTTTGACAACGAGCTGATACAGATCGAGGAGTGGGAGGCAGCGCTGATTATGCAGGATCATCAGGCTGTGTTTGACATAGTTGTCGACCACAGAAGAAAGTATAATTTTAACACGGCTGAGGACAGACCGGACAGTTTAATCTAGGAGGTGCCCATGTATTGTAAATATTGCGGAGCAGGATACGATGACGACACTCAGCTTGAGTACTGTGTTAAATGTGGTAAGCCGCTCGATAAGATTAGCTATGACAGGTATGCCGCTGACACCGCCGCCGAGGAGCAGAAGGAGGACGAGCAGGAGCTTAAAAAGCCTGTTAAAATCAACCAGCATTTAATCCTTGGAATTGCCATTGCGGCAGCTTTCTTGGTGCTTGGAATCATATGGTATTTTAATGTTTACCGCGTGAATTCACTAAGCGATATGGAGAAGATTATCGCTGCCATGCAAAACACCCTGAAGGCCTCAAGCGCCACGGTTAAATACGAGGTGAGGGATGATCAGTCATCAGGAAGCACTGTAACTAAGGCACAGTATAAGGCGATTAACACGTCTACCAGACTGGAGTTATATGACCAGGCGCCAGGAAGCGGATGTGTGGTCTATGCATTTGACGCAGACGGAATGTATATTGTGAAGCCGGGGGATGAAGGCGGGGAGGCAACGCACTTCTCGTTTGACGGAGCTCTTAAGAGTTCTGAGACCAGCTTTAGGACCTACGCCTATGACATATATGCGGATCTTCGCGACGGCGGCAACCTGTTTGACGTGGCAAACGCATTGCTTAAGGACGATTATGACACAACATTTGTAGAGATGTCATCCAAAAACTATGCGGCTTTCTTCACAGCATTTCTAAGGGCGTTATCCACTAAAAATGCTGTTGAGACAGATCTGAACATCGAGAGAGAGCAGAAAAACGACGGTATCAAATACATCTTAAAGCCCGACGGGGGCGTCGCGGAGATATTCCTTGATACCGCGAAGAAGTATATAGACGGCGATTCGTATCAGAGACTTAAAACTTATGTGGAGTGTAAGGTTGAGGACCTTAAGGGTAAGGATATTGACTTAGAGCTTGAGTTTACGGTTAAGGGTGATTACCTGACCAGGTTCTCCGTAGAGGTCAACCAGGGCTCCTATAAGACGGAGTACATAGTTAAGTTTGACGATATGAATAACGTTAAGCTTGAGCAGCCCGAGCAGCTTCTTCAGAAGTTTATCGACGAATGCAAGAGTATTATCAGTGGACAGTAGGGAATTATTATGAGTCTTATTACTATAAACCGCCCCAAGAAGGCGGTGCTGTTGGATGTGGACGGCGTGCTCCTGGAGTGCACGGAGATAGCCTGCGAAATGTATAACGCAGACCACCCGGACGAGACGCCCATGACCATAGAGGATGTGAGAGGATACGGCGTCACGGGGACTAGAAGTGACGGCCTGTTAGCTTATTACGATAAGCAGGAGTTGTATGAGAGGCAGAAGCCCTATAAGGGGGCTGTGGAGTTTGTGAAGACGCTGGCGTTAAAATACGACATTTACTTCCTAACTGCAGTGCCGGATCACATAGTCGCATACCGCGCAAAACAGCTTAAGAAGTTCTTCCCCTTCGTGCCCAAGTCCAATGTTTTCTACGGCTCGGTCAAGGAGAGGTTTATCGCAGACTTTAGCTTAGACGATGCGCCCGGACATATTCTGGCGCAGTTTGAGAGCGGTGCGGTCAAGCACCCCGTGGTCATGAGAAGACCTTGGAATGAAAACCTCTCAGGCATCATGAGCGTCATGAATTATGACGACTATCTCATGTTTCTGGACATGGCGGACAGCTTAAGCGATGCGGCCAAGATTACGCCCTGCGTTGTGGCTTTGGTTGGGCCTGCGGGCTCTAACAAGGGGAAGCTGTGCGGAAGACTTATTGCGCGCGGCTTCGAGCGCGTGCCAAGCTATACAACCTCCGCGGAGAAGGCGGACGAGGTGGCGGGCTATCGCCATGTGAGCGATGAGCAGTTTAAGAAGTACATGGGCGAGGGAGTTTTTATAGAAACCACTTGCTATGCCGGCAACTATTATGGTATACCTAAGGACGGTGTTGAGAATCTGTTAAAGAGCGGCAACAACGCGGTGACCGTGGTAGATGTGTGCGGCGCGGTTGCTCTTAAGAGAATATACGGCGACCAGTGCCTGAGCGTCTATGTGGACAGAGACTACGACGCGGTGCTTGACGATATTCTGGCCAAGCATGAGGGAAGCGAGCTTAAGAACAGGCTCAGGTGGTTAAGCGCAGAGCAGAAGAACAGAAACCTGTGTGAACTCAGCATTATTAACGACGATTCGGACTTAGCGGCCGATGAGTTGGTTGAATATTTAAAACATATATAAGGAGAACAGATATGAGCAAATTAGGACCTAAGAAGAGCAAGGATGACGCAAAGAAGAAGCAGTTACAGCAGCAGCTGGCAGCACTTAAGCGCAAGCAGGAAGGCGGAAAGAAGAAGTAATGCACCCCATATTACATTTTAAGACGATCACTCACCACAGACATCTGGTGAGGGAGCACTGCTTTAAATGTGGTCTCTACTGGCAGGGACTCACCCACGACCTGAGTAAATACAGCCCCACGGAGTTCATTCCTGGCGCCATATATTACACAGGCAAGAAGAGTCCCAACGACGGTGAGAGAAGGGACAGGGGAGTGTCAAGAGCCTGGCTTCACCACAAGGGCAGAAACAGGCATCACCTGGAGTATTGGATTGACTACGACGGAACTCCCGGCGGACAGATGGTTGGCATGAGAATGCCTGTAAAATACGTGGTTGAGATGTTTTGTGACCGCGTGGCCGCCTGCAAAACCTACCACGGAGCAGATTACGCGGACTCAGATGCCTTAGAGTATTATCTTAAGAGCAGGAGCCACTATATAATCAACCCTGATACTGCAAGACTTCTTGAGAAGATGCTTGAGATGTTGGCTGAGAAGGGCGAGGATTACACATTTGACTATATCAGGAAGAGGATTCTGAAGAATTCCAGATAACTGTAATTAACGGGCTGTCACACGGCATGTGTGGCAGCCCGTTTGTTTTATACCTTCATATTCTGGCGGCTCATATGTCTGAAAGTGGTTGGCGTCATGCCCTCGTATTTGCCAAAGCAGGCGGACATATAATCGCCGCTGTTAAAACCTGTGCTAAGGGCGATGTCTGAGATGGACATATCTGTGTTGATTAACAGCTCCTTAGCGTGCCTGATGCGCACATTTATAAGATAGCGGGAGAATGGTATGCCGACCTGGGAGCTGAAAAGCCTGGAAAAATGTCCCCCGCTAAAACCAATCATGTCAGAGACATCGCCAATCAGGATGTTTTCGTCGTAGTGCTGCTCGATATAGTACATGGCCTCCATGATTTCCCCTGACAGTATGCTCTTAAAGAGTAAAACGTCCGTGGACTGATCCTTATCCCGCATGAGCACCGCCAGGCGGTAGAATGCGCCCTTAAGGAGCATGTTTTTGTGGGGCGAAGAGCTCTCATATATCTCAAACATGTCCTGCAATATGGCCTCGATAATGTGGCTTGTGTCGGCATCAAACGTAAAATGCTTCTGCTCAAACACATATGTCCACAGCTCCGCCCCCATCTCTGCGATAAATGTTTTGGCAAAATCCTCGGAGAGCTTGATCAGAAAGCTGGAGTAGGGCTGGTTGCTCAATGAAAATGTCCTGTGATAGAGCTTCGGCGGCATGGAGGTTATATCGCCTGCGTGGGCGTCAAACTGCTCGTAGGGCGTTATGACGCGCCTGTCCCCGGAGATAATATAGACCATGCTGTAGTGGACCTCGGCCATCTCCATCTGGGGCATTTGAAAATTATATGGCATATCACGTTTCTGTACGGTTATCAGGGTTTCCCTGGGCATATTTATGGGCATATCGTCACCTCATATCATAATTTCTAAGATTCTAACACAAAATCGACATAATAGCAAAGGAAATTATAGGAATGGTGACTTATAATTCATAATATAGGGGCTACAAAGGAGGCTTGATAAGCAGATGAAAACAGGAGGAAGGACCAGGGGGAAGGTGGATATGACCCAGGGTCCTATTATGCGAAATATTATGATATTTGCCCTGCCAATCATTGCGGGCAATATATTGCAATACCTGTATACAACGGTGGATACGCTTGTCATAGGCAATTACTGCGATCACACTGCCATAGCTGCAGTTGGAACCAGCGCCCAGCCCATAGAGGTTTTGCTGTGTATATTCCTTGGAATTGGAACGGGAGTTAGCATCCGCATATCACAATATGCGGGGGCGAACGATAACGAGGGCATGCGAAGAGCCTGCCGCACAGCGGTTTCGTTTGTATACATGTTTGGAATTCCTATAAGCATTCTGGGGTGGTTTATAGCTCCCCTGATATTAAAACTTATGGGCGTGCCTGATGACGTGTGGGAATACGCGCTTATTTACACAAGAATTGTGCTGTGCTCGGCGGTTGGAAATATCGGCTATAACATGAACGCCGGAATTCTAAGAGGACTGGGAGATAGCAATGCATCGCTGTATTTTTTGATGGCGGCCTGCGCTATCAATATCGGGCTTGATATACTTCTCACAGCTGTGTTTGGAATGGGAGTTGTGGGTGTTGCGATTGCGACAGGAACGGCGATGTTCATCTCATGGATGATTAGCATTATTTACATCAGGAAAAAATACCCTGAGCTTATGTTTCCCATATTGCCAAACGGCGTGGATAACAAGGAACTTAAGGAGATACTCTCCATCGGTCTTCCCATAGGACTTAACAATTCTCTGTTCTCCTTCGGACATGTGGCATTGCAGACTCTTATCAATGAGCAGGGCTCTGTGTTTATGGCCGGATGGTCCGTGGGCGGAAGAGTGACTGGACTTGCAAATATGGCTATAACCGGAATGTCATCTGCTGCGACCACATATTCAGGCCAGAACTACGGCGCCAACAGAATAGACAGGCTTAAGGAGGGCTATGTGTGGATTCCCATGGCTTCGGGACTCATCACTTTATCCTTCGGAATTCTGTTTATCATGGTTAGAATGCCGATCCTCAGGCTGTTTACAGATGAGGCAGACGTTCTGGCGCTTGCGGGGCGAAATGTTTTAATCATGCTGTCCTGTCAGTGGATGTTTGCCGTGTTTAACGCCATATCCTGCATTATCAACGGCACGGGAAGGGTCAAATTCACCACCATTATCAACCTGCTCATGCTGTGGGCTGTGAGAATTCCCGTCGCCTATCTCATCGCAAGGCTGTGGGACGGAAGGAATGTCATGTACGCCTTTCCTGTATCATTTTGTTTTGGAATGCTCTGCATGATAGCATATTATCTGTTATCACCTTCGTGGAAAAGACTATTGGCAAGTGCCTGAAAAGAGCTGTCACAGTGTTGTGACAGCTCCTTTATTATTTAACTATGTTTGAGCGGATTAACGTCGCATTTTTAGATGACACGGAGTCGATAGCGTAGAAGATTATGCAGTCCTTGATGTTGTGCTCCTGACAGAAGGTCCTCACGTCTATCGCTATGTAGCGGTTGTCGATGATGAAAACGTTTCGGTAGGTGTTCATCAGAAAGACTGAGAACGGATTGGCAAATGAATCCTTAAATATGATAATTGAAGTCTCTTCCTCTATCGCTGGGTTTGAAACTATCGTGATGGCGTGGTCGCCGGCGATAAATGTAGAATACTTGTTATACGGGCTTGACTCTGTCATATCCTTGATAATAGGCCATGTGTGGGCTGACAGGTCACTGTTATAGTAGACCAGGTTATCCACACCGTTGGGGTAGTAGGCTGTGACGGTGTCAGGCGTTGCGGCCAGGGCCGGGTTCATGTTTGACTGTGTGTAATATGTTCCGAGGAAGCCGTCAAAATCCACCCTTCTCAGGTCGTCAAGGGATACAGGGGTGAAGCCAGCCACATCCGCAAACTCTGCATATGCGTAGTAGGCGCCCAGGCTGGTCCAGTGATGGTCAGTTCTGAAGTAAATGTATTCGTCCCTGTGCGCCATCAGAAGATCATAAACCTTGATCGGATTGACATATTCGTTCAGACCACTGTAAATGTAGTCGATTGCGCCCTTCATGTCGCTGCTTCCAAAAGAATCCTGCTGCTCCTTGCTAAGCATTATGCCTGTGCTTGTTGGAACGACGCAGGCATACACATTGGCAACGCCGTCCAAGTGCTCTGCGAATTCGTTGACGGCGCCTATGAAATCGTTGGTTCCGTCATGGTTAAAATAAAACATGCTGTAGGCTGAGTTGCCGGCTACATAGACTGTTCCGAAGTTTTCGACAGCGTCGTCCTCATAGGGGGAGGATGCCGGAATTAACTCTTCGTCGGGGGTTGCAGCGCTTGTCTCTAAGGTGGTGTCGCCTCCGACAACTGATACCGTCTCAAGATCTGGAGCGGTCACATCCTCGGCTGTGGTCTCGTCCGCCTCGGGCGCCTCGGTGGTCTCTGTGGCCACGTAGCTTTCAGGAATCTCGTCGGCGGTTTTGATATCGCCTGTAATGGATTCGCCACCCTTGATGCCGTAATAGCCGCTCAATGTGTTTTGCGCGGCGATAAGTTCCTCCCTGTAGGGGTAGGTGTCTGAATACCAGAGGCTTATCTCCTCGAAATATTTGCCGTTAATTAGTGTCTCGAAGCTGAATTCTGGAAACTTTGTGAGGCTTCGCTTCTCAAGTTCTGAAACCTCTGGCCTAAGATTCATGACAAAACCCAGCCCGCTAAGTCCCGCAAGGGCCAGGGCAAACAGGGCGATTGTTATGACCTTCATAGGTCTTCCCTTCTTCAGCGCCAGCTTAAGGACAAAATCATCCGTGTCATCTTCTTCGCCGAGGCTCTGGAATTCGTTTATTAACTTTTCAAGATTTTCGTCGTATTTATCCACGTCTGTTTCTCCTAGAACTGGAAGTATAAGAACGGATTATATGTGTTGCCGATAAGCGCCATGACGGAGAGCGCCAGGCAGGCGATGGCAAACACAGTGTTCCAAAATATAACTAATGTCTCTGCGCGTCCGCTGTTTCTTGCAGCGTCGGTAAGTTTCCTTACGATGCGGGAGTAGAGAGGCGTGCAGGCTATGAAGCTTATTAACAGTATGAAGACATTGCTCTTTACGAGAAGGTAAGTGGCCTTGTCATAGAGCCTGTTTCCGTTAAGTGTGAACACTCCCTTAAATGCTGTGACGAGCTCTGTAAGATCCGTAAACCTGAAGATTGCCCAGCCGATCACGAAGAGGATGGGAGTGTAAATATGACCGATAACCTTAAGAGCGGTTGACTTGCTGTTCTTAAGGACATATTTTTCAAATACAAGAATCACAAAATAGTAAACACCCCAGAGCACGAAGTTTAAATGTGCGCCGTGCCACAGTCCTGTGAGGGACCAGACAATTAGAAGGTTTAAAATATGCCTGAGGGCACCTACGCGGTTGCCGCCTAAGGGGATGTAAACATAGTCCCTGAAGAAGGAGCTGAGTGTCATGTGCCATCTTCTCCAGAACTCTGTGATGCTCTCACTTATGTATGGATAGTTGAAGTTTTCAGGAAGGTGGAAGCCCATGGCCAGTCCCATTCCTATTGCCATATCTGAATATGCGCTGAAGTCGAGATAGATATAGAGTGTGTAGCACAGTATTCCTGTCACGATGGCGGCGCTTGAGGCTCCTGCGAGTTTTTCTGAGGCGAGAAGATTATCCGCCACAGAGGCACAGGCGTTTGCAAGTATTGCCTTCTTGGCAAGTCCTATAGAAAAACGGACAATGCCCTTGTATATGCGCTCGACTGTGAGTTTTCTCCAGGTGAGCTCGCGGCTTATCTGCTTGTATCTGACGATTGGGCCGGCGATACACTGGTGGAACATGGCTGTGTAGAGAAGAAGCCATGCGAAGTTCTTCTGAACCTTCACTTCACCTCTGTAGACATCCACCACATAGGTTATCAGCTGAAATGTGTAGAATGATATTCCTATGGGAAGTATGATGCCCGGAAGCTTATCGGGCCAGCCCGTTATAAGCTTAACTCCTGACAGAAAGAAGTCCGTGTATTTAAAAATGCCTAGAACCAGAAGAGTCAGGGCTACTGTTGTGATAAGAGCCGCCTTCGATTTGCCAGTTCCTCTGTGTTTATCAATCAGTCTGGCGCCAAAAAAACACACCACCGTGTCGAACAGCATGATGAGCACGAAGAGTGGGCCGCCCCAGGCGTAGAAGATGATGCTGAACAGTAAAAGCACCACATTTTTAGCCGAGAGAGTTGGCATCAGATAGTAAAACAGAAGGCATGCAGGCAGAAAAGCAAGCACAAATATCAGGCTTGAAAATACCATAATTACCTCAGTTTAGAATTCATTTTTAGTGTAATCGTAACTATTCAGCCTCCGTCCTTCGCATTCGCAAAACCTCCGCCGATGGCTCGTCCGGGTATTTATGCATGGTTCTGAATAGTTACGTTTAATCTCCAATATAATTGATAAAGCCCGATTTTGCAAGAAAAATATTACAAAAGTATTAAATTATGTGCAATTTTTACTGTACGAAAACGTTTGACATCTATTATAAAAGCATATAAAATATCATTAATTGTGTGTATAACACGGCATGTTTATGTATTAGGAGGAATTATTGATGAGCGACTATAGGGCTTACAAGCTTCACATGGGTCCGGCGGTATGTGCGGTGGATTTAGGAGACGGAAGCGAGCG
The DNA here is from genome assembly GCA_024699325.1 of Lachnospiraceae bacterium. Lineage (GTDB taxonomy): Bacteria > Bacillota > Clostridia > Lachnospirales > Lachnospiraceae > UBA4292. The sequence continues at coordinate 55,416 of JAILPS010000033.1, read as the reverse complement.
CGGCGAGTATGTCAACCAGGATTATATCCTGAATGTTTTAGGCCGCCCACACAGAGGTGTCAGCCTGATGACATGTTATTATCCACTGGATGAGACATTTCCTGCCAGAGCTCACGAGGCATATGCCGATATGGAGATTGGTGGCCAGTGGGACTATCCATATGACGATTATGAACCATATAAGGGTGGTCTTGTCGGACTTACCGATAAGGAGCCTTTCAACTGGATGAAGGATGTCAGAAGACATGGTCAGGACGTTCTTCTAACCATAACTATCGATCCTAACGTGACAGATGATCACCTCGTGGCCATAGCGAAGGATCTGTCAACCTACGGTAGAGTTTTAGCCCGCATCAACCACGAGGCTACGGGAAGCTGGTTCTCCTTCAATAAGAGAGCAAGCTATGAGAAGGTTGCAGAGTTTTTTGCGCATGTCTGCGAAGTGTTCCACAGGGAAGCGCCCAATGTCAAGCTCATCCTGTGTTTAGACGGCTATAAGGAGCTTGAGGAGGAGAAGATGGCCATGGAGGACATCTTCATGCCTGCTATTAAGGCTACTGACCTCTATTCTGTTGACAGATATCTGGCACTCCACTGGGGCTGGCCGATAGACGTTGCAGAGGAGGGCGGCAATTCATTTGCAAGATATTCGGTTGACAAGATTTACGCGCTCACCAAGAGAAGCCGCAACCGCTATATAGAGCTCACAGGCGATGTCAAGCCCATGGTTTTGTCAGAGCTTAACGCTGACGGCGATGTAACGGGACCATATGATCAGGCGCAGATGGTTAAGGATTTCTGCGATAAGCTGAAGGCTGACCCTGACAAGTGGTTAAGCGCATTTACCATGTACCAGTTCAGAGACAGAGGCCGTTTAGGTCTTGAGATTGAGGATCCCAACAACTCAGAGGTTGGTATCGCTCAGCCTGTTTTAAACACATACAGAGAGCTCATCCACGAGGACTACTTCTCGCCATCCATGGATGTGGATAAGAGCAGCGACGTGGTATTCCCTGCCAAGCTTCGCTGGGGCGGTTCAGAGGATGCTGACGGACTGGCTGTGCCTCTTCATTTTGACTGCAATCCACATTTTGCTGAGGTTTATTTTGACGATCCGGAGCTCATAGATTTGAATCTCATGATGGAGATCAACGGCAGATGGTTCTATAAGGCGCCAGGCGTCAAGTGCATCGACCTTATGAGCGCATTCTTCGAGAAGCCTCTTGACGGCGAGACTGAGCTTACTATGAAATTCTTCGCGCCACCTGCAGATGGACAGAATGACCCTTCACAGGGAGACGACTGGCAGACCAATTATTACGCTGTCATTCCGAAGCTTCCGAGGTTCAGACTGGTATTCAAACCGATTGTGTTATAATTTTAACAAAGTTGTTGAAGACATTTGAAAATAGTGCTATAATACGCAGAACACATAACATGGAGTTGACATGGGAAAACGTGATGCAGTCCTAAACCAAACTGAAGAAGTGGTTAAGCCGGAGCTTGTAAGAACCGATGAGGGGCTCGCGCTTGTCATGGGAGAACTCAGGATGATTGGCGATTTTAGGGAGATGCTTCCCAGACTTAAGAACGGGAGACTTCAGGGCGAAATGCTTGTGAAGGCCGCGAAGCTTAAGAATGTCGACAATCCTGTTGCAGTTGATGCGACAGCGGGCATGGGAGAGGATGCGATTCTTCTTGCAGCCGCAGGTTTTAATGTCAAACTCTATGAATATGATGATGTTATTGCAGCCCTTCTAGAGGATGCTCTTATAAGGGCTGGGGATGACGAGGAGCTAGCGCCCATAGTTTCCAGAATGGAGCTTCATAAGGAAAACAGTATTGAAGCGCTTAAAAACATGGACCACTGCCCCGACGTGGTGTTATTAGACCCTATGTTTCCTGCGAGAAGCAAGAGCGGGCTGATTAAGAAGAAGTTTCAGCTTCTGCAGAAGCTTGAGAGCCCGTGCTGTGACGAGAGGGAACTCTTAGAGGCGGCGATAGCATCCAATCCCAAGAAGATCATCATCAAACGACCGGCCAAGGGTCCATATCTTGGCGGCGTCAAGCCGGATTACACTTATGACGGCAAGGCAATCAGATATGACTGCATGGTATTTGCCAGGGGCAAGGAGGAAGAACTATGATATTGTATGTAAACAGCTGCATCAGAAAACCATCCAGAACAGATGATTTGGCAAGGGAGCTTCTCAACAAGCTCGGCGGAGAGTATGAGGAGGTCAAGTTAGCTCAGATGCATCTTAAGTCCATCAGCAACGAGCGTCTTGAGAAGAGAACAGAGCTGGTTAAGGAGGGTAAGTTTGACGACCCTATGTTTGATCTTGCCAGACAGTTTGCCGCAGCGGACACCATCGTCATCGGAGCACCATATTGGGATCTGTCATTCCCTGCTAAGCTCAAGCTTTATATTGAGAATATCTATGTTATGGGCATCGTCAGCAAATACAGTGAGCACGGTTTTCCTATCGGTCTTTGCAAGGCCAAGAAGCTCTACTATGTGACAACAGCAGGCGGTCCATATCTTCCAGACTACAGCTTTGACTACATCACAACCATGGCGACACAGGTTTTTGGTATCTCAGAGACCAAGCTTATCAAGGCCGAGATGTTAGATGTTGTAGGATATAATCCTGAGCGTATCATGAAGAAGGCGAAGGAAACTATTGAGTTATAATTGAAGTTTCATATCTTTTAAAATCCTTTTTATACGTAGTAGCGCGTTATAAGTAAAACTTATAGCGCGCTATTACTTTTATATATTTTACAATTTTGGTGTGGGATGTTAAATTACCTGACATAAAACAGATCGCGAGCTGTTGTATTATTTGTTTTATGTGGAGGAAATATTATGAAGAAAATAACATCTGTATTACTTGGGGCAGCGCTGGCGGTTGGAGTGCTTGGAGGCTGCGCATCAAATGATAAAAACAACGAGACAACAGCTGATAATAAGAAGACTACAACTGCTGACACAGCAAAGTCAGAGAATACAAAGTCAGAGAATAAGGGAACCATTAAGGTGGCGGCGTCAACAACACCTCACGCTGAGATATTGGCTGAGGCGAAGAAGATCTTAGCCGAGCAGGGCTGGGAGTTATCTGTAACAGAGTTTGAGGACTATGTCCAGCCAAACCTGGTGGTGGAGAGCGGAGAGTTTGACGCAAACTATTTCCAGCACATTCCATATCTTGACAGCTTCAACGCTGAGCAGGGCACACACCTTGTAAATGCGGGCGGTATACACTACGAGCCATTTGGAATCTACGCAGGCACCAAAAAGAGCCTCGAAGATATCGCAGACGGCGATGTGATTGCAGTTCCAAACGACACAACCAACGAGGCCAGAGCGCTGCTTCTCTTAGAGGCCAACGGAGTTCTCACACTTAAGGAGGACGCAGGCCTTACAGCGACAGTTTTAGACATCGAGGAATACAAATACGACGTTACCATCAAGGAGGTTGAGGCCGCACAGGTTTCAAGACTTACAGACGAGGTGGCATACGTTGTGTTAAACGGCAACTACGCACTTGCTGCAGGATATTCAGTCGGTAAGGACGCCCTCGCATACGAGGCCTCAGATTCAGTTGCTGCCAGCACCTATGTCAACATCATAGCCGTGAAGGAAGGTAACGAAAACAACGAGGGTATTAAGGCTTTGGTGGAGGTCCTTAAGTCCGATGCCATTACGAAATTCATCAATGACAAATATGACGGGGCTGTAGTTCCATTTAAGTAATAGTGCAGCAAGCAAATATATCTGTTGGAGGATGCGATGAGTAAGGTTATAAGGGCAGTAAATGTCTCAAAAACATTTAAGGTTGGGGCAGAAACGGTGACTGCGGTTGACAACATAAGCTTTGAGGTGGAGAGGGGAGAGATATTTGGAATAATAGGTCTCTCAGGTGCCGGCAAGAGCACATTGGTTCGAACCCTTAACCTTCTAGAGCGCCCGACCTCCGGACAGATATTTATAAATGATACGGACCTGACCAGGGCGGGCATTAAGGATTTAAGGCTTGCCAGAAGAAAAATAGGAATGATATTCCAACATTTTAATCTCCTGATGCAGAGAAATATTATAGACAACGTCTGTTTTCCCATGGAGATTCAAAAGATTAAGCGAAGGGATGCTCTGGAGAGAGCCTACAAACTTCTAGAGGTTGTGGGGCTTAGCGATAAGGCGAAGGCATACCCCTCGCAGCTCTCTGGAGGTCAGAAGCAGCGCGTGGCCATAGCCAGGGCGCTCGCCTCAAACCCTGAGATTATTCTGTGCGATGAGGCCACAAGTGCATTGGATCCGCAGACAACCAGGTCCGTTCTCGATCTTCTCAGGAAGATTAATGAGGAGCTTGGAATAACCATAATTGTCATAACACATGAGATGAGCGTGGTCAGGGATATATGTAACAGGGTACTGGTGCTTGAAAACGGGGCGGTGGCAGAAAATTCTACAGTTGATGAACTGTTTAAGCATCCCAGATCACAGGCGGCGAAGGACCTGCTCCTTATTAGAAATGTGGATGACAAAAGGAGGGCAATCTGATGAACACTTTTTTAAGCCTTGTTGACGGCTATCTTGGAAACGGCGTTACACAGATGCTCCTCGAGGGCACAAGAGATACCCTGATCATGGTTTTTGTGTCAACATTTTTTGGATATCTCCTGGGCCTTCCCCTGGGAGTACTCCTGGCAGTCAGCGATAAGGACGGCATAAGACCTAACGCCGTTATTTACAGAAGTCTTGACATAGTTACTAACGTGTTTAGAAGCATTCCGTTTCTGATACTGCTCATATTGATCATCCCCTTCACAAAAATGCTGGTCGGCAAAAGCTACGGCACAGAGGGGACGATAGTTCCGCTTGCGATTGCCGCAGTGCCCTTCATAGCCAGGATGGTTGAGGCATCTCTTAAGGAGGTGGACAAGGGCGTTATCGAGGCGGCGCAGAGCATGGGCGCCGGGGATTTTACCATAATCTGTAAGGTGTTAATCGCCGAAGCCAAAACCTCCCTTTTGGTGGGCGTGACCGTGGTGCTTGGAACAATCCTTGGATACTCAGCCATGGCAGGAACCGTGGGAGGGGGCGGTCTTGGAGATATTGCCATAAGATATGGCTACTACAGATACCAGCTAAAAATCATGGTTGTGACCGTGGTGATTTTGGTGCTTCTGGTTCAGATAATGCAGTTTCTTGGAATGTTAATTTCAAGAAAGACAGACAAGAGAAGATTGTAGTTTCTAGGGCGCTCATAGGAGCGCCCTTATTTGACATAATTGTGAATGATTTTTCACAAAAAATACACAATTTTTGACCATTATTGTATGAGTGTGTATTATAATAATGATTATATTGCTTGAATTTTGATTTAAGTAAAGTATAGGAGGAAAAATCGTGATTGAAGTTAAGAATTTGGTCAAGATGTATGGAAACCATCTCGCGGTAGATGACATAAGTTTCACACTTGAGCCCGGAAGAGTCTACGGTTTTCTCGGACCTAACGGTGCCGGCAAATCCACAACCATGAATATCATGACCGGCTACATAGCACCGACGAGCGGAGAGATAATCATCAACGACCATAATATTATGGATGAGCCGGAGGAGGCGAAGGCGTGCATGGGTTACCTGCCAGAGATGCCACCTCTTTACAACGATATGAAGGTCTATGAATATCTGAAATTTGTGGCTGGTCTTAAGCATATCAAGAGGAGCGAGAGGAAGGCTGCCATCGAGGAGGTCATGCAGGTCACAGGCATCACAGAGTATCAGAACAGACTTATAAGCAGCCTCAGCAAGGGCTACAAGCAGAGAGTTGGCTTAGCCCAGGCGATTATTGCCAAGCCTGAAATCATAATACTTGACGAGCCTACTGTGGGACTTGACCCGAGACAGATTATAGAGATCAGAGACCTCATAAGAAGCCTCGGCAAGAAGCACACTGTAATTCTTAGCTCACACATTTTCCAGGAGATAAGCGCGGTCTGCGATTACATCATAATCATCGCGAGAGGTCACCTGATTGCAAGCGACACACCTGCAAACCTTATTAATAAATACGCCTCAGACAAGGAGTTAACCCTTAAGGTCAGAGGCAATCTTGGGGATGTGACATCAACCCTCAACAGAATCGAGGACGCTATCAATGTCAGAACCACACCTTCATTTGTGGAAAACGACTGCATAGATGTCACATTAAACACCAGGGACAATAAGGATATCCGCGAGGATATATTTAATGCATTTGCAGAGGACGGACTTCCTATTCTGGAGCTTAAATCCTCTGACCCCAGCTTGGAGGACATCTTCCTGGAGCTCACAGCCCGAGAGGAGGAGGAAGCCATCAGACGAGAGGAGAAGGAGATGGTCGACAGATTCAGCTCCTATGAAACGGTTAAAGACGATGAATTTGACGAGGGAGGTGAGGCATAGTCATGTCAGCGATATATTTTCGTGAGTTAAAGTCATATTTTACAGGCATGATAGGTCCTGTTGTAGTAGCAGCCCTCATGGTTTTCATAGGTTTTCACTTCTGGATCTACAACTTAGGCTCAGGCTATCCGTATTTTGCCAGAGCGCTTACGGGCGTTGCCTCCTATCTGATCATCATCGTGCCGATACTTACCATGAAGAGCATGTCAGAGGATAAGAAGGCCAAGACAGACCAGGTGCTCTTAACATCTGCGGTAAACACCACACAGATTGTTCTCGGCAAATATTTTGCGACACTTACAGTGTTTGCAATCCCTGTTTTGTATTCATGCATTTTCCCTATAATTCTGGGATTTAAGACATATCACAGCTACCTTATAGATTACACCACCATTCTGGCGTTCTTTCTTATGGGAGCTGCATATATCGCCATTGGACTGTTCATATCATCTCTCACAGAGAGCCAGATTATCGCGGCAATCACATGCTTTTTGACGATATTCCTCATGATGCTGATTCCAATGTTTTCAAGCTATATTTCAGACAGCACTCTTGTAAATGCTGTGCTTTTTAGCATTCTCGCGTTTATATTGGTGCTCATAGTAAACAGCACAATCAGAAATGCATACGCTTCCACGTGTATTTTCATAGTTTCGATGATTGTCATCTGGGGTCTCTATTTCATTAAGGGTGATGTGTTTGCAGGCGCTTTTTCTAAAATGTTGAACATAGTGACCTTCTCTAACGGAATATCCTACTATGCTGCAGGAGTATTTGACCTGAAGGGCATAGTTATGTTTTTAAGTGTTTCAATTCTCTTCGTGTTCCTGACTGTTCAGTCTGTTCAGAAGAGAAGATGGATTTAGGAGGTGTGCGATGAAAGACAAGATTAAGAAGGCATTCGGCGGCAACTCCTTCCGTTATGGAACATATTCAGTTGTTTTAACAGCGGTGGTTATAGCCATCATCGTGGTGATTAATGTTTTGGTTGCGGGACTTCCCTCAGCTGTAACTAATGTTGATATGACAAGCGTCAAGCTCTACTCCATAGGCGAGACCACCGAGGAATTAGTGGGCGCACTTAAGGAGGACGTGACGATATATGTGATTGCAGCAGAGGGCTCTGAAAACAAAACCCTCATGCAAATGCTTGACAAATACGTGGATTTAAGCTCCCATGTGAAGGTGGAGCAAGTCGACCCCAACACAAACCCTGTGCTCCTCACAAAGTATAATTTAAATTCAGACGAGGTGGATTTATCAGGCACCAATCTATTGGTTGTGAGCGATAAGAGAAGCAAATTCATACCGTATTCGGACATTGACTCTTATGTTTACGGCGACTATGCCATGCTTTACTACCAGTACTATGGGGATTCTTCATATCTTGCCACCAACTACTGTGGTGAGAAGGAAGTGACAAGCGCTATCGTCTATGTCACAACTGACGATTTGCCTGTTATGTACACATTGACGGGACACAGTGAGTGGACACTGGCAACAGGCATCCAGTCCCTCTTAAGTGACAACAACTATACTGTGAAGGAATTAAACCTTATAAGCGCGGGCGCTGTTCCTGAGGATGCTGATATTATCGCCATTATATGTCCTTCATCGGATTTCACAGAGGATGAGGTTTCCATCCTTGAAAACTATGTGGCATACGGCGGCAAATGCATAATCATCAACTATTCAAACAAGCAGAAGGATATGCCTAATTACAGCGAGTTCCTGGCATATTATGGTGTGACCATACCATCTGACGGCTTCGTTTTTGAGAGTGCAGGTTACAACTATCAGCAGGTTGTATGGCAGCTCTATGAGCCTCTTACAAGCTCACATTCGATTGTAAGCTCCATGGACACAAAACATGCGGTGCTCACAACATATGCCCAGCCAATACTTCAGGTTGAAAACATGAGAAACACTCTTAAAATCGAGAGCTTCTTGACAACAAGTAACGGCTCATGGTTTAGAACGGACCTCTCAAGCACACCTTACGAGGACAGAATTGATTCAGATGTCGACGGACCATTTGATTTGGGCGTGGTGATTACAGACCAGTCTAACGAGGGAGAGGGACAGATTATTCTCTATTCAGCGTATGACATAATCAAGGATACCTACGTTAACGGCAACTATCCATTCGCCAACGCAGACTTATTCCTCAGCTCTGTGAACTACCTGAGCAAGCTTACATATTCCATCAGCATTCCGGCTAAATCATCATCACTTAGCTACAATGTTGACACCACATCAGCGGAGTTCTTCTCAGGACTTATAGTGTTTGTTATTGCTATTCCGTTGGCTGTTTTGGTGACCGGCTTTGTAATATGGATTAGAAGGAGAAGGTAAGATGGCGGGTAGGAAAAAGAAGAATAAGAAGATTGTAACTCTCGTCATATTACTTCTCGTATTTATTGCTCTTATAGCGGCGCTAATTATGCTCAAGAAGAACCCACAGGGAGAGGATGAGCAGGAGACCACACAGTCTGTATCTCTTGAGAACATCACAGACATGGTAAACTCAGACCTTGTGGAGATTACCTATAGCGACACGTCACAGAGCATGACATTTTTAAGAGGCAGCACTGAGGAAAACTGGGTCTATGCAGGGGATACCTCCCTTGGCATAACGCAGTCAGCCATATCAACTCTTGCGGCAGCTGTGACATCATCACTTGTCAACCAGGTTATCGAGGAGGGGCTTGACAATAAGGCAAACTATGGTCTTGACAATCCTTCCTACACGGTGACTGTGAAGGACGCCTCAGGCAAAACTCTCACCATTTACTATGGAATGGAGACCATGACCAGCAAATCCTACAGATATGCGTATGTGGAGGGCGACAACAGGGTTATCACCACGGACGTGACTCCTATAGATAAGATGAGCTTCGATGTGTATTCCATGGTGGACTACGAGGCATTTCCTGCGCTTGCACAGGAGAACATGACTGTTATCTCTTACAAGGACGAGGACCAGAGCATCACGCTCTATAACGAGCCTGCTGACTTAACCATTGCGGACGCCATAGGAACCACAGTTTGGTATTATCCTATGTACGGCAGATATATGGCCTGCAACTATAACAGCATTGTGGAACTTCTAAACGCTATCGAGGGTCTAAGCTACTCAGGTGTTGCAGCATTTGCACCTGAGGACTTAAGCGCATATGGTCTTGACGCAGATGTGGCAACTCTTGAGGTCACCTCCAAGACCACAGATTCTGACGGCAATGTTACTGAAACTGTTGTAAAGCTCTTAATTGGCGGCTTAAGCGAGGATGAGAGCTCAAGATATGTGATGCTTGAGGGCGATGACAATGTCTACACCATGAAGGCGGACAGCTTCACCGTATTTACAGAAAATATTCTCTCAGATTACCTCATGAGCCTGGGATTTGCCCTTTGCAACTTCGACGGTATCACAGGTATCGACGTCACATACGGCGACAAGAGCCTTAATATTGAGGTTACACAGGGCACTGCCACGGCAGAGGACGGAACCGTAACTACCACCTATGACTGCTATGTAAACGGAGTGGCCACTGACGAGACGGAGACCAGAAAACTCTTCGCAAATATTATAAGACCTACAGCGGACCACATTCTCGCGGACGGGGAGGCTAAGGAAGACTCAGAGGTTGTATACAGATGCACCTACTGGACAAACTATGAGACACTTCCAGAGATAACCTACGAATTTAGCGTGTTTGACGGCACCTACTATCAGGTCACATTAAACGGCAACACCAAGTATGTTATAACCAGGCAGGAGTTTAACACTCTGATAAGCAATATCGAGGCCTATCTCAAGTAGAATGGGCGGCGGACAATCACCTGGCAGCTGATTTTTGACATTTATATGTCCCCGGAATACTCCGGGGGCATATTTTTGTGTTGAAAAAGGGTTGTAAATACATTATACTTAACCGAGGTGTTTTAACTAAAACTAAATTTAAAGGATGGAACTAGATATGAGAGAGTTGTTGTTTATGAATCCTGTTTTTAAGGAGACAATCTGGGGCGGCGACCGCTTAAAGAAGGATTACGGTTATGACATTCCAAGCGACCATACAGGGGAGTGCTGGGCAATCAGTGCACATCCAAACGGCACAGGCACAGTTGCCAGCGGAACCTATGCGGGGTGGAAGCTGTCAGAGCTGTGGGATAAGCACAGAGAACTGTTTGGAGGCATAGAGGGCAAGGAGTTTCCTCTTCTTATCAAGATCATCGACGCGAAGGCAGATCTTAGCATCCAGGTTCACCCTGATGACGCATATGCCGCAGTCAACGAGAACGGCTCACTTGGAAAGACTGAGTGCTGGTATATCTTAGACTGCGATCCGGGCGCTGACATTATCGTTGGCCACAACGCTAAGAACCACGAAGAGGTGGAGGAGATGATAAGAGACGGCAAGTGGGACGAATTCATCAGAGTTCTGCCTGTGCACAAGGGCGACTTCTTCCAGATTAATCCGGGTACCGTTCACGCCATCAGAACAGGAACTCTTATTCTTGAGACACAGCAGAGCAGCGATGTCACATACAGATTATACGACTACGACAGACTTCAGAACGGCAAGCCCAGAGAGCTCCACATTGATAAGTCCATCGATGTTATCAAGGCTCCATTTGTGCCTGTGACTGCTGACGGCGAGGAGACCAAGGTTGGGGACGCAACCATCACGAAGTTAGTCACATGTCCGTTCTACAGCGTATATAAGACATGTGTAAACGGCAGGGCTACCATCAAAAACGATAAGCCATTTGTCAATGTGAGCATTCTTGACGGAGAGGGAACGGTTGACGGCGTGGCAGTTAAGAAGGGTGACCACTTCATCATCCCTGCAGGCTACGGAGATTACACACTTGAGGGCAATATGTTCATCATATCCTCAGATGTTCCCAGGTAATAGGTGAGACATGAATTATAAAATGATTGCCATGGACTTAGATGACACTCTGACAACATCCGAGAAGGTCATCAGTCCCAAGACATATGCCAGGCTTATGGAGGCCCAGGAGAAGGGTATGATAATAGTCCTTGCAAGCGGAAGAACTGTTATCGGCATGAGTAAGCTTGCGGATGAACTGAAGCTTGATAAATACGGCGGCTACGTTTTAGCATTTAACGGGGCGAGAATCATAAACTGGAGAACGAAGGAGGAGGTCTACACTCTTCCTGTTCCCTCGGGAAGCTTAAGCGCCATATTTGACCTGTGCGAGGAGCACAAAATGCCGCTTCTGACCCATGAGAATGATCATCTCGTGGTGGAGGAGCCGGAAAATCCCTACATAATCGCTGAGGCGAAGATTAACCAGATGCCAATACAGAAGATTGACAGCTTCAGGTCATACATAGATTTCCCCGTGTATAAGTTTATCGCGGTGGGAGACGGCGATTACCTGGCGACTAAGGAGCCGATACTTCGCGAGGCGCTTGCGCCGGCGTGTGATGTCTACCGTTCGACGCCTTATTTTATGGAGATTGTGGCGTCAGGAATTGACAAGGGCGAGGGTCTTAAGAGGCTTGCAGGAATCTGCAACATCCCCATGAGTGAGGTGGTTGCCTGCGGCGACGGCTACAACGACATAGGCATGATCAGGGCTGCAGGGCTTGGCGTTGCCATGAAGAATGCTCTGCCGGATGTAAGAGCCGCGGCGGATTATATCACTGCCAGCAACGACGAGGACGGCATCGCGCTGCTGTTTGATGAAAAAATTTCACTTACTTAAACGTTTGAGAAAATGTTTAGGCTTGCTATTATACTGTATAAATGGTAAAATAACGTGATGTTTTAAGAATACATTTGGAGGGGAAGCATGGGATACAAGATCTTAGAGTATGATTACATGCTCAAGAATTTTGAAGGGGATATAAACCTTCGTATGGATAATTACAGGAGAACCAGAGAGGCTCTTCTTGGCAAGAACTGCAAGACTGTCAGCGAGTTTTCAAGCGGCGCTGATTATTTTGGATTTCATAAGACAACGGGCGGCTGGTACTACAGAGAGTGGGCGCCGGGCGCACAGGAGATGTATCTCACAGGAGAGTTCTGCGACTGGGATGCAAGACTTCACAAGATGGATCCTGTCGGCAACGGCAACTGGGAGGTGTTTATCCCCGGAGAGGACACGCTCTACGACGGATGCGCTGTTCAGACTGTTGTTATACATGACGGCGAGGAGCTCAGACGAATCCCTTCCTACGCGACGAGAGTTGTGCAGGAGGAGGGAACCATCAACTGGAGAGCAGTTATCTATGATCCTGAGAAGAAGTTCAGATGGACAGACGGCAAGTTCAAGCCTGAGCAGCCACCTCTTATCTACGAATGCCACATTGGCATGGCGCAGGATAAGTACGGTATCGGCAGCTACGAGGAGTTTACGAAGAACACGCTTCCACGAATTAAGGATTTAGGCTATAACACCATCCAGATTATGGCTATCATGGAACATCCTTACTACGCCTCATTTGGATATCAGGTGACCAACTTCTTCGCGGCGTCCAGCCGTTTTGGCAGACCTGAGGATCTCAAGAAGTTAGTTAACACAGCCCACAAGATGGGCATCAGAGTGCTGTTAGATGTTGTGCATTCCCACTGCGCGAAGAATACCGCAGAGGGCATCAACATGTTCGACGGCACGGACTATCAGTACTTCCATTCAGGCCCTAGGGGCGAGCACAGAGAGTGGGACACCAAGTGCTTTAACTACGGCAAGCACGAGGTTTTACACTTCCTTCTGTCAAACCTCAAGTTCTGGATGACGGAGTATCACTTCGACGGTTTCAGATTCGACGGCGTGACCAGCATGCTGTACTTAGACCACGCCATGGGAACGAATTTTGACAACTATGACAAATATTTCTCCATGAACACGGACACAGAGGCAGTCACATATCTGCAGCTTGCCAACGAGCTCATCCATGAGATTAACCCTCAGGCTGTGACCATCGCGGAGGATATGAGCGCTATGCCTGGCATGTGTATCGCTATTAAGGACGGCGGTATTGGCTTTGACTATCGTCTCGGCATGGGCGCTCCGCCAATGTGGATCAAGTTCTTAAGCGAGACCAGCGATGACGACTGGGATATCTGGAGAATGTGGTACGAGCTTAGCGGCAGAAGACCGAAGGAGAAGGTTATCGGCTATGTGGAGTCCCACGACCAGGCTTTGGTTGGCGACAAGACAGTTATGTTCCGTCTGTGCGATAAGGAGATGTACTGGTCCATGAGCAAGGACATCCAGAACATGATTATCGACAGAGGAATCGCCCTTCACAAAATGATCAGGTGGGTGACCCACTCTGTTGCAGGCGAGGGATATTTAAACTTCATGGGCAACGAGTTTGGCCATCCGGAGTGGATTGACTTCCCTAGAGAGGGCAACGGCTGGAGCTATCACTACTGCAGACGCCAGTGGAATCTGGTGGAGGATCACAACCTTAAGTACGAGTGGCTGAACGAATTCGATAAGGCTATGCTCGATCTGTCCAAGAAGTATAAGGTTCTCACAAGCGACACTCACAACCTCTGGCTTCATCAGGATGACAAGGTGATGGTTTATGAGAGGGGCAACCTCACATTTGCATTCAACTTCCATCCGACCAAGTCGTTCACAGGCTACTTCATTCCTGTGTTGGAGGCCGGCGATTACAAGGTTGTGCTCTCAACTGACGAGAAGAGATTCGGCGGTCAGGACAGAGTTTCCGAGGAATATGTATATCACACAGAGCAGTTAGACGACGGAAGATATGGATTCTTAATCTACCTTCCAAGCAGAACTGCATGTGCTCTCAAGAAGATCAAATAACGATTAAGCCCGGGCAGATGCCCGGGCTGTTTTTGGAGCGTAATTTAAAATAATGCAATTTCCTATTGAAAAAAACATTGCATTTATGATAGTATAGACGCAATGTGCAGGAAGGGGCCTAAGATAAAACGACAAAGAAGTCAGCCTTTTCTTGCTCTTTGTATGCAATAAAACATTTGGCAGGTAGTTTTTTAGTTCAGGAAGGAAGAAGAAATCATGAAAGCATTTCTTATTTTGGAGGACGGTCACGTCTTCACGGGAACTGCTATCGGAGCTGACAGAGAGATCATCAGCGAGATAGTTTTTAACACATCCATGACAGGATATCTTGAGGTGCTGACTGACCCGTCATACGCAGGCCAGGCGGTGGTCATGACATATCCGCTTATCGGAAACTATGGCATCTGCTACGACGATATGGAGTCCAGACAGGCATGGCCTGACGGCTTCATCGTGAGAGAGCTGTCCAGAATTCCGAGCAACTTCAGATGTCAGGGAACCATTCAGGAGTTTCTTGAGAAGCAGAATGTTCCGGGCATCGCAGGCATCGACACCAGAGCCCTTACCAAGATTTTAAGAGATAAGGGAACCATGAACGGCATGATAACCAGGGATGAGAACTTCGATTTAGACGCTGTCATCGCCAGACTTAAGGAGTACTCTCCAAGAGGTGTTGTTCTAAAAACTACCACCAGGGAAAAATATGTTTTGAAGGGTGACGGCTACAGAGTTGCCCTCATGGATTTTGGCGCCAAGGATAATATCGCCGAGAGCCTCAACAAGAGGGGCTGCGAGGTGACTGTTTATCCTGCAGACACGCCTGCCGAGGAGGTTTTATCAACCAATCCTGACGGCATCATGCTCTCAAACGGTCCCGGAGACCCTGCAGAGAATGTCGCAATCATCCAGGAGATTAAGAAGTTTTACGCCTCAGACGTTCCGATATTTGCCATCTGTTTGGGACATCAGCTCATGGCTTTGGCTAACGGCATCAGAACCTATAAGCTTAAGTATGGTCACCGCGGCGGCAACCACCCTGTGAAGGATATGGAGACCGGAAGAGTCTACATCACATCACAAAACCACGGCTATGCAGTGGATGATTCAAGCATTGACGAGAAGGTTGCAGTTCCGGCATTTGTAAATGTCAACGACGGAACCAACGAGGGCTTAAAATACACAGGCAAAAACATTTTTACAGTTCAGTACCACCCGGAGGCTTGCCCCGGACCATTAGATTCAGGCTATTTGTTTGACAGATTTATGAAGATGATGGAGGTGAAGAAGAATGCCTAAGGATAATTCTATCAGGAAGGTTTTAATGATCGGCTCAGGTCCCATCGTCATCGGACAGGCCGCAGAGTTTGACTACGCGGGAACACAGGCCTGCCGTTCTCTCAAGGAGGAGGGCATAGAGGTTGTGCTTGTAAACTCCAACCCTGCAACCATCATGACCGATAAGGATATCGCTGATCACGTATATATCGAGCCCCTCACAGTTGATGTGCTTGAGAGCATAATCGCGAAGGAGAGACCGGACGGACTGCTTGCCACCATCGGAGGTCAGGCAGGACTTAACCTTGGAATGGAGCTTGCCGAAAAGGGAATCCTGGACAAGTACGGCTGCCGTCTGATAGGCACCACCCCTGACACAATCTTCAGGGCTGAGGACCGCCAGGCCTTCAAGGAGACCATGGAGAAGATAGGCGAGCCTGTTGCGGCTTCACTTGTGGTAAACAACGTCCCTGACGGTTTGGAGTTTTCCCACAAGATTGGCTATCCTGTAGTTTTAAGACCTGCATATACCCTCGGCGGAAGCGGCGGCGGCATCGCCCATGACGACGACGAGCTCGAGGAGATTCTCTCAAACGGCTTAAGACTCTCAAGAGTTGGAGAGGTTTTGGTCGAGAGATGTATCGCGGGATGGAAGGAGATAGAGTACGAGGTAATGCGAGACGGCGCGGGCAATGTTATCACAGTCTGCAACATGGAAAACATTGACCCCGTAGGTGTTCACACAGGCGATTCCATCGTCGTTGCTCCTTCACAGACATTAGGAGACAAGGAATATCAGATGCTTCGTACATCTGCCCTTAACATAATCACAGAGCTTGGCATCACAGGAGGATGTAACTGTCAGTTTGCCTTAAATCCTGACAGCTTCGAGTACTGTGTAATAGAGGTTAACCCCAGAGTCAGCCGTTCTTCGGCGCTGGCATCTAAGGCGACAGGTTATCCTATCGCGAAGGTTGCAGCTAAGATTGCCCTTGGCTACACCCTGGACGAGATACCTAACGCCATCACCAAGAAGACATTTGCAAGCTTCGAGCCCATGCTTGACTACTGTGTTGTCAAGATACCGAGACTTCCATTTGACAAGTTCTTAAGTGCGAAGAGAACATTGACCACACAGATGAAGGCCACAGGAGAGGTTATGGCCATCGCAAACAACTTCGAGGCAGGCCTCATGAAGGCCATCCGCTCACTGGAGCAGCATGTAGACAGCCTTATCGTCGACTACTATAAGGATGTGAACGACGATGAGCTCAGGGATATGTTAAATGTTGTGGATGACCGCCGCATTTACCTTATCGCAGAGTGCATAAGAAGGGGCGTAAGCTACGAGGAGATCCACGAGAAGACCAAGATTGACTTCTGGTTTATAGATAAGATTGCCATATTGGTTGAGATGGAGCAGCGCCTTTTGTCTGAGGAACTCACAACTGAGCTTCTCGCAGAGGCTAAGCGCCTGGAGTTTCCTGACAGCGTGATTGCAAAGCTCACCGGAAGGACTGAGGCGGAGGTTAAGCAGCTTCGCTATGATAACGGCATCACAGCAGCATTTAAGATGGTTGACACCTGCGCCGCAGAGTTTGACGCGGCAACACCTTACTACTACTCCGTATACGGCAGCGAGAACGAGGTGGTTAAGACAGAGGGGCGCAGGAAGGTCCTGGTTTTAGGCTCAGGTCCAATAAGAATCGGACAGGGTATAGAGTTTGACTTCTGCTCAGTTCACTGTACATGGGCGTTTGCCGAGGAAGGCTACGAGACCATTATTGTAAATAACAACCCTGAGACTGTATCTACAGACTTCGATATCGCCGACAAGCTCTACTTCGAGCCGTTAACCGCGGAGGATGTGGAGTCAATCGTTAATCTTGAGCATCCTGACGGAGCGGTAGTGCAGTTTGGCGGACAGACCGCCATCAAGCTCACCGAGGCGCTTATGAAGATGGGCGTGCCGATCCTTGGAACGAAGGCCGAGGATGTGGATGCCGCAGAGGACAGAGAGCTCTTTGACGAGATTCTCGAAAAGACAGGCATTCCAAGACCTGCCGGCCACACAGTATTCACATGCGATGAGGCCATCAAGGCTGCCAACGATTTAGGCTATCCTGTGCTTGTTCGCCCTTCATATGTTTTGGGCGGTCAGGGCATGCAGATTGCCATAAGCGACAGCGATATTAAGGAGTTCATAGGAATCATCAACAGGATTGCCCAGGAGCATCCGATCCTTGTTGATAAATATATGATGGGCAAGGAGGTCGAGGTCGACGCAATCTGCGACGGCGAGGATATTTTAATTCCTGGAATCATGGAGCATATCGAGAGAGCCGGCATTCACTCAGGCGACAGTATTTCAGTATACCCTGCGAGAACCCTGACTCCTAAGATTAAGGAGATTATAGAGGACTATACCAAGAGGCTTGCAACAGCGCTCCATGTCAAGGGCATGATAAACATACAGTTTATCGCTGTCGGTGAGGAGGTTTACGTTATAGAGGTGAACCCTCGATCAAGCCGTACTGTTCCATACATCAGCAAGGTTACAGGTATCCCGATCGTCAAGCTTGCGACCAAGATTATCTGCGGACACACCATTAAGGAGTTGGGCTATAAGCCTGGACTTCAGCCTGAGGCTGACTACGTTGCTATCAAGATGCCTGTATTCTCCTTCGAGAAGCTTCGAGGCGCCGACATAGGACTCGGCCCTGAGATGAAGTCCACAGGAGAGTGCTTAGGTATCGCCAAAACATTTAACGAGGCACTCTATAAGGCGTTCTTAGGAGCTGGCATCAACCTTCCTAAGTCCAAGAGAATGGTCATGACGGTTAAGGACAGCGACAAGGATGAGGCCGTAGATATCGCAAGACGTTTCATCAATGTCGGCTACGAAATCTACGCCACCATGAATACATGTAACGCCCTTAAGGCGGCAGGTCTTCCCGCAGTCAGAGTGAATAAGCTCGAGCAGCCTTCACCTAACCTCTTAGACCTGATACTTGACCACGATAATCCTATAGATCTGGTCATCGACACCCCAAGCCCGGGCGCTTACAGAAGCCACGACGGTTTCTTAATCAGACGCCACGCAATCGAGACAGGTGTCAATGTTCTGACTGCAATCGACACGGCTGAGGCGTTAGTTACATCCCTTGAAAACAGGGAGGAGGCGCTCACTCTTATCGATATCGCCACCATTGGAACAAGATAATTTTTAAATTTAAGGCTGTGGTTAATCCGCAGCCTTTAAATTTTTTCCGTTTTTTGCACAATAACAAATTGCCTTGTTTATTTTGCTCAAAAACAGACCTACATTATATGAAATATAGATAAAAATTGAAATTTTATGATTTTTATTGGTGCAATTGTCAGAAAATGTGTTATACTTTTTATAGTTGATTTAGAACGTATGATAATCGTGGCAAAGTATACCTACTATGCCTGACTTTTTGTTATTTTCGTTCAATAAACTGAGAATGGAGATGATTTAGTATGAACAGCTCAGCGAAAGCAAAACAACAGGAATTGATAACATCCCTGGATAGCTTCGAGTCCTCTCTTCATGACGAGATGGGTCAGAAGCTTCTGCTGATCGAGAACCAGATTGAGCTGATGTCAGAGGAACTGAAGGAGACGAGAGACAGTTACACTGAGATGAAGTCTAAGCTTCTCACCTACAAGGGACAGCACGAGGATCTCGAGAAGTACCTTGCTGAGGAGGAGGCCAGACCGAAGTTTTGTCCACAGTGTAATTATCCGCTCAACAACAACTTCAAGGTTTGTCCTATGTGTGGAACCCCTATTCCTCAGAATGGTGATCCGGATATCGACTATCCGATCCCTGCAGGACCAGTTGTGAACCGCACTAAGGGATCTCAGGCACAGACACAGCAGACACCACCACCTCCACAGGGAGAGACAGCTCAGACACCGCCACCAGCACCGGCACCGGCACCTAGGCAGGATCCGCCGCCATTTAATCCATATGCGCAGCAGACACCTCCGCCACCGGCACAGGATCCGCCTGCATATGATCCATATGCACAGGCAGGTTCAACCAAGCAGGTTCCACCGCCACCTCCTGGACCAGCTCAGAGATATTATCCTAGCTACACCAGAGAGTCAGACCGTGGCGACGGCACAAGGCAGACACCGCCTCCTGCAGCTTCAGGACCTAAGTATTTCCCTTCTTACTCAAGAGAGTCAGACCGTGGCGATACAGCGGAGAATATTAATCTTGAGCATGAAGAGCAGGAAACAGGAGCTTCTGGTTTCTTGAGCAGATTTGGATTTGGCAAGAAGAAGAAGGAAGAGGAGCCGAAGTCCTCAGAGCCTATCAATCTTGGAACAGACGCTGACAGCGATAAGAAGAATAAGGGCGATAAGAAGGAAGCAGGTAATGGCCAGACGCCACTTCCACCTCCTCCACCACCGCCACCAGGAATTAAGGTGTTCCCTAACTATCAGAGAGATTCATCTGACAGAGGAGATGTCGGATTTAGCACACCACCTTCAGATGCAGCTCCTGCAGCACCTCCTAAGCCACAGGCACCGGGAGAGAATGTTGAGGTCGTTGATGCAGCTGATATAACAGTTGAGGATACTGTTGAAGAGGCACCTAAGGCTGAGGAAATTACACCTCCTGTGGCACCAGAGCCAGCACTGGCACCAGAGCCAACGCCTGCACCGGCACCAGAGCCAGCACCAGCTCCAGAGCCAGCTCCAGCACCAGCTCCAGAGCCTGAACCAGCTCCAGAGCCAGAACCTGAGCCAGAGCCAGAACCTGAGCCGGAACCAGAGCCAGAGCCAGAGCCAGAACCTGAGCCAGATGTTCCTGCAATCAATATCATCGAGGCACCTATCCCTGAGACAGAAGATGAGATGGAGGGTGTTTACGAGTACCATGAGGTTGATGGCAAGATTGTCATTGATAAATACATTGCAACAGGCTATACATATGTAACAATCCCTGATGTTGTAAGCGGTAAGAAGGTTATCGCGCTTGCAGGTCGTGCATTTGCCAAGAACGAGGAAATCAACCTGGTAGACATCCAGGAGGGTATCGAGTTCATCGGTTCAGAGTGCTTCTACGGCTGTTCTAAGCTTCAGGGCGTAGCTCTTCCACAGACAGTAACGTCTATCAAGACAGCTGCATTTGCAGAGTGTAAGGAGCTCAATCAGTTCACTCTTCCAGATAAGATGACAGATATCGGACCTTATGCATTCTACAGATGTGAGAGTCTCGAGAGCATTGTATTCCCTGAGGGTCCTAAGTGGATCAGTAAGCAGTGTATGGCTCACTGTACAGGTCTTAAGGAGATTACTATTCCTGAGGGCATCAGAGCCATCGAGGCATCTGCATTTAACGAGTGTACATCACTTGAGGGTATCGTGATTCCTAACTCTACTGTATCCATCGGCGATAAGGCGTTCTACGGATGTTCATCACTTAATAAGGTTACCATCCCTCCGAGCGTTACACGTCTTGGAACAAGAATCTTCTTCCCTAAGATGGGACAGAGCATGATTCCGAAGCTTACAATCTACTGCAGCAACGGATCACCTATCTATACATATTGCCGTAGCAACAATATCAAGAGCAAGTGGGCGACAGGAATGCCACCAACAGCTCCTAATATCAAGAATAAGGCATATGCGCTGGAGATTTCATTCTGGCTTAAGGATAAGGATGACGAGTCCAGAGCAGAGATCAGAAAGCAGATTATGGATTACTTAGAGGTTCCTGAGTATGTAGCTGACGATTACATGATGGAGGACGAGGGGCTTAGCAAGGAGCTTCGTGCAGTATTCCCTCTTGATAAGTCGGTTCCAGAATCAGAGGCTTACTGTGAGAAGTTACCGCCTAGTGTATACATCCAGATTGTTCATGCATATGACGGTCAGGTTGATGTTGCAGCTAAGCATTCAAGCTCACCATTCTAATTAAACACACATAGTTCCCTGGTTTATGACCAGGGAACTATTTTTTTAAGCTTTTTTTCGTTCCATTTTCGCATAATATGTGTTATTATAGGTTTTGATTTTTTGGAAAGGGATTGAAAAATGAAGAGTGACAACTGGTCAAAGCGAATAATCAATCTTGTAACGCCGTTTTTAATCTATCTGGTGGTTGCCTTAATTGCGCAGTTTGGAGCATCTTTTATAGCAGGAATTGTAGTTATATCGGAAAACGGTTCTTCAGTGTCATCTGAAATAAACAGATATGTGGATCTTTGTGCGCAGAAGGTGTCTGACTGGGCGATATATTTGAACATTGTGATACAGCTGGTGTGCATTGCCATATTCATACCGATGTATGCTAAGGACAACAAGAGATTTAATATTGTTCATGTTAGGATGAATCCTGTTGCCTATGTTCTGGTATTCGTTCTCGGCATGGCGGCGGCTTTGTTTATCAACGGTGTGCTGATACTGTCCGGGTTATATTCACTTCTTGTGGAAACCTACACAGAGACGGCGGAGATTTTGCTTTCAGGGGATTTGATTGCCACATATATTACAGCAGTTATCCTGGCGCCTGTTATGGAGGAGCTCATGTTCAGAGGCCTCATCTACAAGAAGCTTAGGACATACTGTATTTTTAGTCTCGCAGCGCTTTTAAGCTCTATTTATTTTGGAATATTCCACATGAATTTCCTACAGTTTCTATATGCGACTGCGCTCGGACTGTTTTTGGCATATGCATTTGAGAGATTCAAGAGCGTCAAGGCTGCTATACTCTTGCACTGCGGCGCGAATTTCATGGCAACACTTCTCAGCACTAACGAGACCATCGGCGGCTTTGTCTTAGGCTCAGAGCAGCAGCTCATCGCCGCAACATTTTTAGCGCTGCTTGTGTTGTTTGCGTCTATAATAATCATCAATAAATTCGCCAAGAAGGCATTGGTGGAAGTAGAGTAATATTTTGGGGGAGAAGGTAATGGAACATAAAAAACTGCTCACGGTAGTGATACCGTGCTACAATTCTGCGGCCTATATGGAGCACTGTGTGGAGACAGTCCTCACAGGCGGGCCGGATGTGGAGATTCTGATAGTGGATGACGGCTCTGTGAAGGACAACACAGCCCAGATTGCCGACAGACTTCAGAGCGAATATCCTGACATCATAAGGGCTATTCATCAGGAGAATAAGGGACACGGCGGCGCTGTAAACACAGGTATCGAGAACGCCACGGGAACCTATATCAAGATTGTGGACAGCGATGACTGGGTCAACGACCAGGCATTTAAGAAGATTCTGGAGTTTCTTAGAAGCTCGCTCGGCGAGGAGGAGCCTCTTGATATGCTGGTGAGCAACTTCGTGTATGAGAAGGTTGACGCCAAGCACAAGAAGATTATGTCATATCACAAGGCGCTTCCAAGGAATATGTATTTCACATGGGATGACGTCAGAAGCTTTAATGTCGGGCAGTACATTTTAATGCACTCTGTAATCTACCGCACACAAGTGCTTAGAGACTGTGGTCTTAAGCTCCCTGAGCACACCTTCTATGTTGACAACCTCTATGTGTACACGCCACTTCCATATGTGAAGAAGATGTACTATTTAGACGTGAATTTCTACAGATATTTTATCGGAAGAGAGGATCAGTCGGTCAACGAGCAGGTCATGATCGGCAGGATTGACCAGCAGATTCGCGTAAACCAGCTCATGGTTGACGCCTACAATGTGGACGAGATAGAGAATAAGCGCCTTAGAAACTACATGTATCAGTACCTTGAGATCATCACGGTTATATCCTCAGTTCTTCTCTTGAGGGCCGGAGATAAGGAGAGTCTGAATAAGAAGAAGGAGCTGTGGAACTACATCAAGTGTCACAATAAGAAGATGTATATGAAGCTCAGATATGGCAAGGGACTTGGCTGGGGCGTAAACCTTAAGGGCTCCCTCGGCCGCAAGACAACACTTTTTGTATACAAGATTTGTCAGAAGATATTTGGTTTTAATTAAAATGCACGAAATTAATTAAAGAATCCCCATATTTTTGGGGATTCTTTTCATTTATAAATTTTTTATTGTAAACGTTTGCAAAAAGGCTTGACAATAATAATAAAAGTAGTAAAAATGTTCATTGAAGTTGTATTTTGGTTGGGGTTAATTTGAGCAGGAGAGATTGATTATGAAAACTGGTTCAGAAACATCAAGAATTGGCTGGCTGCTAAAACAGATGGAGGGCAATCGCCTTCTCTATGTCTGGGGTATATTTTTGACCGTTGTTTACAACGTCATGCAGCTGACCGTACCGTATTTCTCACAGCTTATTGTGGATGATTTCCTCACAGGGGAGAATGCAGCCCACAATCTTGAGAATAATCCAACACTTCTGATAGTTGAGGTTGCAGCTATGGTTCTTCTCACATTTACGAGAACAATCATAGTTTATTGTGCGTGTATGACCTATGAGAAGGTCTCACAGAATATCCTGTATAAGGTCAGAAACAGGCTTTTCGACAAGCTTGAGCATCAGGATATGAGCTTCTATGACAGGTTTAGGACAGGCGATCTGATGACCAGACTCACAGGAGACTTAGACGCTGTGCGCCACATGATCGCGTGGGTTGTCAGAATGCTTGTGGAGTGCGTTGTTCTGTTTGGAAGTGCCGCAGTATACTTTTTGATACTTGATGTGCAGGTCGCTGCATGTCTTTTGATCACTGCGCCTGTAATCATGATACTTACGGGGGCATTCCGCAACAGGGTTAAGCCCATGCACGAGGCTCTCCGTGAGCGCTTAAGCCTCATGAACACAGCCACACAGGAAAATATCTCAGGAAACAGAGTCGTAAGAGCATTTGCAAGAGAGGACTATGAGATTGCGAAGTTTAAAGAGGCGAACACAGAGTACTCTAAGGCTAACAAGAAGACTGTGCTCACATGGCTCACATTCTTCCCCTTTATTGAAATGGTGGCCAACATGCTCCCTGTAATCCTCTTAATCGTAGGCGGTATCGCCATGATCGACGGAAGACTCACAAGCGGACAGTATGTGGCATTTTCAACGCTCACATGGGCTCTTGCAAACCCTATGCGAAGCTTGGGCAATGTCTTAAATGAATTCCAGCGCTTCTCAGCTGCAAGCGCCAAGATTATAGAGCTTGACATGGCTGAGCCTGTAGTTGTGGATAAGGCTGATGCCATAGATCACCCCGGAAGATTTGAGGGCGATATCGTGTTTGACCATGTGTCATTTTCATACGATAAGCTCCCGATTATCAGGGATTTAAATATGCATATCAAGCCCGGCCAGACCATCGCAATCATGGGCGAGACCGGAAGCGGCAAAACCTCTCTTATCCAGCTGATTCCAAGATTCTACGACCCTTCAGAGGGAAGTGTGAGAATTGACGGCGTGGATATAAGAGACCTTAAGCAGGAGCAGCTCAGGAAGAATATCGGACTGGCTACCCAGGATGTGCTCCTGTATTCAGACTCAATCGACGGCAATATCGCCTACGGCGATATCGACATGCCTGAGAGCAGGGTCAGAAGATATGCCAAGCACGCCGCTGCCAGGGAGTTTATAGAGGAGCTTCCCGAGGGCTATGGAACCATCATAGGCGAGAGAGGCGTGGGTCTCTCCGGAGGTCAGAAGCAGAGAATTTCCCTTGCGAGAGCCCTCGCAATCGAGCCCTCAATTCTGATACTTGACGATACAACAAGTGCGGTCGATATGGAGACCGAGAAGAATATTCAGGAGAGCCTTAGAAATCTGAGCTTTCCTTGCACCAAGATCATAATCGCCCAGAGAATCTCCTCAACCAAGGACGCTGACCAGATATTTATATTGAGAAACGGTCAGATTACGGAGCAGGGAACTCATGACGAGTTAGTTGCCAAAAAGGGCTACTACTATGAGCTTGTAAAACTTCAGAATGGAGGTGTGGCATAATGGCAAGAAATACCTATGGTCAGGACGAAAAACTTGAGAAGCCATTTGACTTCAGACATTTGCTGAGAGCCTCTGTATATATCAAGAAATACGCTAAACAGATGATCTGCGCCCTGCTTTTGTCGGCAGTAGCCGCGGGAACAGGTTTGCTTGCGCCAATGGTCACACAGCACGCGCTGGATGTGACGATACCTGAGAAGAATAAGCAGGAGCTGGTTCTTCTGGGCGCAATGCTTATAGGAATCTATCTTGTGAGCGTCACTTTTTCGGCTGTAAGATCCAGAATCATGAATATTGTGGGTCAGAACATAATATTTGACATCAGAAGAGATCTGTTCGGACATCTTCAGAAGCTGTCCTTCCAGTATTTTGATGACAGACCACACGGCAAGATCCAGATTAGAGTTGTAAACTATGTAAACTCTGTCTCAGATATGCTCTCAAACGGTATCATCAACGTAATCCTTGAGTGCATCAACATGGTTTTCATCGTGATCTTCATGTTTATGGTGGACGTGAGCCTAAGCCTGGTTGTGCTTGCCGGCGTGCCTGTTCTCATGCTCATCATGGGCTATATCAAAAACCATCAGAGAAGGGCATGGCAGAAGGTTTCAAACAAAAACTCCAACCTAAACGGCTATCTGCAGGAGAATATCACAGGTGCCAGAGTTACCAGAGCCTTCGCGAGAGAGGACGAAAACGAGAAGATATTTGCGGATTTATCAGGACAGTGCCGTGAGGCGTGGTACGAGGCAGTCAAGTATTCCAACCTTGTATGGCCGAGCATTGACAATGTCTCTGTAGGCGTAAGAGCAGCGCTCTACCTTGTGGGACTGCTTGTCATCGGCAGAGGAGAGGTCACAGTCGGCGTAATCGTAGCCATGACTTCATATGCGGCCAGATTCTGGCAGCCAATCCTGAACCTTGGCAATATCTTCAACAACTTTATCAACAATATCGCCTATCTTGAGCGTATTTTTGAGACCATGGATGAGCCTGTCACAGTTGACGACGCACCTGACGCCACACTTCTTCCTGAGATTAAGGGAGAGGTGGAGTTTAAGAATGTGTGCTTCTCATACGAGGAGGGCAAGCCCGTCCTTGACAATGTTTCATTTAGCGTTAAACCTGGAGAGAGCGTGGCTTTAGTTGGCCCTACGGGCGCCGGCAAGTCAACCATAGTCAATCTTATCTCCAGATTCTATAATCTTAACTCCGGCCAGGTGCTTATCGACGGACAGGATATCTCCAAGGTGACATTGCACTCCTTAAGATCCCAGATGGGCATCATGATGCAGGACAGCTTCATCTTCTCGGGAACCATTGCCGATAACATAAGATACGGCAAGCTCGATGCGACCGATGAGGAGATTAAAAATGCTGCCAGGGTTGTGTGCGCTGACGACTTCATAAGCGCTATGCCTGACGGCTATGAGAGCGAAGTTAAGGAGCGAGGCAGTCTCTTGAGCCAGGGCCAGAAGCAGCTTATAAGTTTTGCAAGAACCCTGATTTCAGACCCGAGAATTCTTATTCTTGACGAGGCTACTTCAAGCATTGACGTGCAGACAGAGCGCGCGCTGCAGACCGGACTCAACGCCATGCTGGAGGGCAGAACCAGCTTTATCATTGCCCACAGACTCTCCACAATCAAAAACTGCGACAAGATTATGTACATATCTGACGGCGGCATAACAGAGTGTGGAACACATGATGAGCTGATGGCAAAACATGGTGCATACTACAAGTTGTACACAGCTCAGACAGTTGCATAAAATTTGTTAAAAAATTGCTTGACAATTCTGACACTATACCATATAATGGCAAAGTCGCGAATGGACATGGGATCTTAGCTCAGCTGGGAGAGCATCTGCCTTACAAGCAGAGGGTCATAGGTTCGAGCCCTATAGGTCCCACTCATTCGCGACTATGGCGGAGTAGCTCAGTTGGCTAGAGCATACGGTTCATACCCGTAGTGTCAAGAGTTCGAATCTCCTCTCCGCTACTTAAGACCACCGAATTTCGGTGGTCTTTTGTTTTGTTGAAATATGTCGCCTCATGTGATATATTGATTAAACTATATTTTTGGAGGTTTGTTATGAGAGTAGGAATGGGCTATGATGTTCATAAACTAGGAGAGAATAGAAAACTTATAATCGGAGGAGTGGAGATTCCATATGAGCTGGGATTGGTTGGACACTCTGACGCAGATGTTTTGCTTCACGCTGTGATGGATGCGCTTCTCGGAGCCGCAGCCATGGGGGATATCGGAAAACATTTCCCGGACACGGACATTAAGTATAAGGATGCTGACAGCTTAAAGCTTATGGAGGAGGTCGGAAGACTTCTCTCAGACAGGGGCTATGTGATCGGCAATATCGACGCCACCATAATCGCGCAGAAGCCTAAGATGGCGCCCTACAGGGATGAGATGAGGGAGAATATCGCCAGAGCCCTTAAGATTGATGTGGAGCAGGTCAATGTGAAGGCCACAACCGAGGAGGGCTTGGGCTTCACAGGACAGGGACTTGGCATCTCAAGCCAGGCCGTTGCCATGCTCTATGAGATGAGGGATTTGGACGCCCCTGTTTATCCTTCACAGGGATGTGGCGCATGCCCCATGAGCGGCAAATAATTTTAAAAAACCCTAGACATAGTTTTAAAAACCATATATAATGTCTCATAGGTAATTCTATTGGAGGCAGTTATGTTTCAGGTTTTTGTGGATTCCGGAGCCAATATTCCGGCTGTGGATGTCAGAAAATACGGCATCAACGTTATATCATTTGTAAACTATGTGGACGGAGAGAAGTTAGTGTGCTTTGACCCTGATTTGTCCCTCGAGGAGGAGCGCGTCAAGGGCAAGGAATACTACAACAAGATAAGAGCCGGCGCAGAGGTTAAGACAAGCCTTATAAACACGGCGGATTTTGTGAGCGTGTTTGAGCCTGTATTAAAGGGCGGCGAGGATATTTTATATATTTCTCTGAGCAGCAACATAAGCGGAACATTTAACGCTGCAAGACTGGCAGCGCAGGAGCTTACAGAGGAGTATCCGGACCGCAAGATCAGACTGGTGGATTCACTCAACGCATCCCTCGCGCAGGGAATTCTTGCAATATATGCCGTGACGTTCAGGGATAAGGGGATGGATATCGACAGGATCGCAGAGCTGTTGACAGGCGCTGTTCCCCACATGAATGGAACATTTACGGTAGATAATCTTAAATATCTGGCCCACACGGGAAGAATTAAGTCAAGCGTTGCGTTAGTTGGCAACATTCTTAGCATCAAGCCGATACTTCGAGGCAATGCCGAGGGATTCATCGTGCAGTACAAGAAGTGCCGCGGCCGCAAGAAGGTTTTAGACGAGCTGGCTGACTATGTCATAGATAACATTGTGGAGCCTGAGAAGCAGATTATAGGTATCGCCCACGCCGACAGCTATGCGGATTCGTTGTATGTGATTGAGCGCATCACCAACAAGGTGAAGGTTAAGGAGGTCATAAACACCTCATACGATTACTGCACGGGCTCACATGTGGGACCTGACACCATCGCCATGTTCTTCATGGGCTATGACAGAGAGCTGGGCGGTAAGCCTGAAAACTATGTAAGACCTGAGATATTTAAATATCTGTAAATATAGGGAGCGGGATGCTCCCTATTATTATGCCAAAACTGACCATATAAAAAATAATAAAAATGGTTATTTCAATAAGACCAGATGCGTGTATAATACAGTCAAAAGTTTTAGAAAAGAGGTTTGGTATGAGCAAGATAGTTTCAGTACAGGATATTTCATGTTACGGACAGTGCTCGCTTACGGTTGCACTGCCTGTATTAAGCGCATATGGAGTGGAGACGGCTATTCTTCCCTCAGGAATTCTAAGCACACACACGGGAGGCTTTACAGGCTTCACATTTTTAGACCTGACAGAGGAGATGGCTAAGATTATTGATCACTGGAAGAAGGAGAATATAACCTTCGACGGCATCTACACAGGCTACATAGGTGATGCGAGACAGTTTGACATGATCAAGGACATGAGGAGCATGTTAAATCCTGGCGGCAAGCTCTATGTTGACCCTGCCATGGCAGACCACGGCAAGCTCTATCCGGCACTTGGCCCGGAGATAGTTGAGGGTATGAAGAGTCTTGTCCGTGAGGCGGATATCATCCTTCCCAACATCACTGAGGCCGCATTTCTCTTAGGGGAGGACTACAGGGAGGATATGAAGAGGGACGAATACATAGAGATGGTTAAGCGCCTGGCTGACTTAGGCCCTGAGACAGTAATCCTTACAGGCGTCAGCACGGATCCAACTAATATCGGCGCTATGAGCTATGTCAAGAGCACGGGCGATATCACAGAATACTACGCCCAAAGACAGGAGAAGAGCTACCACGGAACCGGCGATATCTTCTCAAGTCTCCTCATCGGAAAACTCCTAAACGGAAGCAGTATGTATGACACGATTAAGGACAGCTGCGACTTCATAGTGGAGTGCATTAAGGAGACCGACAGCGATCCCAACCATCCATATGGTGTGAAATTCGAGAAGGTTTTAGCTAGAAATAGATAGAAATAACCCCTAAAATATACCTCATGCGAATGCTTGGGGCATGATGCGTAGTTTTATACATTTTTTTCTAAAATTGTCTTGAATAATAAAAATAATATGTTAAAATTATGTCAATACAAATTTTTGTGAGGTGTAGTCATGGGTTTATTTGATGTTTTTAAGAAAAAGAACAACGATAAGAAGGACGAAACAGAAGACGACATTGTAAAGTACAATTTAAGCCCTAATCACACGTATTTTGTACCAAGTGGTCTTTCATCCAACGGAGTTGTAGGTAAGGTTAGATTTGGTGTTCTTAAGGTTGGAGATTACTGTAAGATGGCCGACAACTCAACAGATTTTATCATCGAGGTTGCAGAGATGTATGATCTCGAGGGTAAGCCTGTAACAGAGGCAGCTGACGGTCAGCAGGTTTCAATCTATGCCAAGGTCAACGGCCGCGGCTTCAGAGGATATGGTATCTTCGAAAAAATTGAGTAATATTTCTTAGTTTTATAACGCTTTGGAGGAACTTCTCCGAAGCGTTTTTTTTGCGTGAATCACAGATGTCTTGTTGACACATAAATGCTCTTTTGATAAAATATAACAGATTATTGTTTATTGACAGACACTCGTATTTTAGAGTGGGAAAGAGTGGAAAATGAAAATCGGATTTGACAACGACAAATACCTCAAAATGCAGTCAGAGCACATCAAGGAGAGGATTGCCCAGTTTGACAATAAGCTCTACTTAGAGTTTGGCGGCAAGTTGTTTGACGACTATCACGCGTCGAGGGTTCTGCCCGGATTTAAGCCTGACAGCAAGCTTCAGATGCTTTTACAGATTAAGGATCAGGCAGAGATTGTCGTGGTAATCAGCGCAGAGGATATCGAATCTAACAAGATAAGAGGCGACTACGGCATAACATATGACATGGATGTTTTGAGACTTATCGACGAGTTCAGAAACATCGGACTCTATGTGGGAAGTGTATGCCTTACGAAGTTCTCAGGTCAGCCCTCGGCTGTAAGTTTTCAGGAGAGACTCCTAAAGCTTGGCATCAAATCCTACAGACATTATAAGATACCAGGATATCCAGGAAACCCTGAGTTTATCGTTTCCGATGAGGGCTACGGCAAAAACGAATATATCGAGACCACGAGACCTCTCGTTGTGATTACGGCGCCAGGTCCTGGAAGCGGCAAGATGGCTACATGTCTGTCACAGCTCTATCATGAATACAAGAGGGGCGTGAAGGCAGGCTACGCTAAGTTTGAGACATTTCCAATATGGAACCTGCCGCTTAAGCACTGTGTGAACCTCGCATACGAGGCTGCTACAGCTGACTTAAACGACGTGAACATGATCGACCCGTTCCACCTAGAGGCATACGGCAAGACCACGGTCAACTATAACAGAGACATCGAGATATTCCCTGTTGTGAATGCCATGTTTGAGCTTATCGCGGGCAAGAGCCCATATAAGTCACCTACGGACATGGGCGTCAACATGGCTGGCAACTGCATAATCGACGACGAGGTATGCCAGGAGGCTTCCAGACAGGAGATTATCAGAAGATATTATAAGTGTTTATGCGAGCAGAAGAGGACAGGCGAATCTAAGGATGACCGCCTTAAGCTTGAGCTTCTCATGAAGCAGGCTGGAATTGACAGGAATTCAAGACCTGTTATCGGAGCTTCACTCGTGAAGGAGGAGGAGACCGGACATCCCGCATTTGCAATCGAGCTTCCCGACGGAAGGATTGTGACAGGTAAGACAAGCGACCTTCTCGGAGCTGCATCAGCGGCGCTACTTAATGCTCTTAAGACACTCGCAGGCATCAACGACGAGGATAAGCTCATCGCCAGAAGCGCAATCGAGCCAATCCAGAAGCTTAAGACAGATTATCTGGGAAGCAAGAACCCCAGACTTCACACGGATGAGACACTTATCGCGCTGTCCATATCAGCGGCCAACAACACCATGGCTGAGAAGGCCATGAACATGCTCGCTAAGCTCAAGGGCTGCGAGGCACATTCCTCAGTGCTCCTCTCATTTGTGGATGAGCAGACATTTAAAAAGCTTGGCATCAACCTGACAAGCGAACCTAAATACGAAACATCGGACAAAATTTATCATAAGAGATAGGAAAATACTATGGCGGATAATTTTAACAGTGCAGAATTTAAACTTCACGAGACCGACAAGGGCGTGATGATCAATCAGATTGGCTACAATCCAAGAGATTACAAGCGCGCTATCATAAAGGGCAGGGCTCATGCGGTGTATCTTGTCGACGAGAACGGCAACTATGTCTGGAACGGCATCCCAAGGTATTACGGTCTGGATAAGGTTTCAGGCGACGAGGTCAGCACTATTGACTTCTCAGGCTTCACCAAGAAGGGCAAATACCACTTCGTGTGCGAGGCGGGAGAGTCCCTGGAGTTTGAGGTGAAGGAGGGCCTTCACGAGAGTGCATTTAACGCCCTCCTCAAATCATACTACTATCAGAGATGCGGCTGTGAGCTAAGAAGAGAGTTTGCGGGGAAGTTCATTCACCCTGCATGCCACACCAAGCCCAGCAGGCTCTGGGAGGACGAGAGTGTAGAGAAGTTAGTTGTCGGCGGCTGGCATGACGCGGGAGACTACGGAAGATATGTCACAGCGGGAGCGACTGCAGTTGCACATCTTCTCTACGCATATAAGCTCTTTGACAAGAGCTTCAACAAGGTGGATCTGAACATTCCTGAGAAGGGAACCATGGGCAGAAGCTTCATAGAGGAGATACGCTATGAGCTTAAGTGGATGCTACAGATGCAGCGCGAGGACGGCGCGGTTTACCACAAGCAGACCACGAAGGAGCATGCATTCTTCGTGATGCCTGAGCACGACAGCGGACAGATGTACATATTCCCTGTGTCAAGCGTTGCGACGGCTGATTTTGCAGCAGTATGCGCCCTGGCCTCACAGGTGTTTGTAAGATTTGACAATGCTTTTGCGATAGAGCTTGAGAAGGCGGCCGAGAAGGCCTACGCATGGCTCACCAAGAACCCTAAATTCACAGAGTTTAAGAACCCTGAAGGATGCACAACAGGAGAGTACGGCGAGAACGGCGATCAGGACAACAGACTGTGGGCTGCGGTTGAGCTGTATAACAAGACCGGCGAGGCGGGGTATCTCGCAGATGTGAAGTATTTCCTCTTGGGAGAGATCAACACCGTCGCCCTTGGATATGCCCAGGTTGGCGGTCTGGCGGCTCTTGGATGGCTGTGCGAACACCACGAGGAGTACAACGACATAACCAACCGTTTCAGGTCTGACTTCACAGCCAGGGCCGACGCGCTTCTTCTTAAGTGCAACGAGGGCGGTTACGGCGTGTCTTTAAGAGAGCATGACTTCCACTGGGGAAGCAACATGTTTATGATAACCAACGCGTGCCAGATGGCGATAGCTGCCCAGTTTAACAACACATACAAATACGACCAGGCGATTTACCACCACATTGACTACATGGTGGGCGTTAACCCTCTCGGCATAAGCTATGTCACTGGTGTGGGAACGAATTATGTTAAGAACCCGCACCTAAGGACAGCATTTGCCGACAGAGTAGACGATGTGATCCCCGGATATGTTGTCGGTGGACCTAACAAGGAGCCTGTGGAGTGGCAGCTAGAAGGCAAGTTTAAGGATATACCCCCGATGAAATGCTATATTGATGATGTAAGATTCTACTCTCTCAATGAGGTCACGATATATTGGAATTCTCCGATGATTTTCCTTATTGCGTACGTGGAATCCAAGCATTTTCTTAATTAAACTATAGTTTTTAATGATTATAAGGAGGAGAATATGAACTATAGCGAGGTTGCAGTATTCGTCGTATATCTGGCCTTCATGATAGGCATCGGCGTATACTTCTTCATCAAGACTAAGACTGGTGGAGAGAAGACTTACTTCTTAGGCGGAAGAAAAATGGGACCCTTCGTAACGGCCTTAAGTGCCGGCGCATCGGACATGAGCGCGTGGGTTTTAATGGGACTTCCAACATCTATTTTTGCCGCAGGTCTGGGCAAGGTGTGGATAGCAGTAGGACTGTTAATCGGCTATACACTCAGCTGGATTTTTGAGGCAAAGAGACTTCACAATTTTTCAATCAAGGCGAAGGATTCGATTACGATACCTCAGTATCTAACCAACCGTTTCCTGTCAAGCTCTAAGGCGCTTCAGATTATCTGTGCTGTGGTTTTCTTAATCGCCTACACAGTTTATGCGGCTTCTTCAATCAAAGCCTGCGGAACACTTTTTAACAAGGTTATAGGACTTGACACCACTGTCGCCATGTATTTGGCTGCAGTTGTAATCATAAGCTACACCTTCCTCGGCGGCTTCTCAGCTGTTTGCTGGACGGACTTCTTCCAGGGACTTCTGATACTTGGCGCAATGCTTATCGCTCCAATATTCGCTGTAAACCTTACGGACTTTGCGAAAGCGGGCGAGCTTCCAGCAGATTACTGGAACCCTCTTGCCGACTGGAAGACCATGGTTTCAGGACTTGGCTGGGGACTTGGATACTTCGGTATGCCACACATTATCGTGCGCTTCATGTCCATCAGATCTTCCAAGGAGATCAAGAAGAGTGGAGTTATCGCAGTTTCATGGACTACCTTAATTCTTGTGTTTGCCGCAATCATCGGCATCATCGGAAGATTATATCTTCCATCATCTGAGTATCAGGATGTTGTTGACGGCTCACTTGTATTTGTAAATATGGTCAGAGAGATTTTCCCTGCATTAGTCTCAGGACTTCTTCTCTCTGCAGTTCTTGCGGCATCTATGTCAACCGCTGACAGCCAGCTTCTCGCCGCGTCATCAGCATTTGCGGCAGATGTTTATAAGCCTGTTATCAGGAAGGACAAGAGCTCTGACAAGGAGATGATCTGGGTAGGCCGTATCGTGGTTTTAGCCATCTCTCTTGTGGCTATGTTTATCGCCCTCAATCCAAATGCGGGCTCAATCATGGACCTGGTTGAGAATGCCTGGGGACTGTTTGGCGCAGCATTTGGCCCTGCAATCCTCTTAAGTCTCTACTGGAAGAGAATGAATTTTGCGGGAACTGTCGCAGGTATCGTGACAGGTGCTGTGGTGGATATCGTATGGCTTATGTGGATTGGCTTAGGTATTTACGAGATTATTCCTGGATTTTTCGCTGGACTTATCGTTTCAATTATAGTATCATTGGCTACGGCCGCGCCATCTAAGGAAGTGACCGACCTGTTCGACGAGGCGGTTAGCTACGTCGATCCGGAATAACCAGTTTGGCATATTTGCCGTAGAAAGGAATCATATGTATATTGCATGTTTGGATTTGGAAGGCGTTTTAGTGCCTGAGATTTGGATAGCTTTTGCTGAGGCGAGCGGTATCCCTGAGCTTAAGAGAACAACCAGGGACGAGCCCGATTATGATAAGCTGATGAAGTGGAGAATTGGAATTCTTAAGGAGCACGGTCTTGGGCTGAAGGAGATTCAGGACACCATAGCTAAGATTGATCCGCTTCCAGGCGCCAAGGAGTTTTTGGACGAGCTTAGAAGCTTCACACAGGTTATCATCATAAGCGATACCTTCAGCCAGTTTGCAGGCCCTCTCATGAAGAAGCTCGGCATGCCGACAATCTTCTGCAACGAGCTTGAAGTTGCTCCTGACGGAGAGATAACAGGCTTCAAGATGAGATGCGAGCAGAGCAAGCTCACAACCGTTAAGGCTCTTCAGTCAATCGGCTATGAGACTGTTGCTACAGGCGACAGTTTCAACGATTTAGGCATGATTAACGCCAGCAAGGATGGTTTCTTATTCAGAACCACAGAGAAGATTAAGGCTGATTATCCTAACCTCTGCGCTTATGAGACATATGACGAGCTCATGGGAGCATTTAAGAAGGCAATACTGTAACTGTTTGGGACACCCGAGGGTGTCCCATTTTTATGCCATAACTGCGAACTGATGTGCGAAACTGTTGACGGGGGGCATTCAAAATATTATAATTATCCTATCAATATTTTCGGGGGTTTTTATGAAGATAATTCACTGTGCAGATCTGCATCTGGACTCTAAGATGGAGACACATCTTGACGAGAAGTTTGCCGCAAAGAGACGTTTTGAGCTGCTCATGACATTCAGGAAAATGATTGACTACGCTGTGGAAAAAGGCGTGGAGGCTGTGATTATAGCTGGTGATCTGTTTGACAAAAAAACTGTCAGCAAGGAAGCTAAGAACACTGTGAGGGATGCCATTCTAAACAATCCCTCCATAGAATTCTACTATCTTCGCGGAAACCACGACGCGGCCGAGGTGTTTAAGGAGGCGCAGTCTCCCTCAAACCTCCACACATTTGGAGATGAGTGGACTCACTACAGTCTGAATGGCGTTGACATCTGGGGCTGCGAGAGGGCGGATGCCGGGCCTGACGGGCTTAGCCTTAACAGAGACGCTGTCAATATTGTGGTGCTTCACGGTCAGGCGCAGGAGTATAGAAACAACAGGGACAAAGAATGCATTGCCCTCTCAGAATACAGGAATCTTGGCATAGACTACATGGCGCTTGGACATATTCATGAATACACGGTTTCCAGGCTTGACGCGAGGGGTATATTCTGCTACAGCGGATGTCTGGAGGGTAGAGGCTTCGACGAATGCGGCGAGCACGGTTTTTCGCTTATAGAGATTGACGTTAGGAACCATAAGATTGACAACAGCTTCGAGAATATATCGCAGAGAACTCTCTACGAGGTGAGCGTTGACGTTGGCGATTGTATGGATGATGTGCAGGTTGTAGATGTGGTAAGGGATGAGCTGTCAGAGGCCTCTATTGATAGCAAAAACATGGTTAAGATTATTCTTACAGGAAGCAGAGCCGTGGATGCCCCCAAAATCACGATAGATGGTGTTTGTGAATCATTTGCAGGTGATTACTTCTTCATAAAGGTTAAGGATGAGACGAAGGTTTTTGTGGATTACAACAGCTTCGCCAACGACAAAAGCCTTAGAGGAGAATTTGTCAGGAAGGTTTTAGATAGGGACGACATATCAGAGGATGACAAGTCAGAGATTATAAGACTTGGAATTAGCGCGCTTGCAGGGGAGGATGTCAAATGAGACTTATCAAACTTCACATAGATAATTTTGGCATCCTGTCAAATTATGACCTGAGCTTTGACGAGGGATTAAACATATTTGTATCAGAAAACGGCACCGGCAAATCCACCCTTGCGGCGTTTATTAAGGTTATGCTCTACGGTTTTGAGGGTGATGGAACCAGAGCTATATACAGGGAGAGGGATGTTTACAGACCCTGGCAGGGCGGAGTGTACGGCGGCAATATCACATTCGAGACTGAGGGGAAGGAGTACGTCGCCTATAAAACTTTTGGAGAAACTGCAGGGGGCGACATATTTAAACTGTATGACAACGAAACCGGGCTTTTGTCAGGAGATTACAGCAAGGATCTCGGTGAGGAGATATTCCTTTTAGATGATCAGTCGTTTAAAAAGAGTGTTTTTATATCGCAAAACGACTGTGAAGGGGAGCTGACTGACAGGATTAAGGCGAGAATCAGCAATCTTTCGGATGTCTCAGGGGACGTGGATAAATCAAAGGCAGGCATCAAAAAGCTGGACGATTTCCTGACTAAAAACAGTTTTGATATAAAAAAGAAGACGGGCCACAATCTCAACATCAAGCTTAATGAACTTAACACAGAGCTTGTGAGATACAGATATCTGGATGAGACATATATAAACAAGCAGAGCGAGCTTGAGGATTACCAGAACAGACAGAAGCAGATTCTGGAGGAGACGAATAAGAGCAATATCATTTTTGGTCAGATGGATAGCTTAAGACTGTCTGATGAGGAGGCTTTAAGGCTTGATAAGCTTCGCGAAAAACAGGTGGATAAGCTATCCATGAGCGAGATAGATGCGCTTATTGAGGCCTCTTCTGAGAAGGCGAAAAAGCGAAGGACAACTAGAGCGTTGCTAGAGGTTTTAGGCGTGGTGGCGCTTTTAGCTGCCGTGGTTTTGATAGTTGCTGAAATTATGCCTGTTGGCATATGCCTGGCCGTTTTGGGGGCGGCGTTAATCATAGGCGGCCTGGTTTTTGGAGGGGCTAAGTCAGAGGATTCCTCGCTTGTAAGCCTTAAAACTTTGCGCTTGGAATATGATCAGCTCGAAGAAAAATATTTGCAGTATGAGGCTGCCAGGGATAAATACGACAGGTCGATTAAAAACCGCGGTGATTTAAGCTATGACGACTGCACAGGAAGAATTGGAAGTTTAAACCGTGAGTTAGACGACATCTCTGAGAAGATGAAGAGAAGGGATGAGCTGCTTATAGAGGTTGACAAAACAACTGAGCAGATTGAGGAGCTTAGAGAGAAAATAAGACTCGTTAGACTGACCAGAGATATGCTCTCCGACGCCAACGAAAGCTTCACAAACCGCTATAAGGACGATGTGTATAAATATTTCTTGAGTTTTGTGTCAATGATGGGGCATACAGCCACACTTTCCATGAATTCACAGATGCAGGTTCTTAAACAGGAGGGCGGATTATTAAGAGAGGTGGACACCCAGAGCATGGGAATTAAGGATCTCTACGGCATCGCTCTAAGACTTAGCTTTGCCGAGGCCATGTTCACGGATGAGAAGTCGTTTCTCATAATGGACGACCCCTTCGTTAACTTTGACGATGTGAGATATGAGGCCGCAGCCGCATTTCTTAAAAAACTCGCCGAGAAGTATCAGATTATATATTTCACTTGCTCTAAAAACAGAGCTGTGTGACGGCTAAAACGGGGCCTTCGGGCTCCGTTTTATTGCTTGTAAAGAGGGGGGATTAGTGATATATTTTAACATGTGAATACGATTTCATAAGGAGAACTCAGTTGAAGATCAGCGAGATAGCGAAAATGGCCGGTGTGTCAGCCGCGACCGTTTCCAGATATTTTAACAACGGCTATCTGTCAGAGGAGAAGCGGGAGGCCATAAGAAGGGTGGTTGAGGCCACGGGCTATGAGCCGTCTCTGCAGGCACAGATGCTTAGAACGAAGGTGACGCACACTCTTGGGGTTATTGTGCCCAAGATTGATTCTGATTCCATCGGACGTGTTGTCACAGGCATCTCTGAGACCGCTGAAAAACTGGGCTACAGGATAATTCTAGGCGTTTCGCAGATGGATGAGAGCAGGGAGGGAGACTTTCTCGTCTCGTTTAACAAGGGTATGGTTGACGGTATCATATTTCTCGCGACTGTGATTACGGATGATCTCTCTAAGAAAATAAGCGAATCCGAGGCGCCTGTGGTTATCTGCGGACAGTATTATGAGCAGGGGCACTGCGTCTATCACGACGAATACCACGCCATGTACGATATGGCCAGGCACGTGCTTCGCTGTGGCAGGAATAAGGTGGGCTACATAGGAGGCAAGATAGAGGATAAGGCCTACGGCGGCGATCGCCAGAGAGGCTTTGAGGATGCCATGGTCTCAGCCGGCATCATCCCGGAGGCTGACAGAATGGTTGTGGAACAGCTTAGCGTTGAGGGCGGTTATGCAGGCGCTGAGATGCTTCTTCGCGCCCATGGTGACACCAACGCCATCGTATGCGCTACGGACAGAACTGCCGTCGGCGCAATCAAATACATCAGGAATCTGGGGCTTAGGGTTCCCACAGATATCATAGTTACAGGTCAGGGCGACAGCATTCTGGCCAGAAACATTACACCTTCTATCACATCTCTTCAGTACTACTACGAGGAGTGCGGAAGGGAATCCGTTGAAATGATGATGCGAATCATCAACGGCGAGGAGGCCGGCAAAAACGTTAAGCTAAGCTACAGCCTAATCGAGAGGGAAAGCACGAGGGTGTGAAGTCTATAGATGCTTCACAACCCGTATCTGGCGGTGAAGCATCTGATACTAATGAAGAGGGAAAAACGAAGATTGTCCAGGGAGGAAAACTGTCATGATGATTAACAAGAGGCTCATCGCTCTGGTGCCTGAGAGCAGGAAGTACATAACAGCTAATGTGGTCTCGCAGTGGGTCAGTCTGGCGGCAAATGTGGTTATAATGGGCGAAGTGGCATTTCTTCTGGGTAATGCCGGCGCTTATTTTTTTGACCACAAATCAGAGGCCGCGGACAGAGCATTTGACGCGAATGTGTATTTCACGGCGGCGAGCATATGTCTGATAATGCTTATAATTAAGGCAATCTGCACATATCTGTCGTCGCGTTTTAGCTATAAGTCCTCGAAGGCGGTCAAGAAGACGCTTAGGCAGATGATATATGACAAAATCCTAAGGCTTGGCGCGTCCTACACAGAGAACGCGAGCACCGCAGAGGTTGTGCAGGTCAGCGTCGAGGGCGTGGACCAGCTGGAGACATACTTCGGCTCCTATCTGCCGCAGTTTTTCTACGCGACTCTTGCGCCGCTCACACTTTTTATAGTGCTTTCCTTCGTGGATATATGGTCGGCGCTGGTGCTCCTTATATGTGTCCCCATGATTCCTATGACCATTATAGTTATACAGAAGTGGGCCAAGAAGCTTCTCAGTAAATACTGGGGACAGTACACCGCGCTTGGCGACACATTTCTAGAGAACCTTCAGGGACTGACCACAGCCAAGATATACGGCGCGGACGATTATAAGCACAGGGAATTAAACACCCAGAGCGAGCATTTCAGGAAAATCACCATGAAGGTTCTGACCATGCAGCTAAACTCCGTGACCATCATGGATTTTATCGCCTATGGCGGCGCTGCAGTGGGCATGATTGTGGCGCTTGTGGGCTATTCTTCCGGCAGAAACACATTTACAGACACGCTGTTTATCATGCTTCTCTCAGCCGATTTCTTCATTCCCATGAGAATTCTTGGAAGCTTCTTCCACGTGGCGATGAACGGTATGGCGGCAACTGACAAGATATTTAAGCTGCTGGATTTAGAGGAGGAGAAGAGTGGCCGCGAGGAATTTGGCAGGGGTGATATCGAATTTAGCGATGTGACATTTAGCTATGACGGCGACAGAAATGTTTTAAACAATATATCCATGAAGCTTAAGAGGGGAAGCTTCACGGCGGTTGTGGGCGAGAGCGGAAGCGGCAAATCGACGCTTGCGGGGCTTATCATGAAGAGAAACAGCTCATACAG
This sequence comes from Lachnospiraceae bacterium, assembly GCA_024699325.1. GTDB lineage: Bacteria > Bacillota > Clostridia > Lachnospirales > Lachnospiraceae > UBA4292. Next base: position 14,180 of record JAILPS010000033.1, on the reverse strand, counting down.
TGGAAGCATAACCGTGGGCAAAACTGCGCTTGCTGACATCAGCGAGAAGTCGCTCTATGAGAATGTGACATATGTCGGAATTAACGCCTATCTGTTTGGGGGAACGCTCAGGGAAAACCTCCTGATGGCTAAGCCGGACGCCACCGACGAGGAACTTAATCGCGCGCTTCACAGGGTGAACATCTTAGAGTTTACAAATCAAAACGGCGGGCTTGACATGAAGATACTTGAGAGGGGCGAAAACCTCTCAGGCGGGCAGTGCCAGAGGATTGCCATAGCAAGAGCGCTTCTCCACGACACGGATATATATATTTTCGACGAGGCCACCTCAAACATTGACGTGGAGAGCGAGAGCGATATTTTATCGCTCATACATGAGATGGCTAAGTCTAAGACCGTGATTCTTATAACGCACCGCCTGGCTAATGTTATAAATGCTGACAGGATATATGTGCTTTGCGAAGGTAAGTTGGTGGAGAGTGGAAACCACGAAGAGCTTGTAAACCAAAACGGCACATATGCATCGCTCTATAAGACGCAGAGCGAACTTGAGAATATCAGAAGGGAGGACGCACATGAAGAAGAGAAGTAATCTAATCACAATGCTTAAAATGCTTCGCCTGGTGGCACCTCTCTCGGGCTATATGATATTAGCCATAATCATGGGAGTCATCAATAATATCGCAGTTTCCTCCATCACAGTGCTTGCGGGATATGCGCTGCTTCAGATTTTGGGCTATGACTACGGCATCAAACTCTCCGTATTTTTCATAGCTATGATAATCTGTGCGGTTATAAGAGGCGTGCTTAGGTATGCTGAGCAGGCCTGCAACCACTTCATAGCATTTAAGCTGCTGGCTCACATAAGGGACAGAGTGTTTGGGGCACTTAGAAAGCTGTGTCCGGCCAAGCTTGAGGGGCGAAACCGCGGAGAGCTTATAAACATAATAACCTCAGATATTGAGCTTTTGGAGGTGTTCTACGCCCACACCATCTCGCCGATAGTAATAGCTGTTATTTTCTATGTTTTAGTCTGTATCTATATCGGTAGCGTGGGCACGGCAGGGCTTGCAGTTTACGCGGCCATCTGTTATGTGATTGTAGGTGTTATTCTTCCGGTAATCATCTCTAAGATCAGCTCTGACACAGGAATGAAGCTTAGGGATAAGGCTGGCAAGCTTGCAGGCTTCATGCTCGATAATCTTCGAGGTGTGGGAGAGACCCTTCAGTACGGCGACTGCGCTAAGAGAATGCAGGGGATTGCTACAAGAACGGATGACCTTCTAAATACGGACGAGAAGATGAAAAATCTCTCCGGGGCTAACAAAACCCTCAGCAATTCTCTTATAATGGCTTTTGACCTCGGCATGCTTTTTGCGGGGCTTATTCTTCTCTACAACGGTGAAATACTGTTCGACGGTTTAGTTATCACACTGCTTCTGTTTATGGGAAGCTTTGGGCCGGCGGCGGCTCTTAGTAACCTTGGAACAACACTTCTTAGCACCCTTGCAAGCGGTAACAGAGTGCTCGATATTCTTGAAGAGAAGCCTGTTATAAATGATGTCACGGGACGCGAAGAGATTGGTTTTTCCGGCGCAGAGCTTAAAAATGTGGAGTTTTCATACGCCGATGACAAGATACTTGACGGCGTAAGCATGGAGTTTCCTGAGGGAGAGATCACAGGAATATGCGGCAAGAGCGGAAGCGGCAAGTCCACCATCCTTAAGCTTCTCATGAGGTTTTGGGACGCGGACGCGGGAAGTGTCAGCTTATCAGGCGTTAAGGTGTCAGACATCAACACGGACAACCTTCGCGCCATGGAGAGCTTTATGACGCAGGACACATTTCTCTATCACGACAGCATTGCAAACAACTTAAGGATTGCCAGGTTAGACGCGACCGACGAGGAGATTATGGAGGCATGCAGGAAGGCCTCCGTGCATGATTTTATCATGAGCCTTAAGGACGGCTATGACACGAAGGTTTCAGAGCTTGGAAGCTCGCTTTCAGGGGGCGAGAGACAGAGACTTGGGCTTGCGAGAGCATTTCTCCACGACTCCAAGCTGTTGCTTCTTGACGAGCCGACCAGCAATCTTGACAGCCTAAATGAGGCTGTTATTCTAAGAGCGCTTCGGGATGAGAGACATGATAAAACGGTGGTTTTGGTTTCACACAGGGCTTCAACCGTTAAGATTGCGGACAAAATATATAATATGGAAAGTGAGAGGGCAAGTTGATGAATTCAGTTGATGCAAGGATTGCAGCGCTTCGCGAACAGATGAAGGCGTGGAACGTGGATATTTACTATGTTCCAACCTCTGATTTTCACGAGACGGAATACGTAAGTGACTATTTTAAATGCAGGGAGTATATCACAGGTTTTACAGGCTCTGCAGGTGTGGCGGTTATAACTGCCACTGAGGCCGGACTGTGGACTGACGGAAGATATTTTATACAGGCAGACCACCAGCTAAGCGGCAGCGAAGTGAAGCTGTTTCGCGAGGGGGTGGAGGGAGTTCCCACGGTTTTTGAATACATTTCCTCTGTGGCTTTTGACGGCGCGCGCATAGGCTTTGACGGAAGAGTTGTGAACGTCAAATTCGTAAATAAGCTCAGGGAAGAGCTTAAGGATAAGAATGTGACATTGGTTACGGACAGGGACCTGATAGGCGATATATGGGCTGACAGACCGTCGCTTCCGGCTAATAAGGTGTGGAGCTTTGACAAAAAATACACAGGCTGTGACACCGACGAAAAACTCAGGTTAATCCGCTCTGACATGGCCAAACTTGGCGCCGATGTTCACATAATCAGCGTTCTTGACAATATCAACTGGCTGTTTAACATAAGGGGCGGCGATATCCTGCATTACCCCGTGGTTTTAAGCTACGCAGTTATAATGAAGGACAGAGCGGTTTTGTTTGTAAACCAGAATACGATTGATTCTTCTGTCAGAGAGACGCTTAATTCAAGCGGCATAGAGATTATGGACTATGACGGTGTCTATGATTTTGTGGCTAAGCTAGACGCTTCCCACACATTTTTGTTAGACACAAACAAGGTGAATTACCTTCTGTACTCTAAGATAGACTGCGGTGCCGCGATAATAGATGCGCCAAATCCATGCGTTATCAGGCAGGCTTGCAAGAACAGCACAGAGGTTGAAAACATCAAGAGAGCGCATGTAAGGGACGGCGTCGCCATGACGAAGTTCATCTTCTGGCTCAAGAAAAATATTGGCAAAATCCCTATGACGGAGATAAGCGCCTCCGACTATCTGGAGGAGCTCAGGCGCGAGCAGGGCATATTCGACCTGAGTTTTGACACAATCTCTGCCTACGGCGCAAATGCTGCCATGATGCACTACAGTGCGACTCCTGAGAGTTTTGCCAATCTTAAGCCTGAGGGATTTTTGCTGGTGGACAGCGGCGGCCACTACCTAGAGGGCAGCACGGACATCACAAGAACCATAGTTTTAGGTCCTGTGAGCGATGAGATGAAGAAAATGTACACCCTGGTTTTAAAGGGCAATATGGCGCTTGCAAACGCGAGGTTTCTCTACGGCTGCAGGGGGCTAAATCTCGATATTCTGGCGAGAGGTCCGCTGTGGGATCTGGGACTTGACTACAGGTGCGGCACAGGCCACGGTGTGGGATACTGCCTGAACATCCACGAGGCGCCTAACGGATTCAGATGGAGGGTTGTCCCTGAGAGAAATGACAGCGCCGTTTTGGAGGAGGGCATGATCACCTCCGATGAGCCTGGCTACTACGAGGAGGACGGCTACGGCATCAGAATAGAGAACGAGATGGTTTGCAAGAAGGGCGTCAAGACAGAGTACGGCCAGTTCATGGAGTTTGAGACCATCACCTATGTGCCGATTGATTTGGAGGCAGTTGACAAGAGATATCTCACATTTACAGATATAGAGCGCATCAATAATTACCACAAGATGGTATACGATGTGATAAGTCCGTATCTTGAGGGCGAGGAGCTGGAATTTTTAAAAAAAGCCACAAGGGAAATTAGGTAAGAAAACATCTGATATGCTTCGGTTTTCTTTTGAATTGACCGCGCGACGCTTGGCGCGGTCTTTTCACATTCCTGGGACTGTTTATTGTTTACATTTGGGGCCTGAAATGTTATTATGTTCTGTGTTTTTATTTTAAATGTGGAAGTATGTTTATGAAGATTTGCAGAGTTAGTCCGGAGGATGCGGCAGCGCTTCTGGACATATATGCGCCGTATGTTTTAAACACGGCCATAACATTTGAATACACTGTTCCTGAGCTAGGCGAATTCAGGGACAGAATTATCACAATAAGCGCTAAGTATCCCTACATTAAGGCGGTTGACGATGACGGAAGCGTGCTGGGATACGCATATGCGGCTCCGTTTCACAAGCGCAAGGCCTGCGAGTGGGCGGTTGAGACCTCTGTCTACATACGTTCAGACGCTAAGAGGCGGGGGATTGGCAGCATGCTTTACGCAGAGCTTGAGGGCTCGCTTAAGCGCATGGGAATACTAAACATGAACGCAAGCATTGCGGAGCCTAACGGTGAGGATGAATATCTCACCTGTGACAGCATACATTTTCATGAGAAATACGGCTTTAGTCTGGCCGGAAGAATACACGACGCAGGCCACAAATTCGGCCACTGGTATAATCTTTTGTGGATGGAGAAATCCATAGGTGAGCATACGATGGATACATATGATGTTCGGTTTGGACAGTGGAAGCTTACAGATGAACTATAATATGATTTAGCAGGTGTTTAAGGTGAATAAGGGAAAGAGAATAACAATTGGACTGCTTAGCGGACTGCTTGTGATTGCTATTATGGTGATTGCGGGACTTCTCTACAGACAGTCTAAGCTTAATAATGATGGTCACACAAGTAACGCATACGCGGCGGAGCGAAGCAATGAGACGAGGGAGGAGACCACAGCTATGGCGGACACGGCTCTCGAGAGCGAAAACGCCTCACTTTTAGAGGAGATTGAGCGATTAGAGAGTGAGAAGGAGAGTCTAAATGATGCGATAGCCGAGAAACAGGAGCTTCTTGAGCAGGCAGAATCCGCCAGTGAAGTGTCCGCAAGCGAGGCTCAGAGCATGGAGGCGCTCATAACGATACTTGAGAATAAAGTGAATCAGCTCGACACACAGCTCTACGGATATGCCAGCAATGAGGGCTATCAGATATACATGATAAACAAGCTTAAGAGCGATATCGAATCGCTGAATTCTGTCATCGAGGAGATGCAGAATCAGAAGGAATATGACACAAGCGTCATCGCCCAGCTAAACTCAAGGGTTGCCGAGATGACGGCTGCTCTTGCAAGCGCTAACGCGCAGCTTGCGGCCGTAGCAAACACGGGCTCAGACACGACTGTGGTGGCGGACAATGCCGACTTCACATATATCGCAATAGGAAACAGCATCACGAAGCATCCGGAGTGTGACTACTGGTGGGATGCTGAGAGAGGAATGGCTGCCAGCACCACCGATAAGGATTACTTCCATCAGGTTGCGGCTTATCTTGACAGCATCCACGGCAATGTGAACTGCGTATCCGCGAATTTCGTGGAGTGGGAGGTCAACTACACGGACAGAGCTGAGTTCTATTTTGTGATTGACCAGTATCTGACCTCTGAGGTGGATTTAATCACTCTGCAGCTTGGTGAAAATGCTTATAATTTTGATCTGTCCACATATCAGAAGGATTTAGAGGAGCTTATCAAGTATGTTAAGGGTAAGGCTCCAAACGCGCAGATTATCATAATCGACGACTTCTGGTTTAACAATATATCTGCCTACCGCAAGGCAGCGGCCAGCGCGTGCGGCGTGGATTTTGTTGATTTGTCTGTGGCCAGGGCGGACAGCTCCTACCAGTGCGGTATGGGCTCGATTATTTACGACAAGAGCGGCAACGCCCACACGGTCAACCACGGTGGACTGGCCACACATCCAGGTGATAAGGGACATGCCTATATTGCCCAGGGAATCATAAACTATCTTAAATAACAGCGAGGTGTGACATGACTTTAGAAGAGACAAGAGAGTTTTTTGCCAGGGACAGATATGCAACAGTCCAGACAGGAATCACAATCGACGAGGTGGGCGAGGACTATTCCAGGTGCTCATTCACCGTCAATGAAAATCATTTGGCGGCTCACGGCCACCTTATGGGAGGCACGTATTTTACGCTTGCGGATTTTGCATTTGCGGTGGCAACCAACGCGCCGGGGGTTAAGACATTTACTATCAACAGCAGTATAAGTTTTCTCTCTCAGCCCAAGGATGACCATATCATAGCAGAGTGCCACAAGATTAAGGACGGCAGGACCACCTGCACGTTTGAGACCAACATAACGGACGGCACAGGAAGACTTCTCGCTGTTGTTATCAACAACGGAATGCATTTATAGTATGAGCAATAGAAAAACGTTATTTACAGTATTAAATATTGTCCTGTTTGTTTGCGTGTTCGGCGTAGTTTTATATGACCGCGTGATCAACCCGCCGCAGGATTCCATGACCAGTCTCGCCATGCAGGTTGGATATTTCTCCATGTTTACCATAGATTCCAACGTTTTTTCAGGGGTTGTGGCAGGCATGTGCGCTGTGTGGGGGATAGTTAATTTAAAAAATGATGCACCCCTTCCCAAGATGATGTGCATCTTATATCTGTGTGCTGCGACATCGCTCACGCTCACGTTTATGACTGTTCTTCTGTTTCTGACGCCTGTAGTGATGAGCGGCGGAGCAAGCTTTTTTGCACTGTTTATGGACACGAATCTGTTCAATCATTTCCTGAATCCTGTGCTCGCCGTGATAGGTTTTACGGTGGTTGAGAAGACGGTCAGACTTAGGAAGATTGCATGTTTTCTTGGAACTATTCCCATGGTGGTCTACGCAATTTTCTATGTGAAAAACGTGGTTATTCTTAAGAAGTGGCCGGATTTTTATTATTTCACACTTGGCGGAAGATATGAGCTGGTTCCGATTGTGCTTGCGGTGATTTTCGCGATTACACTTCTGTTTTCCTTCGTGAATCTCCTGCTGCACAACATTGGAATAGACAGAGAATAATATTATGGACGACAGACTTAAAAAACAGATTGATTTTATTCTTGCCATTGACAAGGAAAAGAATATTTTAAGGCAGACGCACCTGACTGACCACGGCAGGGCGGAGAACGACGCTGAGCACGCCTGGCATATGGCCATCATGGCATATCTGCTCAGAGATTATGCCAACGAGCCCGTGGATATCGGCCGTGTGATGATTATGTGCCTCATACACGACATCGTGGAAATATATGCCGGGGACACCTACGCATACGACGACGCGGCGCTTAAGACGCAGAAGGCCAGGGAGGAAGAGGCGAAACAGAGAATATATTCGCTGCTCCCCGAGGATCAGAAGCAGGAAATGATGGCAATATTTGACGAGTTTGAGGAGTTTAAAACACCTGAGGCGAAGTTTGCCCACGCCATGGACAACTTCCAGCCCCTTCTGTTAAACAACTCAAACGACGGCGCGGACTGGATAAGACACGGCGTCGACGCAGCCCATGTCTATGGCAGGCAGTCGCAGTCAAGAATGGGCTCAGAGAAGATATATGAGGCCACTGACGAGATACTTAAGGAGAATATTATAAAGGGCAGGATTAAGCCATGACAGAGAAGAATTTGAGAATTAAGCCCGGGGATATCGTTAAACATTTTAAGAGGGAATATGTGGATGAGAATTCAAGCGAATACCTCTATGAGGTGGTCTGTTTTGCACATCACACAGAGACCGGGGAGCCGCTTGTCGTGTACAGAGCGCTCTATGCACCCTACAAGATTTGCGCCAGACCTTATGACATGTTCATGAGCGAGGTCGACAGGACTAAATATCCCGACATCAAACAAAAATTCCGCTTCGAGCTCGTGCATTCAGTCGAGGCGTAATTTAATAAATCCTAAGGGGGAAATATGGTAGGTACATTTTGGGCGCTGGTGCCACCGCTCGTAGCAATCATTCTGGCACTGCTCACCAAGGAAGTTTACAGCTCCCTGTTTGTGGGTATAGTAGTAGGTGCATTCCTCTATGCAGGTAATTTTGAGGGTGCGATGAACGAGGTGTTCTCTGAAGGTCTGATTAAGGCTGTGGCAGACCCTTACAACGCCGGAATTCTGGTGTTTTTGGTATTTCTTGGCATTCTGGTCAGCCTTATGAATAAGGCGGGCGGTTCAGCCGCATTTGGCGAGTGGGCTCAGAAGCATATCAAGACCAGAATAGGAGCGCAGCTTGCGACAGTTGTTTTAGGCTGTCTCATATTTATCGACGATTATTTCAACTGCCTGACTGTTGGCTCGGTCATGAGACCTGTCACAGACAGACACAATGTGTCGAGAGCAAAGCTGGCATATCTTATCGATTCGACAGCTGCTCCTATCTGTATAATCGCGCCGATATCTTCATGGGCTGCAGCAGTTGCAGGTTTTGTTCCTGGGGAGACCAACGGAATGTGGCTCTTCTTAAGAGCTATACCGTATAACTACTATGCTATCCTGACAATTGTCATGATGATTGGAATCACGGTTTTAAAGAGGGACTACGGCCCCATGGCAAAGCATGAGAGTAACGCCAAGAACGGCGATATATTCTCAGGCATGAAGAGAATGGTTGACGAGAAGGCAGAGAAGCCTGTAGGCAACGGCAAGGTTATAGATCTTGTAATGCCTGTAGTGGTTTTAATTGTTCTGTGTGTTTTGGGAATGATCTACTCAGGCGGATTCTTTGGCGGCGAGGGTGTAAGCTTTATCGACGCGTTTTCTGGAAGTGACGCATCAGTTGGCTTGGTTTTAGGCTCAGCAGGGGCGCTTATCTTCACAGTTATATTCTATCTGTTCAGAAGAGTTCTCTCTTTTAAGGACAGCATGGAGTGCATCCCTGAGGGATTTAAGGCCATGGTTCCGGCCATCATCATTCTGGCTCTCGCATGGACTCTCAAGGGTATCACAGACGATTTAGGTGCTGCAACATATGTTGCAGAGCTTGTAAAGAGTAGTGCAGGAAACTTCCTTAAGTTCCTTCCTGCAATCATCTTCGTAATTGCATGCTTCTTAGCATTTGCCACAGGAACAAGCTGGGGAACATTTGGTATTCTGATTCCAATATGTCTAAATGTTTTTGATATCGCAGATCCACAAACTACCACTATGGCAGTTATATGTGTTTCTGCATGTATGGCAGGCGCTGTGTGCGGCGATCACTGCTCACCAATATCAGATACCACAATCATGAGCTCTGCAGGAGCACAGTGTGACCATATCACACACGTGTCTACACAGCTTCCATATGCCATTACCTGCGCATGTGTGTCATGTATTTCGTATGTGATTGCAGGCTTCATTCAGAATGCTGTAGTAAGTCTGTTCTGTGCTATCGGCGTTATGATAACACTTCTCGTTTTTGTGAGATATTTAGTTCCAGATGGTACAGAAAAAGCCTGGGGTAATTAATTTGTAAGATAGTCGGGGGCTTCATAGTATTGTATTTATATGCATGTTTTGGTATAATTTATCCTGTATAGGACTGATTATAACAGACATTTTGCGCTTGAACAGAAAATATTTATAATCACCCGCAGGGTGGCTGTTCTGTTAGTGTCTTTTAAAACTGTCACTATCAGAACGACCACCCTGTTTTTTTATATGTGGATTTTGAAATGTGAGAAGGTTATATTACAATGGAACATAGTTCATCTACCAGGAAAAAGATTAATCGCAGGAAAATAATAATTTGGCTGATTGTCATAATACTTCTTATCCTGTTTTGCTACTACGAAAACAACCATCTGGTTGTGACATATTACACATACAGTTCTTCTGATGTGTGTGAGGGTTTGGACGGCTACAGGATTGTCCAGCTTTCAGATCTGCACAACGCCACATTTGGCGCTGGCAACAGCAGACTGCTCGATAAGGTCGACAGTTTAGAGCCTGATATGGTGGTGCTGACAGGAGATATAGTTGACGGAAACCGCACGGATATTTCTGTTGCTGTGGAGCTTGCAAAACAGCTTGTTAACAGATATCCGACTTACTATATCACGGGCAATCATGAGTATTTTCTAAGCGAAGAGGATCGCTCACAGCTTATAGAGGGGCTTAAGAGCGCAGGTGTTGTGGTACTTGACAGCGAGGTGATTACCATAGACGCGGGGGAGGAACATTTCTATTTGGCTGGTTTGGACGACGAAGACCTGATAGGCGACACTCTTGACGGTCTTATAAGAGATATCCCTGTGGATGAGCTGATTATTGTTCTTGCACACGAGCCTGATTTTTTTGAAAAGTATTACAGTAAAACGCAGGCAGATTTAGTTCTTAGCGGGCACGCTCACGGAGGACAGTTCAGACTTCCGTTTATTGGCCCGGTGGTTGCCCCGGGACAAGGCTTTAACCCTGAATATGCGCAGGGCGAATTCGAGCTTAATGGGACAACCATGATAGTCAGCAGGGGACTTGGAAACAGCATTATTCCGCTGAGACTTTTTAACGACCCTGAGATAGTCTGTGTCGATTTAAAAAGACTGTCAAGTTCCTGACGGAATTTGACATAGAGCGCTTTTTGAAAACTGTTATCGAAGAAGGTTTGAATGAAGAAAAAAGATGACAATAAATTGTCAGGACGTGATGATAGATTAGAAATCCAGCGCGTGATGGCAGAGACTAATGCGATTTTTAACAGGCCCTATAAAAAGAGATATCTCTGGATACTCTCATGGCAGACATTTTTCCTGCTCATGGGCGTTGGAATACTGTTTCTGATTATGGGGATAGTTCACGCTGTGGATGTTCTTCGCTATGGCAATGTCAGAGCAGCAGCTGTAGGCGTTATATTGGCGGGGGCGTATATTCTGCTGATTGTTATCTGGGAGATTATATCCGTGTGGCTCAGGAAGCAGGAGGCCTCTGAGCGCTATGATCCGTTTGCATATATGGGGAAGATTCCACTCACAAACACCTATGATTATGTTGATACGGCTAAGGCAAAACCAAAATACAGTGTTGAGAGTTTTGAAGCGCTAAAACCCAGGGATTATGCGCTTGCAAAGAAGGAGTGGGAGGATAACGAATTCACCATAACGGACACATATTACAGGATGACTTCCATAGAATTCCCTGACAAAAACCAGAAAATGTATGACGTATTTATAGAGATACGCTATGAGAAGGCGAAACCTTCCAGATCTGCTATAGATGAACTTGAGAACAGAGTGGGCCATGAGTTTGTGCCCCTTCAAAAATACGATTTTTCAGTGGAGAGGGATGAGGCTAAGAGGGCGATTCGTGAAATAATAGAACAGAACTTCAGACAGCTTTTCCCGGATATCAGAGTTACAGAGATTGGCGTTTCGATTATTAAGAGTAATTTTTAGATTAATATATAAGTGACATTGGAGAAATTATTAAATAAACACATGAAGAGGGATTGATTATGAATAAGATTACAGATTTGGATAAGTATGTTCAGGAGCACATTCAGGAGGCGATAGACAAAAACTGGATTATCGCTTATTTTCAGCCCGTAATCCGAAGTCTCACGGGAGAGGTTTCATGCTATGAGGCGCTGGCGAGATGGAATGATCCAATCTACGGATTTCTGACGCCGGATATTTTTATTCCGCCTCTGGAGAAAAATGGTGACATATATCTGTTAGATATGGCAATTCTTGAGATTATCTGCAGACATTACAGACAGAAGCAGGAGCAGGCTGCAGAGTTTGTGCCTGTTTCGTTTAATCTGTCGCGTGTCGATTTGAGCCTTGGGGATATTCATGAGCGCATCAACGCCATATGTGACAAATACAATGTCCCACACAAAATGATTCATGTGGAAATCACAGAGAGCACCTCTTTAGAGAAGGAGGACGCCTTGGAGGAACACATTCAGTGGTTCCACCGCGATGGTTTCGAGGTGTGGATGGACGATTTTGGCAATGGCTTCTCGACATTTAACACACTGCAGACACACAGCTTCGATGTGATTAAGCTGGACATGATGTTTCTTCGCCATTTTAACAGGAAGGCGGAGCTGATACTTAGCTCAATCATTAAGATGGCCAAAAGCCTGGGCATTGGAACGGTGTGCGAGGGCGTGGAATATCTTGAACACGCACAGTTTCTTAAGAATATTGGCTGTGAGCGCATGCAGGGATGGTACTACGGCCGTCCGCAGCCCTGCGAGGTGATTAATGCTCAGTCAAATATCAATAAGAACAGCTATGAGACCAGCGATGAGCAGGATTACTGGGATAAGGTTACAGGAATAGATCTGCTCTCAGGACAACCGGAAATGATTGTAGAGTACGAGAATCACAAATGGACTCCTGTGGCGGTGAACAGACATATGATGAAGGCATTTGCCGAAATCCATCCTGAGGAGGAGGCCACAGCCCTGAATATGTCCTTGAGCGAGGATCATCCGCTGTATCACATGATTGATGACCTGTTCCTGCAGACCTCAAGAACTAAGGACAGCCACAAGATCGATTATATCGATAACGGCTACCTTGTGCTTATGAAGGCTTCATATGTAGCTTCGCTAAGGGATAGGACTGCTCTTAAGGTCACTCTCAGAAATATTTATACAGAGCTTGAATACAAGCGCAATTCCATGCTTGAGAACGGGCTGGTGGGCCTGTACTCCCAGTTTGAGCTTGTGAATCTTGTGAATCCTGACAAAGACACTGCTATGCAGATCTATTCAAATGCAAGCTTTCAGAAGGTATATGGAACCGTAAGTCTTCAGGTGGGCATCAGAGAGTTTACGGCGAACGAGGTGTTTGCTGCGGATCGAGAGCGCTATAAAAACTTCATGGATTTTGACACGCTTGAAGAGCGCTATATAAAACAGGAGACACATTTTCTGTCCGAGCAATTCCGGCTGAAGAACAAGAAGGGTGGTTACAGCTGGAAGTCTGTCACACTTCTTAAAATGCCTTCAGATAACGACAGACAGTATCTCTATGAGATACAGCTTATAGATAAAACTAAACACGATGATTTAAATAAAAGGTTCGGAGATGGTGAAACATATTAAGACAGTTAATTATTGATCGGGGTAGTTATGACAGAGTGGGAAGCGATTAGTAAGAGAATATCCTGCCGTTCCTATGAGGACAGGATGATAGATGGTGAAGTGTTGGAAAACATTAGGCGTCACATAGAAGTGATCAATGACACTTCTGGGCTTAACTTCCAGCTGTTATGCGCAGGTGAGCCTGGAATATCTGCCGTTAAAGTGGCTAAGACTATGTTTAGCGGTCCGATTTATGCGTGCGCCGCGCTGGTTGGCCGCAATGATAATCTGTCTGCCGAGAAGGTTGGAATGTATGGGGAGAGTTTGGTGCTTTACGCCACGAAGTTAGGTCTTGGAACCTGTTGGGTGGCCGGAACCTACGATGCCAACTCCATCTCTCCAAAAGTCGAAGAGGGAGAGAAGGTATGGAGCGTTATAACTCTGGGATATGCCACTGAGAAGACGCCCCTTCGTCAGAAAATGATCAGAGCAGGGATTAGAAAATCAGACCGCAGGTTAGAGCAGTTTTTGGAATCTGAGACCGCATACGAAGAACTGCCTGCGTGGGTTCAGAAGGGAATCGAGGCTATTCTTTTAGGGCCTTCAGCCGTCAACAGACAGCCTGTAAATATTGTGTACAGCGATGGCAATGTATGCGCCAGACTGCGGAGAACAGACTATGAGCTGGTATATGTCGATTTAGGTATCGCCAAGAAACAGTTTATGGCAGCGGCTTGTGACCAGGGCGTTGACGGAACATTTGAGTGGGGCGATGGCGGCAGGTTTATACAATTGGTTGGGAATCTGGAATAAGCCAAGTTTTAATTCAATATTTATAATCGAAACTGGATAATGCTTCTTGTTGGTATTATTATTCTGATTATTGCAGTTCTTGCGGCACGAGCTGTTTATAAAAAGCGCAAATCATAATTTTTTTAAGAAGATTAACTTAAAGCATAATTGACGAAGGGGATTTGAAATGCAGGTTGTAGACGGAAAGGATTATCTTTCCGAAGTTAAGAATTTAATAATAGAGTATTCACAGAGGCTTGGCAGAGATTTGTCGTTTCAGAACATCAATGAGGAGCTTCGGGATCC
>JAILPS010000008.1 GCA_024699325.1 Lachnospiraceae bacterium | reverse complement strand
GAGACCTTTGCAAAGACTTTATCTCTGTTTCTTATACAAGATTTCTTCCAGACCCAGGTGTACTTATTGGCATTGGCTTCCAGTTTGGTACCGTCAATGTATGCGTGCTCAAGATCTACATGTTCTTTCTCAAAGATATATGCATTTACGGCTGTGAATATACTCTCGATGGAGTCAGTCAACTCATTTCGGATAAAGTTTCCGAACGTAGCAAATGAAGGCGCCTTCATACCATCAAGAAGATACATGTAGCGTATATCTGTCTTACAGAGTTTTTCGATATCCCGTAAAGAACTGATACCGTTTTCCATAAATGCAAAGAGTATAACCTTCAGCAACTTAATGGCATCACATCTGGGGCGACCTGTCCTGCGGTCCTTAATCGCAAGATATCTTGTTAGGTCAATGTGATCCATTACATCACAGAATGAATATACCGGGTCAGAAACGTCGATTATTTTTTCAATTTCTAGTGGCAATTTCAGCTGACGTGTTGTATAATAGCTTCTGGTATTATTGGGTTTTTGCATGAAATCATTATACCAAAAAATCGCTGTAAGCGCTATGCCTACAGCGATTTTTCTTTATGGACTTTTTTTACAGCCCCTTATTTATCGCAGTTTTTTAGATGAACGTCTGTGGTAATGTCTGGTGCGCCTTCTGTGCTCTGATGTGAGGAAGAGAAGGACGATTGCCAAAACTATGGCTGCTATCACGATGCCCGCTATGTAGTAGGGTGTGTAGTCGTGCTCGACATTGTGCATGACTGAGGCGTCGCCTATGTCCAGCCCCGGGTTTGTGGCATTTAATTCAGGGTTTTTGACAAGCGGCAGGGTAGCCAGATTCAGCCCGTTATAGCTTAGGGTTACCTGGCTTGGGGTGTTGCTCTCATCGTAGGAGACCTCGATATCGCAGGCGTCTAAGTCGTATGGCACAAGGAAGGAAGCATTTTCTGCCTTGTAGAGGTACGACTGGCTGACAGCGGAAAACTCCGCCAAAGCGTTGGTGTCAGTCTCGTCGAAGAGATATGCGTTGATGATATCGCTGCTTCCGTATGTAAATGTTGAAAAGCAGTAGTCGAGAAGTGCCTGGGTGTCCGTGTACTGGGCGTTTTTGGCGCCGTTCATGGTGACAACCACAAGCTCTAAGTCGCCGTGGCTGGCATATGTGATAAGACATGCGCCGGCCTCGTCCGTGTGCCCTGTTTTGCCGCAGATGACCTCGGGATTGTAGAATTCGCTGTCGCTTCGAAGCATCAGATGTGTGGTCTTCATGGGGCGGGTCTCGTCCACTAGATTAGTCTCCGGAATCACATATGTGACCGTCGAATCTATGGTTATGAAGTTGGGGGCGCTTAGGCATGCCATAAATATGGTTGCCAGGTCCCTGGCGCAGGTGTAGTGGAGATTGTCGTGCAGGCCGCTCGGGTTGGCAAAATTCGTGTTCACGCAGCCAAGCTCGCCGGCTCTCTCGTTCATGAGCGCCACAAAATCCTCCATGCTGCCGGATACCGCCTCGGCCAGGGCGTTGGCGACCTCGTTGGCAGAGGGCAGCAGCAGACCGTACATGCACTGCTCGACGCTTAACACCTCCCCGACCTTCATGCCGATGTGGCTGGCGCCTGAGGGCAGCGATAAAACCGCTGTCTTGGAAAATGTGATTTCGTCTGAGAGCTTCAGATTTTCAAGGGCTAAGAGCGCCGTCATAACCTTCGTGGTGCTGGCGGGATATTCGGACTTCGTGGGGTTTTTGGCATACAAAACCGTGCCCGTATTTCGCTCTATGACGATTGCAGCGTCTGAATCTATCTCAGGCGATGTGACAAGCGCGTCATCTGCATAGGTGGTCTGTGGAAAAGCATTACCTGCAAGGGCAAGCGCTAAAACTATAGCCGCCACAGCCTTCTTATTCCTGCCGCCTGCGATAAGCGCTATGGCAATTATCATGAGAAGTCCCAGAACTATGCCAAAAATAAGGGCACATCTGATCACCAGGTCGATGAAGAATTCCAGGGGCACCAGGTTTATAAGCATATCCGTTGAGGGGTCCAAAAGCCACAGCTCGTTGTCAAAGACAAGTCTGTGAAACATCCTCCAGTACGTGTCAAAATCCCCTGACACAATATATGCGCCTGCGCCAACTAAGACGGCAAACACAATCGTTGACATGATAAGTGATATGCCGATGGTTTTGAGGGTGGTCTTAAGGGGGGATTTGCCCGTGCGCGCGCTAATAATCGCTATAATCGCAAACCCTAAACACACGGGGAATATCAGGAGGAAACCTAAGCTTCTCGTGTTAAGGTTAAGGGCTTTGACGTCGTCCATGTGGGAGAGCTCCCTCTCGTTAAAAAACTCTCTCTGTGTGCCGTTCATGGTCACGACAACATTTAAATCGTCCCGCTTATCCTCTAGGTAGTCAAGCATCACGTCCGTGACGCGAGCAAGGTCATCGCGGCTTATCAGCAGTGTGTCTGCAACCTTCAGCTGGTCGTACTCCTGCATGTAGAATTCTCTGTCTATGAAACAGCCAAGCTCTATGGAAGCAACCAGAAGCATGACGATAAGACACAGGCAGGACAGTGTTCCGATAAGATATCTAAGCACTCTCATGGTCATTCCTCCGTGCTCTTGAAATGCTTGATAACCTTAAGTCTGGTGAACTCCTCGCGCTCCTTCTCCTCGAGAGCGGCGCTCATGTCCTTAACCAGCTTCGTGTAGGCAGGTATGGTTATGTTTTTCAAAGCATTTGCTCGCTTCTGCGTCTTCTTGATGTTGGTCGCCAAGCGAAACGCCGAGGTCTCAACGGTGGAAAGGCGGATGGTCAACTCCTTCACGGTCTCAAACTTCTCCCTGGCGATGTCAAGCGACTCAGTGGTCTTGTAGTATGAATATGTGGGCGCCACGGGGGCGGGGGTGTGCTCCACGAGGGGAATCTCCGTGCCCATGACGCTTCGAACCTTAATCGTGATGTCGTCGGTCACAGGTACCGCCTGCGCGATGTCCATGACATGGCTGATGCCCATCTCCACATTTGCATTCTGAAGGGCAGCGTAGGCAGCACTAAAAGCCTCATCGATTTCCCCCTGAAGAGAGGAGGCTTTGTCGATAAGGTCCATGAGCTCCTTGATTAAAATATTGCGCTTTTTGTCCATAAGCTCGTAGCCCTGAGTGGCAAGAGCTAAGGAATTCTTCGCGATTATAAGATTGCCCTTGGTTGGAAATGCATTAAGGTTCATATATTCCTCGTCACTGTTTTGGATAGTACTTATCCAGTATCTTGGTATTTACACGGTCAAGCTCGCCCTTAGGAAGCATTCCGAGAAGGCGCCAGCCGATGTTTAATGTGTCTGTTATGGAGCGGTTGTCCTCCTCGCCCTGTGCGACGAACTCCGCCTCAAATGCTTTGCCGAAGCTTAAGTAGAGCTTATCTGTGGGGGAGAGCTCGTCCTCTCCGATGACGCTGGCAAGCGCCCTCACGTCGCCAACCTTCGCATAGCTTGAGAAGAGCTGGTTGGCCACATCCTGGTGATCCTCTCTCGTGTAGCCCTCGCCGATGCCGTCCTTCATAAGTCTTGACAGGGATGGAAGCACGCTTATGGGCGGATAAACTCCCGCGCCGTGCAGGCTTCTCTCAAGAACAATCTGCCCCTCGGTTATGTAGCCCGTGAGGTCGGGGATGGGGTGGGTTATGTCGTCATTTGGCATGGTGAGGATAGGAATCTGTGTGACTGAACCCTCGTTGCCCGCGACGATGCCCGCTCTCTCATAGAGGGAGGCTAAGTCTGAGTAGAGGTAGCCCGGATATCCCTTACGGGAAGGAATCTCGCCCTTGGAGGACGAAACCTCTCGCATGGCCTCAGCGTATGAGGTGATGTCCGTCAAGATAACCAAAATGTGCATGTGGCATTCATATGCCAGATATTCAGCCGCCGTAAGCGCAACCTTCGGCGTTATAAGTCTCTCCACAACAGGGTCGTTGGAGAGGTTTAGGAACATGACAACGTGGTCGCTTACGCCGCTCTCCTCGAAGGTGCGTCTGAAGTAGTCAGCCACGTCGTGCTTAAGTCCCATGGCGCCAAATACAATGGCAAACTTCTCCTCTGAGTTCTCCCCGAGGGAAGCCTGGCGCACAATCTGCGCCGCCAGCTTATCGTGTGGCAGACCGTCCCCTGAGAATATGGGGAGCTTCTGGCCTCTGATGAGCGTGGTCAGACCGTCGATTGCGGAGATGCCCGTTCTTATGTAGTTTCTGGGATATTCTCTGGCCACAGGGTTTAGGGGCTGGCCGTTGACGTCGAGCTTAATGTCTGAGACTATCGGCGCGAGACCGTCGATTGGCTGACCTATTCCGTTAAATGTTCTGCCGAGAAGTTCAGGGGAAACAGAAAGCTCCATGGGGTGGCCCGTGAGTCTGGTTCTCGTGTTCTTAAGCGACAGGCCCGTGGTTCCTCCAAAAACCTGGATGATTGCACGGTCCTCATATATCTCTATAATTCTTCCGAGGCGGATTTTGCCGCCCACGCTGATCTCCACGATTTCATCGTAGAAGGCTCCGCTTACGCCCTCCAAAACGACCAGAGGACCATTTATGTTGTTTAAACCTAGATATTCGATTGCCATATGTCCTCCTAAGCGTTCTTCTCCATTATGCGGTCGTAGAACGCGTCAATCTGTGCTCTGTAGTCCTCGAAGAGCTCGAGGTGATCGTTTGGAACGTCGTACTTGATGGCGATAACCTTCTCGAAGATGTCCTCCTCCTTCAGAAGTCTCATGGGCATGCTCATGCCGACAAGCTTCTTGGCCTTCTCATAGAGGTAGAGGATGATGTCCATCATCTTAAACTGCTTCTCCAGGGTTACGCACATGTCGTCCTTGTGGAAGGCATTTTGCTGAAGGAAGCCAAGCCTTATGACTCTCGCAATCTCAAGCGTGAGCTTCTGGTCGTCCGGCAGCACGTCGCTTCCGATAAGCTTAACTATCTCTAAGAGCGAGCTCTCCTCGTTTAGGATTGCCAGGATCTTCGTCCTGTATTCCATGAAGCGCGGGTCAACATTTTCGCTGTACCACGGGCTCATGTTTGATATGTATTCGCAGTAGCTGTTCAGCCAGTTGATGGCCGGGAAATGTCTCGCATACGCGAGAGACTTGTCAAGCCCCCAGAAGCATCCCACGAATCTCTTGGTGTTCTGTGTTACGGGCTCTGAGAAGTCGCCGCCCTGTGGGGATACCGCTCCGATGACGGATACGCTTCCCTCGCTGGAGTTTAGGTTTCTCATCATGCCGGCGCGCTCGTAAAATGTTGCGAGGCGGCTGGCAAGATATGCCGGGAAGCCCTCCTCGGCGGGCATCTCCTCGAGTCGGCCTGAGATCTCACGAAGTGCCTCAGCCCAGCGGGATGTGGAATCCGCCATAATCGCCACATGGTAGCCCATGTCGCGGTAGTACTCTGCAAGTGTGATGCCTGTGTATATGGAGGCCTCTCTGGCCGCAACAGGCATATTTGATGTGTTGGCTATGAGCACGGTTCTGTCCATGAGTGGATTGCCGCTTCTGGGATCAATAAGCTTGCTGAAATCTTCCAAAACCTCGGTCATCTCGTTGCCTCGCTCGCCGCAGCCGATGTAGACGATGATGTCCGCGTCGGACCATTTGGCGATGGAGTGCTGTGTCATGGTTTTGCCTGTGCCGAAACCTCCTGGGATGGCAGCGGCGCCGCCCTTCGCCAGAGGAAAACATGTGTCGATGATACGCTGACCTGTGATAAGTGGGAGAGTGGATGAATATCTCTCCTGGACAGGTCTGGGAACGCGGATGGGCCAGCGCTGCGTCATGGATAACTCGTGAAGCTTGCCCGCATCGTCCTTAAGTGTGACGAGAGTCTCGTCAATCGTGTACTCCCCGTCAGGCTTGACAGATACAACAGTTCCGGAAATCTCAGGCGGAACCATGCATCTGTGCATGACAGCGCTGGTCTCAGGAACCTCGCATATGACGGTGCCGGGGTAGACATACTGCCCCTCGGAAACCTTCATGGCGGCGCTCCACTTACGCTTCGTGTCAAGACTGTCCATGGCAAAGCCGCGCCTTATGTATTTGCCGTTTAGCTGCGCAATCTCCTTAAGAGGGCGCTCGATACCGTCAAACATGTTGTGGATGATGCCGGGAGCCAGGGTGGCGCACAGCGAACCGCCGGTTCCATAGACCGCGTCGCCAGGCTTAAGCCCCGTGGTCTCCTCGAAGACCTGGATGGTGGTTCTCTTGTCTGAGAGGGAGATTACCTCGCCCACGAGGCGCTCGCCGCTCACATAAACCATCTCGCCGACCTGAAAGTCCGTGAGCCCCTCAATATAAATGATGGGACCGTTGATTCCGTATATTTTGCCGTAAGCGTTAGTTGCCATAGTTACCTCCAAGCTTCAGATTAGCCCTCACGTCGCGAAGCTTCTGGGCGTAGCTGCTGTCGATTAACAGGTTGCAGCCGGGGATGGTTGCCAGGATGCCGCCCACGATATTCTCATCGCTTATTATAACCTTCACGCCGCTCTCAGAGGCCAGAGCGTTTAGAAGTTCCTTATCGCTCTCGTCAATCATCACCAATATATTGTTAGTTCCGGCCTGGCGCTTGGCATCACTTATCAGAGAGAGAAGAGAGTCAAAATAAGCGCTCTTTTTCTTAAACTGCCCGATCATATTTGAAATATTGCTAAACAGCTTATCCTCTATCTCCATGCGCGTGGTGGTTAAGGTTCTCTTGGCGTCAAGAGCAGCCTTGCTAACCCTCTTGTTGTGCTCGCGGCGAAGGTTCTCCTTCGCAAGCCTTATCTGCATGTCGGACTGATGCTTCTCGCTTCGGCAGTGGTTTTTGTATTCTGTTTCAAGGTTTTTCTGATGAGCACTTAAAAGCGCGGCGCCCTCCTGTGAAGCCTCAAGGGTTGCCTCCTCCTTAAAGTGGTACAGTTTTTCGTTGACAGTCAAAAAAACACCTCCTATATCTTCAGGCCGATGGCGTCGCCCGCGTACGCGGTGATGAAGTCCGCCCTTCTGCCTGAACCATGCCTGTCGGGTATCTCTACCACCAGTGGCATGCTGTGATTTTGCTTAAATGTGTTGACGATGTCGGGATATTTTAGCAAAAAACCCTCTGACAAAAGCAGAATCCCCACATCCTTCATGCCGGTCACGCGCTCAAGACATGAGCTAAGCTCTGCCTCCCCGTGGAGAACCTCCCCCTCGACGCCTGCCAGCCTCATGCCTGTATGCGTGTCAACATTGTCGCTGATTACATACATTTTCATAGTTTATCAGACCTTTCCTAAGATCATAAATGCGATGATAAGTCCGTAGAGGCACACACCCTCTGCAAGACCTACGAAGATAAGTGACTTACCAAGAACTGAGGAATCCTCGCTGATGGCGCCAAGTGCTGCGCTGGCTGCGCTTGCAACCGCGATACCACCGCCGATACAGCTCATGCCGATGGCAAGTGCTGCTGAGAAGTAAGCCATGCCTGCTGCGCTAACGCCTGCGGCCGCCTCAGTTGTCTCCTCTGCGAGGGCAGGGCTTGCGTTAAACATGAAGATCGTTGAGATGATCATGCATCCAAAGAAGAAGAGGATGTTGCCCGCAAGAGCTCTCTTATAGCGTCCCTTCTTCTTCTCGCCCATGAAGAAGTAAACAGTTGGAAGAATTATGCCCAGGATAAGGGCAAGTGCCAGTGTGATTTTAGCTGCTAATAACATATAATCTCCTTTCGCTTGTCGGCGCCTTGGCCCGACAGCCGGTCATATTAAATAGTATCTCTGTATGATTTGAATTCTCTGCCCGAGCCGTGGTAGAAGCGGGAGAAGAACTCGTAGTACTCAAGTCGTAAAACCTGGATGCCTACGATCAGGCCCTCCATGCCGATGACGAAGAGGTTTCCAAGAACCACAACCACCATGTTCTGGCCGTTCGTGGTCTGCGCAAGCATCATGACAACCTCCATCATAGCCGCATGGCTCACTGCAAATGCTCCGATACGCACGAAGGACAGCGTGTTTGAAAAGTAGCTTAGCATCACCTCAAACAGCTCGAAGAATGCCTGGGCTATGAACATGCCGACGCTGGTCTTCGCGTGCTCCCTGTTTTTGCTAAGGATATGCCCCAAAGGCTCCTTAAAAATCATAAGCACAACAGGAATTCCAAGCAGCGCTCCAAGGATTATGCCTGCGGGAAGTGCCCTGCCTGTCATAAACAGCACTGCGCACAGCGCCACGGTCAGGTAGAAGATGAAGCCCGCCAGGCCGTTGTTTGAGAACAGTCCGCTCTCAAAATCCCTGTTTTTAAGGGAGTTTATGATGTTTATGACCATGGTCACCAAAACCAGAGCCATGCCAAATGCTATGGCGATGACGAACACCGTGTTTAGCTTACCCACAAACGGCAGATCCGTCATGGCGTTCATAGGCTTAAGCCATACCGCCTCGATTAAGTCCTCGTAGCCGAATACACTTCCGAACATGAAGCCGAAAAATGTTGAGAATATTCCGGCAGTTCCTATGATGGCCGCCAGGTTCATCTTCTTAAGCGCGTACAGAAGGTAGCCAAAAACCATCAGGAACAGTCCGTGTCCCACGTCGCCAAACATGGCTCCAAATATGAAGGAGTAGGTCAGCGCTATAAAAAGTGTGGGGTCCATCTCGTTGTAGGACGGAAGACCGTACATTTTCGTGTACATTTCAAACGGTTTTACGGGGCCGAAGTTCTTGAGAAGAGTTGGAGGAGCGCTTGCCGCCTCCTTCGGGTCCACAAACTGTATGAAGATGTCCGTGATGTTTGCCGTCTCCTCGGAGAGGAGCTTTGCCTGCGCGGCGCTCATCCATCCGCAGATGATGAAGAAGGTCTGGTCGCCGTTTCTCGTGCAGGCCGCCAGCTTCCTCACATCGTAGATTTTGTTCAGGTGAGAGAAATGCGCCTGTGCGCTCACAAGCTTCACGTACTTATCGCCCGTGGCCTCGGCAATCGCCCTCTTTGCCTCGTCAAGTCTCTGCTTACAGTCTGCAACCCTCTCGCTTAAGGTGTTACATATCTCAAACGGGGTGCCCTCTAGATCCTCGGGAAACCTGAAGCGCTCAAAATGCAGCGATGAGCAGATGGCGTCGATCTTCTCTATCTGTGTGTTTGGAATATAGCACACGCCGTATACATAGTCCCTGGTGGACAGCGACTGCTCAAATATTATGTTGGTATTGTCGTTTATGAATTTGGAAAATGTTCTGTAGTAGTTTAGGGAAATCCTTCCAAACCTGACGCCCGTGTTTTCAAGCGCCCTCGCCTCGCTCACGGAGAAATCTAACGACTCGTAGGGCTTCGCCTGCGCGAGAGTGTTCTCAAGCTCTGCAAGCTCGCCGCCAAGCCTCTCAACCGTCTCGCCCTGGTCCTTAAGCTCGCTGTTTAGCTCGGCTATCACGGCTCTCGCCTCGCGGGTCGTGATGTGGCCAGGCGCCACAGGCTCGTGGCTTATGGAGCCGATGAGCTTATCGCACTGCGCCAAATCGTCCTTGTAGGGGTTTGGGTCTGAAAACGGCCGCAGATTGGCGACGTTTTTAAGTTCCGACAGAGCATTTTCTAAGTGAATGTCGTACTTGGTAAGGTATGTGCCGATCACGTCGTCAAACCTGGCGATGGGGCCGGTAATACTTATGAATTTCATTTTGACTATCATTAATTACCTCCGGTTATCCTTCACGAATGCTGGGATAAATCTGGTAAGATTTTGTGGAGCTCTTGAGTATCTGATGCCCTCGAGGATGGTGGTCAGCTGTTCAATCTCCTCCTCCTTAAAATACAGATACTTCATGATTGGCGCTATGGAGAAGGGGTTCCTTCTGGCAAGCACCTTGTAAATGTGGGCCAGTATGTCATCGGTAAGCCCAAACAGCGCCCCGGCCTCGTCCTCAGGCACGTATTTGGCGTAGCGTGTGTGAGAAAACACCTCGTCGTACTCCTCGGGGGTCTGGGCGTTTACAAGCGCCTTAATCTGCGCGTCCGTAAGCTTATACCCCACAGGTATCAGCATGGAGTAGATGACCGCGGGCTCGAGATTATAATACTTGCGGCTTCTGTATATCCACTGCAGGTTAAGAAGGTCGATCTTCGTGCCAAATGTGGCTCTTAAAATCTCCTGCTCCCTCTTTGAAAGTGTCAGATCCTTAATCTTGTACACCCTGGAAAAATAGTACAGATCAAGCGCCACCTCGTAGTCTAAGAGGTTCTCGCAGCCCGATATAAATATAGGCGCGAGAAGCTTCTCATACTCCGAGCCCGCAAGTGCCGGCATAAACTCTGCGATGGTGTCCGCGCGGTTCATAATGTCTAAATCAACATGGGAGTGGCGCCTGAAAAACGCCTCAAAACTACCAAGCGTCACATCAGGGGACGCGAGATTCCTCACATTTCTGAGACACTGCTTGATTAACAGAACCTCGAAGTGGACGAAATATATTTCCAGAAACTTCTTGGTGGATAGGGAAGAGAAGCGGTAGAGCTTCAGATAATCCGTGTACAGCGATTCGGTCAGTCTCCTCTCCACGGCCTCGCGGTGAAAATCCGCATCCGGCATGTCAGAAAATGCCTGCCGGTAGTTCGTGTGAGTCTTGAGATACTCTATTGCCTGTGAAAATGTGGGCTGCGACAGGAGCTCCTCGTACTGCTCGTACTTAAGAAGAGTCCCATTGAGGGCCTGAACCTTGGTCACCAAACCGCTGTAGGAGATTACGCCTCCCACGATGTGCCGGTTACCTGTTTGAAGATGTCTCCGGCCAACTGCTTCTTGTTGTTTTCATAATATGAATTGAGAGCTTCAACGCTGGCCCTGGTGTCGGCCTCAAGCGTCTCTAACTCCTCGTCGATTTTTTTGTCGCTCGACGACTGCAGCGCGCTAAGCGCCTGGGCGGTTTTGTTCTTGACCTCCTCGTCAAACGCCTGGGTCTTCATGGCGTACTCCTCGGTGAGCTTATTCTTCTCTGCGAGGATGTGGTCACGGATGGCCTTCGTCTCAGTGTCGATCTCTTTAAGTTTTGAAAATGTGTCGTTCATAATCTGCTCCTTATTGTCAAGGCGATTGAAAGAAATACTTCACTATGGTAATATCCTAAACGTTTTCATAATATAACTTTTTATAGTAAAAATCTAGTCTAAATCAAAATACACTTTATTTTTGTAAGGTTTCATAGTAGAATAGTTTGGATTTCTTAAGGAAAGAAAGGAATAACTATGAGACTTAGAAACGTTCCCGGAGCGCGGGAAGAAATGCTTGTAAACGAATATGTAGTGCAAAACCCGGAGGAGAAGAAGGGTCACTGGGATCAGGTTTTCGCACATAAATCGCCCCTCTACATAGAGATCGGCATGGGCAAGGGCCAGTTTATCACGACGCTTGCCGCCAGGAATAAAAACATCAACTACGTAGGCATCGAGAAGTACTCCTCAGCCCTCATCAAGGGCGTGTGGAAGAGGGAGGAGATGGAGGACTGCGATAACCTCCTGTTCCTTCGATTCGACGCCGAATACATAACGAACGTGTTTGGAAGCGGCGAGGTCGATAAGATATATTTAAACTTCTCTGACCCCTGGCCCAAGGCGCGCCATGCAAGACGCCGCCTGACAAGCCCTGAGTACCTTAAGCGCTACGAGCAGATGCTAAGCGCTGACGGCGTGGTGGAGTTTAAGACCGACAACCAGGACCTCTTCACATTTTCGCTTGAATCCGTGGAGGAGGCGGGCTGGGAGCTTATAGCATCCACGAGAGACCTGCACGCCGACAGCGTGTTAAATGAGGGCAATGTCATGACAGAGTACGAGGAGCGATTCTCCTCCATGGGCCAGCCCATATGTAAGTTGATAGCCAGACCTAAGAGATAAAAACAGGCGGGGATGCTTTGGGCATCCCCGCCTTAATTTACCTATCTATTATGTTTTCAGCCTGCTCCTTGGGGTATTTAAACAGGATCCTCCTGTCAATCCACTTGTCAAGAAGGTTGGCTATAACAGCGATTGTCGGAACTCCAAGGAACATTCCGAGCGCGCTTCCTATCACAGAGTTGCCAATGGCTCCGCCGATGGAGATGGCAAATATAATCCACACAGGTCGAAGTCCTGTGGAGCTTCCCAGAATTTTAGGTCCGAGATAGATGCCGTCAAACTGCTGCAGTCCGAGGATGAGCAGGGCATATATGAGGGACTGGAACGGGTCCGTGATGCAGATGATGAAGAAGCCCGGAATGGCGCCAATCCACGGTCCGACATACGGTATCATGTTGGTGATGCCGACGATGATGCTGATGAGCAGCGCAAACGGCATCCTGAATATGGACAGAATGATGAAGCACAGTATTCCTATTATAAGGGAGTCCAGGGATTTGCCCGCGATGAAGTTGGAGAAAATCCTGTGTGACATGGCGCCCACTCTTATAAGGCTCTCTGATGTGTCAGGCTTAAACAGGGCTCTCACGAATCTCTTCAGGTTCTTGACCAGACGGTTCTTGTCTGCGAGAACGTAGACTGAAACCATGATGGAGAAGAGCAGATAGTAGAGAGTCTTGAGAACTGCGCCAACGGTCGAGAACAGAGTCGGGATGACGCTGGTCGCGATGGCTGTGATTCTGTCCGTGCTGAGGAAACTGTTAAATGTCTCCTGCACCTTATCAAGAATATAGTTGAAATCGATGGACGGAAACTTTGCATGCAGATCCTCTGCTATGTCATAGGCCTTAGAGTACCACACCTGCAGCTTGTTGATGAGATCCGTGATACTGTTTGAAAGCTGTGGCAGCAGATATATAAGGATCACTGCGATGGCGCCTATTACAATTATGTAGGAAAACAGCATGGCGATACTTCTTGAGAGTCTGGGATGTGGCTTCTTCTTATTAAAAAGCTTCGTAAACACTGTTCTGTCGAAGAAGTTCACCATGGGATTGAGCAGATACGCTATGAAAAAACCTGCAACCACAGGAGTCAGGGCGCCGAAGTATTTGCCGACCATGACTGACGTGGCCTCGAACGAAAACACAAGCTTGATTATGATGGCACTTACAGCGATGGTAATCACTGCATAAATGCTTATTATGTAGTATTTTTTGTTGGACTCAAACTGATGGTTTGGGTCGCGCTTAACATTATCCTGGGAAATATCCTTTTCGGGCTTATCCACGGTACACCTCCAATACATCTGATTAAATCAGAACAGATTTAGTCTAGCATTGTTTTGCGCTAAAAACAACTACAAGAAAATAATTTTAAAAAAATTAAAAATGTGCTTGACAATTCATGGAAGGTGGGCTATTATATGCAAGTCGCACGAAAACGACATGCGCTTCTAGCTCAGCTGGTAGAGCACCTGACTCTTAATCAGGGTGTCCAGGGTTCGAGCCCCTGGAGGCGCACACAAGGTCATTCTTTGAGGTTACATTACACCTTGGGGAATGGCTTTTTTTTTACGCGGGAGGAGATTACATGAACCACATAATTCCAAAACTTATAATGTACGGCAACATGAGCGAAGACAGCATTCTGCTTCGCCTCGGCCAGATCTGTGCGGACTGTGAGAGCAAAACCGTGGACACTGACACTCTGCGTGTGAGACTCTTCGGGGAGGTCAAGAGACTGCTGGAGCTGGGCACAAGCTACGGCTTTGACAACAACCTCTGGCACAACTACCTCACATTTATAATGATAACACAGGAGAACCCCTTCACCATCACCTGCGAGAAGATTGGGGCGGGGGACGGAAGCGTAAACAACTTCGCCATGAACGATTTCACGGTGTTTTACGAGCTCTTCCACTACGACTTTGCGCCCCTTGAGGCGACTCTTGGCACTAACGTTTTTGACATCTTAACAGACTACAGGGCGATAGTTAAGCCTGAGCTTATGTATAATAAGAACGTGAGCGAGAAGGTCAGGGCGCTAAGCCTTAGGCTTGAGGCGGCCGAAGGGCCGGAGGGCTTTTTTAATGAGGTGTGCGAATTCTACAGAGCCTACGGCGTCGGCATGTTTGGCCTCAATAAGGCCTTCAGAATAGAGGAGAAGGTCACAGGAGGAATAGAGTTTCTTCCTATTAACAACATGGACACAGTTACCCTCGACGATCTGGTGGGCTACGAGAGCCAGAAGAAGAGACTCATCGAGAACACCGAGGCCTTCGTGGAGGGCAGGGGCGCCAACAACGTCCTGCTCTACGGCGACAGCGGCACGGGCAAATCCACCAGCATTAAGGCCATAGTCAACCAGTTCTACGACCGCGGCCTTAGAATGATAGAGATCTATAAGCATCAGTTTAAGGATTTGAGCGCCATAATAGCGGCGGTCAAAAACAGAAACTACCGCTTCATTATATATATGGACGACCTCTCATTTGAGGAGTTTGAGATAGAGTATAAGTTTTTGAAGGCCGTAATCGAGGGCGGCGTGGAGACCAAGCCCGCCAATGTCTTGATATACGCCACATCCAACCGCCGTCACATCATCAAGGAGACCTGGTCAGACCGCGACGATGTGGTGCACGACAACGGCATCCACAAGTCCGACACTATGGAGGAGAAGCTAAGCCTTGTAAACCGCTTCGGCGTGACCATCTACTACGGCAAGCCCGCTCCGAAGGAGTTCTATGTGATCGTGGGCGAGCTGGCGAAACGAGCCGGCATAGACATGGACGAGCAGGCGCTCTACCTCGAGGCCAACAAGTGGGAGATGAACCACGGCGGACTCTCAGGAAGAACCGCCACACAGTTTATTACATATTTGAAGGGGAAAAATAATGGCAATTAATCCAATGAAGATGATGCAGGCCAAGCAGGCCTGGGATGATTTCAGGGAGAATCATCCGCGCTTCGTTCCGTTTTTAAACGCAGCGCAGACCAAGATAGCCGAGGGAAGCGTTATCGCCATGAGCGTGACCGGTCCAGACGGCAAGGTTATAGAGACCAACATACGCGTCACAGATAAGGACATGGAGCTGTTTAACAGTCTTAAAGATATGCTGGAGTAATTTAAGGGCTGTAGCACTAAGAGTTAGTGCTACAGCCCTTTTGCGTGTTAGAAACTGAAGTTTAGATCCTCACGCACACCTCTGTGCGGAAGCAGTTTTCCATAGGTGTGAATTCGGCAGAGCCACCGTGAGATTCGGCCAGGGACCTGACGGACTGAAGTCCCGTTCCGGTGCCTGAGCGCTTGCTGGACAAATACTCCTGCCCATCCTTATGAACCACTCCGTTATAGCTGTTGTCCATGGTGATATAGAGCATTTCTCCGTTCAGAATGGTGCAGAGCTTGATATAGCGGCTCTCTGAATTCATCCTGCGGCAGGCTTCTATGGCATTTTCCAGCAGGTTTCCGAAGATGACGCAGAGATTGCTGTCGGAGATATTGTGGTTGAAATCCGGAACCTCCACGTGGATCTCACATTGGATATTTTCCTGCTCTGCGCACTGGCTGTAGTAGCTGATGGTGGAATTGACCACAGGGTTTTTGCACCATTCTGTCACGGAATAGGTGGGAATGGCGTTGGTCACTGTGCGTATATAATCTCTGGTCTCGCCATACAGACCCTTCTGTATCAGGTCATCTATGGTGCGCAGATGGTGCCTTAGGTCGTGGCGCTGGTGACGGATTTCATCAGACATGGACAGAAGGGATTCGAGCCTGCTCTTTTGATAGGAGAGAATCTGATCGCGTATGCGGACCTCTCCCTCTAACTGGTCCTTCCTCCTCTGATCCGCCAAGAGCCCCTTGATGTAAAATGCTGACAGAACAGTCATGATTATGGCAAATAAAAAGACGCCGAACTGGAAGATGACAGAGTATAGGTTCATGAAATGCAGGTAATAATTGGCCAGCTCTAAGACGGCCGATGCGCTCAGAACTAAGAAGGGGATCAGGAATAAGCGCGCCCTGTCTGAGCGATGTGCAACTGCCTCATAGATGGTATATGCCACCAGCAAAACAAGGGACAGAGGCAGGATGGCATGAAATACAAACAAAATGCGGTGGAAGGACACGACACCTGTCAGCTGAAGGACAATGGCTATAAGGGTGGCCAGCTCATTGACAAGAAGAATAATTTCCAGAAAAGGGCTGCCCTTTTTGTTCAGGAAAAAGAGCGCAGTAGAATAAAGGGGGATCATAAGAAGAAAAAGCCCCATAAAATCTATAAAATATAAAAGGGTGGGATTCTGGAAGAGATAGACGGAAAGTGTGTTTTCGCCCAGCTGCCACATGCCCGCAAAGAGGGCAAACAGTCCCGGAAACAGAACAGCCTGGCTGATGCCCTTGACCCTGATCATGGTCAGGGATATAAAAGCAAGCAGAATGCCAAATGAGACAAATACCATGGACAGGGCAAAGTTCAGACCACTGTGGTCTAACAGATAATCCAGGATGGCTTCGTGGCTGCCCACCACCATGGAGTGAATGGACAGATTGTTCCTCTCCTTAGGGGAGTGATAGACCATGCGTATGGTCAGAGGCTCGCTGCTTTGGGGCAGCAATACGGAGGCATACTGGGTTGGGGGATCCTTCATGAAGGAGGGATATGTCCCATCCTGGCCGTATTCATAGATTGGCTGGTCATCGGCATAGATGACAAGCGGGGCATAGACGCTGCCGAAGAAGAGCTGGCGGTCGGTGCCGGAATCCAACGTAAATGAAACTGTCACCTCGCTTCGGGCTGACAGGTCGGAGACCGTTACGGGGAGGCTCTCGGAAACCACCTGGTCCCCTGTTGTGACAAGGGCCTCCTCTATAATAATATAATCGTTATCCCTCTGCAGATATCCAAGGGAAATGCCGATCAGAAGTATTAAAGCGGCTGTGATCAGGACAGCCATGATGACACCTTTTATGGCGATGAGCTTATGCGATTTCATGAATTACTCTGCTTTCTGGCCAGATCGAACATATATTGACGAAGGATGCGATCCGCCTCTGTTTTGCATTCCCGTTTGACGTAGGCCTTCCCACCCTCCTTCATTTCAAACAGGCACTGAGCCTTATCGTAGCCCGCCACAAAACTTAGGTTGACGATAAAACTCTTGTGACATACATAAAATGGAGGCTGGGGAAGAAGGGGAGCGATGTCCTTGAGCTTGGCCCTGGTTTTTTCTATTCCTCCACCTGACAGATAAATATGTACAGTATCGATTATGGATTCCAGATAACGGATCTGACCCAGGGGGATATTTATGGTCTTATTGGCAAATGTTATGGGAAGGACCGGCTGGCTTTCCTTGCGAAAAAGTGCCTTGCGAAGGATATCGGTGATCTCCTCCGGATTGAGGGGTTTTGTGATATAGCGGTCCACATGGTAGCGGTATCCATCCAGGGCATGATCCAGGCTGGTGGTGATAAAGGCAATTGGAACATCTCCGTCCATCTGGCGGATTTTGGCCACCGTATCTATGCCGTTTAAGCCGTTCATATAAATGTCGACCAGGAGAAGATCATATTTCCCCGTGTAATAACCACTGACAAGTCCGCTCCCGTCCGTGAAATGTTCCGTCACAAGGTCAAAACCGCATGTGTCAAGGATGGCTGACAGCTTATCAAATTCTGCCGAATCATCTTCACAGATTGCTATGTTTAACGCTTTCATGGATGTGCCCCCTCTTTCTTTTTGCCGTTTCCATTGTCTTTTATTATAGATTTTGCCCGAAGTAATGTCAATGAGAACAAGTCTTTGCCATTTGTCAAGTACGAATTTTAGCATATCCCATGCTGTTTTTGGTGCTTGATAGGGGATTTTTGGAATGCTAGACTAGGTACGGCTTATAAATAGAATAAGGAGAAATATTATGAAAACCAAAAGAAAAATAATGGCGATAACACTCACTGCGGCAATGCTTGTGGAGCTGCTGCCTGTGGACGGTTTTAAGAATATGACCGTGTTTGCGGACGAAGAAATATCTAGCGGAACATGTTATGAAATATCTGATCTAGGTGATATTTTGGACCATGCAAAATATGTCGAGCCTGAAGCGCAGGACAAATATGGAGCCTACAGTCCCATGTATTCGATAGAGAGCGGTTATTACAAGCTTATGGATGACATAGATATAGATGGCGCTCTGCAGATCGGCGAGGGTAAGGAGGTTGTGTTAGACCTTAACGGTCACACCCTGAACAGAGGACTTACCGCTGAGACCGCGATGTATCACGGATGTGTGATAGGCGTGTATAAGGCTAAGCTCACCATAGATGACACCTCGGCGGATAAGGACGGCGCCATCACAGGTGGAGCGGGTATGACGTATGGTGATTATGGATGTGGATATGAAAATGGCTGTTACGGCGGCGGCGTGGGCGTGTTCATGGGCGAGCTAATCCTTAATAACGGCACCATAAGAGACAACTATAGTAAGTTATGCGGTGGCGGAGTGATGGTATACGGAAGTGAATTTACCATGAACGGCGGTGCCATAGTGGGCAATACAGGCGGTGACATCGGAGGCGGCGTATATGTTGGTGGAGATGGATATTTAGATAGTCCGGAACAACACTTTACCATGAATGGCGGCAGGATTGCTGACAATACAGCTATCGAAGGGAGTTACTTTTTAGGATGTGGCGGCGGAGTCGGTTTATTGGGTAGTTTTGATAAAACATATTTTACCTTAAACGACGGCTGCATTCAGGGGAATACCGCTGCTTCTGGTGGTGGAGTTGGAGCCTATTTTTATGACGGAACCGAAGATGGCGGCTTCACCATAGCAGGCGGAGAAATCTCATATAATACGGCTTTAGAAGAGCTGATTGAGATTGGGGGGGATGTTTGCAACACTGGAGGTGGCGGGGTAATCACACACCTTTGTGACGCTACCATTACAGGGGGCAAGATACAGTATAATACAGCACAGGCTATTGGCGGAGGAGTGCAGTTATATAGAACTGGTGCTAATATATCAGGCTCCCCTGTTATCACGGAAAATGTGGTGGGGGGTACGGTCACCAAAACCGGGGAAGGCTATAGTCTTAGCGGTGGAAGTGCCAGCAATGTCACATTTGGAGAGGTACTACTAGATGTAGATTGGGGGAGTTATTTATCCACGAATCCAATTATAATAGACGGCCCTCTCTCTGAGAATGCTTTGATTGGCATCAACTATTATCATATATATTTTAAAAAAATTGACCATGAGGTTACTAAGGAAAAAACTCTTAACAGAACCCTTGCGGTCGGCGAAAACTATACTATAACAGACGCCGATGCCTCCAGGTTCTTCTACGATCTTAATCCTGAGGCCAAGGGCTATGTATACGGCGATAACACGATGAGGGTGGCGCAGTATATGCTTGACGACGAGAACGTAAGCGTATCTGTTAAGGAATATGATGGCAGCTCGTCAAGCCCTGTGGTTAAATATAACGACACTGTGCTTACAGACAGTGATTATTCTATAAGTTATAAGCAGGGTGATGAAGCGGTGGATGCAGTAACTCCGGGAACCTACACAGCTGTAATCACAGGTGGGGGACTGTACCGCGGCACCGTAGAGAAAACATTTGCCATCACGACAAAGAGCGTAACCGTCAAAGCAGATGATTTTGCCAAGGAATACGGCTCATCAGATCCGGATTTTACAGCCACAGTCACAGGCTTAGTCACAGGTGACAGCCTGGATTATACCATAAGCAGAGCAGAGGGGGAGAATATAGGAAGCTATACCATCACACCTTCAGGTGATGCAGCCCAGGGATATTATGATGTGACTTATGAGACGGGAACACTTACGATCTCACAGAAGGTTGTAACTCCTGTTATTGAGCTGGAGGATGCGCAGTTTGTATACGATGGCACGGCTAAGGAGCCGGCGGTCATAGTTAAATACGGGGATGCAGTGATAGATTCTTCACTGTACAGTGTATCCTATGAGAATAATACTGAAGCCGGAACTGCCACGGCCCGTGTGACATTTGGCGACCAGTCAGGCAACAACGTGGTTTATGAGAATGTTTCTGCCCAGTTTACTATAGGCAGGGCGTCCATAAGCCCTGCAGTGACAATAGATGGCTGGGTTGCGCTCGACACAGCGGCCACACCGGTAGTGACAGGCAACACAGGTAACGCAGATGTGACATTTGAATACAGCGCAGACGGCGAGACATATACGTCCACAGTTCCAACAGAGGCTGGGGATTACTACCTGCGCGCTAACGTGGCTGAGTCTGAAAACTATCAGGCGGGCAGTGCAGTTACACAGTTCACCATTCTTGGTAAATATACAGTGACACTTCCGGAGCATATGGAATTCACCTCTGATGTGGTGTTTGTCGATGGCAAAATCGTGGAGGGAACAGTCGTTAAATTCCAGGTGTCAGAGGGATATGGCGCTGATAACGTGACTGTGGGAGAGACGATTCTTACGGCTGATAACGGAGTTTATTCATTCACGGTTACAGCTGACACCACAGTAAATGCGGTTGTCTTCAAGACGGTTTCCTACATAGATGCCGATGGCCAGGAGCAGATCTGTGGCAATTACGCTGTGTTAGAGGGAAGCACCGAGGAGCAGACACTTCCTGCAGGATGGTATGTGGTAGATTCAGATATTACTATTCCGGGACTTATATTGGAAGGCGAGACGCATATCATATTGACAGACGGTCACACGCTCACTATGAGCAGCGGAGAATTCATCAACACATTTATTAAGTGTATGTCAGGAGACCTGACCATCTACGGTCAGAGTGAGGGAAGTGGTATCCTGAACATGGCCCATACGAATTCGTTTTTTTTCATGTCGACAGGTATTAATTGTGGCAACAACCACAATGTTACATTTAACGGTGGCAACGTCATTTCCAACGGGACGATAGGTGCTGTTGCGCTCAATATCGAGATGAACGGCGGAACATTAGACATTACCGCATCTGGTTATAACAACGTGGGTCTGCATGCATATGATAATTTAACTATCAATAAGGGAACGCTGTTGATCCGAGAGGCAGATAAAGGAATTCGAGCTGAGAAAAGTATTGTGATAAACGGTGGCAGCGTTGCTGTACAACAGTCTGAGTACGGCATGTACTGCGACGAAGGTGTGATAACCGTAAACGATGGCACAATAAGTGTCGCAGGAACAACATGCGGCGTGTATGCCGGTAATGGTATTGTTTACAGCCACAACGGCGCTTCAACCTCCATATATGTACAGAGCTACGATGTTGTCGATGGCGGCGTAACCATAGCTGCCAATAAAGTGTTTGGCGACGAAGACGGCGGAACATATTACGGAAATATCAGCGATGCGACAATACTTAATGGCAAGACGCTCACTGTAAAGAAACTCGCTTACGGTTCAGAATATTTGGAAGTTGGAGTAGATAATGGCGGCCTATACTACATAATAGACAGTGCTGAGGCTTGGAATATATTTGTTGAATATTCCCAATATAACAGTACAGATGGCAAACGTTTTGTGCAGACAGCGGACATAGATTTAAGCAACTGTCCTAACGCATTCATTGAAAAAAAATGTTTTGACGGTACTTATAATGGCAATGGATATTCGATTAGTAATTATAGCATTAGTCATTCTTTTGTGGTCGACGTCGACGATATTGATATTGCGGTTATGGGATTATTTCCGATAACTGGACCCAACAGCCAGATTGAAAATGTGCATTTGGATAATTGCATTATTCACGCTTATGGTAAACAGCCTTGCGATTTGTACGCAGGAGGATTGGTGGGATATTGCAATGGAACTATAGCAAACTGTTCGGCTACCAATTCAACCATAGTCGGAAAAGTGAATAATGGCGACCTGTATCTGGGAGGTTTGGTTGGTGGCGGTTCACCTGTGTGGATTGAATCATGCCTGTTTGACGGCACGCTTAGCAGTGAAGAGTATGGTGATTCCACCTGTTATTTAGGATCTGTGATTGGAAAAATGACAAATGATAGTTTTTATAGTTTTTCTCGCGTATATGGATGTGCAGATGCAAATCTGATAGGATATAATGAATCTGGCTTAGAGGATTTTTCAGTGTATAAGGCATATAAACTGAAGTGTAGCGGCTGTACGGTTTTGGATGGTTCAGTGGTGTATGAAGTAGATGGAGTCAAATATTATACTTCTGACACAGACGTTTATGTCCGTCTGACCGAGCGCGAGGGCTATTGTTTGTCAGGATTTACCTGCAGCAACGGAACTCTGATTGCCACAGATGATGCAGGCGTATATAAGTACCAGCCAGAAACATATTCAACAGATGTAAGCATTGCCATGACATTGGTTAAGGATAATTTTGAGGATGGAATAGGGGAGAAGCTTACGGGATGTTCCCTCAGCCTGTCAGGAAATATAGGCGTCAACTTCCACATGATGCTCTCTAGCGACCTGAAGAATTCAGCAACCTACAGCGATGACAAAATGGTCTTCACTTTGCCGGATGGCAGCTATCAGGAAGTAAGAGTGGGCGATTCTGAAGAGGTAATCATTGACGGTCTGAGCTACAACGTGTTTGGCTGTGAGATTGCTGCAAAATACATGACAGGGGAAATCAAAGCCCAGTATGTCTGCGCTGACGGTACGAAGGGAACGATGTACACATATTCTGTCAAGGAATATGCGGACTATCTTCTGGCCCACGTAGATGACAATACCCAGTATGCTGAAGCGGCTGATCTGGTAAGGGCGATGCTTAACTACGGCGCATATTCACAGATATTCTTTGATTACAACACGGACAATCTGCCAAATGCTGACCTTAGCGATGAGCAGAAGAATGCTATTGACAGCGTAAATGCCGATGTTATGTCAGCATTTAACTATGATAGCGACACAGAGGATCTTCCTTCCGGATTAGAGTTTGTGGGAAGCAACCTTCAGCTTGAATCTGAGACTAATCTGAGGCTGTATTTCGCGAATGAGACAGGTAAGGAGCTGACCTTCAAAATAGGCGACAAGGTACTTGCCCAGACAACTGAGGACGGCTACACGCTTGCGATAATCAGCGGCATACCGGCTGCTGAGCTGACAGACACATATTGTGTAAGCGTTGTGGTGGAAGGTGACACGGAAAACTATGAGGTGCAGTTTAGTCCTATGTCATATTGTTATTTCATTGTGAGCAGATCCGCGACTACATTACAGAGACAAAAACTCAAGAAAGCAATGCAGGCGATGTATCTCTACAGTGTTGCGGCATCAGATTATATTAATTAATGGGGGATGACATGGAAAACAGAGAGAAGTATGAGGCATCTCAGATAGAGATTGTGAGGTTTGACAGCGAGGATATTATTACAGGAAGTAATGATACTCCAATGGAAACAAATAAAGGAAACCAATAAAGATAATAAATTACCAATGCCATTAGTTTAAGCAGGGCCGCCGGAATATTCCGGCGGCCCTGTTGTTGTCATAATATTATCAGTTAGCTGCAAAATAAGCGTCTATTCCGTCCACTATTCCCGCCGCCATGAGCACCTGATAGCTCTCGGTGTTCATGAGAACGTCCTCGTCGGGGTTGGTCATGAAGCCAAGCTCGATGATGGTGGTGGGAACTGTTGCCCAGTTAAGGGTTGTCATCTCGTCCGTTCCCCACAGTCCGCGGTTCTGTGAGCCGCATTTTCCGCAGATGCCGTTCACTATGCTTAGACCAAGCATGGTGCAGTCCCCACAGATGGCTGTGGTGTATGGATTGGCGGTTGTTGGAACCGCACACAGTGTTCCATGTACGCTCTGGTTGTCAACACCGTTGCCGTGAATGTGAACACAGATGGTTGCGGTGTTGCCCATGAGAGCTCTTGTGATGTTGGTGATGTTTACGTCCTGGCTCTCTCTGACCATGAGCACATTGTAGCCGCGGCTTAGAAGCTCGTCGCGAAGCTTGAGAGCTACATTTAGATTCATGACTGACTCGGCAATGCCTGTAGCCACGCCGCTGGTTCCTGTTGCCACTGCGGTTTTTAAGACTTCAGAGCCCGGAGCGTTGGGCTCCTTGGCGGAGTTGCCTTGTGCCTGATGGCCTGCGTCAACACATACTGTGACTGAAGCGCCGATGTCGTAGAGAATGGCGCCGTCCTCACGGACTATTCTTGTGTAAGCGCCTGACTGGGCCTGCTCGGATGTCTCCGGCTCGGTCGCAGGCGTGGTGGGCTTCTCGGTTGCAGTGACTGTCACTGTGCCCGTGATGTCCTTATATCCAACTGTTATGACGGTTGTCTCGCCGGTGAGCTCTAAGGGAGCTGCATACCATCCGGGAGGATTGGTGAGCGTGCTTCCATCGTCCATGGTGACCTTGATGGTAAAGTCCGCCGCTCCAAGTGAACTGCCTATATAGTGTGTGCCGCTTACCTCTGCGCTGATGCTTACAGCGTTTGCGGGAACGGCCGTGGTCGCAGGCTGTGTTTCCTCCTCCGGGGTATCAGGCTCCGTAGGTGGCGCTGTGGGAAGATCCACCACAGGGTTTGTCTCCTCGTTGGAGGAGGTTGGAGTCTGGGTTCTGGCCTCTCTTGGCTCAGTGGTCACAGGCTCTGTCTGTGTCGGCTGGGTCTCCTCCGGCAGCGTGGTCTCGGGCTCGGTTAGCGGAATGACGTTCTTCGTAACCGGCTCGTCCGGCACTCCGTCGCCGTCTAAATCGATAATGTTGCCGATTGTGGTCTGTGGTTCTTCTTCCTTCGCTATGTTCTCTGTGGATATAGCCGGGGTGGTCTCAGGTATTGTTGTGGGAACCGTCTCGGCACAGCCGCTAAGTATCAGGCATAGAAGTGCTACGCCCGACAGATATGACTTCTTTTTCATGATTCTCCTCTTGTGCATTGTTTGTTTATGTATTCCTTGATAGCCGCAAATGTCTCAGGGGAGAGGTCGTGCTCAATCCTGCAGGCGTCCTGCACGGCGATGGCCTCGTCAACGCCGATGGCCATGAGAAGCTTGCTGATGAGCTGATGGCGCTCGTAGATCATGGATGCGATGGAGTGACCCTCCTCTGTCAGGAAGATGTGTCCGTGCTCATCCATGGTGATATAGCCCATATTTCTGAGATTCTTCATGGCAACTGAAATGCTGGACTTCTTATAGCCCTCCTCGTTGGCCACGTCCACACTTCTCACGTATGGAAGCTTCTCGCTGAGCATAAGTATAGCCTCAAGGTAATCCTCGATAGATTCGTTAGACTTGTGTTCAATATAATTCATACTAACCCCTCACAATATAATGTTTATCCAAACCCATGACACAGTATAACACTATATGTGGATAATTTCAAACCAAAGATTGTAAGGTTTATAAACTTGATAATGGTTATCAAAAACGATTGACAAAACTTTGAAGTTAGTATATACTAACCATCACATGTGTTACAAGTTCACTTTTTCGGGACTATGGAGGTTTCAGTTTATGAGAGAGTCAGCTGACAGACAGGTATATCAGACAACAGTATTTCCGGGGAATCTGGATCATCAGAAGCTTATGGTTTACCGTGAAATGAAGAACCACGGCTACAGACTGACCAACCAGCGAAGGCTCATTATCGACGTTATTCTGGAGAATGAATGTTCCTGCTGTAAGGATATCTTCTACGAGGTTATCAAGAGAGATAACACTGTGGGTGTGGCCACGGTGTATCGAATGATCAAGAGCCTGGAGGAGATAGGCGCCATAAACAGAAAACAGATGTATCAGATATGCTTTGATACACACTGCGACAAAGCGGGAGCTGCCATGGTCAAATTCTCTGACGGCACAAGTGTGGAGCTGTCGGCCAGGGAGTGGTCAAACATAGTGAAGACAGGCCTCGAGGCCATGGGCTATGACAAGCCTGTGAAGGAGATTGAGGTCGGCAGGTGTGACAGATGTAATTGTTAACTAAATCCTTATACGTAGAGCAGAGCGGCGTAATTTACGCCGCTCTGTCTGGCTTTGTGGGGATTAGAGTGCAAATTCCTGCCATTTTTGGCAAAAAAATACCATATTTGGGCCTTTAATTGTTAAGAAACTGTGAAAAAAGTATTGTTTATTTAAGACTTGCGTGCTATTATATCCTCGAATGCACATACATTTGTATAGGCATAATAAGGGTTATCTGATGATAAAAAAGGAGGATTAATATGATTTGTCCTAAATGTGGAGCAGAAAATGCTGACGACAGCAAGTTCTGCGAAGGATGTGGAACACCTCTTGAAGTTAAGGTTCCTACACCTGAGGCGAAGGTCGAGGAGACTGTTGAGACAGTAACTGAGGCTGTAGAAGAGAAGGTCGACGAGGCCAAGGCAGCAGTTGAGAACACTGCAGAGGCTGTCAAGGAAGCAGTTCCTGTTGTTCCTTCAGAGCCTAAGGGTGCTGACACACCAAAGAAGGGTATTGACCCTAAGATTGTTGTTGGCGCTATCGCAGCGATCGCAGTTATCGCGCTTATCGTAGTTCTTATCAATGCAATCGGCAGCCTGGGTTCAGGTTCAGGAAGCGGTTACAAGGATTACTACGTTACATTTGCAGATGAAGAGGACGAGAAGACCTACATCGTAAACGGCAACAAGACCATCATGGAGGTTAACGGCGGTGCTTACTTATACAGCGGCGACGGCGTATCTCTTGACAGAAGCGTTCAGATCATGGAAGATGAGGAGGGCGCTGCATATGTTGTCACAGCTAAGAAGGCTACCAAGTTTGCCTCAGATATAAGCGAGGCATGGCTTTCAGACAACGGCGCTTTT
Source organism: Lachnospiraceae bacterium (assembly GCA_024699325.1). GTDB lineage: Bacteria > Bacillota > Clostridia > Lachnospirales > Lachnospiraceae > UBA4292. The sequence continues at coordinate 39,588 of JAILPS010000008.1, read as the reverse complement.
ATCGTTTACTTAAACGAGGATGACGAGCTTAAGTATTACACAGTTTCTTCCGGCAAGGAAGTTAAGATTGAGGACGAGATCTCAAGCTCAGTTGTTGCTATGTCTCCAGACGGCAAGAGCGTTCTCTACGTTGCCAAGAACGATGATGACGAGGCTGTTATGTATCTCTTTAACGGCAAGGAGTCAACCAAGATTGGCTCAGGCATCAATCCAATCACAGTTTCTAACGGCGCTAAGTACATCTACGCTTACAACCTTGAGGATGAGAAGATTGTAGTTTACAACGCTAAGGGCGAGAAGAAGGCAGCTATCGGAAGCGCAGTTTCCAGCAAGTTCGTTGTAAATAAGGATCACACAGATGTCCTCTACGCTGACAGAAGCGATGACGGCGACTATAAGGTTTACCTTACAAGTAAGGGCGGCGAGAAGGTTAAGATTGCCAGCGACACAAGCATGGTTTATCCATTAGTTGCTGACGACGTAGCAGTTAGGTCTGTAAGCACAGTTGGCACTGTAAGTATTTACGGTATCTCTTCATTCAAGAATATCTTAATCTCTACAGGAAGAAGCTCAGGTACAGTTTACTACTTAAACGGCAAGTATGAGACCAGCGGTAAGGTTTCAGACACAGTTATGGCTGTCACAGCAGACGGCGCTAACGTAATCTACGTTAAGGAAAACGACGATAAGTACAACCTCTACACCAAGAACGTCAAGAAGGACGGCGAGCAGGTTAAGGTTGCTTCTGACATCCAGAATTTAGCATACTTATCAGATGGCAAGACTATGTTCTATGTGAACAATGATGACCAGCTGGTTAAGTACAGCGGCGGCAAGGAGACAGTTATCAAGGGTGCTGACGATATCGACGATCTGACAGTTACAGGCGATGATGTTGTTCTGTTCACATCTGACGATGCACTCTTCTATGTAAGCGGTTCAGGTAAAAAGAGCCTGGCTTCTGAGATTTACGGAAGCGTATCAGTTCTTCCTACAGGTGAGGCTTACTACCGTGTGGGTGATGAGGACTCGTACGATGTATATTACAGCGCAGGCGGCAAGTCATTCAAGGTATTCCTTAAGGGTCTCTCAGACTAATTATTACTAAGTGATTAAGACCACAACGAAGTGGAATTCATAACGGATTCCACTTCGTTTTTTATGTGTAAGAAATCGTGGTGCAGGTATTTCCGCAGTGGGCGGGGATGAATATAGGAGGAGTTATATGGAAGGTTTTATTAAGATTGTGACCGACGTAAACAACGCCATCAACGGCGTTGTGTGGGGGTGGCCGGCTCTGATCCTTTTGGGATTTGTGGGCGTTTTGATGACAATTCTCACGAAGTTCTATCAGGTGACACATTTTGCGCACTGGATGAAGAACACTGTGGGAGCTATATTTAAGGACAAGCATGTCACAGGCCACACGAAGGACAAAACTATATCACAGTTTCAGTCGCTGTGTACGGCTCTTGCCGCAACAGTTGGAACAGGAAACATCGTAGGTGTTGCCGGCGCCATCGCCACAGGTGGTCCCGGAGCGGTTTTCTGGATGTGGCTCATAGCCTTCTTCGGCATGATGACCAACTACTCTGAAAATGTATTAGGTATTCTCTACAGACGCAAGGGCGCAGACGGCGCATGGCACGGCGGCGCGATGTACTATCTTCGCGACGGTTTGGGCGCTAAGAAGGGCTGCAAGCAGATAGGCGCCATCCTGGCGGTTTTATTCTCCCTCTTCTGCGTGCTCGCATCATTTGGTATCGGAAATATGAGCCAGGTGAATTCCATGGTTAAGAATGTGACCAAGGCATTCTCCGACATGTCACTTCAGATACCTCCAATCGCTGTGGGCATCTTCCTCTTCTTCGCTGTGGGCATCGTAATCATTGGCGGTTTAAAGAGAGTTGCAGCGGTTACAGAGAAGGTAGTTCCATTCATGGTTGCGCTGTATTTTGTGGGCGCAGTTGTAATCATCTGCATGCACGGCTCACTTATCCCTGCCGTGTTCGTGTCAATATTTAAGGGCGCATTTGCCATGAAGAGTGTTGCCGGCGGTATCGTGGGAAGCGGTATTGCCATGGCTATGAAGATGGGCTTCAAGCGAGGCGTGTTCTCCAACGAGGCAGGTCTTGGTTCATCAGTTATGGTTCACTCCTCATCCAATGTCAAGGAGCCTGTGCGCCAGGGTATGTGGGGTATCTTCGAGGTGTTCGCTGACACCATCATCGTGTGCACACTCACAGCTCTCGTAATCTTAAGCTCAGGCGCCATCGATTTACAGACAGGCGCATTCCTTGAGATCACTCTCGCGGACGGAAGCGTGCTTGAGTCAAGCGCTCTTGTAAGCTATGCATTTTCTAATGTGTTCGGCGTTGCGGGCTCAGTGTTTGTGGCCATTGCAATCCTTCTGTTTGCGTATTCAACGGTTCTCGGATGGAGCCACTACGGCTCAACAGCCATGCACTACCTCTTCGGCGACAAGATTATTCTTCCTTACAGAATAGTCTTCTGCGCGCTGGTTTTAGCAGGCTCAACCATGACCGCACAGCTTGCCTGGGACATCTCAGATACCTTCAACGGTCTGATGATGCTGCCCAACCTTATAGGCGTTCTGGTGCTCTCACCTATGGTTATGAAGTGCACCAGCAACTATGTCGACAGACATTTTAAGGGCAAGGACGTTAAGCCCATGCTCTCCATGTTTGAGGATGTCGAGGAGTATCAGGCCAGAGAGCTTGCGCTTCACGGCGACGAGGAATAACATTTACATGGCCCGCCTCGGCGGGCCATTTTTAAATTTAAGGTGTAATATTGCTGGAATTATGCTATAATACCGTCATCATCATTTGTTCGGAGGATATTATGGATAAGATTGCGGTTTTGATACCGTGCTACAACGAAAGCAAGACGGTTGCGAAGGTTGTGTCCGATTTTAAGAGGGAGCTTCCAGAGGCGGTCGTCTATGTGTATGACAACAACTCCACGGACGGCACCGACGAGATAGCGAGAGCTGCTGGAGCGGTTGTCAGATACGAGCGCCAGCAGGGCAAGGGCAACGTTATCAGGCGAATGTTCATGGAGGTGGACGCGCAGTGCTACATCATGGCGGACGGCGACGACACATACCCTGCAGAGTTTGCCAGAGAGATGGCAAACAAGGTCCTCGACAGAAATGTGGACATGGTTGTGGGCGACAGGCTCTCATCCACATATTTCGAGGAAAACAAGAGACCCTTCCACAATTTTGGCAACAGCATTGTGCGCTGGGGTATCAACACGCTGTTTAAGAACGACATTAAGGATATCATGACTGGCTACAGGGCGTTTAGCTACAGGTTCGCGAAGACATTTCCTGTGCTCAGCAAGGGCTTCGAGATAGAGACGGAGATGAGCATCCACGCCATCGACAAAAACATGTTTGTGGAGAATGTCATCATCGACTACCGCGACAGGCCGGAGGGCAGCGAATCCAAGCTCTCCACCTATTCAGACGGTTTTAAGGTCATCCGCACCATCATCAGGCTCTACAGAACCTACAGGCCCATGGCCTTCTTCGGCCTGATAGCAGCCGTCCTGATACTTATCGCGGCGCTCTTCTTCATCCCTATCTTCTGGGAGTTCACACAGACGGGCCTCGTCGACAAGTTCCCGACCCTGATTGTCTGTGGCTTCGTTGTGATGGCGGGCATCCAGTCCCTGTTCTCAGGGCTGATCCTTCAGACCATCTACGCCAAGAACCGCCAGGATTTTGAGATGGAGCTTCACGAATGCATGAGGCAGTACAGGAAGAAGATTGAGAATTGAGTGGGGATATATAACGAAAAAAGGCGTGTAAATGTAGTTTCTACATTTACACGCCTATTATTATATTCCTAATATTCTTGTCGCGAACTGGAAGTAAACCAGCAGCGAAATCGCATCCACGATGGTGGTGATGAACGGGCTTGCCATAACGGCAGGGTCAAAACCAATCCTCTTGGCGATTATCGGGAGCGTACAGCCCACGAGCTTCGCGCAGAATATGGTCACCACGAGCGTCAGACATATCACCATGGACACTGTAAATCCAACGCCGTCAAACAGCATGAGCTTAGCAAAATTGCAAACCGCCAGAGTGAGTCCGCACACCAGCGCGACCTTTAACTCCTTCCAGATAACCCTGAAAATGTCGTTAAACTCTATTTCGCCCAGCGAAATCGCACGGATGATGGTAACTGACGACTGTCCGCCTGAGTTACCGCCGGTGTCCATGAGCATGGGGATGTATGCGGTTAGTATCACATATTTGGCCAGCGCTCCCTCAAACGAGGTGATTATCATTCCTGTAAATGTGGCGGAAATCATGAGAAGTAACAGCCACGGAATACGGCTCTTCCACAAATCAAATGTGGTCTGCCTGAAATACGGCTTCGCCGTAGGCATAATAGCGGCCATCTTCTCGATATCCTCTGTTGTCTCTTCCTCCAAGACATCGAGAACGTCATCGACTGTGACTATACCGACCAGCCTGTTCTCTGTGTCCACAACCGGCATGGCGAGCAAATCGTACTTACTGAAGGCCTGGGCAACCGCCTCCTGGTCCTCCATGGTGTTGACCGAAATCACGTTGTCTTCCATGATGTCGGTCATGACATCGTCGCTCTCCGACAGGATCAGATCCCTGATGGTAATCATACCGATGAGCTTACGATCCTTCTCCGTCACATAGCATGTGTTGATGGTTTCCTTATCGATACCTGAACGCCTGATTCGAAGAATGGCCTCCTCCACAGTCATGTGGGGGCGCAGTTCCACGAACTCGGTGGTCATGATACTTCCGGCGCAGTCATCAGGATACTTCAAAATGTTGTTGATCATCCTTCTCTTCTCAGGGTCTGCCTGAGTCAGGATTCTCTTGACAACATTGGCGGGCATCTCCTCGACCAGATCCGCAGCATCATCGACATACAGCTCGTCGACGACTTCCTTCAGCTCGCTATCTGAAAAGCTTCTGATGAGCAGCTCCTGCTCCTCCGGGCTCATCTCCACAAATGTGTCTGCGGCGAGCTCCTTCGGCAACAGACGAAACAGAAGCGGCAGCTGGGCCTCATCTGTCTCCTCCAAAAGTGCGGCCAGATCCGCCGCATTCATAGTGGACAAAATATCTCGAAGCGTGGCGTACTTCTTACCCTCCGCCAGCTTCTCGATGCTGTCCTTCATCTTCTCTAATGCATCTGTCATTGTTCTCTCATATAGACTTTACGAGAGTCACAACGGTTCCTGCTATCTATAAACCTAGGCACCTATGGACACAATCCATCCATGCTGCCTGCCGCAAGCGGCGAAAAATAAAGGAACCTGTGTGTCCCTACTGCAACTGTCCGCGTCCATACTCTGCCTCCTAATTTACATATTTGCCGTACCTACGGCCACTCTTCAGTATATCCCACATCCCCCACTTTCACAAGCCCCATTTTGAAAATTCTCTGTGTGGGCGGACAAACTTAGACAACCTACGTGGGGCTCCTGAAAGAGTTGGGCGGTCGAGTACTTCTCGGTCGACGCAGGAAGTAATTTTTTAAAGGGCAAAAAAACAACTTCCTGCTACCCGCCCGACTGCGCTGTCAATAGGGCGCTCGCTCTCGTCGGTTGGCCAATTTGCTTCGCAAATTGACATAACCTCCTTCGCTCGGCCCACTATGCTCGTCGGGCGGGCGACCTCCTATACTCTCCCTTCCCAACTTCTTTTCATGCGCCCCACGTACTTATATAGAGCGTGTCCGCCCACATGATATGCTACTTAAAGGATTGTTAAAGTGTGGGAAAAAACATATCATACCGGCAAGCTTTTCAAACCTTTCTAAAGTGTTATGTATGGATGCGCCCTCCTATGGACAGGGCTATACATACATTCCCTCGAACCAGATGGTGGTTATAAAATGTAGCGTCCACGCCAGGAGGCGACCCTGAACAAGTTTGGTCGACAGCATCCCGGAGTGAGCAGGGTCGGGGGAGCATAGTGCGGCCCGCGGAGTAGTGTCTGAGCAGCTGCACACCATCTTCTGGCTTTAAGATTGTCGGCGCAGCTGCGAGTTACGGGAGCGGGGCCGCAATTAACGGCGGACCCCGACCCGGGCCGAAAAAGATCCTCTTTTTCGGCTGAACGACGATTGCTGGAGACCAACTTAGTTCATGGGGAGCCAGGCTGGCGTGGGAGAAATCTGAAACTGCCATCTGGTTCGAGGGAGATAAGTTTTAACTGTCCATAAGAGGCCGCCCTTAATAGAAAGTTTAGAAAGTTTATGAAAAGTTGTTAGCACTCACTATTGACGAGTGCTAACAGAAGTGGTATAACGTGTTCAGAACGAAGGAGATGGACGAAGAGTTCAGATCCACAACAAACATAAAAGATTTATCTTTAGGAGGATAAGATTATGTTAGTACCTAGAATTTTTACAAACAACTTTTTTGATGACTTTTTGGACGACGATTTCCCAACATTTTCATCAAATTTTGAGAATATGGGAAGTATGAAGACCGACATCAAGGACCTGGGAGAGAACTACGAGATCGACATTGAGATGCCGGGAGTTGCCAAGGAGAATGTTCACGCTGAGCTTAAGAAGGGATATCTGACAGTTAGCGCCAACACCGAGAAGAACACGGAGGAGAAGGACGAGGCTGGCAAGTATCTGAGACGCGAGAGATACACGGGCTCCATGAGCAGAAGCTTCTATGTGGGCAACGGCTACACAGAGGAAGACATAGCTGCTAAGTTTGAGAACGGTGTGCTTAAGCTTACGATGCCGAAGGCGCAGCCACAGGTAGAGCAGAATGCGAAGACCATCATGATAGAAGATTAAATGTCAGATGTTATAAGTAAGCGCAGACTCAAGCTCCGGGGCGCATAACCCCGGAGCTTTTTTAGATAAAAGTAAGATTTTGTTAATTTGGTAATCTTGAATGTAAATGTTTGATTTGATAAGATGAATAAGACTTCAGGCGAGGGGCGGGCACCCATGACAAAAAACGGCGGCAGGAAGAATGACTATATCGGGCAAGGGGGAAGACACCCATGGAAAAAAACGTAATTGTTTTGGACACATTTGGTAACGAGGTCGGAAGGACCTACGAGAAGCGGGCTAAGGGCCTGGTTAAGTCGGGAAGAGCTGCGAGGGTCGATGAGAAGACCATCAGAATGGTGCAGATATTGAATACCGACAATCTTAATATGAAAGGAACATTTTACATGAATACTATTTTATTTAACGCAAGGGACTGGAAGTGCACAGCAAATGCTGACCGCACATTTATCACAGGTACAGATGGAGAGCTTGGCGAGGTTATCACACTTGGCAACTGGAAGAAGGATGAGAAGGGTGTGATCACATCGAAGGTGATTAAGCTCGAGGACAGCGAGTCGAGATTCGTTTTCTGGCTCAACGGCGGCGAGAACGCTGACAAGGACGAGATTTGCCAGCTGCAGATTATCCCTACAGATTATGAGAACGATGCAGTCAGCGAGGAGGAAGAGGAGTTTAAGCTCACATATAAGCTGAACAGGAATTTCATCAAGCCTCTCAAGAAGTACAAGGGCTGGAATTTGTACTGCATTCCATTTAATGCAGAGGGCAAGAGCTTCGTAGTTCTGAAGTTCGTGTCACAGGGCGCATTTACAACAGTTAAGGCTGCCAAGGCTCCTGAGGAGTACGCGGACTTGAAGAATGTGACAGACCGCTATGAGCAGTACAGACCACTCAGACACAATATCGTTTTTGAGGATGGCTGGGACAATGACGAGGAGTATGCTACACGTTTCCTGAAGGATATCTGGGGCGACGGCGGCGAAAACTGCTGGAACGAGGGACCTGCAATCGATCAGGACACATTGGACGCATGGGCTAAGAGCCTCGGAGATTTCGCGAGAAAGGTTTCAGACTCAGCGAAGGATTTGGGCACGAAGGCTTATGAGGCAGGCAAGGAGTACGCTCCACAGGCTAAGGAGACTGGCAAGAAGGTTGGCAAGAAGGCTGTAGAGTTAGGCAAGGAGGGCGCTTCATTTGTCAAGAAGGAGACAGAGAAGATCATGGCGAGCGACGCTGTGAAGAAGTTTAGCGCTAAGCTTAGCGAGCTGTTTGCATCTGCTCCGAAGGCTTCGGATGATGCTTCAGAGGAGTGCTCAGAGGAGTGCACAGACTGCGCAGAGGAGAAGGCAGAGTGTGCCGAGGCACCTGAGCTTATCAGCGAGAGCGCGCAGGGCGCAGCTGCCAGTGACACAAGCGAGAGCAGTGACACTTCCGACAGTGCTGAATAATAGTTAATCGAATGGCGTCTGCTTAGGCAGGCGCCATTTTTGCGTGAAATGTGTTGTAAATATGGGCATGCAAGAGCCTGGTGGGCCATTTTTTGAACATGTGATTGTATATTATGTTATCAGAAGGATAACAGGTCACATGACTGTGGGACAGTCGGAGAGGAGAGGCCATGCCTAGAAGAAACGCATACGTATTAAAAAAGCTGGATTTTAATGCAGAGATAACAGGTATCAGATTACTGACAGAGGAGGAATTTAAGGAGTGCCTTAGCATCATTCCCGTATTTGGAAGCTGCTGGTGGTTAAACTCCAGAGGCGAGGACGGCAAAAGAGTCAGATGTGGAATGAGCGTGCCTGCCGTCTGCGACGGCTGCCAGGCGGATTACACTTACACCATGGTGCGCCCCGTGATTACATTTACACAGTCAGACATGGTAAGAGGCGACAGACTGGAAATATTCGGCTACAACTGGACCGCCATCTCTGGCGAGGCTGCTCTGTGCGACTGCGGTATCGCCCGCCATATTTTTAACGCAGATGTTACTGCGCAGAACGCAAACTGCTACGAGGGTTCAGATATCCAGAAGTTCATGGAGGACTGGCTTAGGGAGCGCGAGCCCGAGAAGGGCGTACTGTACAGAAGAATTAAGACAGAAATTCTCGTGGATGAGGTCACGCTTCCGGAAGCATATCTGTACAAAAAATACAAGGACATAATCCCGAAGGTCGACAAAGATCTGTGGCTTAGAACACCTGTAAACGCCAAGAGCCGTTTCATGTACGTCAGAGGAAATGATCAGACGATCATAAAGAGGGGCGCTTACTTCAAGGAAGCGAGGGAGCGCATCTACATAAGGCCTGTGATACACATGACATATTTCGGCGAACGCGCAAAAACAGGCGACACGGTAGAACTCTTCGGAAGAAAATACATCGCTCTGGACGATAGCTGTGTAATATCCTTAGATTACATCGGCCCGGAGACATTTAAGCATGTCAAATGCGAAAAAGATACGTATTACTACACGACCAGGCAGCAGATGGAGCACGGCTTAGACGAGTGGCTTCACTCTGAATACATGTATTATTATCATCAGTATCGCAGCTGCTAGCGACACAAGCGAGAGCAGTGACACTTCCGACAGTGCTGAATAATAGTTAATCGAATGGCGTCTGCTTAGGCAGGCGCCATTTTTGCGTGAAAACTGAGAGAAATGCAGGACCTGAAAGTATCGCTTTTAAGGATATAGCAGAGCGATTGCCAGGTACACTCAGGAAGATTATTCCAATGCAACCTGAAGTAGGGGGATTGAGAGATTTACACAGATTCATTTGATATAAATGACAGATGGTTGTATAATATTGTTGAAACATAGGACAAATGAAGCTTGTAGAAAGAGTACTCTACAGGTTTGGATCATGCGCGTGACAGAACTGTCACATATTATCCTCAGAGTCTGGATATAGTTCATATTCAGATACTTTATGACTTGTTTTAAAATGTAAGAAGGAGGGCAGAAACTATGAAGATTAGAAGGATTATAGGGTGTTGCTTATCGGTCATGATCACAGCATGTCTCTTAGGATGCGGCGTGGATGATAAGAATGATGGCAAGGAGGCTGCGGTTACCACCACAAATAAAGATGTCAGGATTCTTCAGGCTGATTTTCCAGCATATGGATCATTTGACGAGCTAAAGGAATCTTCCGATGTGATATTATGCGGAACGCTCTTGTCTGCACAGGATACACAGATGAATGCAGCCGGTGAGGGTAACCCGGAGGTTGTCCTGCCGCATATAATATATACGTTTAAAGTTGATCGTGTGATTGACGGTGAGTATTCCGGGGAGGAGATTAAGGTATATGTGCTCGGCAGTTTTCAGAATTCGGACACTATAATCGTTGAAGACACATCTGTTTTGAGTATTGGAGGAGAGTATCTTCTGACGGTAAAACTGTCTGAGGATGGCAGCGCATATCCTCTGAATTATTCTGAGGCTATCCTTCCGGTGACCGAGGGAACTGTCGATGTTTTTGGTAAGAAGACAAATATCGATGATATCTGATGACTAGGTTGTTTGCAGAGCTTACAAGGGAACTTTTGCCGTGCGCAAAAGTTCCCTTTATTTTTCGGAAAACTGGAATCTTAGCTCCGGCTCTGTGTTCCACCATATGGCGGAGCCGTCGCTGTAGCAGATGATGGTGCCCTCCTCGTCGGTTCGAAGAACGGTGGCGCCGCACGCCTTAAGCCTTCTCAGGGTCACGTCGTGGGGGTGGTCGTAGTCGTTATCCCTGCCGCAGCTTATGACCGCGTAGGCGGGGGACATGGCGCTTAGGAATTCCTCCCCTGAGGAGGATGAGCTTCCGTGGTGGGAGACCTTGTAGACATCGCAGTTTAGGTCTGCGCCGGAGGAGAGCATGAACTCCTCCTCCGCACTTCCTGCGTCTCCGGCGAAGAGCCACGAGCAGGTGCCGCATTTTAGTAAGACGGCGACGGATGAGTCGTTGATGGATGTGTCAGGGGTAATCTCCCCGGGGCCTATCACTGTAAATGTCGCGCGTCCAAGCGAATATGTTTCCCCTAACACAGGGGGCGTGATGGCTAGACTCTTCTTCTCGCAGACCTCCAGAATCTGCGCGTATGAATATGTGTCATTTTCTGTGGGGGATGCGATAAATGTCTCGCAGTTCCACTTGCTAAGCACATCGTCCATGGAACCTATGTGGTCCTCGTCGGGGTGGGTCGCGATGACATATTTGAAGCTGTTTACGCCCTGGCGTCGGATGTAGGAAGTGACCGCGTCGGAGGCTGACGTGCTGCCCGCATCTATTAGCATGGCCTCGCCGTCGCAGATGATGAGGGTGGCGTCGCCCTGCCCCACATCTATGAAGTGCACGGTGATGGCGGCGGCACCCTGCGCCTCGGCAGAGTTAAAATACCGCTGATAAAATATGGCAAATACGCACAGGGCAATCAGAAGGACTGTACAGATGACGGCAATCCACGGTGCCCTGGCGCTTTTTTTATATGAATTTTCCTGCATTAAATATTCCTCTCGCAGATATCCCTAAGCACGCAGTGGGCGCAGTCGGGGGCGGTTCTGGCCTGGCAGACGGCGCGGCCGTGGTCAACTAAGCGGTGGCAGAAGTCGTTGCTCTCCTCGGGGGGAATGATCTTCCACAGCTCCATCTCCACCTTCTTCGGATCCTTCGTGTCGTGAACCAGACCAATTCTGTTGGTGAGTCTTATGCAGTGCGTGTCGCAAACGATGGCGGGCTTTTTGTAAATGTCGCCCATGATAAGGTTGGCGCTCTTCCTGCCGACGCCCGGAAGACTTAGGAGGTCCTCCATGTTGTCGGGAACGCGGCCACAGAAGTTGTCGCGAAGGGCCTTCATACACAGGCTTATGTCCCTGGCTTTGCTTTTCCCGAGCCCGCAGGGGCGCACAATCCTCTCGATGTCGTCTACATCGGCGTCTGATAACTCCCGGATCCCCGGATACGCCGCGAATAGTACGGGGGTTATCTCGTTAACCCTCGCGTCCGTGCACTGCGCGGCCAAGCGCACGCTAACCAACAGCTTCCACGCCTCGTCGTAGGTGAGGGTGCAGTCGGTCACCGGATATTCCTGTTTTAATAATTCTATGACCTTAAGGGCCAGTGTTTTTCTGTTCATAAGCGCCTCCCTGAAACTTATAGAATCTTAACATGGCAGAAGTTGTTAGTCAATGAACCGCAGGGTCAAAAAACGGCTTTTCCGGTAGACATTAAAATTTAACTGTGTTACAATTATACGGACTAATTAGACGAATGTAGCCCCGGCCTATGCATGTATGTTTTGGCTGGGGTTTGGTGGTATTATGGAACTGGGAATTTATGAAGTGATATGGCTGTTTCTGACATACTCCATGATCGGCTGGATTGTGGAGGTGGCGTACCACACCATACTGTTTAAGGAGATTGTAAACCGCGGCTATCTTAACGGTCCGGTCTGCCCCATATACGGTTTTGGAGTGGTTTTTGCAACAGCTCTTCTGGCGCCGTTTTACGATAATCTTGTGGTGCTGTTTCTGCTGGGAATGCTGTTGTGCACCATAATTGAGCTTATCGGAGGCTGGGCGCTTGACAAAATGTTTCACATGAGATGGTGGGACTACTCGAATAACAGGTTCAACATTGGCGGATATGTCTGCCTTCTGTACAGCTTAATGTGGGGCGTAGGAGTTACGGTGGTGCTTAAGCTTGTAAACCCTGTGATTTTTAAATGTATTGACGCCCTGCCGTTTAAGGTCGGCGTAGTCATCATGGTTATTTTGTGCGCCATATACATGGTGGATGTTGTGGCATCAACCTATAAGACTATAGGCATGAGTAAGAGCATCAGAGAGCTCGAGGCCATCGCCGCGAAGTTACACAGCTTAGGAGATAACATTAGTAACGCCGTGGGCGGCACAGTTTTAGAGTCTGAGAAGCTGGCCGAGGAGACGAGGGAGAAGCTTAGCGCCGCGACGACGGAGGCTAAGGAGAAGTTTGACGCCGCAACCACGGAGGCGAGAGAGAAGTTTGCCGAGGCGAAGGATAGGATTAGCGCTGTGGCCTATGGCGGAGTCAGGAAGGCCGGACAGATGGGCGAGGAGAGTAAGCTTATCTGGGACGACGTGACACAGGAGACGAAGGACCACATTATAGAGCTCATCAATCAGGTCAGAAGCACGCATGTTTATAAGGCGTTTCCGGCCATCAGGACGAGCGAGCGTATGACGAGGCTTCGCGAAATGTTTGCCCCGGTCATGGGAAGGATGGACAGTCTAAATCCCGTGAAGAGGATAATGGACAGCGCGAAGACGAAGGAGCCTGACGAAAAGGCTCATAAGGACGATATGTCCACTAAGGAGTGATTATGGCAGAGTATAAACCCGGAGAACTCAAACTAATACAGGAGCTTGAGCTCGAAATGTACCACGATTTCAAACAGATTTGCGATGAATACCACCTGACGTATTTTGGCTACGCGGGAACAGGCATCGGCGCCATCCGCCACGAGGGATTCATTCCGTGGGACGATGACATCGACATATTCATGCCGAGACGCGACTATGAGAAGTTAAACAGGATTGTGGAGAAGAAGTGGAGTCACAAGTACTATATTCTTAACACGAAAAACGACAGAAACTATCCGCTTGCCACCACCAGAATGTGCCTTAAGGGGACAACATTTAAGGAGGAGGCCATGAAGGACGTGGACAGCCCCTACGGAATATTCCTGGACCTCTACGCGCTGGATAACGCGGCAGATAACCCAATCGCCTACCAGCTTCAGATGTGGAGCGCGTGGTTCTGGGGAAAGATGCTCATATTAAGGAGCGTTTCAGAGCCTGTTTTAAGCTTCTACGGACCGCTCACGCATGTGGTTACAGGGGCTTGTAAGCTCGCAAATAAGGCGATGGATGCGCTTGGCGTCAGCAAGGACTGGCTCTACAGAAAGAGAGAATCCGCAAACCGCAAGTATTCTAAGAAGAAGACTAAGCGCATCGGTTTCTTCTGTGACCCGACGCCCTACAAGCTCACATTTTACAACTCAGACATTTACCCCTTAAGGGAGCTTAAGTTTGAGGACACCACCATGCCATTTCCACAGGAACTCGAGAAGTTCCTTGAGAAAATGTATGGCGATTTCATGCAGCTGCCGCCTGAGGACAGGCGCAAGAGCCACTGCCCATATATGCTGGATTTTGGACCGTATAAGGACAGACTTAAGGAAGATTAATCTATACCGCTCGTCACATGGCGAGCGGTTTTTTGAAATATGGAGGACATATGTGGATTGAAAACAACTATAGAAGGAATCTGCTGGACATGCATATCGATGACTGGAACGAGGAGTTTCTGTCAAAAATTGATCCCGAGGAGTACGTATCGTGCTTAGAGAAGGCACATGTGACGGCGGCCATGGTCAAGGCGATGCCCCACACAGGACTGTGCAACTACCCGACGAAGCTTGGCCGCATGCACAGAGGACTTAAGGGGCGCGACTTTTTTGGGGAGGTTTTGAAGCTGTGCCACGAGAAGGGCATAGCGGTCATCGCCTATTACAGCCAGGTGTTTGACAACTACGCCTATGACAATCATCCGGAGTGGCGAACCATAAGTGCGGACGGCAAAAACCATAAGGAGTTTCGAGGACTCGACTGTTTTAGAAACGGCCGCTACGGCATAGTCTGTCCGAATAATTCTGAGTACAGAGAGTATGTGAAGGCACACCTCATAGAGCTCAATGAAATGTATGACTTCGAGGGAATGTTTTTGGACATGACCTTCTGGCCGGATGTGTGCTATTGTCCATCCTGCAGGAGAAGGTACCTTGAGGAGACGGGGCGTGAGATGCCCAAAACCATGAACTGGCAGGACGAGGAGTTTAGGAACTTCCAGCATCTGAGAGAGAGGTGGATGGCTGATTTTGCAACATTTACAACGGGAGTTATCAAGTCTGTCAAGCCTGAGTGCACGGTGGAGCACCAGATGAGCATGGTTGCAAGCGGGTGGTTACATGCCTGCTCTGAATATATAGCTGACGAGGTGGATTACACAGGAGGCGACTATTATGGCGGTTTCCTACAGCAGACATTTATAAACAAATACTACAAGAATATCTCGCCAAATCTGCCGTTTGTCTATCACACTTCAAGATGCGACCCGCAGCTCTCATTCCACACCACAACCAAGAGCAGGGATGAACTGTTGCTGCATGTGGTGACGGCGCTTGTGCACAACGGCGCATTTTTGCTGGTGGATGCCATAAATCCTGACGGAAGTATCGTGCCGAAGGTCTACACAGAGCTTATGAGGAGCATTTACGAGGAGACCATGCCGCTTGAGAGCCACATCAACGGGCAGTTAAATGCGGATGTGGATATATTTTTTGCGACGCATTCCAAGTTTGACCCTAATGAGACCAATAAGAGTGTGTGCGATAAATCCTTCGGGCCCGCTTTTTTTATGGATGCGAGCGTGAAGCTTGCAAGTATTTTGCGAGAGGATAATCAGGCCTTCACAGTTATAGGGAGCAAGAATCTTAAGGATTCTAAGGCGCGCGTCATGGCGCTTTGCCATGTGTCCCAGATATTGGATTCTGAGATGGAGGATATAGAGAGATATGTGGCAGAGGGAGGCAATCTATACGTAAGCGGCCCTATTGGACACGAGAAGCTAGCACAGATGATTGGCGTCAGGTTTGATGGTGTCTGCAATATGGCGCAGACAGTGGAAGACTTCACCTACATCGCTCCCACTGAGGAGGGAAGAGAGATTTTGGAGGGATTTGACGATGCGGCTCCGCTTTCAGTTCCCATGAGGCAGTATAAGGTGGAGGTGATTGAAGAGGCAAGAGTGAAGGTTTTGGCCACTATCACACTTCCCTACACCGTGCCCAACTCTCCTGAATTTGCGGCAATCCATTCAAATCCTCCAGGGATTAAGACGGATATGCCCGCCATGCTTTTAAGTCAATATAAGGGTGGGCAGATATTTTATGTGGCGGCGCCCATTGAGATGAGCCAGCCATATATGAGCAGGCTTGTGGTAAAGCGAATCATGGACAGATTAGTGGGGGAGCGAAGCATTTACTCAGATGCCCCGAAGTGGGCAGAGACTATCAGCTGGGATAAGGACGGCTTCAAATATGTGGCCGTTTTAAATGAGCAGGAGGAGGCGCCATATGTCCCTGTTCACGACATACATATATGTGTGCCCGGGGTGTATTCATGCGCCCGCGTGATATCAGGCGCTGAGGCTGGCCAGACAATAAAAGTGGGGGTGCAGGACGGCAAAACCACCGCGTGCATCCCCAAAGTGAATGTCTACTGTATTATCAGGTTTGAGAAGTAATCATGTCCAGCCGCCGTCCAGGGTGATTATCTGCCCTGTGAGATATGCGGTTGTGTCTAGCAGATGACACAGTACGCCGGCCACCTCCTCGGGGGTGGCTGCGCGACCTATCGGAATCTCCTCGCAGAGCGCGGTTAGCTCCTCGGCGCTTAGGTGAGCGTTCATGGAGGTGGAGACCAGGCCGCAGGAGATGGCGTTGACAGGGATGAGGCTTGGAGCTAACTCCT
The DNA here is from genome assembly GCA_024699325.1 of Lachnospiraceae bacterium. Classification (GTDB taxonomy): domain Bacteria; phylum Bacillota; class Clostridia; order Lachnospirales; family Lachnospiraceae; genus UBA4292. The sequence continues at coordinate 23,178 of JAILPS010000008.1, read as the reverse complement.
TAGCAAGCGCCCTGGTAAATGAATTGATGCCGCCCTTGGTGGCTGAATAAACTGCCTCGCAGGATGCGCCGACATTGCCCCACACTGAGGAAATGTTTAGTATCCTCGGGGCATTTTCGCTTTTTAGAAGGTCCGGAATCACCATGGAGCTTAAGGTTATGGCCGCCGTCAGGTTCACATTTACCATGTGGGCAATCTGTGCGGGGCTCATATCCTGGAGAAGTCCGATGTGGGCTATGCCCGCGTTGTTTATCAGAATATCTATGCTGCCAAACACGCTTCTGGCCTCTGCGAGCATGGTTTTTAGAAATGTTTCATCAGAGATGTCGCCAAGAAACGGCATGACGCGGTGGCCTCGGATGCTGACAATGGACGCGACCTCACCTAAGCTCGCGCCGTCACTGTGGCTTACAAGCACGAAATCAGCCGTTAAATTTTTCTTAAAATAATACTCTGAAACTGCGAGCGTTATGGCTCTTCCAATGCCTCTTCCGGCACCTGTTATCAAAATAGTTGCGGACATAGTTAATTACCCCTCATAGGATTTACTAAAAATTGAACTTTCATTAATTATAATCACAATTGTGAATTCAGTCAACGAATATGCATTGTGTGTTGACAAAAACAGACCGTTTTGTTACAATGATTTCGAACTTTCGTAATATTTTTGTAACATATGCCAGGGCTTTGTGAGCACTTGGCATTTGTTCCCCATTTATATAAGGTGATTATATGTTTAATAGATTGATCAAAGCAGGAATAGTGATGCTGTCGTCGGCGCTTGTAATTAGCACGACGCCCATAACGGTTACAACATCACAGGCCACGGTTACAGTTGAAGAGGAGACTGTCATCGCTGGTGCCGGAGCTCTTGTGGAGGATTATGTTCACGACGAGAAGGTCAGAAGTGCGGTCAGACAGCTCTTAGAGATAGAGCCTGAGACGACCACGCAGGAGCCTACCACCGAGGAGACCACTACAGAGGAGCCTACAGAGCCGGCTCCGGTGACAACATACATAGTTTCCATCGCGGAGAAGTACGTTAATGTCCGCTCAACACCAAGTGCCTCAGGAAGTGAGAATATCATAGGTAAGATGTATCCGGGCGCTGTTGGCGTGGTTTCTTCTACAGAGCTCATGCCGGACGGTTACTGGTACCTCATGCAGTCAGGCTCAGTGACCGGCTACGTCAAGGCCGACTTCTTCATTATCGGAGAAGAGGCTGACGCATACATGGCAGCTAACGCGAGAAATATCGGAACAGTTGTCGGAACAGAGCTTCTGAACGTTAGAAGCGGACCTTCAACGGCCTACGACGTTATCGCACAGCTCGGACAGGGCGACCAGTATGCCATCGCAGGTGTGGAGAACGACTTCTATCTTATCCAGCTCGATGAGAGCTTCTCAGGATATGTATATGCGGGCTACGTAACGGTGACCAGCACATATAAGACAGCAATAACCCTCGATGAGGAGCGTATCGCCATCGAGAAGGCAGCCGAGGAGGAGGCCGCCAGACTTGCAGCCATAGAGGCCGAGAGACTGGCTGAGGAGGAAGCCTCCAGACTGGCAGCTGAGGCAGCCGAGAGAGAGAGACTTGCCAATACCGTTGTAGGTATTTCGGCATACTATATAGGTTCAGGAAACAAATACGCGGGCGATGTCGTAGACATCACGGAGCTGTCGGTTGTGGGCAACTACGGAGACGGTTCAGTCAAGCCACTCATGGGATGGGCGTGCGCACAGGTTGGCGCGCCGCTTGCAGAGGGCGAGAACGTGTTTGTGGTTTCGTATGAGAGCTTCAGCGCTTCATTCTCAGTTTTGGCGGCAACACCTACAACTGAGCCGACCACACCTGCTCCTACAGAGCCTCAGACAGAGCCTTCATCAGACGCACCAAGCTCTGAACAGGAGGCCACAGCACCACCAACTGAGACAACAGTTCAGCCTGCAGCCCAGACATTTACATGCTGCGGACTTCTCGCAGCCTACGCAGGAACCGTCAAGTACGAGGGACAGACCGTATCCAGATCAGAGATCGAGGTATGCGGCGCGTTCTCTAACTACATAGATTACGCTTACAACGCATATGTTTACGACTGGGAGTGTGCACAGCTTGACATGCCACTGCCACACGGCGACACAGTCTTCCACATCACATATCAGGGACAGAGCTACGATCTGGTCATCAACGCCTACGCGGCTCCTACGGATGACTCTCTTAGAAGCCAGATAGTTTCATACGCTGTCCAGTTCTTAGGCAACCCTTATGTATACGGAGGCAACAGCTTAGTTGACGGAACAGACTGCTCAGGTTTTGTGAAGCTTGTATATCAGCATTTCGGATACACACTCTACAGAAGCTCAGCACAGCAGGTCAACAACGGCCGCATCATAAGCTATTCGGAAATGCAGCCCGGAGACCTATTGTTCTACACCAACTCCAACGGAGTCATAGGACATGTGGCTATGTACATTGGCGAGGGCAAGATTATTCACGCAGCTAACGAGACGCTTGGCATCATTATTTCCAATGTAACCTATCGTACTCCTGCATACGTGACCACGATTGTCGGATAATTTAAACATTTGAGCTCAGGCCTTTGGGCCTGAGCTTTTTTTATCTCTCCGAGAAAATGTTCTGCTATTAAATTAATTGACAAAAGTACAAAAAGAATACATATTATTTTCATATTCTGTATGATGAAAAGATTAATTTTGGGGGGATTCATACATGAACAGGAAGAAATTACATAAAAAATTGACCGTGTACATCTGCATAATGACCACATTTATGGCGGCGCTGATACTGTATCTGTTCACGGATTATAAACTCTGGGTGATTCACAATAAAGCTATGGAGTACATAATCAACAGTGTGGCTGAGGCGGAGCTGGACTGCGATGGTGACTATGACAAATACCTAAGCGATATCTCGGAGGACATGGATGCCTCTGGGGAGTATCTCTTCTATGGGGATGTGGTGTATTGTGGTTATGACATCGAGGAAAATGCCTATGTCCAATATAGGATTGCCAGACTCTGGGACAATGTGTCAGAGGAGGCCAGATTAATGCACGCTGAGATTAATACGTCCATCGTTGAAAGAAAACACTATGCTGTATATGAAGCAATCAATAGGACGATGAGTGGTAAAAATAAATCTACATTTGGATTATATAAAACCTGTATATCAATTAATGGTCAGTTTAATGATAGTGAAGCGTACAGACTGGTGTTTATCATGCATCCTATATTCAGGCTGTGGTCGGAAAACTGGCTGTTTTACACAGTGTATATCCTCTGTTATGTGGCATTGATGACTGCAATAATAGTGATTAGCAGTAAATCAATGAGCTCTAACAGAGTCAAAACTCTCATGTCATCCACGCTCATCACGGGTTTCTCCCACGAGCTTAAAACACCTCTCGCGGTCGTGGGGGCGCTTGTTGAAAACTGGGATTATATAGACGAGGCCGACCGCCCTGAATATGAGGGGCGCCTGGCGCAGGAGATTGAACACATGGAAGACCTGGTTTCGGAACTTGACGAGGCTTCTGCCACATATGTGGTGAAGGTTAAGCGCGAAGTTGTGAACCTCCATGACCTGGCATACGAGGTGTACAATCTTCAAAAATACATTATCGAAGATAGAAATCTGAACGTGTCAATTAGGGCTGATGAGCCCGAGAAATGCTATGTTTTAGGCGATAAGGAGTTTCTAGGAATTGCCATGGGTAACTTCTTATCAAATGCCATAAAACATGCCAGAAGTGAAGTTAGGATTGAGCTGAGCGCAGAGGGAAAACACGTTAGATTTACCATAGCCAATGACGGCGATGTGATTGACAAGAAGGATGCAGACAGGGTCTGGGAGCTCTTCTATAATAAGGATGAGGCCAGAACTGACAGGTCCTCAGGCAGCGGCGTTGGACTTGCGGTGACGAAGCGTATTTTGAAGAGCGCCAGGGCTAAATATGGCTGTGAGCCCGGGGACGGTGAAACCATTTTCTGGTTTGAGATGAGGAAGTCTGTTGCAAAGGAGAAGAGCGATGTCTAAGAGTGATAAAAGATTATATATAAAATATTTGATGATTATATTTTTGTGTTTGATTGTTGTTTTTTTTGCGGGGCGAATCTTATGGAATGTAAGCTATAGTATGGAATCATCAGCATTACAAAATATGTACATTAGCACTTATAGCAAAGTTCATGATACATTTAATTTGGGTTCAGCCATTTCAGAAGCTACAATAGATTGGGTAGACACAGGAAGCTATGAGGTTTATTACACTGTTGGTTTTGGGGAGTGGAAGGCTATTGAGTACGCTGAGAGAGGAACAATCCGTTCTGGCAAAGTGGTGAGATTTTGGTTTAACAGCATTTGTATTCTTATTTTTGCTGTTATTTGTGTTATCGAATTATGTTATTATTTCATAGTCAGAAAAACAGTCGACACATCAGAAAATATCCTTATGAAGGCTGTCTCACATGATCTTAAGAAGCCTCTAAACACCCTCAAAATCGAGGTGGCCAAGTGGCAGGAGGCAGATGGGGAAGAGAAAAACACCTGCGCGAGGGATATAATGACACAGGTTGGCCGCATGGATTCTGTAATCAGGCGACAGCTTAAGCTCAGGGATTTTGAGAGCAGAAGAATAGATTTGAGGATGGAGGAAGTAAACCTCTATTCTCTGGCGAGAAGTGTGATCAGGGAGCAGAAGGATATCCTGGCCGAAAGACATTTGGAGATTGTGTTAGATTCTGAGCCACAGTACAGTTTTGTAAGGGCTGATAAGCTTCTCTTGGAGCTTGTCATAGAAAATATGATTAATGTGGCGGCGGATTACTCTGAGGAGAAGATTGTCATCGGTCTGCATAACGAGCTGGGCGATGTGCGCCTCAGGGTTATATGTGACAGCGAGGATCTCCAGGATGTCAACGAAAAACTCATGTGGAAGAATGTCACACACAGCGATGTGAACAGAATTAATTATCATGGCACCGACGGTGTTGGTCTGGCAACAATGGCGCCGGTGCTTGCAGCCCAGGGGGCGCGCTACGGCTGTGATAAGGCAGAAGGCGGTCTTGTGCTGTGGTTTGGTTTTAAGAGATTTGGGGGAGAAGATGACTGAGAAATGCAGAATACTGCTTGCGGAGGATGAGCGCACGCTTCGAAGCGTAACGACAATATTTTTACAGAAGAACGGTTACGATGTCGATGCGGTCGCGGACGGCTATGAGGCCATCAGGGCGATTGACAGGAACAGATATGACCTGATTATTCTTGACATTATGATGCCCGGCAAAACCGGCTTGGAGGTCTGTAAATATGTGAGGAGCAAATTCGACGTGCCCGTAGTTTTTCTTACGGCGCTAAACACAGAGGATGATATTGTGAGCGGTTACGAGATCGGGGCCGACGAATATATCACCAAGCCGTTTTCAACGGGGATTCTTCTGGCTAAGGTTGGAGTTTTGATCAGGCGCTACCGGGGCCTCATGGTTAAGAAGGGTCTGATACACATGGACGAGCTGGAAATCGAGCCTGCGAGAAGGCTGGTCAAGGTTGACGGCAAGATTGTGACACTTGCCCACAAGGAGTATGCGCTCTTAATCTATCTTGTGGAGAATAAGGGCATAATTCTAAGCCGTGAGCAGATCTTAGACAGGGTTTGGGGCGCCGACTACGACGGCTACGACCGCGCAGTGGACACGCATATCAAGAAGCTTAGGAAGGCGCTGGGAAAAGCGGGGACCCATGTTGAGACAGTGGTCAAGGCGGGGTATGTGTGGAAGTGATGGACACAGGAACTTATTTGGGGGAGATTCATAGATGAACGATAGAAGAAGATGGTACGCTGCGATGACCGTGATTATCTGCGTGCTGAGTGGGCTGATGGCAGTGTATGTTTTGATTGCGATAACGGAGTATAAAATCTATGACATACATAGTGAAGCTATAGCGTATATTGCCTGCAATGTTTCAGATGCGGGGAAGGATTTTGACGGTGATTTTGACAAGTTTCTTAGAGATATATCTGAGGATATGTCGGCTTCTGGCAAGTACTCTTTTTGCGGTGATATTGTGGATATAGAAAACCGTTGTGTATATGAACTGAGCAGCCTTATGGATGGTGCATCCGAGGAGTGCATAGAAAAGCATAATTTATATTATTTGCCATATGGTTTGATAGATATAGACACACCAGTATCTTTTTGTGGCTTTAGAGATGAAATTTTCTATTGTCAGCAATTTGGTTTTTTTAATACCTACATGCCATTGTATGGCAGGTTTCCGAATCAAACATATTCATATAGACTGTTTTTCGAGATGCATCCTGCACAGCTTCTGTTTGCAGAAAGCTGGCCATTTTATATAGTGTACATAGTATTTATAGTGCTTCTGGAGATTGTTATCATCAAGGTTAGGCGCAGGTTTAAACCTGGCGAGAGAAGTGACGTCATACCATCGACAGTTATAACCATGGGTATTTCTGATGCGTTAAATGCTCCTCTTGAAGCTATGAGGGAGAAGCTTGAAATTCGTGCTAGCACAGATGGTGGCACCTGTCCTGAACTGAAGGATAGTGTATCTGGGGAGATTGAACACGCAGAAAGCCTGCTTCGTGAGTTCGAGATGGCGGCCGACACGGTCGAGGTGTATTATAAACATCAACCCGTAAATCTCTATAACCTGGCATGTGAGGTGTACAATCTGCATAAGTACATGATTAAAGATGGCAAACCGGCTGTGTCCGTAACTGCAGATAATCTGGAAAAATGTTTTGTTTTAGGAGATGAGGGACTTCTGGGGACTGCTGTAGGTAATCTCCTGTCAAGCGCCGTAAAAGGAGCTAAATCTGAGGTGAAGATTGAAATTAACGCACTTGAAAGAAGCGTTAGATTCTCTGTGTTAAGCGACGGCGAAACGACGGATAGCCAGGAAGATGCTATGACAAAAACCATATTGGGGGCACATGGGGCAAAATACAGCTATGATTTGGTGGATGGCATGAACATTTTCTGCTTTGAGATGAAACCGTCATATATAATAAGTGCAGGAGGGGATAGCGATGACCAGGAGTAAGAAAAATTTGATTATTGAATACTTTGTTAAGATTATCGCTTCTCTGCTGGTATTTGCACTTGCTGTAGTTTTTATTAAAGATATCCAGAGTTATGCTGCGAATAAATCACGGAGACAAGCATACCGGTCAGTATACGACCATGTTTTTGAAGGTCGGGGTTACACTATGAATATGTTAAGTGGAATACAGTCAAATTTTGATAATAATGGTTTGCATATTTTTAATGAGGTTGTGATGGCTCATATTATCAAAGATGACAACGAGAGATATTATTGGTATCAAATGAGATTCCTTAGCTGGAGAACGCGCAGACTGTTAACCATGATTTTGTTCCCCACAGTTGTAGTTTTGTTTATCTTAGTCATACTGATAATTCCGCGGTCTAAATACAATCTGATTGCCGGGGCCACATCCCACGATTTGAAGGAAGCGATGTCTTCTCTTAGGAGCATGGCGGCTAAGTGGCGGGAGGCAGATGGAGAACAGGCAGATGCCTGCGCGGCAGATGCATTATCACAGATAGATGACATGGAGGCTATGACTGCTTTATATGTGAAAATGGCCAGCTTGTCAGACAAAAAGGCGGATTTGAAGCTTGAGGAAACTAATCTGCATTCTATAGCTAGCAGTGCGGCCGGGGAAATGGCCAGCCTCGCGAATGCAAAACAGATAGAGATTTCTATCGCTGAGGCTCCTAAGTACTGTAATGTCATGGCAGATAAGGAATTCTTAAAGCTTGCGCTTAACAGCATGCTTATGGTGGCAGCAGAGCATTCACAGAAGCAGGTTTTGGTAAGCATTGGCAAGGATCACGGCGATGTGCATCTGAGTATGGCGTGTGATGATAAGACCAGTTATAAGTTATCTTACCTAAAACGCGCATGGAAGAAAGTGACGAGGGAAGATAAAGCCAGAGTGGAGAAATACGGCAGATACGGCTTGGGGCTCTCGACAGTGGCGCCTGTGCTTAAGGCTCACGGGGCGCGCTACGGCTGTGACCAGGCGGTAAAGGGTCTCGTGCTGTGGGTTAGTTTTAAGAGGGCATAGAAAAAACTTGATAAGAAGTAGCAAAACCCCGGGCAGTTGCCCGGGGTTTGTGATGTATTAGTCAAATGTCGGCTCGATAAGTCCGAATGAGCCGTCCTTTCTCTTATATACTACATTGACGTCGTCGGTGTCTGCGTTGCAGAATACATAGAAGCTGTGTCCTAACATCTCCATCTGTAAGCAGGCCTCCTCGGCACTCATAGGCTTGATGCCAAATCTCTTGGTCTTGACGATCCTAATATCGTCGTCGTCAGCGTCATCAACCTCTGCGAAAGCTTCCTTGAAGATGCTGCTTGTCTGCTTCTTGGCCATGAGCTTGGTCTTAAGTCTTCGAAGCTGGCGCTCAAGTGTGTCCTCAACCATGTCGATGGAAGCGTACATATCAGGGCTTCCCTCCTCAGCTCTTATGAAACCGTCCTTGGTTGGGATGGTAACCTCGATCTTGTGAAGGTCCTTCTGGACGCTAAGTGTTACGGTTACCTCTGTATCATCTGTCAAATAACATTCGAGCTTGCCGATCTTCTCCTCTATCATGCTCTTCAGACCGGGAGTTACGTTAATGTTTCTTCCTGTAATAACAAACTTCATATGATTACCACTGCAGCGATAGGTGCGACGGAGGCTAAAAGCCAGCTCACTGCATTCCTTTCGTCATCTGTTGTCCCGCACCTTTATTGTAGTGTCATTTTACCACAATATATCAAAAAACACAAGATAAAATGTGTGTATTGTAAGGACAATTTGGGAAATATATGTGAAACGTTTGAAATGTAAGCGCAAATTCCGGGAGTTCTCAAACACATAATTTTAAAACCCTTGTCAAGTGAAACTTTTCGATTTGGGGCAAAATAGACAATTTTTATGAAATTTTTACAAAACAGATGTTTTGGTGTGAGTTATCCACTTTATCCACAAAAAAAGTTGCAAACGTGTGGACAAAGTGGATAAAAAACGGAAAATTGCAGTTTACCCACATAAAACTAGGGGTTTGGACTAACAAAAAAATGTGGAAAAGTGTGGAAAAGTGTGGAACGATCGGGTGGACATTGTATACAAAAACCACCTCTATTCACAACCATTGGTGAATTTTCACAAAAAACGCTCCGTAATCGTTTTAGGAAAGGTTGAGACATTTTAAAATACTTCCGTCAGACCCCTAAAACGCCTTGTCAAAAAGTAGTTGAAAGATATAGAAAAAAGTGCTAATATTTGTTGGTATATGTCTTATGTTGGGTTAGTAGCAGCATGCGGACAGACTGGATTTGAAATAAGAGAAGTATTTGTATATAGAGATTGGAGTTGTAAAGATGAACTTATTTACAAACATATTTGGCACGCACAGCGAGCATGAGCTTAAGAGAATCAGACCGATTGCCGATAAGGTAGTGGCACTGCGTGACCAGATGGTGGCGCTTAGCGATGCAGAGCTTCGCGCTAAGACTCAGGAGTTTAAGGATCGTCTGGCTAAGGGCGAGACACTTGACGACATTCTTGTGGAAGCATTTGCTGTTGCCAGAGAGGCAACCAGACGTGTGAACAACACAGAGCACTACTATGTACAGATCCTCGGTGGTATCATTATCCACCAGGGACGTATCGCCGAGATGAGAACTGGTGAAGGTAAGACACAGGTTTCTATTCTCCCGGCATACCTTAACGCGCTCTCAGGCAAGGGCGTTCACATCGTCACTGTCAACGATTACCTGGCAGAGCGTGACTCCACATGGATGGGAAGAGTTCACGAGTTTTTAGGCCTCACAGTCGGATGTGTTTTAAACAGCATGAAGAACGACGAGAGACGTGCGGCATACGCCTGCGATATCACATATGTAACCAACAACGAGGTTGGTTTCGATTACCTGAGAGACAACATGGTAATCTATAAGGAGCAGCTGGTTTTAAGAGATCTGAACTTCGCCATCATCGACGAGGTCGACTCAGTTCTCATCGATGAGGCCAGAACACCACTTATCATCTCCGGCCAGAGCGGCAAGTCAACCAAGCTCTACGAGGTCTGCGATTATCTGGCAGGCCGTCTGCAGAGAGGTGAGTCAAACGAGCTCAGCCGTATGGACATCATCATGGGCGAGGAGATCAAGGAGACAGGTGACTTCATCGTTGACGAGAAGGACAAGACCTGTACGCTCACAGCTGAAGGTATCAAGAAGGTCGAGGAGTTCTTCAACATTGAGAACCTCTCAGACCCTGAGAACTTAGAGATTTCCCACAATATGGACTTAGCCCTCAGAGCACACAACCTGATGTTCAGGGATAAGGATTATGTAGTTAAGGATGACGAGGTCATGATCGTCGACGAATTCACAGGTCGTATCATGCCGGGTCGTCGTTACAATGATGGTCTCCACCAGGCTATTGAGGCCAAGGAGAAGGTTAAGGTCAAGAGAGAGAGCAAGACTCTTGCCACCATCACATTCCAGAATTATTTCAACAAGTACGCCAAGAAGGCCGGCATGACCGGTACCGCGGAGACCGAGGAGCGAGAGTTCAGAGATATCTACGGCATGGACGTAGTTGTTGTTCCTACCAACAAGCCTGTTGCCAGAATTGACCACCAGGATGCAGTGTTTAAGACCAAGGCAGAGAAGTATAAGGCCGTTGTGGACGAGGTCGTGAGAGCTCACGCCAAGGGCCAGCCTGTTCTTGTAGGTACTATAAATATTGATACATCCGAGCTCATAAGCGGCATGCTTAAGCGCCAGGGCATTCAGCACAATGTCTTAAATGCGAAGTTCCATGAGATGGAGGCTGCAATCGTCGCAGATGCAGGTCACCACGGAGCCGTAACCATCGCCACCAACATGGCTGGTCGAGGAACGGATATCAAGCTTGACCCTGAGGCGAAGGAGGCCGGCGGTCTCTATGTTATAGGTACGGAGCGCCACGAGAGCCGCCGTATCGACAATCAGCTGAGAGGTCGTTCAGGACGTCAGGGAGACCCTGGTGAGTCCCGCTTCTTCATTTCCCTTGAAGATGACCTCATGAGACTCTTCGGCTCAGACCGAATGATGGCTGTGTTTAACGCAGTCGGCATCCAGGAGGGTGAGCAGATAGAGCACAAGATGCTCTCTAAGGCTATCGAGACTGCACAGTCCAAGATAGAGAGCAACAACTTTGCAACACGTAAGAACCTCCTCGATTACGATCAGGTTATGAACGAGCAGCGTGAGATTATCTACGCCGAGAGAAAGAGAGTTCTCGACGGAGAGAGCATGCGCGACTTCATCATCAACATGATCAACACCATCGTTGAGAACAGCGTTAACGGAAGCATTTCCGACGATCAGAGCCCTGACGAGTGGGATATGGACGAGCTCAACAAACAGCTTCTCCCTATCATCCCGCTTCCTAAGATCGAGCTTAGCGAGGAGCAGAAGAAGTCATATAAGAAGAAGCAGCTCATCCATAACCTCAAGGAGCAGGCAGTTAAGCTCTACGAGGAGAAGGAGGCAAGCTTCGAGAATATTGAGCAGTTCAGAGAGATCGAGCGAGTTGTCCTGCTGAAGGTTATCGACAGCAAGTGGAACGATCACATCGACGATATGGACCAGTTAAAGCAGGGCATCCGTCTTCAGGCATTTGGCCAGAAGGACCCTGTTGTACAGTACAAGATGGTGGGCTATGACATGTTTGACGATATGTCAGCCAACATCCAGATCGACACCGTGAAGCTGTTATACAGAGCTAAGGTTGAGCAGAAGGTTGAGAGAGAGCAGGTTGCGAAGGTTACAGGAACCAACCGTGACGAGTCTTTAGCTCAGGCACCTAAGAAGCGTGAGAGCAAGAAGATCTATCCTAACGATCCATGTCCATGCGGCTCAGGTCTTAAGTATAAGCAGTGCTGCGGCAAGGGCAAGGTTTAATGCACATAATCGAGAAGGCTTAGGCCTTCTCGATATTATAATTTGGAGTTACTATGGTTGAATTAGATCAGTTTAAATACGAGCTGTCCCAGCTTGAGCCCACGCTTAAAGAAATCAAGGGTTCGTTAAACATTGACGCCAAGAAGAGCAGAATAAGCGAGCTCAACATGTATATGGAGGCTCCGGGTTTCTGGGAGGACGTCGACAAGAGCCAGAAGATCTCAAGGGAGCTCAGGGAGCTTGAGGACACTCTGAAGAAGTTTGACACCCTCGAGAACACCTATGAGGAGATTGGAATCTTAATAGAGATGGGCTATGAGGAGAATGACGCATCCGTCCTTCCCGAGATTGAGGAAATGTTGGGCGCCTTCAGAGACGAGCTTGAGGAACTCAGGATTGACATGCTCCTCTCGGACGAATATGATGGATGCTCAGCAACCGTCAAGCTAAATGCGGGCGCCGGCGGAACGGAATCCTGCGACTGGGCGGGAATGCTCTACAGAATGTATACCAGATGGGCGTCCTCCAAGGGATTTAGCGTGGAGGAATTAGACCGCTTAGACGGCGACGAGGCGGGCATTAAGTCAGTCACATTTCAGGTTAATGGAACCAACGCCTACGGACTTCTTAGAAGCGAGAACGGCGTGCACAGATTAGTAAGAATATCTCCTTTTAACGCGCAGGCCAAGCGCCAGACATCCTTCGTGGGATGCGAGGTCATGCCTGTCATAGAGGACGATGACGCAGATATAGAGATTAAGCCGGAGGACATCAGAATCGACACCTACCACGCCAGCGGCGCGGGTGGTCAGCACATCAACAAGACATCCTCAGCCATCAGAATCACACATTTCCCTACAGGAATTGTTGTGGCGTGCCAGAATGAGCGAAGCCAGTTCCAGAATAAGGATAAGGCAATGCAGATGCTCAAATCCAGACTTTTAATGCTCGCCGAGCAGGAGAAGGAGGAGAAGGCTGCAGGCATCAGAGGAGAGGTCAAGGAGAACGGCTGGGGAAGCCAGATTCGCTCCTATGTGCTCCAGCCATACACCATGGTTAAGGACACCAGAACCGGCGAGGAGAGCGGCAACGCCCAGGCGGTTTTAGACGGCAAAATCGACAATTTTATCAGCGCATATTTAAAATGGAAGAAGACGGGCGTCAAGTCTGGCGATACTTCCGAACTGGAATAGGAAGGTGAAGCATGAAGGTAGCAGTTTTAGGTTATGGTACAATCGGAAGCGGAGTTGTTGAAGTACTTAAGAATAACGCGGCGTTAATCACCGCGCAGGCCGGAGAGGATATCAGTGTCAAGTATGTTTTGGACTTAAGAGAGTTCCCGGGTGACCCTGTGGAGGAGATTCTCGTACACGACGTAAACACTATTTTAGACGACCCTGAGATTGAACTGGTGGTTGAGACCATGGGCGGAACAGGCGCTGCATATAAGTTTGTGAAGGCGGCACTTGAGGCCGGCAAGCATGCGGCAACCTCCAACAAGGCTCTTGTTGCCAAATACGGAAGCGAGCTTCTAGACATTGCCAGAAAACACGGAACCAACTTCCAGTTTGAGGCAAGCGTCGGCGGCGGAATTCCGATTATCAGAGCTATGTACACCTCCATGCTTGGAAACAACATTTTAGGAATCAACGGTATCTTAAATGGAACAACCAACTTCATGCTCACGAAGATGGACAGAGAGAACCGCGACTACGACGATGTCCTTAAGGAGGCGCAGGCTTTAGGCTATGCAGAGAGAGACCCATCAGCTGACGTTGAGGGCTTCGACACCTGCAGAAAGATTGCCATCCTCGCGTCCATCGCCACAGGCAAATTCGTGGATTTTGAGGATGTTCCAACCAGGGGTATCACAGATATTGCGAAGGAGGATATGGAGGCTGCGAAGGCACTCGGCTACTCTATCAAGCTCCTCGGAACATTTAAGAAGGACGGCGAGAAGGTTTACGCTTCAGTTACACCTGCACTTGTGGATCCTTCAAGCGCGCTCTATCCTGTAAGCGATGTGTTCAACGCTGTATTGGTTGACGGCGACATGAGCTCAGAGCTTATGTTCTACGGCTCAGGCGCAGGCAAGCTTCCAACCGCAAGCGCAGTTGTGGCAGACGTTATCGAGATCACCAAGAACAAGGATCACACAGTTTTTGCAGGCTGGGGATTTGAGAAGCAGGAGCTTAGCGATGCTTCCTCAGAGGAGAAGTGTTTCTTCGTGAGAACCGAGAGCGATGCATTTATAACAGAGAAGATGACAGAGAAGGCTGTAAGAGCAAGGTATTCTGACGCTGCACAGATCATCCCTGTGGCATAATTATTATGAAGATCAGGAAGAGGTTACAGAATTTTTTTAAGCCCTTGGGGGTTTGGACAACTGATGACACCTTCTATGTATTAGGTATGGCGGTGGCTGTTCTTACAGCTGCTGCCATAGTGCTATATCAGGCATATCCCGCGATGTTTAGAAGTGTGCTGTTTTCCTGCCCCATACATATGCTGACGGGCTACTACTGCCCGGGCTGTGGCGGCACGAGGGCGTTCATACATGCCGTTCACGGCGAGTTTGTTGACAGTTTAATCTGCCATCCCGTGGTGCTCTATGTCCTTGTGGTCGGCGGCCTGTTTATGATTAGCCAGACTGCTAAGAGGTTTAGCCGCGGCAGACTCTGGGGTATGAAGTTTCGCATGATTTATCTGTGGATACTTGTGGGGCTCTATGTGGTGAATTTCATAGTCAAGAATGGTTTGCTGATATTTTGGAATATAAGAATTATACAGTAAGGCGCCGGTCATACGACCGACGCCTGTTTTTGTAATCAATGTATCAAATGTAGAATGGCACCTTTCAGCGCGCCGAATATCTCGTTGTACAGCTCTGGTTCGTTTGTTCTAAGAATCTCCTTTAACTGCTCGTAGGTGGCTGGATCCTGAGTCTTTAACTGTTCAAAAAATTCTCTCCAAAATGTTGGATTTGACATCATCGATACAGCGCTTATGATTAATAAAGCAAATGCTATCAGGCCAAGTATTGATGTGATTAAGCCTGCTATTGCCAAGCCGCTAAATGGCTGTTTTCTCTTGGAACAGAGGGCTGTTATAATGCCCGCGAGCGCCATGATGGGCGAGATAATCGGGCAGAAGCAGCAAAACAGACTAAAAAGACCGCAGATTAGAGATATAACTGCAAGAGGGTTTGAGCTGGAAACTGGCGGCTGCGGATTATAGCCGTATGGGTCGCCCCAGTTGTAGGGATTGCCACCGCCGGACTGGTTATTCTGCGTGTAGGGATTGCCACCGCCGGACTGGTTATTCTGCATGTAGGGATTACCACCGCCAGGCTGATTGTACTGCGCATTATTAGATGGTTCGGGAGTTTTCTCCCCGTAAAACAAATCGTCGTTATCCATAGATGTCTCCTTCATAGATAGAAAACCTCGCATTCGCTTCGGTTTTTTGAATTGAGTGCGCCAGGTGTCGCGCGGACTGACTGTCAGGTTCCTGACGGAACTTGACAACAGATGATAGTTCTATTATAAATTAGTGCATTATTTTGTCAATGAAGAATTTTAATCCGCCCTGCGGGGCTTACCAGATTGATTCTTTTTGACATAGTGGACCCTGTTTGTTATAATTAAGAGTAATTGTTTTTTAACAGGAATGTAACAGGAGAGGTTTGTGATATGGATATAGCAGGAATTATTGCGAGAGAGCTAAATATTAGAAAGAACCAGGTGGAGGCTGTGGCGTCGCTTATCGACGAGGGCAACACCATACCATTTATAGCCAGATACCGCAAGGAGGCTCACGGCGGTTTGGACGATGAGCAGATAAGAGCGGTGGACGAGAGACTTACATACCTTAGAAACCTTCAGGAGAAGAAGGAGCAGGTTATAAACTCCATCACTGAGCAGGGCAAGATGACCGACGAGCTTATGAAGGCCATCGAGGCGGCCAGCACGCAGGTGGCTGTGGACGACATTTACAGGCCCTACAGACCCAAGAGAAGAACCAGAGCCATGATCGCGAAGGAGCGAGGTCTCGAGGGACTTGCGGGAATTATTCTCCTGCAGATGACGAAGAATTCCCTTGAGAGCGAGGCAGGGGCATACGTTGACCCTGAGAAGGAGGTGCCAGACGAGGCCGCAGCGCTTGCCGGCGCCGGAGACATAATCGCCGAGAATATCAGCGACGAGGCGGAGTACAGAGATTATATAAGAAGAGTGACCTTCGAGAAGGGAAGTCTGACCTCTGAGGCGAAGGATGAGACGGCTAATACCGTATACGAGAAGTATTACAAGTACACAAGCCTCTTAAAGAGGGTTGCGGGTTTCGAGGTTTTGGCGATAAACAGAGCCGAGAAGGAGGATGTGCTTAAGGTCAATGTGGTGACCGACAGAGAGGGCATTCTCAAATATTTAGAGAACAAGATTATCGTGAGAGATAATCCTTACACAGCGCCGTTTCTCAGAGAGGTGATCGCGGACGCATTTGACAGACTTATCTGGCCAAGCGTGGAGCGTGAGATCAGAAACATGCTCACAGAGAAGGCCGAGGAGGGCGCCATCAAGGTGTTCTCCAAGAACCTCACACAGCTACTCATGCAGCCCCCAATCGCGGGACATGTGGTGCTGGGCTGGGACCCGGGCTACAGAAACGGCTGTAAAATCGCGGTCGTGGATGCCACCGGCAAAATCCTGGACACCGCGCTTGTGTTCCCCACCGCCCCATTTAATAAGGTGGAGGAGACCAAGAGAGTTATCAAGAAGCTTATTGACAAGCATAAGGTCACGCTTATCGCCCTTGGAAACGGCACGGCCAGCAGAGAATCTGAGCAGCTCATCGTGGAAATGCTTCACGAGATGGGCAGAAATATTTCCTATGTGATAGTAAACGAGGCAGGCGCCAGCGTCTACTCCGCCAGCAAGGAGGCAACCGAGGAGATGCCCGACAGAAATGTGGGCGAGAGAAGCTCGGCTTCCATGGCGAGACGCCTGCAGGATCCTCTTGCAGAGCTTGTTAAAATCGACCCGAAGGCGCTCGGCGTGGGACAGTACCAGCACGACATGAACCAGAAGAGGCTCGATGAGACGCTTAGCGGCGTTGTGGAGGACTGCGTAAACCACGTGGGAGTTGACTTAAACACTGCGTCAGTTCCACTCCTCACACATGTGGCGGGCATCAACAAGACAATCGCGAAGAATATCGTGGCATACAGGGAGGCAAACGGCAGATTTAAGAGCAGACATGAGCTCCTTAAGGTTGCTAAGCTCGGCCCGAAGGCCTATGAGCAGTGCGCGGGCTTCCTAAGAATCCCGGGCGCTAAGAACCCTCTTGACGCCACAGCTGTGCACCCTGAGAGCTACGAGACAGCCGAGAAGGTTTTAAAAACACTTAAGCTCACGCCGTCTGATATAGGCAAGAATAAGGGCATCGCCAAGTCAGTGGATGTCAGGAAGCTTGCGGGAGAGCTAGGCGTCGGCGCCATGACGCTCTCAGATATTTTGAAGGAGCTTGATAAGCCAGGCCGTGACCCCAGAGAGGATATGCCGGCGCCAATCCTTCGCGCGGATGTCCTGGAGCTTGAGCAGCTCAAAGAGGGCATGATACTCAAGGGCACAGTGAGAAATGTAATAGATTTTGGAGCATTTGTGGACATCGGAGTGCACACGGACGGCTTGGTTCATATCTCCCAGCTTTCTGACAAGCGCGTAAACCACCCCTCAGACGTGGTGAGCGTCGGCGATGTGGTTGAAGTTAAAATCGTCAGCGTGGACGTGGCAAAAAAGAGAATTGGCCTGTCCATGAAGGGGCTTAACAAATAGAGGTAAGGTTTTAATATGGAAGAATTAGATAAGAACGGCGAGGCGCCTGAGACCTATAAGTTTCATTCAACTGTTGACGCGGGGGCGCTCTACCGCTATCATCTCTACAGCGTGTATTTAAACATTCAGGGCGTTTTAGCGCTCCTTCTCAGCGCTGTGCTGGTGGTGGTGTGCGTCATAAGCTGGGACAGGGCGCAGGTTCCCATAAGGATTTTGTTAATCGCTGTGGCTGCCTACTATCCGCTTATAAAGCCGGTCACACTTTTTTTGAAGGCTAAGCTTCAGGCAAACACTGAGGCGTTTATAAACGGCCTTGACTACACCGCCACCCCTGAGGGGTTAAACATTTCCTTGGGTGAGGAGCAGGTGGATGTGGCATGGGAGAATGTCGTGAGGATAGTCAGGCGCGAGAAGGAAGTCTACATATACACGGGCAAACTCTTTGCCTACATTATATCTAAGGAGCAGGGCGGCGAGGGCCTTAGGGGTATGCTTGCCATGCTTGATAGGAGGAATAACAGATAATGGTTTTTGAGACATTTTCTCCTGATGAGACCTACGAGCTGGCAAGACGCATAGGCGAGAAGGCCGCTGCAGGTCAGGTGTATCTCTTAAATGGTGACCTAGGTGTGGGCAAAACGCTGTTTTCGCAGGGGTTTGCCGCAGGGCTTGGCGTTAGCGAATATGTCAACAGCCCCACATTTACCATAATGCAGATATATGACGACGGAAGACTTCCCATGTATCACTTCGACGTGTACAGGATCGGCGATGTGAGCGAGATGGACGAGATAGGCTACGAGGAGTATTTCTACGGCGAGGGCGTATGCCTTATAGAGTGGGCAGAGCTTGTTGAGGAGATACTTCCCGATGACGCGGTTTCCATTCTTATAGAGAAGGATATCGCGCGGGGCGTCGATTACAGAAAAATAAGCATAGAGGGATTAGAGTTATGATAGTGCTTGGAATAGAGAGCGCAGGGCTTGTCGCCAGCGCGGCGCTTGTGGGGGACGAGAGCATTCTCGCGGAGTATTCTTTAAATAGTAAGAACACACACTCCCAGACGCTGCTTCCCATGATCGACGAGATCTGCAGGGCGGCGGGAATTAAGGAAAATATGGACAGCATAGACGCCATCGCTTTGGCAGCGGGCCCCGGGTCTTTCACGGGCCTAAGGATTGGCGCGGCCACAGCCAAGGGTCTCTCATTTGCGCTTAAAAAACCTGTGATCAGCATCCCGACGCTTGACGCCATGGCATACCGCCTCTACGGCGTGGCAGGGCTTGTGTGTCCGATTATGGACGCCAGAAGAAGTCAGGTCTACACAGGCGTATATGAATTTAAGGTAGAGAGCGATAAAACATTTCCTGAGGCTGTAAACATCGAGCCAAATATGGTTATGGAGACCGTCATGAGCCAGAGACCGGTGGCGGTTGCAGAGCTTATAGAGACGCTTAGGGCCTATGATAAGAGCGTGACCTTCATAGGGGATGCCTGCCATCTGTACAGAGACGCGATTGTTGAGGGACTGGGTGAGCGCGCACATTTTGCCCCCTGTTTTATGTCCCGCCAGAGCGCGGCTGCGGTTGCAGGCCTTGGCATGATTTACATGGCAAATGGCGCGGTGGGCGATGCATTTACCTCAGATCTTGAGTATCTAAGACCGTCGCAGGCGGAGAGAGTAAGAGATGAAAAACTTGCTGATAAGAAGAATGACTGATGCGGACATAGAGGCGGTGGCGCTTCTTGAGAGGGAGTGTTTTAGCACCCCCTGGTCCGAAAAAAGCCTGAGAGAGAGCCTGGCGAGGGAGGAGTATACATTCCTCGTGGCGATGTGTGACGGGGTGGTCGCGGGCTACGCCGGCATGGTTAGGACTCTCGACGAGGCGGATATAACTGATGTGGCGGTTTTTGGAGAATACAGAAGGCTTGGCGCCGGAAAAATGCTCATGGAGGGCATGAAGGCACAGGCTAAGTCCCAGGGTGTGGCAGTTATCTACCTTGAGGTCAGGAAGAGCAACACCCCGGCCATAGAGCTATACAGGCGCTGTGGTTTTGAGGAAAATGGTCTTCGCAGGAATTTCTACGAAAAACCCACGGAGGATGCGCTGCTTTTTGCCGCGCAGATTGTTTAGAACAGGAGAAATATATGCTTGATATTTGTTTGCTTGGAACAGGCGGAATGATGCCACTTCCATACAGGTGGCTGACATCCCTCATGGCCAGATACAACGGCAGCAGCCTTTTGATAGACTGCGGCGAGGGAACCCAGATAGCCATGAAGGAGGCGGGCTGGAGCCCCAACCCCATAGACATCATATGCTTCACACATTTCCACGCCGATCACATAAGCGGTCTGCCGGGAATGCTTCTCGGTATGGGCAACTCTGACCGTACTGAGCCGCTGCTGCTCGTGGGGCCGAAGGGGCTTGAGAGGGTGGTGAATAACCTACGCGTAATCGCGCCCGAGCTTCCGTTTAAGCTGGAATTCAAGGAGCTTAGCGAGGACGAGGAGCATTTTTCTTTTAAGGGCTACGAGATCACCGCTTTTAAGCTGGTCCACAAAATCACATGCTACGGCTACACCATCGAGATCCCCAGGAAGGGGCGCTTTAGCGTGGAGAATGCCAGAAAATATAACATCCCACAGAAGTTCTGGAACCCTCTCCAGAAGGGACAGACCATCACCGACGGCGACATAACCTACACCCCCGACATGGTGCTCGGAGAGGACAGGAAGGGGCTCAAGGTGGTTTACTGCACGGACACCAGACCTGTTCCCGCCATCGAGAGGCAGGCAACGGACGCAGACCTTTTCATCTGCGAGGGAATGTACGGCGAGCCGGACAAGCTCGAGAAGGCCAAGGGTTACAAGCACATGATGATGCAGGAGGCCGCCGAGATCGGAAGGCGCGCTAAGCCTAAGGAAATGTGGCTCACACACTACAGCCCGTCCATGGGACATCCTGAGCTGTTTGCCAAGGAACTTAAAAAGATATGCCCTGAGCTGGTTGTTACGAAGGACGGGGCCATGAAGGAGTTGAAATTTGAGGATGAGTGATAAAGACGTGACAATCCTTGCCATAGAGAGCTCCTGCGACGAGACCGCCGCAGCAGTCATAAGAAACGGCCGCGAGTGCCTCTCAAGCGTGATCTCCACGCAGATCGCCCTCCACACGGAGTTTGGCGGCGTGGTGCCGGAGATTGCCTCGAGAAAACACATTGAGAAGATCACGCCCGTGGTGGACGAAGCCATCAGAATGAGCGGCGTCGACCTTAAAGATATGGACGCTATCGCCGTGACCTACGGCCCCGGGCTTGTGGGCTCGCTCTTAGTCGGCGTGGCATTTGCCAAATCCATGGCATTTGCCCTTGATAAGCCGCTGATAGGAGTGCACCACATAGAGGGTCACATCGCGGCAAACTTCCTCACACATCCCGAGCTTGAGCCCCCATTTGCATGTCTGGTGGTCTCAGGCGGCCACACACATCTCGTGGTGGTTAAGGACTACGGGGAGTATGAGATTCTCGGAAGAACCAGGGACGACGCGGCCGGCGAGGCCTTCGACAAGGTGGCAAGAGCCATAGGTCTCGGATATCCGGGAGGTCCCAAGATCGACAAGCTCTGTAAAACACAGGGCAACCCCCACGCCATAGCATTTCCACAGGCAAAGGTCAACGGAAGCGAATACGACTTCAGCTTCTCAGGCATCAAGTCTGCGGTTTTAAACTATATCAATCAGGCCCAGATGAAGGGCGAGGAGATAGACAGGGCGGACCTGGCCGCATCATTTCAGCATGCGGTTGTGTCAGCGCTTGTAAACAGAGCGGTGGGCGCATCTAAGGAGTACGGCTTCAAAACCCTCGCGATGGCGGGCGGCGTCGCCTCCAACTCCTACCTCCGTAAGATGATGGACGAGGAGTGCGAGAAGGCCGGCATCAAGCTCTACTATCCGGAGCCCATACTGTGCACAGACAACGCAGCCATGATCGGCGCTGCGGCCTACTACGAATACATTAAGGGCGTTCGCCACGGCTACGATTTAAATGCGAGCCCTAACCTTAAGCTTGGAGAGAGATAATGAAGACTACAGCCATAGTCCTGGCCGGCGGCCGGGGCAGCAGAATGAACAGCGACATACCCAAGCAGTACCTAAAGATTGGCGATTACACGCTGCTTCACTACACACTCACGGCGTTTGAGCAGTCCCATGTGGACGACATCGTGGTGGTGTGCGGCGCGGGCGACGAGGAGTACGTCAAGAGAAATATTGTGCTGCCGGGAGAGATAACGAAGGTCAGCGTCATAGTTTCGGGAGGCAAGGAGCGCTACAACTCTGTCTACAACGGCCTTCTGGCATGCCGCGGCACGGACAAGGTGCTCGTGCACGACGGCGCGAGATGCCTGGTTAGCCCATGGCTAATCGACAAAATCATCGCCAAGCTCAACCATGTAAATGCTGTTATCGCGGCGGTTCCGGTTAAGGACACCATCAAATGTGTGGACGCCTCAGGGCGCGTCACAGCCACCCCTAAGAGAAGCGAGCTAATGGCGGTTCAGACGCCCCAGGGCTTTAAGTACGATAAGCTTCTTGCGGCCAACGAGAAGATGTTTGAGCTTATCGCAGGCGGCGCCGACGAGGCGGAGCTTGCCATAACGGACGACGCCTGCATCATGGAGAGATTCTCAGATGAGCAGGTCTATGTCATCGCGGGCTCGGACTCCAATATCAAGGTCACAACCCCTGAGGATCTGGAGTTTGTGAGGGCCAAAATTGCCGAAAAAACAAAATGAAAAAAGCCCGAAATATTCGAGTTTATTTTTATAAAAAAATGGTTGACAAATCAAAATGAGTTTGCTATTATGCTCTTTGTCGCCGTCAGGCGAAGAAAACAATGGACAGGTATCGAAGCGGTCATAACGAGGCGGTCTTGAAAACCGTTTGTCCGCAAGGGCACGTGGGTTCGAATCCCACCCTGTCCGTTTTTATATCGGCTCAACCTTTTGGAGAAGTACCCAAGTGGTTGAAGGGGCTCCCCTGGAAAGGGAGTAGGTCGTTAGTAGCGGCGCGAGGGTTCAAATCCCTCCTTCTCCGTTGGCTTTCGATTGGTCCGGTATAGGATATGATCTTTGACAACTAAATAGTATACTCCAACCTCGAAAATTCTTTGAAGAATTTTTATATTTGGAACAAAACCTAGAAACAGTAATAACGGGAAATTAAAGCTAAGACGTTTTGATTGACCAAGGACAAACTTTTTATGAGAGTTCGATCCTGGCTCAGGATGAACGCTGGCGGCGTGCTTAACACATGCAAGTCGAAC
>JAILPS010000040.1 GCA_024699325.1 Lachnospiraceae bacterium | reverse complement strand
TTCAGAGCTCCTTCTTAAGTACGGAGGTCACCCCATGGCTGCGGGCATGAGCCTAAGCCGTGATAACGTGGAGAAGTTTCGAAAGGCGCTTAACGACAACTGCACGCTGACCGAAGAGCAGCTTACCGAGAAGTGCTGGATAGACATTCCGCTTCCGGTCTCAGCCATAACGCTTGACTGGCTGCAGGAGTTAGACATATTGGAACCGTTTGGAAACGGCAACGAAAAGCCCGCATTTGCATGTGCTAACCTCACACTTTTGAGGGTCAGCATAATAGGCAGGAATAAGAATGTTTTGAAACTTACATTTAGGGAGGAACAGGGCTTTGTTTTCGAGGCCATGATGTTTCACGGCATGGACGATTTTCTGACAGACCTTCTGAGAAACTACGGCACAAAGGTCAAGGATGATCTGCTTCGGGGACGACCGGATGCGCTCGCTCCCGTGAAGATGTCCATAATGTATGAGCCAGGCATCAATGTTTTCAGAGATGTTAGAAGCATTCAGATAGTCATAAGGGACTATCATATGTGAAAACGTTTGACATGGTTTGTCTGTGGTGTTAGACTAAATATTATTTTGAGTGGGAGGCCGAGGGTATGGCCGTTACGATCAAAGACATCGCCAAGCGGGCAGGTGTCTCTTACTCCACGGTTTCGAGAGCGCTTAACGGCGCCAGCTGCGTTAACGAGGAGAAGAAGAGGGAAATCGAGAGGATTGCCAAGGAGATGGGCTATGTTCCCAACCTGGCAGCGGTTCAGCTTAAGAAGTCCAGATCAGGCATCATAGGTATATATGTGCAGGATCTTAAGTACATAAGCTCAACCTACAGCATGTATCCTATGTTAAATGCTGCCTATGAGGCTCTGGGCTGCACATATTCCATAGTTGTGAAGGCGATCAGCAAGCACATTCCGGGCAGTTTAAACCCTGCGCTTTACGACGGAATCATTGTCATGGATTCCTCCGCGGACCAGAGTGATTTCTGCAAAGAAGTGAATGATAAGGGGATACCGCTGGTGTTGGCCAATCTGCCGATAAACTATGATGCGCCGAGAGTTGTGGTCAACCAGGAGAAGGCATTTTACGAGGTCATGAAGCTCATAATCGAGAAGGGTCACAAGCGCATAACCATTCTGGAGGGAGAGCCCGAGAGAATGGCCACGAAGCTCAGACACAGCGGCTGGATGAGAGCGGTCAGGGAGCTTGACTTCCCCATGGAAAACATTGACACATATGACTGTAAGTTCTCTTATGTGGTGGCTTCAGAGCATATGCCGCAGATTATGAAGAATAAGCCCGATGCCATCCTAAGCTTTAATGACGAGATGGCCGAGGCGGCGCTCATATATCTCAGACACATTCACGTATGTGTTCCCGAGCAGATAAGCGTTGTGGGATACGACAACTGGAACATCCCCATGTGCGATTCGCTCGGACTTACAAATATTGACAGAGGAATAGGGGACATCGCCAAGATGAGCGTTGAGCTCCTTAAGCAAATGATAGAGGGTAAGAAGGTTAAGAACGACTTATATTATATTGAGGGCAAATTAGTTGACAGAGGTTCGCTAGGCACAAGAGTCTAGAACCTGTCGGAGGTTATTATGGGAGACGTTAAAAAGGATAAAATCTACATCCCTGAGACAGTGCAGGAGGCAGTTATTGAGCATCTCCACAAGCCGGAGGAGACACTCTCGTCCGAGCGCAGTGGGGAAACTATGCCTGATTGGACTCCGCCCGAGATACTCTATGACAAACTTATAAGCGCCATCAAGAAGTACCATCCGTCCGATGATCTTACCATGGTGGAGAAGGCATACAAGGTGGCCAGGGAAGCGCACAAGAACCAGAAGCGCAAGTCCGGCGAGCCATATATTATCCATCCCCTGTGCGTCGGCATAATCCTCGCAGAGCTAGAGCTTGACAAGGAGACCATCGAGGCCGGACTCTTACACGACGTTTTGGAGGACACAGAGGTCAGCTATGAGCAGCTCGAGAAGGAGTTTGGCTCAGAGGTAGTTCTCTTAGTGGACGGCGTCACCAAACTCACCAACCTCTCATGGGCACATGACAAGGTGGAGGTTCAGGCGGAGAACCTTAGAAAAATGTTTCTCGCCATGGCCAAGGATATCAGGGTTATCCTTATCAAGCTGGCCGACAGACTGCACAATATGCGAACGATGCAGTATCAGAGCCCTGAAAAACAGATAGAGAAGTCAAGGGAGACGATGGACATTTACGCTCCAATCGCCCACAGACTTGGTATCAGCAAGATTAAAATCGAGTTGGATGACTTGGCTCTTAAGTACTTAGAGCCGGATGTCTACAACGACTTAGCGGACAAAATCGCCCTTCAGAAGGACGAGCGCGAGGAGTTTGTGAAGGCTATTGTCAACGAGCTCAGCGTCAAGATATCCGAGGCTGGAATAGATGCAGAGATTGGCGGAAGAGTGAAGCATTTCTTCAGCATCTACAAGAAGATGAAGAACCAGCACAAGTCTCTCGACGAAATATATGACATATTTGCAGTCAGAATCATTGTCAATGACGTGAAGGACTGCTATGCAGCGCTTGGCGTGGTCCATGAGATGTACAGGCCAATCCCCGGACGTTTCAAGGACTACATAGCTATGCCCAAGCCAAATATGTACCAGTCGCTTCACACGACGCTTATCGGAAGCAACGGTCAGCCCTTCGAGGTTCAGATAAGAACCTACGAGATGCACAAAACCGCTGAATACGGTATCGCTGCCCACTGGAAGTATAAGGAGGCGCAGTCAGGTGTCAGAACCGACAGAAGTGAGGCCGAGAAGCTGGCATGGCTTCGCCAGATTCTGGAGTGGCAGAAGGACGAATCGGACAATAAGGAGTTCCTGAGCTTAATCAAGAGCGACCTGGATCTGTTTAGCGATTCTGTTTTCTGTTTCACACCTTCAGGAGATGTCAAAAACCTCCCGGCAGGCTCAACAACCATCGATTTTGCCTACAGCATTCACTCCGCTGTCGGAAACAAGATGGTCGGCGCGAGAGTCAACGGCAAGATGGTTCCGATAGACTATGTTTTACAAAACGGCGACCGCGTGGAGATCGTCACCAGCGCCAACTCACACGGACCGAGCCGCGACTGGTTAAACATTGTCAAGTCCACACAGGCCAAGAATAAGATAAATTCATGGTTTAAGACAGAATTTAAGGAAGAGAATATAACTAAGGGCCGCGAGCTCATCAACGCATACTGCAAGAGCAAGTCAATCAATGTGTCAGACATCGCGAAGCCCGAATATAAGCTGAAGATACAGAAGCGCTACGGTTTCAGAGACTGGGATGCGGTGCTCGCCTCCATCGGACATGGCGGCCTGAAGGAGGGCCAGATTGTCAACAAGATGTTAGAGGAGTACTGGAAGGATCACAGGAAGGAAGTCACCGACGCCGAGGTTTTGGCGGCCACGGAGAACAGGACTCCTGCCAAGATTTCCCGCAACTCATCAGGCATTATAGTCAAGGGAATAGACGACCTGGCTGTAAGATTTAGCAAATGCTGCAGCCCTGTTCCGGGGGATGAGATAGTCGGATTCGTGACCAGAGGCCGAGGCATCTCCATTCACAGAACGGACTGTATCAACATAATCAACTGCCCGACTGAGGACTTAGGAAGAATTATTCCGGCAGAGTGGCAGGACGGCATCAAGAAGGACGAGAAGTACGTGGCAGAGGTCAAGATATTTGCGACCAACAGGATTGGACTTATCGTCGACATAACCAAGATACTTACTGAGGCTCAGATTGTCATAAGCGGCATCAACTCACGTGTCAGCAAACAGGGTGTGGCCACTATTGACTTAGCCTTCGAGATTAACGGCAAGGAGCAGCTTCAGACGATTGTTGGCAAGATACTGAATGTCCAGGGAGTTATGGACATCGAAAGGAGCCGTGGATAATGGGCAATCTTAAGATAGAGTGGACAGTTGTGAGTAACTGCGCCACCAACTGCTATATGTGCTACAACGACGAGACCATGAAGGGCTTCATCGTGGACCCGGGCTACAGCGGCGACAGAATAATCGCTAAGACTGATAAGCTGGGCTTCACACCTGAGGCGGTCATCATAACCCACGCCCACTACGATCACATAGCTGCGGCCAAATATGTGGCAGAGCACTATAACATTCCAATATGGGCAGGAGAACTGGAGGATAAGCTCCTTCACGACCCTGTGGACAATCTCTCCATAGATTTTGGCGGCGAGGCTGTAACGCTTGACGCCGACAGGCTCTTAAAGGACGGCGAGGAGATTACTCTAGCAGGTTTTAAGGGCAGAGTCATTCACACGCCCGGACACACACCCGGCGGTATCTGCGTGTATTTTGAGGAGCAGAAGGTCCTGATAGCAGGAGATACACTGTTCTGTGAGTCTGTGGGAAGGACGGATTTTCCGGGCGGCAACACGCGCCAGGAGGTGGAGAGCATTATCTATAAGCTGTTCACGCTTCCTGATGACACAGTGGTGTATCCGGGGCACATGGGAACCACAACGATTGAGCACGAGAAGAAGTACAACCCATGCGCGGGTTTTGTAGGTAGAGTTTGATGATTAGAATATTTAATAACATTGACCGGTTCGAGTATGATATACGAGGACTGGTCATGGCATTTTATCCGGGGGAAAACATGGTCTACAACGACCAGACACAGCCGGAGGCAGAGGATTTTAGCATAAACATAGAGTGGAGCGAAGGAAATGTAAGTGTCAGCGTGGCCACCGAGACGGTCAGCCAGAGCTTTACAGAGGGCGAGGCGGTTTACGCTAAAACAGCAGTCAAGGACGCTCTCTACATCCTGTTTTCACGCCTTACGGGCAAAACGCTTCCCTGGGGAACACTCACAGGCATAAGGCCCACGAAGATTCCCATGGCAATGCTTGAAAACGGGGCGGGGGACGAGGAGATACTTCGCCACATGGAGGACGAGCTCCTGGTGAGCCCTGAGAAGAGCCTCTTAGCGCTTGACATAGCAAGGCGCGAGAAGAGTCTCTTAGAAAAGCTTGACTACGACAGGGGTTACAGCCTCTATATCGGCATACCATTTTGTCCGTCCAGATGCCTCTACTGCTCATTTACAGCGTATCCCATAAGCGTTTTTCATGACCAGGTGGACAGCTACTTAGACTGCCTGGAGAAGGAGCTTATGTTTACGGCGGAGTTTTTTAGGGACAGGAAGCTTAACACGGTGTACGTTGGCGGCGGAACTCCCACAACACTTCTTCCATATCAGATAGA
This sequence comes from Lachnospiraceae bacterium, assembly GCA_024699325.1. Classification (GTDB taxonomy): domain Bacteria; phylum Bacillota; class Clostridia; order Lachnospirales; family Lachnospiraceae; genus UBA4292. The sequence continues at coordinate 17,868 of JAILPS010000040.1, read as the reverse complement.
CAGGCTCTGCGATATCGTGGAGAAGAATTTTGATTTGAGTGATCTCTTGGAATTCACCATAGAGGCCGGAAGACCTGACAGTCTGGACGAGGAGAAGCTCTCGGCAATTAAACGCCACAGGGTGGACAGAATCTCCATCAATCCCCAGACCATGAAGCAGGAGACCCTGGACATAATCGGACGTTATCACAGGGTGGAGGACGTGGTGAGAGTGTTTAAGCAGGCCAGAAGCATGGGCTTTGACAACATCAATATGGACTTAATCATGGGGCTTCCGGACGAGAGCATCGACGATGTTCGCCACACCATGGAGGAGATTAAGAAGTTAGGACCTGACAATCTCACGGTTCACTCTCTGGCTATTAAGAGAAGCAGCAGGCTTAACCTCGAGAGGGAGAAATACGCCTCCTACGCATACGAAAACACCAGCGAGCAGATGGAGCTCACCGCAAGATACGCCGCGGAGATGGGGCTTAAGCCCTACTATCTGTACCGCCAGAAGAATATGGCCGGGAATTTTGAAAATGTTGGATATGCAGCCGACGGCAAGGCCGGAATCTACAACATCCTCATCATGGAGGAGAAGCAGTCGATTGTGGCGTGCGGCGCAGGAGCCACATCCAAGGCGGTTTTTAAAAACGGCCGCATAGAGAGAGCGGAAAATGTCAAGGATATCAAGTCATATTTCGAGAGAATAGACGAGATGATAGACAGAAAAAGGGCACTGTTCTCACAGGAGTGATACAGTGCCTGGTGTTTACTGCTCCAGGGCATTCACGCTTCTAAGCGCCTGAATGACCTTATCGATGTCAGAACGCATGACATCCTCAGGACCGTCGAACTTGTCCTTGAGCTTGGCGAGAATCTCCTCTCTGGAGGTCTCGGTCTTAAGACAATCTATGATGAAAGCAGCTGTTTTGTTGCTCTTAATCATGCCGGAAAAATCGGCCTTGCCGACGCCGACCATGATCTGCTGGTCCTTAGTGTTATGTGTGATAAATCCCTTGCGAAGTTTCATGGTTTGCTCCTTTGACAGTGTGTGGTCGCTTCTTAAGTGATACACGCGGCCATCAGACTAATTTTAAGCGTGAATGGGCGCCGTGTCAAGCAAGTTTCACTTTACAAAAGAAAATCAAGGGGTTATGATAGAGACTGATTTTTATATATAATTTGGAGGCATATTATGGCAGAATCCATGAAGGGACTTCACCGCACACACAGAGCGACTGAAGTATCTAATGCAAATATAGGCCAGACCGTGACAGTCATGGGCTGGGTTCAGAAGAGACGTAATCTCGGAAGTCTGATTTTTGTGGACTTAAGAGACCGCTCAGGTATTTTACAGATTGTTTTTGATGAGCCTGTTATAGGCACAGAGGGGTTTGAGAAGGCTGAGACACTCAGAAGCGAGTTCGTAATCGCCGTCACAGGTAAGGTTACAAAGAGAAGCGGCGCAGTCAACACAAACCTTAAGACAGGAGATATCGAGATCGTGGCAGAGAGCCTTACTGTTCTTGCAGAGGCGCTCACACCTCCATTTCCTGTTGAGGACGGCGTACAGACAAGAGAGGAGTTAAGACTTAAGTACCGCTACTTAGACCTTCGCCGCCCTGAACTTCAGAAGATTATCATGATGAGAAGCAAGGTGACAACACTTGTGCGCCAGGCTATGACAGAGATGGGCTTCTTAGAGATTGAGACACCTATGTTATGTAAGTCAACACCTGAGGGAGCAAGAGACTATCTTGTGCCTTCCAGAATTCACCCTGGAATGTTCTACGCGCTTCCACAGTCACCACAGATTTTCAAGCAGCTCCTTATGTGCTCAGGCTTCGACAGATATTTCCAGATTGCGCGCTGCTTCAGAGATGAGGATTTGAGAGCGGACCGTCAGCCGGAGTTCACACAGATCGATATGGAGCTCAGCTTCGTGGACATCGACGACGTTATAGAGGTTAACGAGAAGCTTCTCGCCAGACTGTTTAAGGAGGTTATAGGAGTTGACATTGCGCTTCCTATCCCGAGAATGAGCTGGACAGAGGCCATGAACAGATACGGTTCAGACAAGCCTGACACAAGATTTGGAATGGAGCTTGTCAACATCACAGACATAGTTAAGGACTGCGATTTCGTAGTGTTTAAGGGCGCTGTTGAGAATGGCGGAACCGTTCGCGGTATCAACGTCAAGGGTCAGGGGGCAATGCCTCGCAAGAAGATTGACGCTCTGGTTGATTTTGCCAAGGGTTACGGCGCGAAGGGTCTGGCCTATATATGCATAGGCGAGGACGGAACTTTAAAGAGCAGCTTCGCGAAGTTTATGAAGGAAGAGGAGATGGCAGCCATCGTTAAGGCTATGGGCGGCGAGAACGGCGACCTTCTTCTGTTTGCAGCAGACAAGAATAAGATTGTGTGGAACGTGCTCGGAGCACTCAGATGTGAGATGGCTAAGCAGTTAGGCCTCACAGATCCTAGCGATTATAAGTTCTTATGGATTACCGAGTTCCCTCAGTTTGAGTGGTCCGAGGAGGAGGAGAGATGGGTTGCCATGCACCATCCATTCACCATGCCTATGGACGAGGACCTTCAGTATCTGGAGTCAGACCCGGGCAGAGTTCGCGCGAAGGCCTACGATATCACCTTAAACGGCTATGAAATCGGCGGCGGTTCAGTGAGAATTCACCAGAGCGATGTTCAGGAGAGAATGTTTGAGGCACTTGGATTTACCCCTGAGGCAGCGCAGGAGCGTTTTGGCTTCCTGATCAACGCATTTAAATACGGCGTACCGCCTCACGCTGGTTTGGCATACGGCCTCGACCGTCTGATCATGCTCATGGCTCAGACAGACAACATCAGGGACGTAATCGCATTCCCGAAGGTTAAGGATGCCTCAGATCTTATGAGCGAGGCTCCAAATGTTGTGGATGACAAGCAGTTAAGTGAGCTGTTTATCGCCACAGTGAATCCAGAGACAGTGGAAGAATAGTCAACACAGTGCTGTGGCAGTGCCACAGCACTTGTAGGTTTTGCGGAGAATAATATGAGAGCTGATACAGAGATTAAGGCCCGCGTAACCCTGAAGAAGGGGGAGGGCAGAACGCTCAGTGCAGGCGGCTGCTGGGTGTTTGACAACGAGATAGACGCAGTGATTGGCACGGTGAAGCCGGGAGACTTCGTGGCAGTGTATGCATTTAACGATTATCCCCTCGGAGTTGGTTTTATAAACCCAAACTCCAAGATAAGGATACGCGTCATGTCCAGAAAAATAGAGGATATCGACGAGAATTTCCTAAGAAGCAGGATTGCCAAAGCCATAGATTACAGAATTAAAACCGTGGATGTAAGCAGCTGCAGGCTGATATTTGGCGACGCCGACTTCTTCCCGGGACTTACAGTTGACAAGTTTGAGGATGTGCTGGTAATCCAGGCGTTAAGCTTCGGCATGGACAGGCTGAAGCTTGACATAGTGGACATCCTTAAGGAGGAGCTTAATAAGCGCGGCTTTAGCATTCGCGGCGTGTACGAGAGGAGCGATGCGAAGGAGCGCAAGAAGGAGGGGCTTGCCACAGTCACAGGCTTTATAGGCGAGGAGTTTGACACGAAGGTTTTGATAACCGAGAACACTGTCAAATACTACGTGGACATAGCCGAGGGGCAAAAAACCGGCTTCTTCCTGGACCAGAAGTACAACCGACGCGCCATCTGGCCCATGGCCAAGGGGGCGAAGGTGTTAGACTGCTTCACACACACGGGCTCATTTGCATTAAACGCAGCTATGGCAGGTGCTGCAAGTGTGCTGGGAGTCGACGCAAGCCAGTTAGCAGTCGATCAGGCGACTGAAAACGCCGCTCTAAACGGTCTTCAGGACACCGCAACATTTAAATGTGCGGACGTTTTCGAACTACTCCCGGCCCTCGAAACGGCAGGAGAGCAGTTCGACCTGGTAATATTAGACCCGCCCGCATTTACCAAATCAAGAGAATCTGTCAAGAATGCCATCAAGGGCTACAGAGAGATCAACATGCGAGGACTTAAGTTGGTCAAGGAGGGTGGATATCTCGCCACATGCTCCTGTTCACATTTCATGACCAGGGAGCTGTTTGAGAAAATGATGACCGAGGCCGCCAAAGCCACCAAAAAGCGCCTCAAGATGGTCGAAGCCAGAAACCAGGCACCCGACCACCCCATACTGTGGGGCGCACAGGAGAGCTATTATCTCAAATTCTATATTTTCCAGATTCTAGATGACTAATATGCTAAATAAAGAGGAGCCCTGCGGACGACAGGACTCCTCTTCATTATGTATAGGGTTTGGTAGTTAGTAAGCGATTATTATGCGTTGGCTGCGAGATCTCTTCCGAGAGCCTTAAGGTTCTCAAGAGTGTCAGCATCAGGAGCACCGTTACAGATGATGCCCTCGCCGTTAAGAGCAGTAGCGCCGTCTGCGTTGACACGGTTAACCCAGTCCTCCATCCACTCACCGGCTCCCCAGCCATATGAACCAAACAGTCCAACTGTCTTACCGGAAATCTTGCCGTCAAGATCTGTCATGAATGGCTCCATCTCAGACTCCTCAAGCTGCTCAGCTCCCATGGATGGGCATCCAAGAGCGATAGCCTTCGCGCCAGCAACTGCCTCGATATCTGCCTCAGAAACATTCCAGACAACAGCCTCAGCGCCGCCCTCTGTAACACCTGCAGCGACAGCCTGTGCCATAGCCTCTGTGTTACCTGTGCCACTCCAGTAAACAATATAAACTGTACTCATTATCAAAATCCTCCAAAAATATAATATTTTATACGGCGATTTCCCTTATGGATTTGCCGTTTAAAACCTCTTTAACAGCCTGATCTCTAAGCTCATCGTAGCGGTTGAACAGCCTGAGCTTACTCTGTGCATGGTCGTAAACCTTCCAGTAGCCAATCATCTCACACTGTCTTCCGTCGAGAAAACCCAAGACATCTGAGAGCGGATAGCCTAAGAACAATCCAATCTCGTGTGGAAATTCTGCGCTTCCATCGCTGTAGAGCGTCATTCTCGATGACAGATGGTTCATCATCATCCCGAAGTCCCTGGTCTGATAACCAAGCTTCCTTAGGAAGGCTGAAACCTCGGGAGTGGTGAGATAACCATGTAAACGCTCCCGCCGATACAGAAATAATATCACTCTGTTTTTGCTAGTCTTCAGGAAACGGTATCTGATGAGCGTGCCGGCAAGCAGCTCCTCAATTCCTGCGAAGTCCGTGCGGTCAACTGTAAATATGTTTGCAATCTTGCGACCCTTTAAAAGAGGCGCGCAGTGCATGGCTAACATCAGCGACATATTTGACACATGAGAGGCCTGTTTTCTAAACTGCAGGATCTCGTTAACCGGCATGTTGCTTCTCCCTCCTGTAAGTTAGTCTCATCTAACCCACGAACAAGTTTTTACCATAAAACATTTATAAACGCAACAGTCTTAATGGACAAAATTTATCAATAAGGTATTTTTGATAATAGTTATCAGTTGTCGATAATCTGCATTTATATCTACAATAATATTGAATTATGAGGCGAAAGAATATATTATATTACATAAGGAGGTTATAAAAGAGCCTATGTTAAACACTACTTTGGTTCATATAGAGAAGGACGGAGCGTATCTGATGATGCACCGCGTCAAGAAGAAGAACGATATCAATAAGGATAAATGGATTGGCGTGGGCGGCAAATTCTTGGAAAACGAGACGCCTGAGGAGTGCGCTATACGTGAGACCTACGAGGAGACAGGGCTCACGCTCACGGATTACAGGCTCCGCGCCGTTGTGACATTTCTGTCTGACGAATACGAGGGGGAGTACATGTACATCTTCACGGCCACAGGCTATACGGGTGAGATAGGGGAGTGCAACGAGGGCACCCTGGAGTGGGTCGACAAGAGCAAGGTGTGTGACCTGCCGATCTGGGAGGGTGACAAGCTGTTCTTCGAGGAGTTAAACCGCGACAGAGGCTTCTTCACCATGAAGCTTCGCTACGAGGGCGAGAAGCTGGTGGAGACGGATTTTAAACTGTACAACTAGGAGGAAATATGTTCTGGAACAAGAAGAAAACACTGTTAAACCATATTAAGTATGATCCTAAGACCATGAGGCCTGTTATCAGGTGTTCCATCTGCACAGGTGAGCAGGTGGCAGGGTTTAAGGACAGGGCGACCGGGCAGTTTACGGAATATGGCCTTATAAGAGATGCGCAGGATTTGGAAGAATTCAAGCGCACATTTGGGCTTACAAATGTGGAGAAGGAGTATTAAGTTAAGGTTTTGTTCAGAATTTCTCCACAGATAAAAAACATTTTAGGTGCAAGATAGTGCTATCATAGTTCTATGTGACGACGTTTAGTCATGACGGAGGAATGTTTATGAATTTTGACAATGGTGGATATTACGGCGGCAACAATAACCGCTATAACAACGGCAACAACCGTTACAACAACGGATATAATAATAGCTACAACAACGGCTATAATAATTATAACGGCAACAATCGAAGCGTTTACGACTACGAGGCGGAGAGACGCGAGGCCATAGCGGCTGGAAACAGGGCGCTTAACAGTCTGTATGCGGCCAAGAACGAGTTAGACAGAGCGAGAGGCTGGGGCATGGCGGATATGTTTGGCGGCGGCTTCCTGACAACATTTGTAAAACATTCGAAGATGGATAACGCACAGCGCTACGTGGAGCAGGCTAAGTACGACCTGCAGACCTTCAGCCGCGAGCTTAACGACGTGAGCATGCACATGAATATCAATGTCGGCTCCAGCGACTTTTTGTCGTTTGCAGATTACTTCTGGGACGGACTGTTTGCGGACATGATGGTTCAGGATAAGATAAACAGAGCCAGAGCCCAGGTCAATGACGCAATACTTCAGGTTGAGGCAATACTCAGACAATTACAATACTAATAATAGCATCCGAAAGGATGCTATTTAAATGCCAGATAGGATCCGGCAATCAAAATATAAAGGGGACATATTATGTTAGAGGTAAATCACGTAACCAAAAAATACAAGAAGGAGAAGGCCTGCGATGATGTGACTTTCTTCCTGCCGGAGGGTGGAATTCATGTGCTTCTCGGACCAAACGGTGCCGGCAAGAGCACGATTATGAAGTCCATCATTGGCTTCCTAAAATACAGCGGAGAGATTAAGATTAACGGCTATAACAACAAGTCGCTCGAGGCTAAGAAGATTATTGGATACATGCCTGAGATTCCTTCTCTCTACGCAAACCTCACAGTTGATGAGCATATGGAGTTTGTGGCTAAGGCGTACAGACTCAAGGATTACACAGATTATAAGAATGAACTATTAGAGAGATTTGAGCTGGCCGACAAAAAGAAGAAGTTCGGCGATGAGCTAAGCAAGGGTATGCAGCAGAAGTTGTCACTTTGTTGTGCGCTGCTTCCTAAGCCGGCCCTCTTACTTATGGACGAGCCGATGATCGGTCTCGACCCACACGCAATCAAGGAGCTCAAGAAAATGATGCATGAGATGAAGGAGAACGGACAGAGCCTGTTTATCTCCACGCACATCATTGACAGCATGGACCAGCTCTGGGATCACGCCATCATCATGCAGAAGGGTCAGGTTAAGGGCAATGTAACCCACGAGCAGCTTCAGGAGATGAATAAGACTCTCGAGGAAGTATTCTTTGAGATTACAGAGGGATTGTCTGGCGAGGATATGTCAGAGAGTGCCCCAGAAGAAGAGAATAAGGAGAAATAAGCCATGAAAATGTTAGGTTTAGCTCTCTGGTACATGTGGCACACGTTCATTAACGGTATAAAAAGAGCGTGGAAAGTAGTCGCTGCTATGATCGGCATATTTGCTCTTTGTCTTGTTATCGGCATAGTTGTGGGAACAGTCGTAGATAAATATGTCGATGACGGAGAAACCAGTGTTTCCGAGGAAGAAGAGGAAGAAAATCACTATGTGGATCTCGCAACCTATGTTCCTAAGGGCGATATAGAATTTGTTGAGACCGAAGATGGTTTGTATTTTATCGAGAATTTTGTTCCGCACAATGTCGGCAATCTTATAATTTCAATCGTGGTATATATGCTGGCGCTTTTGTTTATAGGGCTTGGCATCATGGGCGGTGCTAAAAATGGAGCCAGCATATTCCTGATGCCGGATATCAACTTCCTGTTTCCATCGCCGAATCGACCACAGTCTGTTCTGATGTTCAGGATGATCGGACAGATTGGTACGGCAATGTTGGGCGGATTGTATATCATGTTTCAGATGCCGAATCTTGTTGGTAATGCAGGACTTCCAATCAGGGCAGCCGTCATAATGGTTATTGCCTACATAGTTTTGCAGTTGGTCAGCAAGATGGTTAGTGTTTTCACGTATGTGGCATTTCAGAATCATCCCAAGATCAAGAAGTTTCTGTCTAAATACGGATTATTTGTAATGGTACTTCCCGCTATAGCTGCGGTAGTACTCAAATATCTTCTCGGCTGGGGATATTTTGACTCTGTAAATGCAGCATTTACTTCAACCGCTGCCATATCTGTTCCGTTCTGCGGATGGCTCACAGCCAGCTGTATATATGCTGTCGAGGGCGAAATGCTTCTAAGCATTATGATGCTTGTAGTCACACTTGTCGGCACAGGAGTGCTCATGTATGTGACCTGGCAGATACCATGCGACTTCTATGAGGATGCACTGGCTTCAGCTACAGAGATTGCAAACATTCAGGAGGCCGCTCAGAATGTGGCAGCCGGAGGCACCAACTTCGGCGTAAGTCATGAGGGCAAGGCAGACGCAAAGAAGTGGGAGAAGAGACGCAACAGGGCGGTTGTGTTTGACGGCTACGAGGGCGCGAAGGTGTTCTTCGGCAAGACCATGCTTAACCGCAAGAGAATGCATCCTCTGGGTGGTCTGTACAGCACCACTTGCAGCTTCTATCTGTGGATGATGGTCGGTTTAGTCGGAGTTATGAAATATCTGGCCAATGTGGATGACGGAATAGTTATCGCAATCATAGCGTCTGTAGCCACGTTGATGGCTATGTTCTTCAGAAGCTTCATGAATCCGCTTCAGGCAGAGCTTAGTCAGAATTTTATATACATGATACCTGAAAAACCATCTGCACTTCTCGGCTGGGGCATGCTCGGCCAGATGGTGGACGGAGCAATCGATCTGATACCGGCGAGCATTGTCTTGGGAATAGGTATCGGCGATCCTCTCCTCACAGTTTTGTTATATCTGCTGTTCGTTTCCATGCATCTATTTTTCGGAATGACAGCGCTGGTGGTGAATCTGGTGGTTGCAAACTACCTCCCGATTTATATATCAAACATGCTTCAGTCACTGATAAGAGCCATACCATTCCTGCCTGTAGCAGTTATATTCATAATAGGTATTTCATCTACCAACTATGTTGTTCCACTTCTGATATGCATCGCCATCAATGTTGCAGCCTCAATGCTGGCATTCTGGCCATGTCCATATCACCTGCATAAGGGCAAGAGATAATAATATTATACACCTCCACGGCGAAAATATCCGCTGTGGAGGTTTTTTAGTTTTTTGTGGGGGATTTGTACGTACATATTGTGAAAGTTAAATGTTTAACAATCAATAAGTCTAAATAGTATAAAAAAGAATTGACAGATTAAATAGAATATATTAATCTGTCTAAAGATGATTATACGAGGAGAATAGTGTATGAAAAAGAAAGTAATCATAGCGGTAGTAGTAGTTTTAATGCTTGCGGTTTTAGGTGGAGCGATATATTTTTTCACATCCAGCGGCAATAAGATTGCCAACGGAACATACAAGGCAGTGGGTTGTGAAGAGTATCCGAACGCCACTATAATTGTGACTGATGATAGTTTACAGTTCGAGGATATTGACCTGAATGATTACTATAAGGAGCCACTCCTTGTTATGCGTGAGAGATGTAAAAATTATACGGAGGAAGAAGTGGCTGAATTTATGGATCTCAACAAGCATTTTGTCCAGAATGTTTTTGTCACGGATGAAACTAACCTTACTATTATTAAAAAAGGGACTTTTGAATATATATATGTGTATGGTACAGGTTATTTGTTTGGTGTTGTATTATTCTACAATAGCTTAGACAAGACAATCGAGGTTGGATGTACTACCAGTGATACGATCAGAATTGTATTTAAAAAGGAATAACAATGTGGGGCTAAACGCGGCTTAAAACTGTAAGTCTTAGGTGGGGCGGTTTTGGGAGAATTGATATGATCTTATTATAGGACAACATATGATACGTATTCTGTTAAATATTAAAATAGAATAACTGTGATATCCCACTTATAGGTATAATATATGGAACTTTCTGGCCATAAAAATAGGAAGTTCCATGTATTGATTTTGGGAAAATATTATATTTCAAATTTAAGATATATTAGTAAAAGCTGCGAATATTGTTTATAAGGAGAGTATGATGAATACTAAAAAAAAGATTATCTTACCGGTTGTTATTGTACTTATGTTGGTTATTGTGGTTTGCGCATATTATTATTACAAAAATAGTGATGTAATTGCGGATGGAACATACAAGATAGTGGATAACGATGATTATCCTGACGCTTACATAGAGGCTAAAGGCGGCAATATAGTGTTTAGAAATATTGACCTCAATGAAATCTATAAAGATAAACTGATAAATGAATTGAACACACTGATAGACAGAGGGATGATAGACGATATGAGTGAGGAGGAAAAAAATAGGCTATCGGATCTTAATGGAATTTTTGTGGATGATTTTTACGAGATAGATTATAGCTATGGTACTAAAACAGGAACCTTTACATATAATTATGCATGTTATGCTGAGATTGGGATTGGACGGGGTTTTAGTATCAATTACGATGCTCAAGCGAAAAGTATTACTGTAATGAGAGCGGGGATAAACCTTACGTTTGAAAAATGAAATAAATCGATAATATATTGACAAATTTATGAAGATTCATTATCTACAAGGTTAAATACTAGCAGAGAATAAAGAGTTAATAGAGGGAGAGGATGATGTATGAAAAAAAGGTGATAATGGCTTTACTTATGGTATTTGTTTTGATAGGAATTATATATTATTTTACGATAGACTCTGGTAAGATTGCGGATGGAACATACAAGATAGTGAATAACGATGATTATCCTTCTGCTGTACTTGTGGTGGAGGATGGGACGATTCGATTTAGTAATATTGACTTAAATGAAGTGTTTAAAGAAGCTATTGAAAAACATGTTAAAGCTATTACTGAACAAAATGTAGCTGAGTTGACTAAAGAGGAAATTGAGGATTATTCAAATCTTAATAAATATTTTGTAGACAATGCATACTGTATTGACTATTCAGATGGTCAGTTTAGTAAAACCGGAACCTTTAATTATCAATTTACGCTGGTGGTTGGGTCGTTGCTGGGATTAGGGCTTGAATACGATTCTTGGAACAAATCTATAGTTGTTAGCAGGCAAGGAATATATTTATATTTTAGTTTGTAATGTGTTACAGTTGAAAATATATTGTGGAAAATGATATAATATATTGGTTATGATTTTAATGTTATCAACAAAAACATCAATATTTATTTCACAGGAATGCGATTTAAACTGCAATTATTAGCTGGGGTGGCTTGGGAGAATTGATATGATAATAGCTGAAAATGTTTCAAAAAAATTTATGGACAGCGACAGGGAGATATGGCCGGTTAACAAACTGAGCATAAATGTGGAGAGCGGACGCTTCTTTAGTATTGTCGGAAGAAGTGGAAGCGGTAAGTCTACCCTGCTTAAAATACTGGGAGGATTGCTTGAGCCGACGGATGGCAAGGTTGTTATTGATGGCAAGGATATCTATTCGCTGAGCCGGAATGAAATCGCAGATTATCGCAATCAGGTGATTGGTTTTGTTTTTCAGGACTATTTTCTGGAGGAAATGTACACTGTATACCAGAATGTTGAGATTGCGCTTATGATAGCCGGAGTTGACAAAAAGGACAGAGCGCAGAGAGTGGAGGCGGCACTGGAGGCTGTTGAGCTTGGCGATAAGAAGTCTTCTCTTGTGAAAAATCTGTCCGGCGGTGAGAAGCAGCGCGTCAGCATTGCAAGAGCCATCGTGAACAATGCATCTATAATATTTGCAGATGAGCCATGCGGCAATCTGGACTGGGAAAACAGCCAGAATGTCATGCGACTTCTGAGAAAACAGTGTGACGCCGGCAAAACAGTGGTGCTTATAACACATAGTCTGGATGACGCAAAGCTTACGGACGAGATTATTACATTGAAGGATGGTAGTATTATAGAGCATGAAAAACTCAGATAAGTTACGACTCGTATTTAGAGAGTACAGGTTCGGCTGTCTGGAGAACATTATATCTGTGGGACTTCAGGCGCTGATTTTTACTATAGTGATATTGCTGTTTACGGTATCCTTTGAGCTGGACGATGTTTTAAGCGGATACATGGCTCCTATGTATAGTCATGGATACGGCTTCACTCTGTTTGGGTATTCACAGGATGATATACCGGAACTTGAGAAACAGGGCTTTCGCGATATTGAATTTTACGAGAATGGGGATGCATATGGCTACAGAGACAATCTGAGTGATATATGGTTTATTAAAATACTTGCGATTATGGATGGCAGGGATATATGGAACAGTGAGCTGGACGAGATCGTCAATTACATATTTTTTGGACAGATAACTTTTCTGGCACTTGGAGTGGTTATGTTCATAATCATGCTCAACAATATTTCCAACTCTATATCCATGAGACTGATGCTCAGAGAGAAGTATCTGAGAATGATGTCCGGCCTGGGCTGCAGAAAAAGCATACTTAGAAGTATTTTCTTCATGGTTTTCGCATTCAGGAGTATATTGGCAATACTGGTGGCTGTGGCGGCTGTGGCTGTATGTGTGGATAAGATTAACGCGTATCTGCACAGAATCATGCTTATATCGCTTGGCTTTAGCTGTTTTTCGCCTGCATACATCATTGGCATAGGTCTGATAAGCATAGTGCTTATCTTCTTCACATTTGAGAGACAGTGGAGGGCCAGAGCATGAGAATGATGGACAGATTAAGGGTGGCGCGCTGGAACCTGAGAGCGGGCAGCAAGATGGCCTGGAAGATGGTTTTTGGCCTGTCATTTATATTTATGCTTGTCATATGCTTCACGACTATCTATATATCCTATGTAGGCTATGTAAATGATTACAATGAAAACCATTTGAATGACTGCTATATGTACCAGAGCGACTGGGACTGTCCTGTGGATGAGCTGGACTACGAAGCAGTGCTTACGAATGCCGCAGAGACGGCGGCTAAGAATAATGCGGCCTGTTTTTCTGTTATGCTGAATTTTGAATTAAAGTCAGATGAAGAGTATTACGAGGGAAGTGATGCGGGGCATATTGTCCTTAGGATAGATGACGAGACATATGGCTACGTTGGAGTGAAGGATCCGATATCTAAGGGGTACAGGGATCTGGGGAAAAAGTGTTCTGTGATGTATGGGGGATACAGGGAAGGATTCAATGTATTCCCGGAGCTTGTATGTGGTAAAACAGACAGTTTTCTTGTCGGGGAATATCCCTCACAGCCCGGGGAAATTATGGTTGACAGGTATTTCCTTCAGACATACGGCATAAATGATGAGCCACAGGATGTGATAGGACATAAGCTTAGCATAATGGTTGAAGACGGTCAGAGGATGGTTTTTGAGGATTATGTAATCAGCGGAGTGTTTGACGATGAAGTTTTAGGAATCAGGGAGACGGGCTTTTGGCTAAACTGTTATATACAACATGTGTATGCAAACATTTTAGAAGAGGATGAGGCTGAGTTTTCCATCTACGACATATCCTCCAGGTACTATTACAGGGATTACGGTGAATATGCCCAAAACTGCAGATATATCGAGAAACTGCTGCATATGGAGTTTGAGTTTGCGGATGCTTCATTCGGTGAACTGGAACTGACCCAGGGCGGTATGATGTACTGCGTGATTAACCAGGTGATGCAGAAGGTGGGAATGCTGATACTTCTGATACTGGGTTCGGTATCTGTGATTATAGTCTGTTCCATCGTGTATATCTGGTATTTTTACAGAAAAAGAGGCGAGAACTATCAGAGGATGCTGTCAGACATAGGTATGAGGCGAAGAGACAGAAGCGCGGTTACGGGGCTGGAGATATTCTTCATCCTGCTCAGAGCAACCTTTTTCGGCGTTTACTTCTCTGTAATATTCATGCTGTTGTTTGCCACGATAATAAGGCGGCTTATGATATTTACGCTTGTGCTTCCGCTGTTGGAGATATTGGTGGCGGTTGCAGGGTGCTGGCTGTTTATATATGCCATCCTTCTGGTTTCTGACAGGATTAGGGGATAATAGTTAAGGGCACCCGGTTGCAGCCGGGTGCCCTGTTTTATGTCAGGTGGAAAACACGTTTTAAATCCGGGTCGGTCAGGAGTACTTCCTTGGCGCGGGCGCGGTACTTCTCCTCGTGGAGGTAGGTGTGGCGCGCAGGCTTCATGGAAGGGGCTCTGTCGATGGCGTCCAGATAGTCATTCACATCGAGGTTCTGTGTCTCGCAGAAGCTTAAGAATCCTGTGTCTGTCAGGATCTGGCGCACACGGACATCGCGGTGTTCCTGAACGATGGCCATTATCAGGGTGGCTATGCCCACCTGAACGCCGTGAAGATTAGGGTGTTCTGAATACTTATCAAGAGCGTGGCTGATTAAGTGCTCGCTGCCGCTTGTGGGAGCGCTGCCGCCTGCGATTTCGTTGGCGATGCCGCTCATGGCGAGGGAGTCAACCAACTCCTTCAAAAACAGGTTCTCGTGAATATCCTTAAATGGTGTTCTGACAAAGCTGTTGACTGCCTTCTTGGCGATCATGACCGCCATGTCGTTGATGCGCCCAACTCCGTGCTCAACTTCGAAGAACCAGTCGTAAACTGCTGTGATCTTGGCCACCATGTCGCCGATTCCTGAATAGAGGAAGCGCTCCGGCGCGGTTTTTAAAACATATGTGTCCACAATTATTCCGTAGGCCATGGCCGCGGGAACCGTGGTTTTGCGGCCGTCAACCAACAGGGATGCGGAAGCGCTTGAGAAACCGTCGCTTGAGGATGAGGTGGGCACGCTTATGAATGGCATCTGCCGCAGGAAACCCATGTATTTGGCGGCGTCGATTACCTTACCTCCTCCGATGCCGATGACCGCTTTTGTGGTGTTTGGAAGTGTAAATGCTATGGAGGTGATCTCGTCAATATTTACATCGTCGAGCTCACAGTAGCTTAGAACCTCTATGCCCGCTCTGGACATGGATTCAAGTACGGTCTCGCCGAACATTCCTATCAGACCATTTCCAAAAAATATGACCACCTTATCGAGCTCGTGAGCCATAAGTGTGGGGCCTATATCCTTAAGAATTCCGCTGCCAACATTTAAAATGCTGGGGATTGCTATGTAACTTCCGTTTCTAAGATTCATGATTACTCCTTACAATATAATTCGTAGATTTTGCTGGCGACATCCTCGGCGCTGTCGGTTTTGCCGCCGTATTCCCACTGTATAAATGCGTTTAGAAGACCGCCTGAGTAGGCGTACAGCTCGTAGCGGGAGAGACGCTCGACAAGCGAGACGTTTTCGACCATGAAGCTGTTGATGCTGTCGATTAACAGGGAATACATGCCGTTTTTGTATAGCTTCAGGAAGAAATCGCGGTACCTGTCGTAGAACTTCAGGGAGTACAGAATGTGCTCGTAGCTCATGTACACGGCCTGACTGTCGGGCGATTCGGTCTCCTCCAAATATTCACTTATGATGATTTTCATGTAGTCTGCAAGAGCATCCTTCGGGCATGTGTAGTGCTTGTAGAAGGACATTCTGGCTACGCCCGCCCGCTTGACTATGGCGGAGACGCGGATCTTGTCAAATTCAGTCTTGTCCATGAGCTCGAGTATCGCCTCGGCTATGCACATGCGCGTGAATTTGGTCTTGTGGTTCATTTTAAGTTTGATATGCATAATGCTCCATTGCTGCGAAACGGCCTGCCGCCTCGCAAACTGCCTGTAAATATACAAAAACGCCGATTTTGATTATTGTATCACATCGCCGGAAAAATTACAATTAAGCCATATACATCATAAGGAGAAGTGTTATGGTAAGATTTGTTTCAGACAGCGGATGTGACATGTTTGAGTTAGAGGGGGCTTCATTTGGGACTGCAGCCATCACCATCAGAACAGAGGATGAATCATTTACAGATGACGAGAACTTAAGCACACACAGAATGATAGAGTTTTTCCTTAGACACAAGGGCCGCTCATTCACGGCATGCCCTTCAAGCGGAGACTGGATAGATGCATTTCACAACGACGACGGAAGCGTTCCGGAGGAGGTTTATGTTGTAACCCTCACGGGCGGCCTGTCAGGAACATACAACAGCGCCTGCGTTGCGGCTGACATATTCATGGAGGAGCATCCGGGAGTGAAGGTGCTGGTGGTGGATTCGCTAACCATCGGACCTGAGATGCAGCTTCTCCTAGAGAAACTTGTGGAAATGAAGCGCATGGGCCTAAGCTTTGAGCAGGTCTGCGAGGGTATCAAAACATATCAGAAGCACACGAGAACGTTCTACGCGCTCAAATCCTTCCGCAATCTGGTGGAGAACGGACGCGTGAGCAAGCTTATGGCCACTGCCGCGGGAGCGCTGGGGCTTAGCGTTCTTGGAACTGCAACGGATCAAGGAACTCTGGAGAACTGGGGCAAGGGCAGGGGCGACAGAGCGATTGCCGCAAACATTATGAAGTACATGGATAAGGTTGGATATACGGGCGGAAGGGTCCGCATATCACACTGCGAGAATGAGGAGTTAGCTGACAGGGTCAGAAGTGCAATAGGTGAGAGCTTCCCGAAGGCGGAGGTGATCATCAGACCTGTAAGAGGGGTGTGCAGTTTCTACGCCGAGAAGGGCGCAGTCATCGTGGGACTGGAGACTGCCTGAGAATAGATATTGGGGGTGTCGGGTTATATAGTAACCTGAGAAGTACAGACTGCTTCGGCGGTCTGTACTTTTTTTGTGTGAAAATTTTCTGAAATTTTCACTGTCAGTGAATAAGTTGTTGAGAAAACTTGCGTTGTGTGATAGAATTGTCCTTATAGTGAAAGGTTCGTAACTGGGGGTGAACATCTTTAGTGTTAATTAGATGGAGGTATCTATGAGGAGAGCGTACAGAAGATTATTAGCTATGGTAATGGCACTTACACTCGCGCTTTCGGGGACCCAGATAGTCACGGCGGCTTCGGTGGAGACTGTGAATATTAACCTGACCTACGGTCAGACCGAGGCTCGAAGCATGTTGACGTATATAAACCAGTTCAGACAGTCCACGCAGGAGAGTCCGATAACAATCGACTCGTACAATTACACGGACTATGCCTGGTATCTGGAGGAAGACAATTCGACGCAAACTGTTGTGACAGGGCTTGGCACTGTCAGCTATGACTACGGCCTGGAGATGGTTGCCATGCAGAGGGCGGCGGAGATCGCCGTTCGCTGGGCACATTCTAGACCTAACGGCGGAGAGTGGTACGATGTGTATTCAGAGCTTGGACTAAGCTACAGTGCGGCCGGAGAGAACCTGGCTGCAGGTCATAGCAGTGTGGAATTTGCATTTGTCGGTCTGGCTGAGAAGGATAAGGAGTATTATGACGAGCAGGGACACAGAAGGAATACCCTGGATAGCAGATGGGCGTATGTGGGCATCGGCCATGTCGTGTGTAACGAATGTCACTACTGGGCTATAGAGTATTCATCTACTGCCACAGGAGTGGG